>NZ_JAMYPF010000001.1:0-552386 GCF_040320205.1 Mesorhizobium sp. M0761
ATTCAACCCCGCCCCCCTACCGCCATATTCTTACGCTCGTTGGCCGCGGCCCCACTCCCCCCGCGCCCCCGCCGGGTTCCGGCGCCGGGGCTCGATGATCAGAGTGGGCTGGCGTTGCGCGTTTTGTCGCGCTCGGCCTCGATGTCGGTGTAGGGGTCGGCATTGGCATCGAAGCCGGTCCAGCCACCGGCTTCATAGGCGCGTCGGCGGTCTTGCAGATCGACCGAGTTGGACTCGCCAAGAATACGCTCGGCCTCGTCGGCGAGTTCGTCACTGACCCTGGCGGTCACCATCGTGCCACCGCGGCGAACGCCCTCCGCATAGACATGCGCATCCCTTTCGGGGACGCCTGACTCGGTCAGCGCCCCGACGATGCCGCCGGCAGCGCCCCCGACGACCGCGCCGCCAACGGCGCCGACCGCGGTGGCGGCCAGCCATCCTGCGGCCACGACCGGACCGACGCCCGGAATGGCCATGATGCCGAGCCCTGTCAGAAGCCCGCCGGCGCCGCCAATGACGGCTCCGAGACCGGCGCCGCCGGCTGCATCCTCGGCGGCGTTGGAGGTGTCGCCATCGTCGTACCAGTCGTCCGAATTGTTGGCGACGATGCTGATGTCGGCCTGCGGCACGCCGATTGCCTCCAGTTCGCCGACGGCATCGGAGGCATCATCGTAGTTGTCGAAAAGTCCGGTTACGGTTTTCATGGTCTTGATCTCCTCGATCTGGTTCAGAGGTTCAGTTGGCGCCGGCAACGACGTTGCCCTGATAATCGAGCGCCACGGTCGTGGTCTTGCCATCCTTGGTGGCCTGACCGCGCCAGATGCCCTGGTCGTCTTTGGTCAGCTTGGACACGCCGGAGAAGCCGGCATCCTGAATGCGGCTCTTCGCCTGATCCTCGGTGAAGCTGTTGGCACCCGGGACCGGGGCGGCCGAATTGGTGGTGTCGGTCGTGCTCACGGCCGGGGTGGTGGAGCTGGTGGTCGACGATGCATTGTCGGCGGAAGCGATCTTCTCGACCATTTCCTGATGCATTTTGAGCGTCGGCAAGGTCTCGGAGGCGAAGGTCTTCAGCTGCGCGTTGTCGCCGTCCTTGGCGTAGCTCTCGAACAGCGTGACCGCCTCCGAATGCGCATCGCGCTGCATCTGGACATAGGGCTTGTCGACGGCATCGTTGGCATTCTGCAGAGCCTCCAGATCGGCCTTGTGCTTGGCGTCCAGCTCCGTCGGCACTTTCAGCTTCTGTTCGCCGGCGATGGTCGCAAGCTTGGCGTTGGCGGCGCCGTGATCGTCGATCATCTTCTTGGCGAAATCCTTGACGCCTTGATCCTGGGCCTTGCCTTCTGCGATCTTGCTGGAGTCCACTTCGAACAGGCCGCCGATGGCAGCCTTGTCGACAAAGTCCTGAGCACTGTCGGCGGCGAAGGCGGGCAGGGCGAAGACCATGGCTGTGGCGGTGGCCAGCGAAGCTAGAAGAACACGTGTTTTCATGGACAGAGATCCTCGTTGGGGCACACATCGTGCTGTGAGCCTAACCAGTGCGGCCAAGCTTTGTTCCGCCGCCCAAGCGTTATAACCGGGAGGGTCGATGCCGCGATGATGGCCCCTCATCCTCGGATTTTGCGCCTTTGCGATGTCGACGCGTGGCTCGGACGGCGACCCGCTCGATGGGCGCCTTGCAAGTCCATCGCAAAGGGAAACGAGGCCTTCGCCGCCCGCAATGAATAGTGCCCGCGGTGGCCTATCGAGGTTCAGCGATCGTTGCGTTCGAGGCGGCGCGCAACCTCTGTCTGGGCGACCTGCAGCAGCGTGTCTATTTCGAACATCGCCGCCGCATGGCCGCCGTCGCGAATGACACGGCGGGCGCGGTGTAGCAGATCGGAGACCGTCCGCAGCGTTTCAGCATGGCTCGATCGATTCGACAAATGCGTGCCCTCCATCAGCCACAACCGTTGGATCGGGAGAGTGTTCCCAAAGTTGGCGGCCGGCCGGGTGAATGACTGTGAGCGCAGGCAGCGGAACCATCCTTGTCCGTTGGCCGTTCCCCCTGCCTCAACGAAAGGAACAGCCATGGCCGACAACGACACCCCGAAGGACACCGCGAAGGACACCCCCAAGGACACCCCGAAGATGTCCGCCCGAGAGGCCCAGGAGGCCCTGGAGAAGCAGGTCGCATCGCTGAAGCGCGAGATCAGCAAGATCAACCGGACGCTTGCCGACCGCGCAGAAGATGCCGTCGGCGAAGCCGGCGGCTGGTACGGCAGCGCGACCGAGCGCGCGGCACGGGCAACGCAGCAGCTGAGATCGCAGGCGCAGACGGTGTCCGAAGCCGTCCAGCAAAATCCCGGCACCATCAGCAGCGCTTTCGTGCTTGGCGGCATTGCCGGGTTGTTGATCGGCATGCTGCTCGGGCAAAGCCAGGAACGCGACCGAAGCTGGTTCTAGCGGCGTATCTTATGACTATTGCGCCCGCCGGCTTTGCTGGCGGGCTTTGTATGGACGCCAGATCACTGTGGCTTTGAGTGAAAAACTCCCCGCTCGGGTAAACGGGATTTGTGGTCGGCGCCGCCCGCGCGGCGCCCTCGACAGGTGAGTTGAGTTTCCCTGCCGCGGTCGTATGTTGTTGACCGTAGTGGAGGATCACAAATGCCCATTCGACGCAAAGCCACCGAGGCCGGCGTTTTGCAGCCATCCGAACTCGAGCTGTTGGGCCGTGTATTCGAGCAGCTTAAGCGCGACGGTCAGTCGCCCGAAGCACGCGACGCCATCGCATCCCGGATTATCGCGAACTATATGGCCGGCGTGGTCGACGAAGCCGAGCTCGTCAGTCTTTCGAGGCAACCGCTGGGCCGGTAGTGCGCTTTCCATTCCGGGTTCAGAAGAGTTTCAGGTCGACACATCAGAGGGATAAGGCAATGCCGACTGACCCACCGATAGAGCGACGGTCGCATATCCGTGATCTTGTTCTGAAGGAAGCGACAATCCGCGTTGGCGACGCCAGTATCAATTGTCTGGTTTGTAACCAGCACGCCCATGGCGCGGAGCTACGGGTGAAGGCCGATATCGCAATCCCCGACCGTTTCGTGCTTCACGTGCCGGTAGATCATACCAGCTATCGCGCCGTGGTGCGGTGGAGACGGAACGAGCGACTTGGGGTGCAGCTTGATTCGGGAAGGCAGGCCTAGATGGCGGTAGCGGGGACGGATCACCCAGCTGTTCAAGTGCAGGGTTGATGGGACAAGGCAGGGCTCGTTTGCGGCACGAACGCTTCTTCCATGCTGCTTGCGATTTGCAATCAGTTGCTATAGCGTCTGGCTGCTTGCAAATTACAAGCGGTTAACCCGTGAACCGACTATGCGAAGGCGCTGCTTATGGCCAAACTTATCTTGGGAATGAACGTTTCCATCGATGGCTATGTCGATGACCTTGCCGGAAATCTGGTCATGGGCGCACCAAGCCAGAAGCACTTCGAGTACTGGATCGAGACGATTCGCAACCATGCCGGCGCTGTGTATGGCCGCCGGATGTACGAGGTCATGCGCTATTGGGACGATGATCACGCGGAATGGGACGCTCCGCTTCGCCAGTTCGCGACACTCTGGCGCAAGCTGCCCAAATGGGTCGTTTCGCGCACACTTTCACGGGTAGGCCCCAACGCCACCCTCATCTCCGGAGATATTGAAACGCAGATTCGCGAGATCGCGGCCCGCACGGAGGGTACCCTGAGCGTTTCCGGTCCGGAACTGGCCGGTCTTATGACCGGGCTGGGCCTGATCGAGGAATATCACCTGCACGTGAGGCCGTTCGTGCTCGGCAAAGGCAAGCCCTTCTTCCACGAGGCAAGGCCTCCGCTGCAACTGGTGTCGAGCACATTGATCGATGACGATACGGTTCATATGATCTATGTGCCGCGAGGCTGAACGATAAGGCGCTTCAGCGCCAACATGCGAACCAAGCGCGAGAGGGCGTGGTCCCGGCCTTCGCACCGAGGTCTCACATGTCAGCTTGCGTGCTGGGTACCCAAGCAGCAGAGGGTCTGCTGTCGGCCGAAAATCTGCCGGTCAGCAATGCGCCCCATGCCGGTCAAAGAGGCCTTGCCGCCGTTCCTCCATAAGCAGACATTGCAGACCTACAAGGACATCGCTTTTACGCCCGAAGCGCCGCTTCGGTTGGTCCTTCAGTGACCTGGCGGCCCAAGGGCGTCGTCCTCCACCGCCCGCCCTCGTCCGCAACTCACCGTTGCCAGCGGCTCTGCTCCTGGCCTTCCCGCGATGACCGAGCGGGTAGTGAAACATCATGGTCAAGCCTGAAAAGCAAGGTCCAACCTAGCCGCCTTTCCAGGCCTGCGTCATCATCGTCCAGCAGTTCAGGATCCTGCGTGCGCCAGCCGGGTCCGTCGGGTCGGCCGGCCGCACAGTTTTTTTCATCCCGCTGGAACATTGGCGAAGGAATGCAGTTGGGGTCGCTGCAGATGCCGCCGCGTGGTGCCTGTGGGCGATTGGTGGCAACACCTGATCGGCCGCCGCTCCTTTACGAGGCGGCTTAGCGTGTGAGCCAATCCTGCAGCAAAGGCCTTGGGATTGGAACGACCAACAGGAGGCAGTCATGAAGCACCAGACACTCGATCAACTCCAGTCAGTCGCGGACATCAGTCCACTATCGCCGGCTCTGCTGGCTACAAGGACGCAACGGATAGAGCGGTGGGCGGAACTGCTCTATCGAAATCCGACGCGCTCCCTTGTGGCTCTCACCGGGACTGAGCATCTGCATCCCTCTGTCCGCGGAGAAGCGCGCGCGGTCGGATCGGCGATCAGTGTCGCCTTTGACGATCCACTGCTGCGTGCGTCGGGCATGCAATCGGATACCTACGGGGAAGCCAGACGCTTCTTCGAACTCTCCGATTGGCAGTTGCATGAGATCGTCTGCAGTTGCCACACCGGCGCCACCATGCAGGCTGGCTGGGCCGCCGGGCGTGTCCGCAGGGTCCTCAATGGGAGCAAGATATTGGCTTGGCTGAGAAAAGGATTCATCCCGCACTGAGACACAGCGCTTGCGCCTGAAGAAGCATGCAGGCTCCAGCAGAGATTGCGTCGGCTCCGCGAAGGCATGGCTGACCTCAATGGAGTAGGGCGGCCGAGTTGCTTGCGACTTCAGAAATGACGTTCACCATTGCTTAGTGGACCTCGTCAGGGTGATCGGCAAGTTCGTGAATAGCGAGTACCAGCGCCAGTTTCGACCAACCGGTCGGCAGCGCCCTCGTGACCAAGCGGGGTTACTTATCCTCGGTGCGTCACATGTGCGCTTCGTCAGCGGTATAGCCTGCCAATCCCTCCACAGCCGTTTTGACGCTGCGAAAAGCTCGAGGCGTGAGGGGGCAATTTAACCCAGGAATCCCGAAAACGGACCTTCCGCTTTCGGCCCCGAAATTGAAATCCGAGGCACCCCGCCATCACCCCGGAAAGATCGTAAACCCGCCATCGACGCGGAGCACCTGCCCATTGATAAATCGTGCGCGGGGGCCGGCTAGAAAGGCCACCGCCTCCGCGATCTCTTCCGGTTCCGCATAGCGGTTCAGCGATTTGCGGCTGGAATCCATGCGCTCCGGATCGACCACGCGGGTCGCCTGGAAGCGTGCCGTCTTCGTGGCGCCTGGGCTGACCGCGTTGATGCGCACGCCGTCGTCGATCAGTTCCTTGGCGAGACAGCGCGTGTAATGCACGACCGCGGCCTTCAAGGTGGAGTAAACGACCTCGGGCGAGCAGCCGAGATGTGCCGCCGCGGAGGCGATGTTGATGACGGAGCCGCCGCCGCGCTGCTTCATCGGCGGCAAGAAGGCCTGGCAGACCAGCATCGTGCCGATCAGATTGTTCTCGGTGAGCACGCGGATGTCGTCCAGTTCGATGTCGAGGGCGTTGTTCGGGTTCGGCTTGCCGCCCTTGGCGCCGATGTCGCCGCCGGCGCAATTGACCAGCACATGGACGTCGCCGAGATCGGCCTCGATCCTGCGCTTCATCTCGGCCACCGCCTTCTGGTCGCCAATGTTGCCGGTCACCGACGTGACCTTCGTGCCGTGCCGCTTCAGGCGCTCGACCACTTCGCCGAGATTGGCGAACTCGCCGTATTTGGCCGGCGCCGTTTCGTCCATGTCGTGGATCGCGACATTGGCGCCGAGTTCCGCCAGGCGCTCGGCCATCACGCGGCCGAGGCCACGGCCGGAGCCGGTTACGAAGGCGGTCAGTCCATCGAGTTCACGTGCCG
Organism: Mesorhizobium sp. M0761; assembly: GCF_040320205.1. Lineage (NCBI taxonomy): Bacteria > Pseudomonadati > Pseudomonadota > Alphaproteobacteria > Hyphomicrobiales > Phyllobacteriaceae > Mesorhizobium > Mesorhizobium sp. M0761. The sequence goes on from NZ_JAMYPF010000001.1 coordinate 6,256, forward strand.
TCATCAGATCTTCTCCATCAAACCAAATTTGCGCATGTTGGCCGCGCTGCGCCGGATCATGTCGAGCTCATAGGAAATCAGTGAGACGTCGTCTTCGCGCTCCCAGGGCGTGCGGGTGTCGGCATCGTCGGGCAGCCGGTTGCGCTGGGCTGCCGCCAGGCAGGCGGCAAACTCGCGCGCCGTCTTCGGGGGATAGCCTCGCCACCAGTCGTCGCTGAGATAGCGGACATGCCGGGCCTCCAAGGCGCCCGGTTCGAGAACGGCGGTCATGCGATCGTGGTGCTGGCCAAGAATGGCGAACAGCTCGGCAAACGGCACCGCACCGTCGCCGATGGCACAACGGATCAGCCGATAGCCTTCGGTCGTGAACTGCACGCGGTAGTCCTTGAGGTGGACATGGCGGACATAGGGGGCGATCACCTTCGTAAAATCGAGCGGCGCTTCGCCGACCGGGAACGTGTTGCCGGTGTCGAAGGTGACGCCCACACTGTCACCACCTAGCGCGCAGAATTCGACGAGTTCCCGGCTGGTAAAGTCCTGGTGGTTTTCGATCGCAAGGACATACCCTTCGGCATTCGCGCGGGGACCCCATTCCACCAATCGCTCTCGAATGATGCCGACGTACTCGCTCCATTTTGCGCCGGCGGCGTTGCGGTCGCCGCAGAGAACCGGCGTCAGCGCCGTCCGGATGATTTTGGCCTTGAGCAGGCGCGCGGCCCGAAACGCATCGTCGAGCGGTTCGCCCACCAGCAGGCCGCCGCTGACGACCGGCGTGATGCCAAGGCCGGCGAGCCGTTCGCGCAGCGCGATCACCGCGTCGTCGGAAAGCTCGCTCAGCCATGGCACCCAGATCTCCAGCACGCGCGCGCCGAGATCGGTCGCGAGCGCGATGAAACCTTCGAGCCCCGCAGGTCTAGGATTGGCGCGTGGCGTGCCGCGGCCCTGGAGGCCGAGATGATAGGTCAGGCCGTAGGGGTTCAGGCCGACCTCGAGCATGAAGCGATCCTTTGAGTCAGGTGTGGTCATCGCAGGCCGGCATCCACGGTGATCGACTGCTTGGTGATCATGCGGCTGTCATCGGCGGCGAGGAACAGCACCGTGCGCGCGATCTCCTCGCCGAGCAGAACCTTGCGGATCACCTGGCGCTGCACGACCTGGTCGACCGAACCTTGGGTCTTGTACCAAAGCTCCCGCTGCCGGTCGGTGATGACGGCGCCCGGCTCGATGGCGTTGACGCGGATGTTGTCGGGGCCAAACGCCCGCGCCAGCGCGAAGGTCAGCCCGATAACGGCAGCCTTGGCCGCCGCATAGGGCGCCATCTCTGACGCGCCGAAACGCCAGGCGATCGAGGAAAAATTGACGATCGAACCGAAGCCCAGTTCCTGCATGTGTGGATGCACGGCCTGGGCGGCAAAGAAGTGGTGCCTGAGGTTCACATCCTGGGCGTGGTCCCAATATTCCTGCGTCACGTCGGCGACGGAGAGGCGATTGTCATCGGCGGCGTTGTTGACCAGCACTGCGACAGGCCCGAGGCGCTCGCGCACCGTGCCGATCGCGGCCTGCAGGACAGGGATGTCGGTCACGTCGCAGCGCAGGAACAGGGGCGCGTGCGCTGCCGTGGCGAGTTCGCGCGCGAGCGCCTCGCCGGCCTCCTGCTGCAGATCGAGAAACGCGACGCGCGCGCCATTGGCGGCGAAGGCGCGGACCGTGTCGGCGCCGATGCCCGACGCACCGCCGGTGATCAGCACGACACGCTCGGACAGGCTCGGATAGGTGGCGAAGGACAAGGCGGAACCCTTTTCAGATCAGGCTTCGGTCAGATCGGGTCAGATCAGGCGTTGGGTCGTCGGGTCGAACAGGCACGCCCGCGCCATGTCGATGCCGAGCGTCACCGTCTCGCCCATAAGCGGCGTGCCGTCGGGGTCGAAACGGCCGGTGATCTCCTTGCCGCCCAGGCGCAGGACGGCCATGGTCTCCGCGCCTGTCGGCTCGACCAGTTCGACCACGGCATCGATCTGCGCGATGCCCGGCTTGCGGCGCGCAAGATCGGGATCGAAGCGGTAGATGTGCTCGGGACGGATGCCGAGCACGAGCTGTCGCGGCGTGTCGGATGGGAGCGCCTGGACGATCGGCAGGCTGGCCGTCTTGCCGTCGGCGGTCTGCAGGACAACAGTGCGGCGACCGCCTTCCTGGCTCAGTTCGGCGGCCAAAAAATTCATCGCCGGCGACCCCATGAAGCCGGCGACGAACATGTTGGCTGGACGGTTGTAGATCGTGGCGGGATCGTCGAATTGCTGGACCTCGCCCTGATGCATCACGGCGATGCGCGACGCCAGCGTCATCGCCTCGACCTGGTCGTGGGTGACGTAAACCGTGGTCTTGCCGACGCGGTGATGCAGCTTCTTGATTTCGGTGCGCATGTCGACGCGCAGCTTGGCATCGAGATTGGAGAGCGGCTCGTCGAACAGGAACAGTTTGGGATCGCGCACCAGCGCCCGGCCCATGGCGACGCGCTGGCGCTGGCCGCCCGAAAGCTGTCCGGGCTTGCGCCCTAGCAGCGGTTCGATCTGCAGGAAGGCGGCAACCCGCTTGACGGCCTCGTCCTGCTGCGGCTTCGGGACGCGGCGGCTTTCCATGCCGAAGGTGATGTTCTCGCGCACCGTCATCGTCGGGTACAGGGCATAGGACTGGAACACCATGGCGATGTCGCGGTCCTTCGGCGCCACCGAATTGACCAGCCGCCCGTCGATGCGGATCTCGCCGGAGGTAACGGATTCGAGCCCGGCGATCATCGCCAGCAGAGTGGACTTGCCGCAGCCGGACGGTCCGACCAGCGCGATGAACTCGCCGTTCCGCGCTTCGAGATCGATGCCCTTCAGCACCTCGACCGCGCCGAAGTTCTTGCGCAGCGATCGGATGATCAATGTCGACATGCAATGCCCTTCACTTGATCGCGCCTCATTTGATGGCACCTTGCGTCAGGCCTCGCACAAAATACTTGCCGCCGAAGAGATAGATCAGCAGCGGCGGCAGCGCGCCGATCAGCACGGCGGCGCTCATGACATCGTAGGCGCGCACATTGGTGCCGCTTGCCGTCAGCGCGACGAGCGCTGCCGTGATCGGCTGTTGCTGCCCGGAGGTGAAGACGACGCCGAACAGATATTCGTTCCAGATGCCGGTGAACTGCCAGATCACCGTGACGATCAGGATCGGTGAGGAGAGCGGCAGAATGATCTTGCGGAAGATGCGCCAGAAGCCGGCGCCGTCGATGCGCGCCGCCTTGATCAGGTCGTCGGGGATGCTGACGTAGTAGTTGCGGCAAAACAAAGTGGTGAACGAAATGCCCTGGATAACGTGGATGAGGACGAGCCCGTAGACCGAATTGCTGAGGCCGAGATTGCCGAGGATGAACGCCCACGGCATCAACGAAATCTGGCCCGGAATGAAGACGCCGAGCAGCATGCAGGTGAACAAAGCTTCCGAACCTCTGAAGCGCCATTTCGACAGGATGTAACCGTTCATCGCGCCGACCGCCGTCGAGATGATCGTGGCCGGGATCGTCATCTTCAGGGAGTTGTAGAAGTTGCGCTGCATGCCCTCGCAGGTGCCGCCGATGCAATAGGTGCTCCAGGCCTGGCCCCAGGCATCGAGGCGGAAGCTGCGCGGCAGCGAGATCAACCCGTTGCGCGCGATCTCCTGCTGGTCGCGGAATGAATTCAGCACCACCACCAGCAACGGGACCAGGTAGATCGCCGCGAAGACGACCAGCAGCCCATAGATGGCGAAGCGGGTGAGAAAATGCCGGCGCGACGCGACTGCGGCAGCGCGACGGTCGAGCGACTGGTCCAGGGAGACGTCAGCCATGGCCGGCTTCCTTGCGCCGGCGCCAGACCACCCAGAATGAATAGGGCACCAGCACCACGGCAACAGCGGCAAGCATCATGATGGCGGCGGCCGCACCTTCGCCGATCTGGCCGCGTTGGAACATCAGGTCATAGACGTAGATGGCGGGGAAGGTGGTCGAGATCCCCGGGCCGCCTTTGGTCAGGGCCGCCACGAGGTCGAAGGTCTTGATGGCGAACTGGATCTGGATGACGGCGACCGCCAGGAAGATCGGCGCAATGGTTGGCAGAAGCACCTTGCGATAGATGCGGAACGTCGATGCGCCGTCGATCTGCGCGGCCTTGACGAGGTCCTGATCCACCGAGCGCAGGCCGGCCAGGAACAGCGCCATGGCAAAGCCCGAGGCCTGCCAGACGCCGGTGATGATCACCGCGTAGATCGCATAGTGCCGGTCGCTGGCCAGTGCGAAACTGAAGCTCGTCCAGCCGAAACCGCGCACCATGGCCTGGATGCCGTCGGTCGGATTGTAGAGCCAGCTCCAGACCGTGCCGGTGACGATGAAGGAGACGGCCAGCGGATACAGGAAGATCGTGCGCCATGCCGCTTCGCCGCGCACGCGCTGGTCGATCAGGATCGCCAGCAGCAGTCCCACGGCCATCGAGCCGACGATGTAGAAAGCGCTGAAGAAAAACAGGTTGTTGTAGGCGATGTTCCAGCGCCGGTTCGCCCACAGCGACGCGTAGTTGTCCAGGCCGACGAAGCCGTAGGTCGGCAGCAGCGAGGAGTTGGACAGCGAGATATAGAGCGTCCAGCCGGTGAACACGAAGACGTAGACGAAGCTCGCCACGAGAGAGGGGCCGAGCACGAGCAAGGGCATCGCGGAGCCCAGCCGCTCGCGCCAGGGGCGGGCAGGCGTCGGTACCGACAGGATCAGGTCGTGATTTGACATTCAGAGCACGGAGATTGGCAGAGCACAGGACTGGCGGAGCGCGGGACCGGGATGGCGGACGGCCGGGTGCGGATGGCGCCCGGCCATTCCCGTCTATTTCTGTGCTTCCGCCGCGTCGGCCATCGCATTGGCGCCATCCTCGGGCGACATGTCCGGCGTCGCCACGAACTCGGTAATGGAGTCCATGATCGCGCCGCGCATCTTCTGCGGGATGGTCATGTTGTGCGCCATCGAGCGGACCAGCGTGCCCTCCTTGATCGAAGCCTGCAGATCCTTCTGCGAGAGCTGCTGGCACGGATTGAAGCCCTTCGACAGATCGATATCCAGGCGTGCGGGGATCGAGCCCTTGGCCTGGTTGAAGACCGTCTGGAAGTCGGGCGACAGGATCAGGCTGGCCAGCAGCTTCTGGCCGTCGATGTAATCCTGGTCCTTCTGCTTGAAGAACACGACCGAGTCCGAGTTGAGGATGAAGCCGGGTTTGCCCCAATCGGTCGGCGCCTGGGCGCAGACATAGTCGGTGCCTTCCTTGAAGCCGGCGGCGGTCAAAAGGCCGATCGTCCAGTCGCCCATGATGTGGAACGCCGCGTCGCCCTTGCCGACCAGCGCCGACATCGAATCCCAGTCGCGGCCGACCATGCCCGGATCCATGTATTTGCTCGTCATCAGGCGCATCTGCGTGAAGGCCTTGACCATCCCCGGGCTGCGCATGGACTCGACATCGCCTTCGACGAAGGCCTTGCGGTAGAGATCGATGTCCTGGCCGTAGAGCACGACCTCGAACACCGTCGAATCCGTCCAGTCGGCGGTCGAATGCGAGATGCAGATCTTGCCTGTGGCGACGATCTTGTCGCAGGCCGCATTGAACTCGGCCCAGGTCTTCGGCATTTCCGCCACGCCGGCCGCCTGCATGACCTTGGGCGAGGCCCAGAGCCAGTTGATGCGGTGGATGTTCATGGGCGCGGCGACCCATTTGCCGGTCGGCTTCATCACCGGAAGCAATTCCGGCGCCACCACTTTCTCCCACCCTTCCGAGGCCGCCAACTCGTCGAGATCGGCGGTCATGCCGGTCTCGTTCCATTCGGCGATCTCAGGGCCCTTGAGCTGCACGGCAGGCGGGGCATTGCCGGCGATCACGTCGGCGCGCAGCTTGGCCAGCGTATTGGCGGTGTGGCCGGCGATCGAGGTCTGTTCCCATTTGCCGCCCTTGGCGGTGAACATCTCGCCGAGCTTGGCGATCGCCTGGGCGTCCGATCCGGTCGCCCATTGGTGCAAAAGGTTGGTCTTGGGCTCGGCGAAGGCTGTTCCGGCGAAAAATGTGCACGCAGCAGCGGCCGCAAGCGCGGTCATGACGGACTTCATCGTTTCACTCCCATATCGTGTTGCACGGTTCGTCTCGACCGCTTATGGCCGCGGTTTGAAGCCGCCGCCAGCGAGATGCGTCAATCTCGAGTTCTTTCCAAGATGACATATTGGAGCTATCAGTCAACGATGTTTATGTTGAGCCATGACAAAACCTTCGCTTAGAACCTGGCTGATCGACAGACCCTCCGCGTCGCCGGAGAGCATGATCGTGCGCTGCCTGAGCGAGCGCGGCGCACTCTCCGCGTTGCAGATCGCACGCGCCACCGGTCTGGCGCGCTCGACGGTGTCAACCGCGCTTAACGGCTTGAAAAAGTCTGGAATGGTGATCGAAGCCCCGACCAGCCGCGACGGCATCAGAGGCATCGGCAGGCCAGCCGCGGCGGTGACGCTCAATCCGACAGCGGGCACCTGCGTCGGCATTCACCTGGCTCTTCAGCAGATACGGCTCATCGTCGCCGATGTCTCGCATTCCGTCATTGCCGAACAAAATATTCCAATGGCGCTGGACTACCAGCCGCAACAGGCGGCCCAGGCGGTCAAATCGGCAATTGCCCAATCTTACAGGGAAAACGGTCTGCCGGTGGCGGGGCTCCTGGGGGTTGGTGTCTCCGTCTCCGGTCCTGTCAGCCGCGATGGAGTGGTGCTGCGCGCCAGCATGGTTCCAACATGGGCCGGCGTCAACATACGAGATGTGTTCGGCCCCGTTCTGGAACAGCCGATCTTCGCCGACAACGAGAGCAACTGCGCGGCCATTGCCGAGCTGATGTGGGGTGCGGCCGTCGGCCAGGACGATTTCGTGCTGTTCAAGATCGATCTGGGTGTCGGCGGGGCCATTGTCCAGCATGGCCGGCTGGTGACGGGCGTCGCCGGCGGCGCCGGCGAATTCGGGCACATCAGCATCGATCCCGGCGGCGACCTTTGCCGCTGCGGCAATCGCGGCTGCCTGGAGCTCTACGCGAGTTTTACCCGGCCGCTGGAACAGATTTCGCGTGTCGTTGGGCGGCAAGTCACCATGGACGATGTCATCGCCATGGCCGAGCAGGGCGACGTCAGGGCGTTGCGGATGATCGAGGATACCGCCGAGATCGCCGGTCGGGGTCTCGGCCTCATCGGCTCAGTGCTCAACCCGCCGCTTATCATCATCGGCGGCCACATGGCCCTGGCAGGCGACATTCTGCTGACGCCGCTGATCGCGTCCTATGAACGCCACACGCTGATCAAGTCCCGGGATGTCGCTCCCGCGCTGCGCACGCGCATCATCGTTGGCAGGCACACCGAGAACGATGCCTTGCTGGGCGCGGTCGGCCTCGTTTTGAGACACCAGACGAAGGAACTGTCGCTGGGGTGATCGTCAGGACCTGCCTGTGCTTGTTCAAGTCAATTGCACGTGTCGGCAGCCTTGAGCGCTTCGGCGCGGGACGATTTGGGCAAATCCGCGATCCGCCGGACAGAAGCGTAAAACCTCGGATAGTCGCCGGAACACAGGTCGAACAAGCGAAGAAAGGCCGGAACCTGTTCACCGTAGACAGAAGTTGCGGCGAGCTTGGCGTTGTTGATCGGGGCAGCGAACCAGGCGTCGTATCCCCGGTATCCCGCCCAGTGCCTGTCGCGCATCCGCCGATAGCGCATCCGCAACCGGTCGATGGTTGCTGCCTTGGCGGCCGCCATCTTTTCCGGGGTGCGGGGACTACCATAGACCTGCCTTAACTCGTCGCGCGTCTTCGCCACCAGTCCAAGAAAATCGGCGCTGCGCTTGCGATCGGCTTCGTAGCGGCGCAATCCGGCCCGGTCGCCGGCGGCGCGGAGCCATTTCCTGACGCCGCTGGTTTCGACGGCAACGGCGAACGCCTCGTTGAATGCGGAATCGCCATCCACATAGAGGCGCTGATGCGCCAGCTCATGAAAAACAAGGCTGGCGAGATAGGTGTCGTCCTGACGCAGCATGGTGCTCAGTAGCGGGTCACTCGACCAGCCAAGCGTGGAATAGGCGGTGACGTCCGAGACATAGACGTCCAGCCCCTGTCTTTGAAGTTCGACTGCGTTCTCAGTCGCGGATTTCCGGGAGAAATAACCCCTGTATGGAACGCAGCCGAAGACCGGAAAGCACCATGTTCGTGGCGCAAGCGAGAATTGCGGCGCGGCAAAAACGGCCCAGGTCACGGCGTCGCGATGGATGTCGACATAGCTGCGATAGCTGTTGTTTTCGGGCAGTGCCAGTTCATCCGTCGCAAACCGTCTTATGGCGCTGGCCGACGTCAATTTGGCGCGCAATGCCTCAGGCGTCGAAGGATCACGGATGAGTTTTCCAATATTTTTGCGGGCGGCCATGATCTGCGCGTGACCCTGCAACGACTGCGCGTAGTAGGAAATGCTCGTGCAGCCGGTCGCCCCGGACGCGATGATCGCCGCGGCAAGCATCTGAAGAACGCGCTTCACTGTTTGCCCACCTTGCCCATCTCCCCATGCAGCAAACGTCCTGGTCCCCCCTCAAACAGGAGGCACCGGTTTCCGTCAAGAGCTGCAGGGGCAGGGGGCGACACCGACCTGGGCAGGGCAATGCGGGCATTCGCCTAGGATTGACGAAAGTCCACCGCAGGGCGGAGCGGGCGAGATACGGACCGTCCGTTGGGACGCCGTTCCCCCAAGCTGCCGCGCGCTATTGGTCCGAAAACTTCACGCTCACGCCGCGCTGGCGAAAATAAGCCTGCATCAACTTACGGCCCGAGCGGTTGTTCTGGGCCAATTTGGCCGGATCGAACACCGCCTGTTTTGCGCCCTCTCGTGTCAGCGCAGCCTTGAGCGTCGCGATATGGGCGTCGATGTCGGCATTGTCCGCCCGCAGCGAGGCATAGATACTTTCGGTCGCTTCGGCCACAGTCGGTTCGCTCACAGATGTCGTCCTTTGGTTGGTTGGGCGGCGGCTTTACCACAGATTTGCGGCTCCGACGATATCGACTGAACCGTCAGAGCACAGCGCCCAGGGCGCAAAACCGCAAAACGTATGTATTCGGCCCTGCTAAACATTGCCCGGCAGGCGAATGGGTCTAACTATCGTTACGAAACGGGGGGAATCAGGTGGCTGCCAATCGTCGAAACGAGATCTCATCGTCCGAGCGAGGGCTAGGACGGATTCTTGCGGCAGGCAATGCCCATCCGCGCACAGCTCTGCCTACCGTGGCAACCATCGTCACGACAGTAGCTGCGCTGTATTTCGGTCGTGAGGTGTTCCTTCCCATTGCCATCGCGCTGCTTTTGACCTTTGCGCTGGTGCCGATGGTCTCCGCACTGAAGCGTGTCGGCTTGCCTCGGCTGCCCGCAGTGCTTCTGAGCGTCATTGGCGCATTCGCGGCCCTGGGCCTGTTCAGCTTCATTGTTGCGACCCAGGTAAGCGAGCTTGCTCAGAACATTTCCGTCTACCAGACAAACATCCTGACCAAGGTGCGTTCCCTCAAGGAGACGGGCGTTGGTGGCGGCATAATTGCCAGGCTGAGCGGGGTGATCGAGCGTGTCGGTCAGGAGATCGACAAGCAGGATGTGGCGCCGCCTGCGGCCGACAAGCCCCGGCGTGAGCCCGTACCGGTCGAGATCGTCGCCCGCGAGAGACCTCTGGAGGTGTTGCAGAACATCATCGGACCGTTGATCAGCCCGCTGGCATCAGCTGGCCTGATCATCGTCGTCGTCATCTTCATGCTGCTTGAGCGCGAGGATCTGCGCGACCGGTTTATCCGCCTCGTCGGCTATGGCGACCTCCATCGCACAACGCAGGCATTGCAGGATGCCGGCAAACGGGTTGGCCGCTATCTGATCATGCAATTGGTGGTCAATATCGTCTACGCGATACCAATCGCAATTGGCCTTTGGGTGCTCGGCATTCCCAACGCGCTGCTGTGGGGGTTGCTGGCACTGGCGCTGCGCTTCGTTCCCTATATCGGCCCTGTTATCGGCATGCTGCTGCCCTTGTTTCTGGCCTTGGCGGTTGCGCCCGGCTGGTCGCTGGTGCTGTGGACCGCCGCACTGTTTGTCGTCATGGAATTGGTAACCGGCAACGTCATCGAACCGTGGCTCTATGGCTCGCGCACGGGACTTTCTCCTTTGGCAATCATCGTTGCGGCAATTTTCTGGACATGGCTGTGGGGGCCGCTCGGCCTGGTCCTTTCGACGCCGCTGACAGTTTGCCTCGTCGTCCTCGGGCGACATGTTCCGCAGTTCGAATTTCTCGACGTCCTGTTTGGCAACGAGCCCGTCCTTGAATCTCACGCCCGACTCTATCAACGGCTCCTGGCCGGCGATCCCGACGAGGCAACTGACCATGCCGAGGAGATCCTCGAGGAGAAGTACCTGATCGATTTCTACGACACTGTCGCCATTCCTGCTCTCCTGTTGGGCGAGCAGGACCGCATGCGTGGCGTGATGGGCGATCAACAGCGAAGGCAGGTGGCGGCGAGCGCCCAAATTCTTGTGGCAAATCTTGCCGACGATGCACAGGAAGAGGCAAGCGAAGAAGATGCGCCGACAACCACCGCGGAAGGGAGCGCGAGCAGGGAAACAGATGGCGTCGAAGAGGAAGAGATCGAGCTGCCCGACGGCAAGGACATGTCGGTGCTTTGTGCCGGCGGTCGCGGCGAACTCGACGATGCCGCTGCCGCCATGCTCGCTCAGGTGCTGGAGGTGCAAGGTGCTACGGTGGCGAAGGCCAGTTTTGTCGATATGGAGCCGGCAGGTATTCGTCGTCTCGAACTAGAGGCGATCGACACCGTCGTGGTCGGTTTCCTGAACCGGGATTCGCTCAAGCATGCCCGCTTTCTGGTCCGGAGACTGAAGCGCGCCAAGGCAGGTTTGAGAATTGGGATTGTGTTCTGGTCAGACGCGGAGCAGGGCGATGTCGGGCAAGAAAGGCAAGCTTTGGCCGCCGACATCAGCGCCGATTTCGTAGCGCACGGCATGGTCAACGCTGTGCTTGGCGCACTTTCTCCAGCGCCGGCCGTTCCCCTCAAAGTCGTTTCGAAACGCCGCGATCGACGCCGTCCGGCCCCTCGAAAACGGATCCCGGCCCAGGCAACGGCCGCAACAGCCTAGCCGCACCGCCATGTCTCAGATTGCCGCGCCGGCGCTGGAATGCCTGGTGAGACGGCAAGATCGTCCCCCACTCGCAAGCCATGGAACAATCTCGCGGCCTTGCGGTTCCTAACATCGAAGGAGACCCCCCATGCTTAGATTCCTTATCCGCCTTGGCGCGATCTATGCAGCGTTCCAGATCGGCAGGGAGTTCGGCCGCAAGGAGACCGAAGTCGTGCTCCTGCCGCCGCCCGTTGACTATGAGCGGCACCCGACGTCAAGAAACGAAACCGAGTTCGGAGAGACATAGGACTGCTCAATCTGCCTGGTCGATCTGGCCCATGCTGGCGCCGTCCCTGCGCGGGGCGCATTATCGTGCGAACGGACCGGCCTCTTGGCTGTGCCAGGATGGATCCGGGTAATGCAAATTGAGCCGCTATCTCCGCCCGCTCAAACGCGGCACAAAGAGGTTGACCGTGCGTCGAGGAATGAGTCTCTCGCAGATCTTGGCGTTGAGCCGATGGAGAAGGCATGCCAGCACGGGCAAGGCACGACCCTAAGAAAGTGGAAGGGAAGAAGCACTGGTGCTGTCAATTGCCAGGGATACCGGCATCACCGAGGATCACGGGCGCGACCTTGTTCGCCTGATCGGCACCGGCCGCAATTCGCTGCTCCGTGAGGCGCGGCAGCTGCTCCGGCAGCGCCTGGCTAATTTAGACCAAAGGTGCTCAGAGCACGGCTATCCCGTCGCCTTATGCTGCCCGGCGGTCATCGCTTTGAGAGCCCGGACCACCTCTGCAGGTCCGGCGGGTTTCATCACTCTTACGCCAGACGAGAACGCTTCGGGGGTTTCCTCGAGCCCCAAGCCGGAATAGACGATGAAAGGAACCGCCCGCCCTGCCAAGGTTTTTGCCGCGTCAACAGCCTCGCCGTCCGACAGCCTGACGTCCAGGATCGCTGCGGCGGGGGTATGGTCCGCAAGAAAACGTTTCGCCTGGGAACATGTCGCCGCCAATGCCACGGCAAAGCCCGCCTCCGAAAGAGTGGACTCCATATCCAGTGCTATCAAGGCTTCGTCGTCGACGACAAGGACCAAGGGTTTGCCCATGCGCGGATGATCGCACGTTTGTAGATGGAAGACGAGTCGAGGCTACGACCCTTAGGGTCCGGTTCCCGTACGCAGCGGGTCGAGATCGCGAGCAATGGGAACCAACTGATCCAAGCCGCATTATATTTGGTTGGACTGGACAAGGTGTTTGGGATGCATGAAGCAACACAGGCGACTGTTGTCGCCTTCGAAAACCCGGGAGTGTCCAGCAATGACGGTCTGGATTTCGATTACAAGGATTTCTTCGAAAACGGCGCCGTTGCCCTGCATCTGGTGAACGCAGACGGCGTGATCGTGCATGCCAACCAGGCTGAGCTCGACCTTCTCGGCTATCCCGCAGAGGACTACCTCGGTTGCCACATCGCCGAGTTCTATCCCGACCGGGACGTCATAGAGGACATTTTGGGGCGCCTTGCCAATGGCGAGAAGATCGTAAGATATCCGGCGCGATTGAGGGCCAGCGATGGATCGATCAAGCACGTCGAAGTCACCTCAAGCGGACATTTCCGGGACGGCAAGCTGATCAACACCCGGTGCTTCACGGTCGATGTAACCGACTTGGTACACACCCGCTCGGAGCTCAGGCAGCATGACAGTACCTATCACCAGATACTCGACGGCCTACCCGTCGCCATTTACACGACCGATCAGGATGGGACGATCACCTACTACAACCGCGCCGCGGCCGATCTGGCAGGCAGGGAACCTGAAATCGGCAAGGATAAATGGTGCGTGACGTTCAAGCTGTTCACTGCCGACGGCAAGGAATTGCCGCACCATGAATGCCCGATGGCCATCGCGCTCAAGGAGAATAGGCCGGTCCGCAATCAGCAAGCTGTTGCGCAGCGTCCCGATGGATCGTTTTTTCCGTTCCTGCCCTACCCGACACCGCTGCGGGACGAGCACGGCGCTCTGATTGGCGCCGTCAACATGCTGCTGGACCTGACGGACCGCCAACGTGCCGAAGAAACCAGGCAGCACCTCTCAGCGATCGTGGAATCCTCATTTGACGCGATCGTCAGCAAGGATCTCAACACCATCATAAAAAGCTGGAACCAGGGCGCCGAACGGCTTTTCGGCTACACCGCCGAGGAAGCGATTGGCCGGTCGGTGACCATGCTGATCCCCGAAGACCATCAGGACGAGGAACCCCGCATCCTCCAACGCATTCGCCGTGGCGAACGCGTCGAACCATTCGAAACGACTCGCCAGCGCAAGGATGGCAGCCTGGTTCCGGTTTCGCTGACGATATCGCCCGTGCGTAACGCAACTGGGCAGATCACCGGCGCATCGAAGATAGCGCGAGACATCACGTCGACGAAGGAGAATGAATATCGCATCCGCATGCTGATGCGCGAGGTCAACCACCGGGTGAAAAACCAGTATTCGGTCATCCTGTCGATGATCCGGGAGACCAACAAGCGATCGGAGACGCCAAAACAATTTGAAACCCAGGTGCGCGAGCGCATCATGGCGTTGTCACGATCTCACGACCTGCTTGTATCGGCGGATTGGAAGGGTGCCACGATCAGCGACCTCTTGGCGGCCCAGGTCGAGCCTTTCCCGCGGGGGGATGTGATCGAAATGTCGGGCCCATCATTGGTGCTCAGTCCCAACGCAGTTCAGTATCTCGGGATTGCCTTCCACGAACTGGCGACCAACTCGGCCAAATACGGCGTGCTCTCAGGGGACAAGGGCCGGATTTCGGTCACATGGGGCATCACCGGTTCCGGTGCTTCGAGGCTCTTTCACCTCACCTGGGCCGAAACCGATGGTCCGCAGGTTCAGACTGTCGGACAAGGTGGCTTTGGAACCGTTGTGCTGAAGCGGGTTGCGCCCGCAGCGGTCAGTGGGCAGGGAATTCTCGAACACGGTCCGCATGGCATAACATGGAGCCTGGAAGCGCCTTTGGCTTCCGTGGCAGCTTCTGCCGTCCATGAAGCTTAGAAGCAGGAAGCAGCCCTGCAACGAGCATTTGTCAATTGGAAGCCCTTGATGCGGCCTTTGTCGGGCGAAAACCCCGTTGCCGCTAAAGATCGCCGGAGCCATTGCTAAAGTCGACAGAGCAAATCACCGGCAGAGGGCGCATTTCGTTCCACGGAACGGGACAGGACCGGCGTAGCCAGAGGCGAGGTAACTATGGACGTCGACGAGTTCCGTGCGACCCTTCAGGGTGTAGAGCCCCCGGCGAATCTTGGGATGGCGCTCCACGCTCTATGGTGGGATAGACAGGGCGATTGGGAGCGGGCGCATGAGTGTGTGCAGGCCAACGAATCTGATCCGGCCTCTGTATGGGTTCATGCCTATCTGCACCGCAAAGAAGGCGACCTTTCTAATGCAGCCTACTGGTACCGCCGCGCCGGGCAGCCTGTGGCAACTGGCAAGCTAGACGCAGAGTGGGAGTCGATTACAGAATCACTTCTTGCAGGATAGTGAGGGTCGCCCAAGGGGCAGCCTAGCGCCTCATCGCCCCGTAGAGGCGAAACTCACCTCCGCCCGATGGGATCGGCTGGGCCCAGGAGGTCCGAACGTTTCCGCATAAATTGATGCAGCGAGATTGTTCTCGCGATTCCGTAAGGTCTCTGTTTAATAAGCTATATCTAATATTGACTACTTTCTGTCGCTCAAAAGTCGCAGACTTCATTTTACTGATCACCGTTAGCTTCTTGGTAGCTCTCATGACTATAAACTTCTTGCGGGCGAATAGCTTTCATGCTGCCTTCGCGCACTCAGGAATCAGGGAGCTTAGGCATGGCGGAGCGGATTGCGCGTGATGGGTTTTGGGTTTTGCATCTCGCGCGCTTGCCGCAAGTCGTGTCGCTTCGCTCCAGCACTTCCGCCTTGACGATCCTAACTGTTGCCCTTGCGCTGAGCGCCGCGCCGGCTCGGGCCGATGGCGGCAATGGTAGCAGCGCAGGCGCTGGACAAGGTGGCGTTGACGGCGCGCTCGCGAGTGCCACGGGTCAGAATGCCGCCAATGGCGCGACCGCTGGTGGCGGTGGTGGCGGCATTGACCTCACGACGGGTGACGGGGCGCCAGGAGGATCGGGAGCGGTAAGTGGGACAGCCAACAACCCAAATGGCGTTGCCGGTGCCACTGGTGCTACGGGTCTGGTCATCTCGACAGACGGGACCATTGCAACCAGCATCAGCGGCGGGGCCGGCGCTTTGGGCTCCCCTGGCACGAATGGCGTCGTCAGGAGCGGCGGCGGTGGCGGTGGCGGTGTGGGCGTCAGTGCCACGGCCGACGTTACAGTCACTGGCACAGGATCGGTGAGTGGTGGCACTGGCGGCCGAGGTGGGACCAATGGCAACAGCGGCAGCGGTGGTGGCGGCGTCGGCATATTCTCGTCCGCAAGCGTGTTTGTAGAGGCGGGCGGCAGCGTTACCGGCGGCACGAGTCTCTCCACAATTGGGGTCCAAGCAGGTGGTGGCGGCGGCGCAGCTGCCATCGTCCTGATGGGCGGCGGGACAATCCAGAACAGCGGGAATCTGCTCGGGGGTGCCGGTGGAAGAACAGTTCTCGGCGGCGGTGGGGACGGTGGCGCCGCTGTTCTGCTGCTTTCAGGTGGAACCGTCATCAACAAGCTAGGTGCGACGATCGTTGGCGGCAGTGGCGGTCAGGGCTCCTTGGCAGGCGGCGATGGCGCCGCAGGGATCAAGGGCGCCAACATCGCGGTCATCAATGCGGGTACGATCAGCGGCGGTGCCGTCGGCACCGGTGGCGGAACGCCGGCAGCCGGCAAAGCCATCCAGTTCACCGGCGGCGTCAATTCGCTGGAGATTCAGGCCGGCTCCACCATCACAGGCAATGTGGTCGCTTTCAGCGCCGCGGATACATTCAAGCTGGGTGGCGATATCAGCGCCAGTTTCGGTGTGTCGCAGATCGGCGCTGGCGCCAAATATGACGGGTTTGGGTTCTACGAGAAAACCGGAAACAGCACCTGGACCCTAACGGGGACGACAACTGCCGTCACGCCTTGGACCTTGTCCGGCGGGACCCTGCAAATTTCGAGTGACAACAATCTGGGCGCCCTGTCGGGCGGCTTGACCTTCGACGGCGGCACGTTGCGCACGACCACCAGCTTCGCCACCAATCGCAATGTCCTGATCAATTCGACCGGCGGGTTCGACACGGTGGCAGGCACGCAGTTGGACGTGTCAGGCCAGGTGACCGGCACCGGCACACTGGTCAAGAGCGGCGCCGGCACCCTCAACGTCACCAATTTGTTCAACAGCTATACCGGTGGCAACATCGTCAATGCAGGAACGCTTGTCGGCAACACCGTGGCGATCCGTGGCGACATCCTGGACAACGGCGCTGTCTCGTTTCTCGACCTCGGCCCCCACACCTTCGGCGGAAATATCTCCGGCTCGGGCAGCGTCAACATCGAAGGCTTCGGCACGCTGACGCTGACCGGTGCCAACACCCACAGCGGCGGCACCAAGGTCGGGACCGGCAAAAGCATCTCGGTCGCGTCGGACCAGAATCTGGGTGCCGCTACGGGCCTGCTGACACTCGACGGCGGCGAACTCGGCACGACAGCAAGCTTCGCCATGAGCCGCGATGTCAAGCTCACTTCCGCCTATGGCTACTTCCGCGCGGCGGCGGGTACGACGCTGACCGCGAATGGCGAGCTGAGCGGCGTGGGCGGCGTCTACAAGGAGGGCGCCGGCACCCTGGTGCTCAACGGCGACAGCACCTATTCCGGCCGTACCACGGTCGACGGGGGCAAGCTCGTCGTCGAAGGTTCGCTTGGGAATACCGAAACGACGGTCAACAGCGGCGGCACGCTGGGCGGCTCCGGCTCGATAGGCGGCGCGGTGATCGTCGCCGATGGCGGCGTGCTGGCCCCCGGCTCCAGTCCGGGTACGCTTACGGTCGGATCGCTCAGCCTGAGCTCCGGTTCTATGCTCGACTACGAGCTCGGCCAGGCAGGAATTGTCGGCGGCGGTGTCAACGACCTGATCGAGGTGACCGGAGCGCTGACGCTGGACGGCAGCCTCAACATCACCGATGTAGGCGGCTTTGGCCCTGGCGTCTACCGGCTCATCAATTATGGCGGCGCCCTCACCGACAATGGTCTCGAACTCGGCAATCTGCCGGCCGGCGTCACGGCGGCCGATTTGACGGTGCAGACTTCTGTCGCCAACCAGGTCAATCTTATCAGCAGTGTCGGTAACGACCTGTTGTTCTGGGACGGTGACGCGGCCGGGAATGCCAACAACGAGCTGGTCGATGGCGGCAACGGCACGTGGACTGCGGCAAGCCCGACGTGGACGACGAGCACCGGCCTGGTGACCGGCGCGATGAAGCCGCAACCCGGTTTCGCCATCTTCCAGACGCTTGGCGGCACCGTCACCACCGACGACAGCGCCGGCGCGCTGGAGGTTACCGGCATGCAGTTCGCTGCCGATGGCTACGGCATCGAGGGCGACTCCGTCACGCTCGCCGGCGCCGGTGGCGAGAGCATCATCCGGGTCGGCGACGGCACGGTGGCCGGAGTGGGTTACACCGCCACCATCGCCTCCGTGCTAACCGGGACCAGCAGCCTGACCAAGACCGATGCGGGCACGCTGGTGCTGTCCGGCGCCAACACCTACACGGGCGGCACCACCGTCCTGGGCGGCGTGCTATCTGTTTCAGCCGACAACAATCTCGGCGTTGCCGCTGGCGGCCTGACGCTCTCCGGCGGGACGCTGCGCAACACAGCGGCGTTCAGCTCGGCGCGCGACGTCACGCTTTCGTCGGCCGGCGGCACCTTCGACACTGTGGCCGACCTGACCTTGTCCGGTGCGATCTCTGGCGCTGGCAGCCTTGCCAAGACCGGCGCCGGCACGCTGACGCTTACGGGAACGAACAGCTATGGCGGCAACACGTTGGTCAGCGCTGGCACGCTGGTCGGCGATGCAACCTCGATTCGTGGCGACATCGGCAATTCCGGCACTGTCGTGTTCGACCAGGCGGCGGACGCCAGCTTCGCCGGCGATATCTCCGGCACCGGCGCAATGATGAAGGATGGCGCCGGCGTGCTGACGCTGTCAGGCACGTCGCTGCTGGACTGGACCGTCAATCAAGGCGGCCTCGTCTCGGCAGCCGAGCGCTTAGGTGGCGATGTCGCGATCGGCGCCGGCGCCTCCTTCACATTCGACCAAGTCGCCTCCGCCAGCTATGCCGGCGTGCTCTCGGGCGCCGGTACGTTCATCAAGGACGGCCAAGGCACGCTGCTGCTTGCGTTGGACAACTCAGGCTTTACCGGCGCCACTACGGTCAGCGGCGGCACGCTTGCCGCGGGCGCTGCGAACGCGTTCAGTTCCTCCTCGCAGTTTTCCGTCGCCTCGGGCGCCACGCTCGATCTTGCCGGCACGTCCCAGACGATTGCGGGGCTGAGCAACGCCGGAACGGTGCGCATCGCGGGTGGCGTCCCAGGCGACACACTTACCGTAAGCGGCGACTATGTCGGCAATAGCGGCGCCGTCGTTCTCAACGCTGCGCTCGGTGGTGACGGTTCGCCGACAGACATGCTGGTGATCGCCGGCAACACGTCAGGGACGGGTACCCTTCAGGTCGTCAATTTCGGCGGGTCGGGCGCCCCAACGGTCGGAGGCATCAAGATCGTCGACGTCGGCGGCGTCTCGAACGGCAGCTTCTCGCTCGACGGCAATTATACCTTCGAAGGCGATGCAGCGGTCGTCGCGGGCGCCTACGCATACAGGCTCTACAAGAACGGCGTCAGCACACCGGCCGATGGCGATTGGTATCTGCGCTCGGCCCTGGTCAACGGCGATCTCGATCCGCAGCCACTCTATTCGCCCGGCGTGCCGCTGTACGAGGCCTATGAAGGGGTGCTGCAGGCCTTCAATGAACTGGGCACCATGCAGCAACGCATCGGCAATCGGTCGTGGGGCGAGGGTGCTACGCCGCAAGGTGCGGAGCTGCCAGGCCAGGGCTCGGTCGACGGCAAGGCGATATGGGCGCGCATCGAAGCTGCCCATGCCGAGATCAAGCCGGAGACGTCGACCTCCGGCACGAACTATGACGTGACCACCTGGAAGCTGCAGGCCGGCGTCGATGGCCTGCTGCACGAAAGCGACGCCGGTACCCTGATCGGAGGGATTACGGCCCACTACGGAACCGCGTCGTCGGACGTCTCCTCGATCTTCGGGGCAGGGTCGATCGCTGCCACCGGCTACGGCGTCGGCAGCACGCTCACCTGGTTCGGCAGCGGTGGCTTCTACGTCGACGCGCAGGCCGAGGCGACATGGTATGACAGTGACATCCGGTCGGCCACGCTGGGCACCACGCTTGCGGACGGCAACAACGGTTTCGGCTACGGGCTGAGCGTGGAGACCGGACAGAAGATCGCCCTCAAAGGCAACTGGTCGCTGACGCCGCAGGCCCAGCTTGCCTATTCCTCGGTCGACTTCGACGCGTTCACCGACCCGTTTGGCGCCGTCGTGTCGCCCGGCAGCAGCAACAGTCTCGTCGGCCGCCTCGGCCTCTCCGCGGACTATGAAGACCAGTGGGTGGACGATGCGGGGCAAGTCAGCCGCACGCACATTTACGGGCTCGGCAACCTTTACTACGACTTCCTCGACGGAAATGATGTCGATGTGTCTGGCACGAAACTGGTCAGCGAAAATCAGGCGCTGTGGGGCGGTGTCGGCCTTGGTGGCTCGCTGAGCTGGGCGGACGGTCGCTACGCCGTCTTCGGAGAAGGGACAGCGCGGACAAGCCTCAAGGATTTTGGCGATAGCCACGCCCTGGGCGCCAAGCTCGGGTTCGCTGTGAAATGGTAGCGGCGATCGAGATGGACATGTCGACCTTGGCTTGAGGGTCGGGTCCGGCAAGGCTGCCGAGGTCTATGGAATCCGGACTTGCGGTCATCCGGCTCGTCGGCCCTGGACGTTTCCTTACCGGCTGCCGGCATCAAATACCAGGCTCGCATCCGAAGCACCCTGGCGCTCGATCACAGGGATGCCAGCGCGCTGGACATGCGCTCCAGCCCTTGCCGCAACAGAGGACGCGGGCAGCCGACATTCAGGCGGATGAAGCCTTCGCCGCCAGGCCCATAGACGCGGCCGTCGTAGAGATTAACCCCGGCCCGAACTGCTGCTGCGGGTAGCCGGTTGATGAACTTGCCAGCCGAAAGCGTTTGCGCAAGGCAAAACAGCCGGTCGGCCCCGCGCCTCTTTCCCCTACGCAAGAGGTGCGGGCGATGTCGCGGGCTTCAGTCCTTGTGCGGGACGATATAGCGACGGCTCACCGAATCCGCCCCTGTGCCCCGCGTGACGACAATGGTCCTGTATCCCGCGGGAACGGAACCTGTAGCCATCGGATCGATTAAACGGCATCGACCGACAATCTCTCCGTTGGGCGCGTCCGCGAGCCTCCTCGCTAGCGTCAACTGGCATGTGTCAAGGGATCCGAAAACGGCCGGTGATGTACCGAGTGGTTCGCAGACTCCCTGGCCGGGGCTGCAAGAAAGCAAAACTAGCACAGCAGCCGTTACCGGATCCATTTTTGAAGCTCCCTCCGCGAATGAGCCTCAACGCGCTATGTCGCAGTTTGTTTCATTAAGCCCGGTTGTGCCGAGCCCGGCCAGCAGGGGCAGGAAGCCATGCCCACTATATCGCGCTGCCGGAATCGCCAGACGCCGGCAGCAACCAGCGAGATGACAAGGCGCGGATGTAGAGCGGGACGAAGCTTATATCAGTGGTGGGTCTTTCGATCCGCCAGCGTAAGCGCTTCGTCTATTTGTTGGCGCAGGCGGGTGAGGTCGTCCAACCGAAAATCAAGCGGCAGTTCCGCTCCACTCTCCAATCGGAGAAAGATGGCTACAGTGCCGTCCTCTTTCATGGCCAGTTGAGTGCTCGTTATAGAAATGCCCTGCAGTTTTGGTGTCATTTCGGCAGGAAGAGTGGCGACGAGCTTTCCCATCTCGACCGAGAGGGCAGCAATTGCCAAAGGAACACATTGTGCGGAGAAATCGAGTTGGAATCTCTTTGTGTCGATTGATCCAAATGTGACCGACACCGTGCCTAAGGCGGCGTCGATCCCAGATGCTAAAACTACATCCAGAACCGGAGCCTTCATAACCGTGTCCGCCATGGCGTTCCCCCGCTTTGTTGAATCGCAGCAAATCATCATCCCTGCGCCGGCACAAGGACACGCCCAACGCTCCCCGCCAACCATGGGATCTACGCCTTGTCGACAAGTCGCGTCTTCCGCTTCGGCGCTACGTAGCTCTCCACTAAGCGAGCGTGGAAATTCGAACTCGGCGCAATGATAACCCACAAAGACCAAATCTTGCCGTCTATGGTTATGGGAGGGGTTAGGACCAGCAAGGTCCGCGGGATTTGCGGCGTGCGATCCTTCATGAACGTGGATCCCAATCGGGATAGATCTTGGCGGACAGCCTAAAGCCGATTGATGACGAGGCATGGGCGCATTGCATTCTGACTCCGGAGATGGTTGCGAAGCTCTCCGCCTAACCGCTCCGCATCGCAAACGACAGAACCCCGCCAAGTGTGGGGTTTTGTTGTGGCAGGCGGGCGGAACCGGAACGCTCTTAAACCGTTTAAAGCCCATAAGGGACGGCAACGGAAAGATAGAAGATCATGAATAAGATTGTATCGGGTATGCTGGCGGCCACGCTGTCAGTTTCGTTCGCGGCCACCGCCGCTGTGCCTGCAGGTGCAGCGCAAATGTTCACGCCGCAGGCGCCTTCGGCGTCGTCCGATGTGCAGGCGGTGGACTACAAGCCGTGGATGAAGCATCGCGGCGATCGCAATTTCTCGCGCTACAACAATGACGGCCCCTACTGGAACGGCCATCGCGGCTCGCGCCATTACCGACACGGCTATCGCCGCCACGGCGATTTCTGGTTCCCCGCCGGAGCATTCATTGCCGGCGCCCTGATTACCGGCGCGCTCAACAACAACCATCGCGTCTACCGGGGTGGCGATTCGCATGTGCAGTGGTGCTACGATCATTACCGTAGCTACCGCGCCTCGGACAACACCTACCAGCCGAACTACGGCCCTCGTCGGGAGTGCAATTCTCCCTACTGAGATTTTTGACCGAAATGAGAACCCCGCTTCGGCGGGGTTTTTCTTTGTGTGAGGCGTGACGGCGATTAGGGTTACGAGACCCGACATCGCTGTGAGGGACAAACAAATGCTCCGCCGCCACGAGACTCAAGATATCCGGCTGGGCAAGGTTCCGAAGAGTTGCTACCGTCGAGTTTCCTCGGTTATGGCAGATCGATAAATAGTCAAAGAATACAATAAAATCAACGGCGATGGCGGAGAGAGCGTCCGTCCGCCGCACTCACGACAGGTTCCGCCGAGTTCCGAAAACACAACAAATACAACGGAAAAACAGCTAAAATCGATCCGAAGAGTTCTGCCCAATTCCGGCTAAATCCAATGCTTGTTTGTGGGTTGGATTGTAGGTACATTTTGCCCATCGCAAAATAAGAGCATTGGGCGGGCTTATGGCTAGGTCGATCAACAAATTAAGCGCCGTCGAGGTGGCAAAGAAATCAAAGCCGGGCACCTACGGTGACGGCGGCGGCCTTTATCTGCAAGTGGCAAAGAGCACCGCGAAGGGTGCGCAGGAGGGCGACGTCACCAAGTCCTGGCTCTTTCGCTTCATGCTCGCCGGCAAGGCCAGGTACATGGGCTTAGGTGACGTTAACACCCGTTCCCTGAAAGACGCCCGCGATAAGGCGAGGGAAGCACGCCAGAAGATCACCGATGGCATAGACCCAATCGAGGAGCGGAAGGAGAGGAAGGCCACTCTTCGCGCCGACGACGCAAAGCGGATCACGTTCAAGCAGGCGTCCGAGCGCTATATTGCCGCCCATAAGGCGGGCTGGAAGAACGCAAAGCACGCCGAGCAGTGGACGAATACGCTGGAAACGTACGCTTGGCCGTTCATTGGGGATTTGCCGGTGGGCAAGGTCGAGACCGCCCACGTCCATCAGATACTGGACCCAATCTGGAACACAAAGACCGAGACTGCTTCGCGTGTCCGAGGCCGGGTCGAGTCGGTGCTTGATTGGGCGACCGTGAGAGGTTTCCGTCCAAAGGAAGACAACCCGGCCCGGTGGCGTGGCCACCTCGATAAGGCGCTGCCCGCGCGGTCGAAGGTCGCTAAGGTTCAACATCATGAGGCTTTGGCTTACGCTGACCTTCCCGCGTTCATGACGCGGCTTCGGGCGATGGATAGCATTTCGGCTCGAGCGCTTGAGTTCACCATCCTGAATGCAGTGCGGACCGGCGAGGCCATTGGCGCGATGGAGGGCGAGATCGACTTTGCGAACAAGCTCTGGACCATTCCCGCCGAGCGCATGAAGTCGGGCCGACCTCATCGAGTGCCGCTCTCAGAGCGGGCGATCGAGATCTTGAAAAGCGTCCCGCGCGAGGCCGACAGCCCCTACATCTTCCCCGGCGCCCGCAAGGGCAAACCGCTCAGCAATATGGCGATGCTGGAACTGCTCCGGGGCATGGAAGGGATGGAGGGCCTGACCGTCCATGGCTTCCGCTCAACGTTCCGCGATTGGGCAGCCGAGCGCTCTAATTTCCCGCGTGAGATCGCGGAGGCGGCGCTGGCGCACGTCCTCTCAGACAAGACGGAGGCGGCATACCAGCGCGGCGACATGTTGGAGAAGCGCCGGCGGCTAATGACTGCTTGGGCAGGATATTGCAGTACCGCGCCAAAGGTTCGAGTCAGCGCATGAGTTCGCGATAGTTGATGCGCGAGGTTGCGACTCGTTCGGTCGCAGTGGTCGGATCGCTCAACACACGTTCGATCCAGGCTCGCTGGTCTTTATCGACCGTAACGACCTTCAGCATTGCAGTGGCATCATTTTTGAACAACGCCTCGCGCATCAAGCTGGGGTGATGCTGTTGGTACTCCTTCAGCACATCGATCATTGAGCGGGCGTGAGGCACGAGGAACATGAGCCGAACTATGTCGGTCCCTGCCTCTTTGGCATCCAATGCCAATGTTAAGAGGGCCAAGTGGGAAGCGGTCTCTAAGTGAGAATAGCCGCTTTCCAAACTGAGAAGTGCTATGCCCATGCCATATCGAGTTAGGTCGTAAGCAAGATACTCTGCGAACGCCTCGACTTTTGCCAGATCGTCCGGGGTGGATTTGAGTCCAGTTTCACCCATCTCATTCTCCCGCCGTCACGTGAATACTCGTCTTATATGACGTGGTTTCATAGAGTGCCAGATGTTGCTCTGACTAAATGGATGTCAGGGAACGGGTCGGCTGGAATGTCCGACGTTTGCGGGTCGAGAAGGGTATGTCGCAAGACCACCTTGCGTATGCCGCTGAGATCGAGCGCGCCTATGTAGGCTACCTAGAACGCGGCAAGCGCAACGCGACAGTCACCACTCTTGAAAAGGTGGCGAAGGTTCTTGGGTCGGATATCTCCGAGCTTTTCGCGATCCCGCCGAAAGACGCCGCACCGATTGCCCCGCTAAACGCTGGTAGGCGAAGAGTCTGAAAGCCGTTACGTCACCATTAGGCTTCTAAGCTGGCGATATCCAGGAGAAGTGGCAACCCGGCCGCGCGGGTAAACTTCGCCGCTAATCCCAACAGGCTTGCTCGTGAAACCAATATGTTCTACCCCGCCTAGACGGAAACCAAAACCGTTGAGTGGGCGCCTGAAGGTAGGGGCGTTGCAGTGGGTTCGATCCCCGCCGCCCACACCTTTGTGAGCCCTCAGATGCAATATTCTTGGATCGTTTTGGCTTGGGTGGGACCGGATCTCGAAGACCGATTGCTCAAGAGCGATTTGGCTTCTGTCGAGCCAAATCCGGGCTTTTTGAAACCTCTCGGAATTGTGTCTGAACGGGCGTACCGGCCATGGGTGATCAAACCATATATTGAAGTCTGGCAAGAAATTAGCCGCAAGATAAATCGGGAAACCGACGGCAAGGTTTTTGGACGAAGTTCCCAGTTCACGATACAAGATTCAACCGGTTCAAAGCCTAGGCACTACAATTTCAATTTGCGTTTTTATCGACCTGGCACGCTATGCGTGGAAGTACATCTGGTTGAAGATATTGGACAATCAACAGAAGATTTTTTCAGTGATCGGGACCTTGCTAACCATCCGTTCGTACCAACAGTGGTCGACTGTTTAATTGGGATTATCAGCACAGGTCAATTGAGCGGCTATCCGACGTCCAACTCCTATTCGGCAAAACCTGCAATGTTAATGCCTGCACCCGTAGGGGAGAACGATTTTGAGACCTGGAGGGACAGTTCCAAGGACGAAATTGTGGGGCTTCTGATAAACAACAAACACTTCGATCACGCGAGCGATTATTTAGTACAGAAAATATTCGATAAAAATAAGGAAATGGACGTAAAATATGCAAGATCGGTTCTTTCCTTAATAAGCAAGCAGGGCGTGATAACGACATATCCGGCCCAAGGAGGCGATCTAGCACGTGATATCAAACGAGAACATGTTCGCAGATTTCGTTTTCTCGAGTACGCTCTTGCGCTTCAAAAATTCATAGAGAAGTATCGAGATATACGTACAGACAATCGGGAAAGAGCTGAGTTTTTGCTTTTCTTGTGCACGCCATTTCTAAGTGAAAAGGCAAACCTCCCGAAAACCGTTACTGGAACCAACACATGGCGGATACTGGCCGAAGAGTTTTCTTTGGAGAGATCGGTTGGCGCGCTAGAGAAGACGCATACTTCAGAAAGCGAGGCTAAGGAGGAGTACTATATTGCTATTAAAGGTGGTGGATATGACGCGCTGAATTATATGGAAAACGTTTACAACGTTACGAGACCAAGTAGAAATTGGCTGGCGCGGGATTTCAGGTCAAGTAAGATCGTGCCTTGGGTTATAACCACTTTAGTCGCAATATTAATAGGATTATTAAAGTATTTCTTCTAGTCTATATGCCAAGACAACAAGTTTTGCCGACCCGGCCAAATGACAGACTTTCGCGTAAAATTTGCGAGGGACGTGGCTGGGGGGATGACGGGGGGTGGCATCAGCGAAAGCCCCTCTGCGTCCATTGAGAATAAGGGGGGTGGGGTCCTCAAAAGCCATATCGATGTGCGCCCCGCACATGGCCCACAACGCGCGGCGGGCACGGCCCGGCATCCCATGCCCCGATTGCGTTGAACCCGCGTACACGGCCCACCCACGGCCACGGCGTTCATGGCCACCCCATCCACCATCCGCCGTGATCGCAACACACCACGTTAAGCCATGTCCCAGGCCTCCGATCGTGTTCAAAAAACCCCTCCGAAACGCCCGCGCCGAAAGGGCGGAAATCCGGGCTTTTGAGCCCGTCATTTTTGCGTTCAAAAACCATTTGTTTTTTGCACATCGCGCTTGACTGCCACGCATAGTAGAGCGACATTTTGCGAGTAAATTCAGTCGCTTAATGCGGAGTAGCCGCACCATTGAAGGAGATACAACTATGCAAGTCACGCGCACGTTTTCACATCGCGAGTTCGGCCATTTGGGCGAGGCAACTTTGGCCGTCGAAAAGGGCAAATGGACGTTGGACGGCCAAGCCCTTCCTGACGCCTCAGTCGAGTACCTCATGGGTTTCGCCCTCCAATCTCTGCAGGATGCATACGCGGGGGCGAAGAGCCAGGAGGCGGCCAGCGCCGCTTTCGACACTAAACGCAAACGGCTGATCGAGGGTGCCATTGGGCGAACGGCTGGCCCGGCCGAAGAGCCGCACGTTCGGTTTATCCGCCAGATGGTCCGCAATGCGCTCAGCCCCGAGAGTAAGGCCCGATATGAGCAGACCGAAGCGAAGGACCGGAACAAGTTCCTCATGGGGCTTTTCACCGGGCTCCCCGCCACGAAACGCGACCGTCTCGACGCTCAAGCCCGGACTGCTCATGAGGCATCGCTCGCCGCGAAGGCCGCGACTGAGTTTGAACTGACCATCTAACGACACATAGCCGATGTTCTGCTGGGCGGCTCGCGAAAGCGGGCCGTCTAGTCGAATGCTAGGCCCACACATCATGGAAAGGGCGAACGCCATGCGCGCCGCACTCTACCTCCGCGTATCCACCGACCAGCAAACCACCGACCGACAAGAGCGCGAATTGCGGGAAGTCGCGGGCCGTACGGGGTGGGAAATTGTCCAAGTCTACCGCGATCACGGCGTTAGCGGCGCAAGCGCCAAAAAACGCCCCGCCTTTGAAGCCCTCTGCAAAGACGCTGCCCGCCGCCGCTTCGATGTCGTGATGGCGTGGAGCGTCGACCGGTTGGGCCGCTCTCTTCAGGGCCTCGTCGCGTTCCTCTCCGACCTCCATGCCTTGCGCGTTGACCTTTTCCTACACCAACAAGGCATCGACACGACCACCCCAGCGGGCAAGGCAATGTTTCAGATGATGGGCGTGTTCGCTGAGTTCGAGCGCGCGATGATAAGTGAACGAGTCAAATCGGGACTCAACTCGGCGCGGGCGAAAGGTAAGACGCTGGGCCGTCCTCGCGTGGCTAAGGCGACGGAGGAGGCGATTGCCCGCGACTCTGGTAGCGTTCGCGCTCTTGCCGCCAAGCATGGCGTGAGTGTGGGCACGGTTCAGCGGATTAAGCACCAAACAGCGGGATGAAGGGGTTTAGATCACGCTGGGATGCTATGGCTCCAAAACTGGGGATCGGACCAGCATTATTTTAAAATGCTGTGTTGGCAGACTTGCGCTCAATGTTGCAGTCAGCAATGTTGCGACCGGGTAGGAATAATAAACGGGGGGAACTATGAGAAGATTTGCTTTAGTTATTTTGGCGGTTCTGGCGGGATGCGCTACGCCTCCTGATAAGATTGCAGGGGTTCCGAATGCAGGCCCATGCACGCCGGCCGACAAGGAGCGTCTTGCCGTTCTTACAAACCAGCAAAACAAGGCAGCCACAGGCGATGCACTGGGTGTTTTCCTCATAGGGGTGCCGGTTTCGTCAATGTCTGGCGGAGATCACGAAACTGAAATCGCTGTTCTCAAAGGGCGCTGCGGCCCGCCCAAAACCTGAGAAGTGTTCATTGCCAGAAATGACTGTCGCCGCCTAGAGGGTGGGAGGAGTGGCTATGCCAACTGATTGGACTGACGACGAGCTGAGGGCGTGTGTGGTCAGCTATCTGGCGATGCAATCCAAGGCATTCTCAGGAGAAAAATACGACAAGTCTGCTGTTCGTCGCCATCTCACAAAAGGGCCGCTATCCGGGCGAAGTGCGCCGTCTATTGAATGGCGAATGAGAAACATCTCGTCAGTGATGGAGAGCCGTGGTCAGCGGTACGTCCCCGGCTATTTGCCTGCAGCGAACACCGGTTCGCAAGTGGCCAGGCGGATCGCGAAATTTATAGATGAACTAACTCCGGATGCCTCCGCTGCAGCATCGGTTCCGCGAATGATATTCTTCAACGTCGGATGGATGAAGAAATATCAGGGCATGTCGCCAGGTGATCCCACGCTCGGGCGTCACGGGTATTTGCGCGAACATGCTCATGGGTGGGAAAGTTTCAATTTTCTGCCCGAAGAGGGGCGTGTGTTCGGCTACCAGCCTAGAAAAGACAAGATCTGGCTTCCTAACCTGGGAGGCTCGCCAAAGGGTGAAACGGTAGAGCACGTCTTGGTGGTTTGGCTGGCTACCCACCCGGTGACTTTGAAGGTCCTGATTGTCGGATGGTACAAGGATGCGACTGTCTATCGGACGGCTATCCCCCGCACTCCTACGCGAGGCGAAGGGGCGGGGCTGAATGAAATTCCCTACACAGTTGAAGCCCTTGCTGAGAATGCGACGCTACTGCCGGAACCTAACAGGGAGTTCAGGACGCACACTCACCATTCGATGAAGGGCGGCTTAGGGCAGTCCCCGGTCTGGTATGGCGCGAACGATGAGTTTAGGGGCCGAGTTTGGCGGTATATCCAATCGGTCGACCAAAACCTCAACTCGCCAAAGGCCAGCAGACGAAGCAAAGGGGGCGCCCCTCGTAATCCGGACCCCGAACTTCGTAGGAAAGTGGAAAAGGCTGCGATCAAACATGCCACCGACTTTTACACCTCAAAAGCAGGCGGCGGTTATGATGTAGATAGTGTGGAAGCCGACGGTTGCGGATGGGATCTCGAAGCGACGCGAGGCGACGAAACGCTATTGATTGAGGTGAAAGGTCTGAGTGGTAGCGGTGGCATCTGCGAGTTTACACCGAACGAGTATGCGAAATCTCATCATCGCGACCATCAACCAAGGTACGTGGTCTACATCGTGAACAACTGCCTGTCCGAAACACCAGCTGCCAGCATATTCCAATATACGGCGCGAGGTTTATGGGAGGCGGCTGATGGGAGACGGCTAACATTCACCGAAGTGATCGGCGCAAGGCTAACCATCATTGATTCAGTTTCAACAGACGATGGGCTTGAACCCTCTGGCTGAAGTGGGTTCGCCACGAGCCAGTCGCCCAGATTGTCTCGACCAGATCCAAATTGGTGGCGAGACCTTAGTCTCGAATCTCCGGTAGACTATCGAAATTGCCAATCGGCTTGCCATCCTTGTCGGTGATCTCGCCCATTTCTTCACCTCGCTCAAGGCGGTCCGCTACCTCTCTCAGGGACAGCACGGTCTGGGCCAGACACTCTTCCATCAGGGGTCGCTCAATGTTGATCTCGACCGTGAGTGAGATCGCATGCCCTTCGACCTCCCAATCGTCCGGCGATGTCATTTCGTCCTCCAAAATTCGATGGGTTCAGCGGGGTGAGAAAAAGCTACCGCAATACGGTCTGTAGCCAAGATAGAAATTCGGGAACGTTAGCCAAGCCGGCTTTGATAGCCTCAAGGGTCAGGGCCTTCGTCGCTTCTGCGGGCAGTGCCTTGATTTGCTCGACGATTTTGGACCGAACGCTTGGCGGCGCATCCGATTTGACGACACGATCAATCAATAGCGCTTTCACCGTGTCCTCATGGAAACGGATCGTCACCACTCCCAGGATTGCGGACAGCCCCCCATCGTCGGCCAGGAAATCCATTCCAGCGGCGGTGATGCGGGATCCGGTGGGAGCAGCAGGGGAATTTAGGGTGCGCGACCATTTGGCGTCAGCCAAACCGTGCTCGCAAAGGTAGTGCAAATTCGCGGAGAATTTGGCCCTGTCTACTCCGTCGAGAATACGAAAATTTCGGAGTGCCTCTGGATAGGCCTCGGACATCGCCCGCAACATTGTCAGCTGAAGATTACGATCAAGTGTCACGCCGCCCTCCCGGGTTCCCCGAGCCAGCTTAAGTCTTTTTATGCGCTGTTCTAGTATCTAGTTCTCGGATCAGTCTTAGTTCATCGCCTTCCGCTTCGCCTCCGCCCGCAGCCGCGCCGCCTCCAGCCGCAGGCCAAGGCCTTCCATCGGGTCTGAACCTTTCGTCGTTCCGGGCGACACGCGCCGGGCCTCCACCTTGCGGAGCAGTTCGAGGGCTTTCAACTGCAAGCCAACGTCTTGCTTTGGGTCATGAGCTACGCCCATCAGGAACTGGTAGGTCAGGTCGAAAACCTCTGGCGGGGCCTCGTACTCAATGATCGCCTTGGCCGCGTCGATGGAGCGCGGGATCGGCACGTCGGGCGAAGTCATTATGTCGAGCAGCTTTCGCAGTGCTGGGCTGATTTCGGGGTCGTCTGTCATTTCGTCCTCGTTTGAGTAGTCACGCAAAGCGGTAGATGCGGTAGCGGGGCGGTAGCGGCGTAAACGTTTGTTTTTGAACGGCTTCTACCGCTTCTACCGGTTCTACCGGTCTAAATCCGTTATGAATTGGAAATGGCGATCCGGGAAACAGCTCCATGGTGCTACCGGTAGCGACCGGTAACACCGGTAGCGCGCACCCGAGAGCCATATCATCCGCTCAACGTCAGGGGCGCTCTCCAGTAGCCTTTCACGTTAGCGCCATCGATCCGGAGGACCTTCGGGCCGCTCCAGCCAAGCTTGCGCATGCAATCGCCCAGGCGCCGGTAATCGGCCATCCGCGCGTGGCGCATCTCGATGCCCATGACCTTCTCGAAGACAGTTTGCGTTGAAATCCGCAGCTCGCCCTCCGCAATCTTCGCATGGGCGGGAAGGGCGCTCAGCAGCAAATCTTCCCACGGGTCGCCCGACACCCTTTCAGCCTGTCGTTCGGCCGCCGCTGCCCAAAGCCTTTCCGGGATCGAAATCGGCTCGGCCGCCTCGCGCTCTGCCTCTGCAGCTTCTGCCCAAAGCTGGAGCATGTCTTTCGCCAGGCATTGCAGATCAATCTTGCCCACCGTCACCGGCCAGAACCTCCGGTTTCCGGTCGCATCGTGGAGATACTGAGAGTCATTCGTCGTGCCGACGAAAATGCACCGGCGGGGCAAGTCCATCGGAAGACGCTGATAAGCACCGCGCCCTCGGTCATGCGTTTTCGAGATGAACTGCTTGACGCGAGTCACTTCCGATCGGTTTAGCCCGACCAATTCGGGAAGCTCAACAATCCACTTTCCTGCCAGCAATTCTTGCTGTTCCCGATAGCTCACCCCGATAGCGATCTCGTCCGAGAAGAAATCTTCGCCGCCAGCCATGATCTTCAGTACGCTCGACTTACCGCGCCCCTGTGGTCCTTCCAGCACCAGCACGCAGTCAAACTTGCAGCCGGGGCGGCGCGCCCTTCGAACACCAGCGACCAAAACCGATCGCCCGAATGCCCGATTGAGTTCGTTGTCATCTGCGCCCAAATACGCGCTCAACCAAGTGTCGATCCTCGGCACCCCGTCCCACGGGTGCGCCTCAATCCTATCGAGGACCGGATTGAAGGAGTTTTCTTGCGCCAGAAGGCGGATCGCGTCCCACGTGTGCGACGGCTCAGGATCGAACCCAAACGCTTGGATCACCGCCCGGCGTATATGCAGCACAATATCTTCCATCGTCACCCCGAGCCGCCCTTCCAAGCCCTCGCAGATGACCTTTTCTCGGAACTCGTCAAACCGAAACACGACCCCGAGTTTGCGGATAGCCATCATCGCATTGTCTAGCGACGCCACAATCCCACTGGGATTTCGCACCCGGCTAAGTTCCGTCGCCCCTTGCTCCGTCTTGGCTGGGGCAGGGTCTGCGGACGCCTGCTGCTTCCGGGTCAGCTGCTCCGCGAACATCTTTACTAGAGGTCCGTTGCCGCGCGCCGTCGGCTGTTCTTGCCCACGCTCAAACGCCCTCCATTCAGCCTCGGCCTCCACCGTCAGCGCCGCCATGTCATCCTCGGTGAGTGGCCCGACCACTTCCCAATCGAAAGCCTCCGTTTTCATCGCTTCGCGCACTGGCCCAATCTCTTCTGTTCCCTTTCAAGCATCACCGCCAATCCGCGCAGGAGCAGTTCCCGCGCTCGCGCCGTCCGCGGCAATTGAATGGTCTCCACGAGTTCCAGCGCCTCGAAGATGGGCTCCCACGCTGCCACAAACGCCTCATCGATCGGCGGATCTGGCGGCCTCCGCCGCTTCGCCCTCACTTCATTCAAGCTGATTATCGTTGCCATCGTTCGGGCTCCTTTCCTCTCGCCAGCACGATCCAAACAATCGCCACCACGGAAAAAGCGACCGCCCCACGAGCCATGAGAGCACTCATCACTGCGTGGGCGCCTCCATCTCATGCAGTCCTTCAAGGAGGTGACCAAGCCCACGTTGCCGAAGTATCTCTGCAGCCTTCGCCCCTGCCTTGCGGGCGAGTTCGGTCAGATCGGCGGGGGGCTCTACGCCAGAGACCCGAAAAGCGGTGAATGTCACCTTTACTTGCCTCACCGCCGGCAGCGCCTTAAGTTCGCTCAGCCCTTGCTCCGGCGCGCGGATCAGCAATTGCCAGGCGAACTCCTCCTCAACATCCGGATACTCGCAAAGCAGTGCGAGTACCCGCATCACAGCGGTAATGTTGTCAGGCCTCATATGCGCCATGATCTGTTCCCCGAAACGGTGCTTTCCGTCGGGGGAAAAGCGAAGGCTGCGGAGGATTCGGCGAACCTCCGCATCCGGGTCACTAACCTTTGGCCGCGACATCGCCGTTCCCCTCAATCAGCCCGATCAGGTAGTCCCGCACCTCGCCGTCTTCCCCCGCCATCGCGACGAGGAGGTGCGGTGCGCCAGCGGCTTTGATCCGCTGCTGCTTCGCTTGGGTCTCCCGTTGAAGTTCCAGATCGCGCCTATTGCCTTCCTGTATCTCGCCGCGCCAAGGCTCCGCGCCATAAGGCATCTCGTTCTTGTGAGCGCCCTTGTAAAATCCCTCGTCGGCTATGAAGTCGACAAAGGACTCGTAATATTGTCCACGACCCGGCGCTGAGGGAGTGGGGCCTTTCTGGGTCGGGGCAATGCCCTTCTTGAGGGCACTGAAAGATGTTTCGTCTGCCATGTGCGTTCCTCCTTATGCCGCTGCCGCATCGCGCTGGGCAATCTTGCGTTCTTGCCATTCGGTCACGTCCGCGAGTCGCCACGCGACTGCCTTCGCCCCGATCTTGATCGGCTTGGGAAAATTCCCCTCCTTCATCTGTTCGTATAGAGAACTTGTCTTTAGCCCAGTGAGTCTTTCGACATCTGGGCGGCGGATGAAAGTATTATTATCGGCACTCATTGCGCATTTCTCCTATATCCGGCAGTTTCGCCAAAGAACAATTCAATAATACCAAACAATTGCGCGCGGAAAATCCCGGAAATTGGGTGTTAGATTTATTTGTCCCCTAGGTTTTCCCTGCGTCACAACGTCGCACAACGTCGAGCCATACTTTGAACTGTGATTTATATTTGGATTGCTCGGAGCATTGTTGCTTTCCGGCGACTCCTGATGGATTTAGGAATGGGAAAAGAGTCGCGCCTAGCGCGCGTGCGCAGGGAGTCGAATGTATGGGCTTTGTGCCTCGCACAAAGTACGGCTTTTGCCCTCCAATCATGCCGCTGGAGAGTGCGTTCGCGACGAACGTGCCGACCGCTACTTGGCCGAGTTTGACTTCCGCTACAATCGCCGCGCAGCTTTGAAAGTCTCGGGATGCAGAACGCGCCGAAGACTTGCTGCGCAAGAATCGCGATAGACGTTGACCTGTCGGCGGATTGATGAAGGCAGTCTCGCCTAAGCAAAAGGCGAGGCGCATCCTGTGAAAACGCAGGAAAAAGAGAACGAAACAAGATTGATAGCCTTGCGTGAGTCACCCGACTCACCAGAACATCAAAGGCGACCGTGGTTCAGACGGTCGCCTTGACGTTGTTGTTAACCCAAGCCGTAGGAGGGCTTGTTTGTGATCACCCCATGTAAACTAAACGAGTCGGTGATTTCCGCTACCACTCCTGTGCCGCAAAATTACAGGAGCCTTTAAAATGGCACTCTACAAATACAGCACCCATCTTGCCCAAAGTGACCATGCCGCGTTCGATGCGAAAGAGAAACCGGGAACGGTCGTAGTAAACTCAGGCATCTATCGGTGCGCGACTTGCGGTGATGAGATCGCCGCGAACAAGGGCAATCCGTTGCCCCCGCAAAACCACCATCAGCATCCCAACAAAGCGCCTATAGAATGGCAACTGCTGGTGTGTTCTGTTCAGAAATGAGAATGGCGGGCGCTATCTCAACCTTCAGGTAGCGCGCCCGGCGCAAAACCTCGTCGCCCTTTTCCTGTTCCGCGTCTTTTGAGGTTTCGGGCATGGCAGTTCTCTATGTCGATGAAAGCGGAGAAGAGGGGTTTAGCGCTACCTCATCAGACTGGTTAATAGTCGGCGGCGTCATACAGCGCGATCACATCGTCTTTGAAGCTACGAAACTTGCTTATGACGCGTTCAAATCAAAGCACCGAGCGCCAAATTGGCATTTCCATTTTCAGAAGGCCAGCCACAACGTCCGCCTTGGCTTCATTGACGCGATGCGAGACACCGGGATGCGAGCGATGGCCGTAGCCATCTACAAGCCCGGCATCCTGAAGCCTGATAACTTCCGTAAACGCTACTTTCTGTATTTCTATGCTCTCCGCTTCCTGCTGGAAAAGGCTACAATTTGGTGTCGCGATCATGGCATGTACGATGAAATGCACGTGTACCTGTCGAGCCGGCGCGGACTAACCGTCGAAAACCTAAACGAGTACCTTGAACGCGTCATCTCCAGCCCGTTCGTGAAGGAGGACCGGATGGAGTGGAGCTTCCTTCGCAACAAGGGCATCTTCATAAAGCCGAACGAAGAGTTGCGCGGGTTGCAGATTGCCGATTGCGTGGTGAGTTCCATCGGACAGGCTTGGGAGGCAAGCGAGTTCGGACTATACGAACCGCGCTTCATAAAAGACCTGCGGCCGATGTTTCACCATGACGACCAAACGTATTCGCGCGCTATCAAGATATGGCCAAGCGTGCCAACCCACCTCATCAGCGGAATCCTGGAATAGTACGAGCGCCCGGACAGGGACCTGAATTTGCACTCAAGACGCCTAAGCAGCCATCGGCGTCGCGCATATAGAAATAGGAAAATATGCCTATGTGGGTAGGAATGTGGGGCCATAGCCGACGTTTTTCTAACGTGTTGATTTTATTTGGCTATTTTGGAAAAATGGCGGAGAGAGCGGGATTCGAACCCGCGTTACGGTCTCCCGTAAACACACTTTCCAGGCGTGCGCCTTCAACCACTCGGCCACCTCTCCGTCCTTGCATTCGCGCCGGCCGGTTTTGCCATGCGGGTTGGGGAGATGCATCCCTTTGGGATTTGCGGGAAGACCCGCTTGATGGACACCGCCAACCAGCGGATGCCCTTCCCGGCGCCCGTCAATCAAACAGGCGCGGGGCTCATCTAGTCGATCCGGCGCCGAATGCCAAGCCATAACGGCAGTCTATTCGCTTTGCCGTCCACGCATCGTTTCACGGGGCGTTGAACGCCTCCGCTTCTAAGGCGCTTCGGCTCTGAATGGTGTGCACGGGCAAGGCGGCAGGGCCGGCCGTGCTTGACTTCGCCCCTCGCCACCTGTCGAGTGCGGCGGAGGCTTTGCGGGGGCAACGTCCAGACATGACATCGAGCAATGAACAGCCGGCCAGCGGAACGCCGGCCGGAGGCATGCCAGGCGGGCTGACGCCCGCAGGGCCTCCGGACAGCGGGCTGTCCTTCGTGCCCGTGGTCTGGCTCCTCTTCGTCATGGCATGGTCGGTCTACTGGCTGGTCTCGGCGCGGTGGCTGTTCGAGAGTTCCGGCCTGCCGGACAGGGTCTTCTATTTCGTGCTTGGCGGACTGGCCTTCGACATCGTCACCATCGTGTGGGGGCTTTATCTGCTCGGCCTCGCCTTAAGCCGTTCCGCGCGCTTTCCGCGTCATTTCACCATCTGGCAGATCACCACCATCGCCTGGCGGCTGGCCGAGCAGGTCTATGCGCTGACCGTGCCCGATTTCACCGTCTCCGCCAGGGAGCTTGCGATCGCCGCCACCGAAATCGTCATCGGCCTGTTTTGCATTTACCTGCTGCGCCGCGGCGACGAGGCCAAGGCCTTTTATGCAAGGCCGGAAGCGCAGGCACCGTCAGCCTTTAGTTCGATCGTCGCCGCGCTGGCCGGCATCACCCTCGGCGCCGTCGTCGGCGCCGTCGCCGGCTTCGCGCTCGGCGCGGGGATCGCCGAAGCCACCGACATCAGCTGTTTCGAAGGCGGCTGCGGCTACTTCGCGGTGTTCATCGGCCTTGCCGGGCTGGTGGTCGGGGCCATTGGCGGCGGCGTCCTCGGCATCTGGCTCGTCCATCGGCGGAGCCGAAAGGTGGCCATATAGGCGGGCGATAGGCTTCAAATTCGTGTATGGTGATTGCACGCCGGGCGTGCGCATTCTATTCCTCGCCTTGACCGGAAGGTCCTCGGGAGGAACTTGAGGACTGGGGAAGATTTCGATGTTGCGTTTTTTGTTTCGCCTCGCGGCCATGATCGCACTCTCGGTCGCCGTCATCATGGCCGTGCTCGACGCGACGCGCTCGGTGGCGGCTTCCACATTGGTCATGACGCCGCTGAATTCGAGCTGGCTGGCGGTTTCGCCCGACACCCGCGCGGCCTTCGAGACCTTCGTGCGCGCCAAGGTCAATCCGATGATATGGGATGGCGGCATCGCCTGGGTGCTTGCCCAGCCGGGGTTTGCCGTGTTCGCGGTGCTTGCCTTCATCCTCTATGCGGTCGGCTACCGGCGCCGGCGGCGCGGCGGAGAATTCGCGCCGGGCTGATGGGGTGTCCCAGCGGACTTGCGACGAGAACGCGGCAATCGTCCACAGCTGTCACCGCATTGGGCATGTTTTTCCAACGGGGGGCATGCTTTTCCAAAAGGTCAAAATTCCGCGTGAATTTTGTTTCGGGCCGTGCCAGATTGCCTTGAGCGGGAGGGGAGTACACTCCTGGCTGATGCCGCATGCCTGCCGGAGAACCGGGCAGACGGGCGGCGCGTAACGGAAAAAAATAACCGACAGGGTGTGGATCACATGAAACGTATCGTTCTCGGCCTCCTGGCCGCAACCGCAATGGTTCTTCCGGCTTTCGCCGCGGATGTCCAGCCGGCCATCCTCTACGATCTCGGCGGCAAGTTCGACAAATCCTTCAACGAGGCTGCCTATCACGGCGCCGAAAAGTTCAAGACCGAGACCGGCACCGCCTATGTCGAGTTCGAAGTGTCGAACGCCTCGCAACGCGAGCAGGCGCTGCGCCGCTTCGCCGAGGACGGCCGCAACCCGATCGTCATGGCCGGCTTTGCCTGGGAGGATGCGCTGAAGGTGGTCGCGAAGGAATATCCCGATCTCAACTTCGCCATCATCGACGATGCCGTCGATATGCCCAATGTCCGTTCGCTTGTGTTCAAGGAAAACGAAGGCTCCTATCTTGTCGGCATCCTGGCGGCGATGGCCTCGAAGTCCAAGAAGGTCTCCTTCATCGGCGGCATGGACATTCCGCTGATCCGCAAGTTCGAATGCGGCTATGTCGGCGGCGCCAAGGCGGCCGGTGCGACCGATGTCATCCAGAACATGACCGGTGACACGCCCGCGGCGTGGAACGATCCGGCCAAGGGCGGCGAAATTGCCAAGACGCAAATCGACCAGGGCTCCGACGTCGTCTATGCCGCGGCCGGCGGCACCGGCGTCGGCGTGCTGCAGGCGGCGGCGGATGCCGGCAAGCTCGGCATCGGCGTCGATTCCAACCAGAACGGCCTGCAGCCCGGCAAGGTGCTGACCTCAATGCTGAAGCGCGTCGACGTTGCGGTCTACACCGCCTTCATGGACGGCAAGAACGGCACCTTCAAGGGCGGCCTGCAAAATCTCGGCCTCAAGGAAGGCGGCGTCGACTACGCCATGGACGACAACAACAAGGCGCTGGTCACCGACGAGATGAAGGCTGCCGTCGAAAAGGCCAAGGCCGACATCATCGCCGGCACGATCCAGGTGCACGACTATACCGCCGACAACGCCTGCCCGTATTGATTGATAAGAATTCGCTTACGAACCGCCGGGTAAAAGCCCGGCGGTTTTGTTTGAGGGCTTTAAAGGACGTTGAGGATTGGCGGAGGTCTCGGCGACGTCCGGTCTCCCCCCTTGCGGGGGAGATGCCTGGCAAGGCAGAGGGGGGGCTGTCCCTCGGCCTAACGGCCAATCAGGTTGGCGATCCTTCACACCCCCTCTGGCCTGCCGGCCATCTCCCCCGCAAGGGGGGAGATCGGCAGTTTCGGCGTTGCGGGTCCTTCTTCGCAAGTCCATATGCGATTGCCTTGGACGTCAGGGCAGAAGCGCACCGCCGGTCGACAACAAGCCCAAGAGATAACCCAGCGCAAACACCACGATCAGCGCGATGGCGATGACGGCGCCGCGTCGGGCACCGAGCGAATGCACGCCGACGCCATAGGGCTTCCGCTCCAGTCTGCCGAGCGCCGGCGTCGCTTCGTCCTGGCCGACCACACGCATCTGCGGCAGTTCGGCGATGCGTTGCGAGATCAGCCGCCAGCGATCGTCGTCGCCCGAGGGCCGCCCCGTGCCGTCGAAGACATGCATGCGCTCGGCCAGCCGCATCACCGTGTCGCGGAAGGCGGGATCGATCGCCAGGTCTCGCTCGGCACGCTCGCGGTCGCGATCGTTCATCAGGCCAAGCACATAGTCGCCCGCCCGCGTAACGCGATCGCTTTCACCGGCCATCGGCTTCTCCTTGCTACCAGTGCGGCGGTTTGGTTATCGGCACGTCGGGTGCCGATTGTTCCTCCAGCGCCATGAAGCGCCCGGTCAGCGCATCCAGCTTGCGCTGCATGCGCTCGATGACCGTCCACTGTTCGGCGATCTGGCCCGACAGTTCCTCGATCGTCTTTTCCTGCTCGGCGGCGCGGATTTCCAGCGTCGTCAGCCGGTCGACAGGCATGATCATTCGAAACTCCCCAGGTCCTGGTGCACGCAGTGCAGCATGATGCGACTGTCGAGCCTTGCATATTAGTGAATGTGAAGGTCTGCGGCCACGTTCGAAATTGACAAGCGCACCGGGATTTGTCGAGAGTGGCCACTGCGCCGCCAATTGGCACGGGTGGGGCATCATGCTAGGCGTTTTGACCAAGCGATAAAAAAATAAGAGTGGGACAGGCTGCATGGCGCAAGCCGCAATCGAACTGATCGGCATCAACAAGAGTTTTGGCGCCGTTCGCGCCAATCGCGACATCAATCTGGAGATCGCACGCGGCACCATCCACGGCATCGTCGGCGAGAACGGCGCCGGCAAGTCGACGCTGATGTCGATCCTCTACGGCTTCTACCAGGCCGACAGCGGCGAGATCCGTGTCGGCGGCAAGGCGGCGTCGATCAAGACCTCCAACGACGCCATCGCGCTCGGCATCGGCATGGTGCACCAGCACTTCATGCTGGTCGACAATTTCACCGTGCTGGAAAACATCATCCTCGGCGCCGAAAGCGATGCGCTGTTGAAAAAGAGCATCGCCAAGGCGCGCTCCGAACTGGAGCGGCTCGAGCGCGAATACGGGCTGGAAGTCGATCCCGACGCCATCATCGAGGAATTGCCGGTCGGCCTGCAGCAGCGTGTCGAAATCCTGAAGGCGCTTTATCGCGGCGCCGAGATCCTGATTCTCGACGAGCCGACGGGCGTGTTGACGCCGGCCGAGGCCGACCATCTGTTTCGCATCCTCAGGCAATTGAAAGACCAGGGGAAAACGGTGGTGCTGATCACCCACAAGCTGCGCGAGATCATGGCCATCACCGACAATGTCTCGGTCATGCGCCAGGGCACGATGGTGGCGACGCGCGAGACCAGCAAGACGACAGTCGGCGAACTGGCCGAACTGATGGTTGGGCGGCGCGTGCTGCTGCGGGTCGAAAAGGGCGAGACGGAGGCCGGCGCGGTCAAGCTGGCCGTCAAGAACCTGACGGTGAAAGACCAGCGCGGCGTCACCATGGTCGACGACATCTCCTTCGATATCCACGCCGGCGAGATCGTCGGCATTGCCGGTGTCGCCGGCAACGGCCAGTCCGAACTGCTCGAGGCGATTTCCGGCATCAGGCGCGCAGTTTCCGGCTCGGTGATGCTCGATGGCAAGCCGATCGACCTGACCGGGGCCGCCGATCCCGGCGAGTTGCGCGACCGTGGGCTCGCCCATGTGCCGGAGGACCGCCATCATGTCGGCCTGGTGCTGGCCTTCGAGGAGAACGAGAATTCGATCCTCGGCTACCATGACGACCCGCGCTACCTGAAAGGGCCGTTCCTCAACATCGACGCCATCATGGCTGATGCCAAGGACAAGATCGAGAAATATGACATCCGGCCCGGCAATCCGCGTCTGAAAACGGCGAATTTCTCCGGCGGCAACCAGCAGAAGATCGTGCTGGCGCGAGAAATGGAGCAGGACCCCGGTGTTCTGATCGTCGGCCAGCCGACACGCGGCGTCGATGTCGGCGCCATAGAATTCATCCACAAGCGGCTGATTGCCATGCGCGACCAGGGCAAGGCGGTGCTGGTGGTGTCGGTCGAGCTCGACGAGATCCGTTCGCTGTCCGACCGCATCCTGGTGATGTTTGCCGGGCGCATCGTCGGCGAACGCGGCCCGGAGGCGACCGAAGGCGAGCTTGGTCTGCTGATGGCAGGCGTCGATCGCCAGGAGGCGGCAGAGTGAGCACGCCTTACGCCAAGCTGCCGGCCTGGGCCGATTATGGGCTGATCCCGCTGATCAATCTGTCAGTGGCCTTCATCGTTGCCGGTTTCGTCGTCATGCTGGTCGGCGAAAACCCGTTTCGTGCCGCCGTCATCCTGGTCGAGGGCGCTTTCGGCAAGGGAACCGGCATTGCCTTCACGCTGTTCTATGCCACCACCTTCATCTTCACCGGCCTGTCTGTGGCGGTGGCCGCGCATTGCGGCCTGTTCAACATCGGGACCGAGGGCCAGGCCTATATTGCCGGCCTTGGCGTGGGCGTGGTCTGCCTCGCCTTCGACACTGTGCTGCCGTGGTGGCTGACCTTTCCGCTGGCGATCGTCGCCGGAGCCGCCGTCGGTGCGCTGTGGGCGCTGATCCCGGCCTATCTGCAGGCCAAGCGCGGGTCGCACATCGTCATCACCACCATCATGTTCAACTTCATCGCGGCCTCGATCATGGTCTACCTCCTGGTTGGGCCGTTGAAGCCGGCGGCGTCGCAGGCGCCGCAGACGCGCAACTTCCTCGCCGGCGCCGAACTGCCCAAACTCAACTGGATCATCGAACTGTTCGGCGCCAAGATCCGCTCGGCGCCGTTCAACATCTGCTTCCTGCTGGCGCTGCTCATGGCATTCCTGGTCTGGCTGCTGATCTGGCGCACCAAGCTCGGCTACGAGATGCGCACCTATGGCCACAGCCCGAAAGCGGCGCGCTATGCCGGCATTTCGGAGACCCGCATCATCATTATCGCGATGATGATTTCGGGCGCGCTGGCCGGCATGATGACGCTGAACCCGGTGATGGGCGACCAGCACAATGTGGCGATCGATTTCGTCTCCGGCGCCGGCTTCGTCGGCATTGCCGTGGCGCTGATGGGCCGTCTGCATCCGGTCGGCATCGTGCTGGCGGCGATCCTGTTTGGCATGCTCTACCAGGGCGGCGCCGAACTTGCCTTCGAAATGCCGGCGATTTCCCGCGACATGATCGTCATCATCCAAGGCCTGGTCATCCTGTTTGCCGGTGCGCTGGAGCACATGTTCCGGCCCTACGTCCAGGCGCTGTTCGCCTCGTTCAGTCCAAGGTCGGTCGGCATCGAAGCGGTCAAAGGGAAGGGCGCCTGAGATGGATGTCTTCATCGCCATCGTGCAGATCCTGGACTCGACCATACGCCTGTCGGTGCCGCTGCTGCTCGCTTGCCTCGCCGGCCTCTATTCGGAACGCGCAGGCGTTTTCGACATCGGGCTGGAAGGCAAGATGCTGGTCGGCGCCTTTGCAGGTGCGGCCGCCGCTTCGGTCTTCCATTCGGCCTTCCTCGGTCTCGGCATGGCGATCGTGATGTCGGTCGCCTTTGCCCTGGTGCACGGCTTCGCCTCGATCACCCATCGCGGCAACCAGATCGTCTCCGGTGTGGCCATCAACTTCGTCGCCGCCGGCTCGACCATCATTCTGGGCCAGGCCTGGTTCCAGCAGGGCGGGCGCACGCCGGCGCTGCAGCCGGGCGAGCGTTTCGAGGCCATCACTCTGCCAGGTGCTGCCGCGATCCATGATGTGCCCATCATCGGGCCGATCTATTCCGAGCTGCTCTCGGGCCATTCGATTCTGGTGTATCTCGCTTTCGCTATGGTGCCGTTCACCTGGTGGGTGTTGTTTCGCACCCGCTTCGGCCTGCGCCTGCGCGCCGTCGGCGAGAACCCGGCCGCCGTCGACACCGCCGGCATCTCGGTCGCCTGGCTGCGCTACCGGGCGCTGATCTGCACCGGTGTGCTGACCGGCATTGCCGGCGCCTACCTCTCGATGGTGCAGAATGGCGGCTTCGTGAAGGACATGACCGCGGGCAAGGGCTACATCGCACTGGCGGCGCTGATCTTTGCCAAATGGCGACCGGTGAACGCCATGTTCGCCTGTCTTCTGTTCGGCTTCCTCGACGCGGCGGCGATCCGCCTACAGGGTTCGCCGCTGCCGTTGATCGGCAAGGTGCCGGTGCAGTTCATGCAGGCGCTGCCCTATGTGCTGACCGTGATCCTGCTTGCCGGCTTCATCGGCAAGGCGATCCCGCCGCGCGCCGGCGGCGTGCCTTATGTCAAGGAACGTTGATCCGGGCGCCCAGGAGCACTGTGTCGAACATGCGGCTGGTGCTCGAAAGGCGCCAGGAAAACGCAAATGGCCGGGTTTTGACCACGATCGTCGGAGAGAACGTCTAGATGTCGCATGATCTGTTCGAAGCCGCGCAGGAGGCCATGGCCAAGGCCTACGCGCCCTATTCGAAGTTTCCGGTGGGTGCGGCGTTGCGCACCGAAGACGGCCGTGTCTTCACCGGCGCCAACATCGAGGTCGCGTCCTATCCGGAAGGCTGGTGCGCCGAGACCACGGCGCTCGGCCATTACATCATGGGCGGCGGCGGCAAGATTGTGGAAATCGCCGTCATTGCCTCGCGCATGGCCAAATGCTCGCCCTGTGGCGGCTGCCGGCAAAGGCTGGCGGAATTCTGCCGGCCGGACACAAAGCTCTATCTTTGCGACAACACCGGCGTGGTCGAGACCGTGACCATGGGCGACATGCTGCCCTACGGGTTTCGTGGCGACATTTTGAAGTGAGAGTTGGCTGATATGAAGGAAGCTCTGGACCACCTCGTTGAAAGGCTGGACGGGTTGGCGCCGACAACGGCGATGGTGCTGGGGTCGGGCCTTGGCGGGCTTGTCGACCAGGTCGAAAATGCCGTGCGCATCTCTTATGCCGACCTGCCGGGTTTCCCCCGCAGCGGGGTGACTGGCCATGCCGGCGAGGTGGTCGCGGGGCTTTTCGCCGGCACGCCGGTGCTGATGCTGTCCGGCCGCGCCCATTATTACGAGCACGGCGTTGCTGCGGCGATGCGGCCGGCGCTGGAGGTGCTTGCCGGCATCGGCATCACCAAGCTGATCCTTACCAATGCCGCCGGCTCGGTCGATCCCGACATGCTGCCTGGATCGGTGATGCTGATCACCGACCACATCAATTTCTCCGGCTCCAACCCGCTGATCGGCGAGCCTAGCGACCGCCGCTTCGTCGGCCTGACCGAAGCCTATGATGCCGGCCTGCGCGCGGCGATCGAACGGGCGGCGAAGGCGACAGGGACGGCGCTGCACAAGGGCGTCTATATGTGGTTTTCCGGTCCGTGTTTCGAAACCCCTGCTGAAATCCGCATGGCCCGCGTCATGGGCGCCAAAGCGGTAGGGATGTCGACCGTACCGGAGGTCATTCTCGCCCGCTTCTTTGGGCTTCGCGTAGCCGCCTGTTCGGTGATCACCAATCTCGCCGCCGGGATGACCGGGGCGGAACTGTCGCACCAGGAGACCAAGGACATGGCGCCGATCGGCGGCGCACGGC
Organism: Mesorhizobium sp. M0761; assembly: GCF_040320205.1. NCBI lineage: Bacteria > Pseudomonadati > Pseudomonadota > Alphaproteobacteria > Hyphomicrobiales > Phyllobacteriaceae > Mesorhizobium > Mesorhizobium sp. M0761. The sequence goes on from NZ_JAMYPF010000001.1 coordinate 51,056, forward strand.
TGGCGACGATCCTTGCGCATGTGTTCCAGGATGGGTTGCCGGAGCCAAAGGGCACCTGATGCTTCCGCAGGAAATCATCCGCCGCAAGCGCGACGGCCAGAAACTGTCCGCGCAGGAGATTTCGGCCTTTGTCGCCGGCGTCACTTCGGGCAGCGTCTCGGACGGCCAGGTCGGCGCCTTTGCCATGGCGGTGTTCTTCAACGGCATGAACCGCGACGAGGCGGTGGCGCTGACGCTCGCCATGCGCGATTCCGGCGATGTGCTCGACTGGTCGGACCTGCCGGGTCCGGTCACCGACAAACATTCGACCGGCGGCGTCGGCGACAATGTCTCGCTGATGCTGGCGCCGATCGTCGCCGCTTGCGGCGCCTATGTGCCGATGATCTCCGGCAGGGGCCTTGGGCATACCGGCGGCACGCTGGACAAGATGGACGCCATCCCGGGCTATATCAGCCAGCCGGATATCGCGCGCTTCCGCAAGACGGTGCTCGAGACCGGCTGTGCCATCATCGGACAGACCGCCGATCTCGCGCCCGCCGACCGTCGCCTCTATGCGATCCGCGATGTGACCGGAACGGTGGAATCGGTGCCGCTGATCACTGCCTCTATCCTGTCGAAGAAACTCGCGGCCGGCCTGCGGTCGCTGGTGCTCGACGTCAAGGTCGGCAATGGCGCCTTCATGGAGAAGTCGCGCGACGCGACAGCACTGGCCAACAGCCTGGTCGAGATCGCCAACGGCGCCGGCCTGAAGGCCTCGGCGCTGGTCACCGGTATGAACGAGCCGCTGGCGTCGGCGGCCGGCAACGCGGTCGAGGTGCGCAACGCCGTCGATTTCCTCACCGGAAGGTTCCGCGACAAGCGACTGGAGGATGTGACGCTGGCGCTGGCCGCCGAGATGCTGCAATCGGCAGGGCTGGCGTCGTCCAATCAGGACGGTCTCAGGCGCGCGGCCGAGACGCTGGCCGGCGGCCGCGCGGCAGCCGCCTTCGCGCGTATGGTCGCAGCCCTTGGCGGTCCCGCCGATTTCGTCGAGAAGCCGGAAAAATACCTGCCGAAAGCGGCGGTGGAGTTTGCGGTCAAGGCGACAGGCAACGGTTTTGCCACCGCTATTGCCACCCGCGATATCGGCCTTGCCGTGGTCGGGCTCGGTGGCGGGCGCACGCGGCCGGACGACAGGATCGACCATGCGGTCGGCATCACCAGGCTGCTGCCGCTCGGCGCCGAGGTGCGGGCCGGCGAGCCGCTGGCGCTGGTCCACGCCCGCACGCAAGTGGAGGCCGAAGCGGCCGCAGCCGCCGTGCTTTCGGCCTATACGATCGGGGCGTCGAAACCAGCCGCCGACAAGACTGTCATCCGGCGCGTGCTGCCGCGCGGGTAGCGGAACGCGCTACTGCACCAGCAACAGTGTGCCGTTTTCGACCTGGTATTTTGCCAGCCGCTGCAAAAAGCTCATGCCAATGAGGTTGGTGCGCAGAGCCTTGTCGTCGAGCACTACCGCCTGGACGTTGTCGACGCTGATCTTGCCGATCTGCAGGCGATCGATGTTGACCACGGCGGCCCTGATCGCGCCATTGGCGGTGTTGACCTGCTGGTTGAAGTCCGACGGGTTGAGCGAGATGCCGATGCGGCGCGCCGTCGAGGTGTTGATGGCGACCAAAGTGGCGCCGGTGTCGATCATGCCGTCGACCTGGCGGCCGTTGAGCTTGAAGGCGGAGGTGAAATGGCCGCGCTCGTCAGCCGCCACCAATACTTTGCGCCCAGTGGGCAGCGGTGCGGCCGGCTTGCCGGGAACCGAGGCCATGTTCAGTTCGGGCTGAGGCTGCGCGGACGGCTTGCCGGCGACGGTCGACTTCAACAGGTTGTCGAGAATCTGCGGATTCGACTGATAGACGATCGGGATCGATGCCGACGTTCCGGCGAACACGCCCAGAATGACAAGCTTGCGCAGCATGAATGGACCTTCGTGAAGGCCCATTCTTGCCCACGTATGGTGTGTGCCGCTTTAACGCCAACCCGAAACCGCGGCTTTGCGTAAACGGGCGGTAAACGACTGGATGTCAGCTGGCCTTGCCAGCCGCCGTCATTTGGTTCCGTACATGCGGTCGCCGGCATCGCCGAGGCCGGGCATGATGTAGCCCTTCTCGTTGAGCTGGCGGTCGATGGAAGCGGTAAAGACCGGGACATCCGGATGCGCCTTGGTGAAGCGCTCGATGCCTTCTGGCGCCGCCAGCAGGCAAAGGAAGCGGATGTTGGTGGCGCCGCGCTCCTTCAGCTTGTCGATGGCCGCGATGGCCGAGTTCGCGGTCGCCAGCATCGGATCGACAACGATCACCAGCCGGTCGGCGAGATCGCTCGGCGCCTTGAAGAAATATTCCACCGCCTCCAGCGTTTCGTGATCGCGGTAGAGGCCGACATGCGCGACGCGGGCCGCCGGGACCAAGTCGAGCAGGCCTTCGAGCAGGCCATTGCCGGCGCGCAGCACCGAGGCGAAGACCAGCTTCTTGCCCTCCAGCGTCGGCGCTTCCATGGTTTCCATCGGCGTTTCGATGGTCGTCGTCGTCAGTTCGAGGTTGCGGGTGACCTCGTAGCCGAGCAGCAGCGAGATCTCGCGCAGCAGCCGCCGGAAACCGGCGGTCGACGTCTCCTTCTTGCGCATGATGGTGAGCTTGTGCTGGACAAGCGGGTGGTCGACGACGGTGACGCCCTGCATGGGTTGCTCCAGTGAATGGTGAATAGTGAATAGTGAATAGTGAGCAGGTTTGCGAGTCCCGATGGATCGATCATTGCGGTTGACAGGCCGAAGAGCCGGCAAACCATATCACCAGTCACCTCTTCGCATCGAGCCGGGCAAGCAGCGCGCTTTTCGTCTTCCTGTCGACGAAAGCCGCCTCGATCGCGGTTCGGGTGATGGCGGCCAGCGCCTTTTCGTTCATGGCGAAGTGCTCGGCGGCGATGTCGTATTCGCGCTTCAGCGAGGTCCAGAAATAGGGTGGGTCGTCGGAATTCAGGGTCACCTTGCAGCCGGCCGCCTGCAGGGCGGGGAAAGGGTGATCGGCGAAACTGTCGTAGACTTTGAGCGCGATGTTGGAGCCGGGGCAGCATTCAAGCACGATGCCCTCATCGGCGATGCGGCGCACCAGGTCGGGATTTTCGATGGCGCGCACGCCATGGCCGATGCGCGAGGGGCGGATGTGGTCGAGTGCGGCCTGCACCGTCTCCCAGCCGGTCAACTCGCCGGCATGGATGGTGATGCCAAGACCCGCTTCACGGGCGATCTCGAAGGCCCTGACATAATCCTCCATCTCGCCCATGCGTTCATCGCCGGCGACGCCGAAGCCGGTGACCAGCGGATTTCCGCAGCGCGCCGCAAAACGCGCCGCCTGCTCGATCGATTCGACGCCGACATGGCGTACGCCGGTGACGATCATGCGGCCCTCTATGCCGGTCTTGGCTTTGGCGCGCAGCATGCCTTCGCCGAGCGCATCGGTGTAGGCCTTGGGCGACAGGCCGGCCCTGACGGCATGGTCGGGCGAGGTGAAGACCTCGGAATAGATGGCGCCGTCGCGGGCAAGGCTGGTCAGATAATGGTCGGCGAGGCGGGCATAATCCTCCTCGGAGCGGAACAGGTCGGCGGAAAAGTCGTAAGCCGCGAGGAAAGAGGTGAAGTCGTGCCAGACGAACGAGCCGTTCTGGATATAAAGCGAGGTGTCCTTGCCGTATTTCTGCGCCTGGCGGACGACGAGTTCGGGCGCCGCTGCCCCCTCGATGTGGCAGTGCAGTTCCGCTTTCAAAGGCATGCAGTTATCCCGTCTCATCAGTCCAGGCCGTAAAGCCCACCACCTGGAAGCGCGGCCGAACACCGCGCCTTAAACAATAGCGCCCGCACCATCGATCGGCTATGGTCCCGCCGGTTTTATGACGGATCAAAATAATGTCAGTTGAGAGAACCACGGCCGCGGGCGGCATGGAAACCTCCTATGGTTTCAAGAAGGTAGGGCCAGGCGACAAGCAGCCTCTGGTTAATGAGGTTTTCCACAAGGTGGCGAAGCGCTACGACCTGATGAACGACCTGATGTCGGCCGGGCTGCACCGGCTGTGGAAGGATGCCATGGTGACATGGCTCAATCCGCCGAAACGTCCGGGCTGGAAAGTGCTCGACGTGGCCGGCGGCACCGGCGACATCGCCTTCCGCATCGTCGACGCCAGCCATGGCAACGCGCATGCCACGGTGCTCGACATCAACGGCTCGATGCTCAGTGTCGGCCGTGACCGCGCGGAGAAAAAGGGCCTGTCCGGCAACACCGATTTCGTCGAGGCCAATGCCGAGGAACTGCCTTTCACCGATAGCACCTTCGACGCCTACACCATCGCATTCGGCATCCGCAACGTGCCGCGCATCGATGTCGCGCTGACGGAAGCCTTTCGCGTGCTGAAGCCTGGCGGACGGTTCCTGTGCCTGGAGTTTTCCGAGGTCGAGATGCCGCTGCTGGACAAGGTCTACGAAGCCTGGTCGTTCAACGCCATTCCGCAGATTGGCAAGATGGTGACGGGCGAGGGCGAACCCTATTCCTACCTGGTCGAATCGATCCGCAAATTTCCCAATCAGCAGAACTTTGCTGCCATGATCACCCGCGCGGGCTTCGAGCGCGTGTCGTTCCGCAACTATTCCGGCGGCATTGCCGCCCTGCATTCGGGCTGGAAGCTTTGAGGCACCACAGTTTGCAGCAGCAGGGTAGGCGATGAGCAGCGTCGGCGCCGCCTTTCGGCTCGCACGGGCCGGCTGGGTGCTGGTTCGCGAAGGCGTGATCGCAGCTTTGCCGGGCGACGAACTCGGCGGCCTGCCGAAATTCGGCTGGCGCATGGCCCGGCTCTTCACCCGCCGCCGCGCACTCGCTTATGAGCGCAGCGACCGGCTGGCCAAGGCGGTGGTCCGGCTCGGACCCTCCTACGTCAAGCTCGGCCAGTTCCTGGCGACGCGGCCCGATGTCGTCGGCAACGACATGGCGCTCGACCTCGCCATGCTGCAGGACAAGATGCACACTTTTTCGCAGGCGGAAGCGGTGGCGGCGATCGAGGGCTCGCTCGGGCGCAAGATCGGCGAACTCTATACGCAGTTCGGCGGGCCGGTCGCGGCGGCCTCCATCGCCCAGGTCCATCCCGCGCAGGCCATGCATGACGGTGTCGATACCAAGGTGGCGGTGAAGGTGATCCGGCCTGGCGTGCGCCGCCGCTTCTTCCAGGACCTCGAAAGCTATTTCCTCGCCGCCCGGCTGCAGGAGAAATACATCCCGTCGTCGCGCCGGCTGCGGCCCGTCGAGGTGACCGAGACGCTGGCGCAAACCACCAAGATCGAGATGGATCTGAGGCTCGAGGCGGCAGCGCTTTCGGAACTTGGCGAAAACACCAAGGATGACCCGGGCTTCCGCGTGCCGTCGGTCGACTGGGAGCGCACCGGGCGCGATGTGCTGACCATGGAATGGGTCGACGGCGTCAAGATGAACGACATCGCCGGCCTCGCTGCGGCGGGCCACGAGCTGAAGGCGATCGCCACCAACCTGATCCAGTCGTTCCTGCGTCACACGCTGCGGGACGGCTTCTTCCATGCCGACATGCATCCAGGCAATCTGTTCGTCGAGGCCAATGGCAATATCGTCGCCGTCGATCTCGGCATTGCCGGACGGCTCGGCAAGAAGGAGCGCCGGTTCCTCGCCGAAATCCTCTACGGCTTCATCACGCGCGACTATCTGCGCGTCGCCGAGGTGCATTTCGAGGCCGGCTACGTGCCGCGCCAGCACAATGTCGCGGCTTTCGCGCAGGCGATCCGCGCCATCGGCGAGCCGATCCACGGCCAGCCGGCCGAGACCATTTCGATGGCCAAGCTTTTGACGCTGCTGTTCGAGGTCACCGAATTGTTCGATATGGCCACGCGGTCGGAACTGATCCTATTGCAGAAGACCATGGTGGTGGTGGAGGGCGTCGCGCGTACGCTCGACCCGGCCTTCAACATGTGGAAGACGGCCGAGCCGGTGGTCGGCCAGTGGATCGCCGGCAATCTCGGGCCGAGCGGCCTGCTGATGGACGCGCGCGACGGCGCCAAGGCGCTGCTGGCGCTGGCCCGCCAGGCGCCCGATCTTGCCGCCCGCACCGAGCGGCTGTCGCGCGAGATCGATTTTATGGCGGAGCACGGCCTCCGCTTCGACGAGGCGACATCGCGCGCCATCGGCAAGGCCGAAGCCCGTTACACCCGCTCGGGCCGGCTGGCGCTGTGGGTGATCGCGCTGACGCTGGTTTACATCGCGTGGAAGCTGCTCTGATCGCTTGCAACGCTAGCAACGGTGGTGCTAGCGTTGCAGTCGCGCTATTGATGTCGCGGAGCAAGTCATGGGCACCATTACTGTCCGCAATCTAGCTGACGACGTGAAGCAGAAATTGCGTGAGCGCGCTGCGGCGCGCGGGGTGTCGATGGAGGAAGAGGCGCGTGATGCGCTTGCCAAAAGCGTGCTGTCGGCGGAAGCCGGCATGCCCGAGAGCGAAACCCTCTATGCAACAATCCGCCGCTTGGTTGAGCCTCATGGAGGTTTTGACATCGATCTGCCCGAGCGAGGTCAATCCACAAAAACGCACAAAACCCTCGACCGCAAGCGCATCCTGCTGATCATCGGCGGCGGCATCGCCGCCTACAAGGCGCTGGACCTGATCCGCCGGCTGCGCGAGCGCGGTGCGGCGGTGCGCGTCGTGATGACATCGGCGGCGCAGGAGTTCGTCACCACGCTTTCGGTCGGCGCGCTTTCGGCCGACCATGTCTTCAGCGAATTGTTCGACCGCAATGACGAGCACGATGTCGGCCATATCCGCCTGTCGCGCGAGGCCGACCTTCTGGTAGTGGCGCCGGCCACTGCCGATCTGATGGCCAAGCTCGCCAACGGCCATGCCAACGATCTGGCCTCGACGGTGCTGCTCGCCACCGACAAGAAGGTGCTGATGGCGCCGGCGATGAACCCGAAAATGTGGTCGCATGCCGCGACGAGCCGCAACCGGGCGACGCTCGCCAAGGATGGCATCGCCTTCGTCGGCCCGGCCAAGGGCGAGATGGCGGAAAGCAACGAGGCGGGCGAGGGCCGCATGGCCGAGCCGCTGGAGATCGTGGCAGTGATCGAGGCACTGCTCGACAGCAGGCCGAAGCCGCTGGCCGGCCGCAGGATCATCGTCACCTCGGGGCCGACGCATGAGCCGATCGACCCGGTGCGCTACATCGCCAACCGCTCTTCGGGCAAGCAGGGCCATGCGATTGCGGCAGCGCTGGCAAGACTGGGCGCGGATGTACGCCTGGTCTCCGGTCCGGTCAGCATTGCCGATCCGGCCGGCGTTGTGACGACGCATGTGGAGACCGCGGCCGAGATGAAAGCGGCCGTCGAGCAATTGTTGCCGGCGGACGCCGCGGTCTTCGTAGCTGCCGTCGCCGACTGGCGCACCGCTGGCACGGCCGGCGAGAAGATCAAGAAGGTGGCGGGCCAAGGCCCACCGGCGCTGCAGATGATCGAAAACCCCGACATTCTCGCCAGTGTTGGTCATCAAGGGCAACGGCCGGGGCTGGTTGTCGGCTTCGCCGCCGAGACGCAGGACCTGATTGCCAACGCCGAGGCCAAGCTGAAGAAGAAGGGCGCCGATTTCATTGTCGCTAACGATGTCTCGCGTGAAAGCGGCGTCGGCCCCACCGGCGTCATGGGCGGCGACCGCAACAAGGTGCGCATCGTCTCGAAGGACGGTGTCGAGGAATGGCCTGAGATGGGCAAGGACGAGGTGGCGGCGCGGCTCGCCGCGTTCATCGCCGAGCGTTTGCAAGCCTGAGCGGCCGCCGGTTCCGCAATCGGGCAGGCCATGGTCTTGCAGGCAGCCTTGTGGCCGAGGGCATTTGACGCCGACAGCGCCGGCGGAATGCTGTCGCCAAATTCTCGATCCGCCGTGCCCTCAGCCTGTCGCCAATTGCGGCCGGCGTGCCGCCAAAGCCATCTTCAACGCCGCCAGGCAACCGACAATGCCAAGTGGCACGAAGGCCAGGTACAGCCAGCCGGCGACGTGCGCTGCTGCCTCGCGGTTCAGCCCGTCCGAAAAGCCGCTGGCATTGGCGATGATGCCGGCCATGGCGGCGCCCACGGCGTAGCCGATGCGCTGCATGGTCGGCACGGCGGCCGAGGCGATCGTCTGCTCGCCGTCGCGGGCCGAGGCAACGATGATGCGGGTCAGGAAGGGCCATGACACGCCGAAGCCACCGCCTTGCAACAAAGCGCAGAGCAGGATCACCGGGATCGAGCCGGCGGGGATGGCATAGGCGAAACCGGCGAGGCCGGCTGCAATCATCAGCGCGCCGATGACGACGATCTGCCGTTCGCGCTGCAGCGGCGCATTGGCGACGGCGATCGACAGGATTGACCAGGCGATCGATTCGGCGGCGATGATGTAGCCTGTGGTCAGGATCGGGATGCCGTGCAGCGTGGTAAGCAGAAGCGGCCCGTAGATGGAAAAAGAGACCGTCGCCACCGAGAAGGCGGCAACCATGGTCATGCCGCTGCCGACCGGCGAGCGCCATGAGAACAGGCCCGACGGGAACAGTCGCGATTGCGGCTTCATGGCGTCGACGAAAACGAACAGCGCCAGGCCGGCGAGGCCGAGGACCAGCAGCAGCGACGATCGAAGCAAGGCGACGTCGACGCCTGCGGTGGCGATCAGCACGACGGCGATGGCGAGGCAGCCAAGTGCTGCAAAGGGGAAGGGCGGCGAGGTGCCGGCGGCGGCTTGCGGCTTCGTCGCTTCCGGCGTGTTCAGGACGATGAAGCTTGCCGATGCCATGGCGATGCCACCCAGCACGAAGACGCCGAAGGCCCAGCGCCAGGACAGGAGCTCGACCATGATCGCGCCGAGCATCGGGCCGCTGAAGGCGGCGACGCCCCAGATCGCCGACATGATGCCGAACAGCTGTGGCCAGATGCTGCGGTTAAACAGCCGCTCGACCGAGACGAAGGCCAGCGACACCAGCGCACCGCCGCCGAGACCCTCGACCAGACGGCCGCCAAGAAACACCGGCATGGACGGCGCGGTGGCGCAGATCAGTGCGCCCACGGCATAGAGCAGGGCGGCGACCGTGACGTTGGAGCGTAGAGCGACATAGCTGACCAGCCGCCCGGCCGCTGCGCCGGCGACAATGGCGCCGAGCTCGTAGACGGCCAGCGACCAGCCGACGAACTGCACACCGGCGAGGTCCCCGACCATGGCCGGCATGACCGTCGCCACCATCGTCTCGTTGGTGGCGTGCAGCAGGATGCCGAGGCTGATGAAGCAGAAGCGCGCGAGGTCGCCGCTTGCCCACAATGCCCGCCAGTCGACCTTGTTGCTGGTGATTCCAGTCATTCTTTTACCCTGCCTTTGCATATCTCGATGCCGGCGCATGGCGCCAGAAGCCAGTCGGGCTTTCCGGCGGGGCCATGCGCGCTGTTTCAGTCAGGCGAGTTGTAAAACCTCAAGCGCAGTTGAGCTCAAGTGGCTTTTTATCGAAGTGCAAACGGTCGAGATTGGCCGGAAGCCTCTCCGCTTGATGCGCCGGTCAGTTCTCAATGCTGCGCAGCTGAAACTGGCTGACGCCGATCGCAATGTTGATACCGGTCTGCGTCTGCAGGCTGAGCGGCTGCAGGGTGAAGGCCTGCGAGGAGCCGCCGACCAGGAGATTGGCGCCGGCGCCGACCGCCGCGGTCACTTCGGCGCTGGCGCCGATATAGTCGCCGGCCAACGCGCCGGGCGCATAGATGTTCCTCAGCGGCGTCAGCACCAGCCATTGCATGACGGTCTGCTTGGTGGTGCCGATGTCGAGCCCGTATTTGTTGACGGCGCCGAAATAGGCTTCCGGCGAAAAGCTCTTGTCGGCCGGCGTGAAGGTGCAGCTCAGATCCTTGCTGGAGCCGAAGATGAAGCCGGTGCCGCCGCCGATGGCGCAATCGAGCACACCGAGTTCGATACCCTGGCCTTGCGCTTGGGCCTGGGCGGTACAGATGATGGTGATAGCGGCGGCGATGGCTGGTTTCAGCACGGCGGATCCCCCAAAAAGCATGCGGCGCGAAACAGTAACCTGTTCCGCGCCGCGCGTAGAGGGATCAGTCGATCCTTATTTGCCGATGCTTATTTGAACGAGTGGATCAGTTCCAGGGAGGTCACGGCGACCGCTACATTGACGCCGGTCTGCGCCTGGACGCTGAGCGGCTCCAGCACAAAGGCGCCGTCCAGCCCGCCGACCAGCAGATTGGCGCCGCCGCCGGTCACCACGCTCGCCTCGGCGTTGACGCCGTAATAATGGCCGGCAAGGTCGCCCTCGTCATGGCCGCGGGTGGCGGCCAGAACCGCCCACACCAGCTGGCCCTGATGCGTCTGGCCGAGATCGACGCCGAGCTTGGAGATCATCCCCGTGTATTTCTCGGACGGCCCATGGTGATAAGGGCGGAACGTGCAGTCGACGCCCTTGTTCGACGTGATGAAGTAACCGACGCCGCCGTCGATGGTGCAATCGAGCGTGCCGAGCTGAAGCTTGCCGGCGCTGGCGGGAACGGCAAGCAGCGTCGTGGCAAGTGCCGCGGCACAGATGATTTTCTTGATCATGGGTCAGTCCTTTCGAAAATGCCTTCAACAACGGTTGAATGGCCCGGAGCGTTCCGCTGAAAACTTGGCGCGATCAAGGCAGGGGTTAACGCTTTGCCCCCGGTGGTTAAGATTGGGTGATAGTGGGGTTTTCTGGATACGCAATCTCAAGGGGAAGCGCTCTGCGCTTTCCCGGGGAGAAACCGCTCACGCGGCGCACTGCATCAGGAATGGAACGTTGTTATAAAAGGCCGCCGATGGCGGCGCGCGGCCGCATCTCAGCCGGCGGTGGCGCCCGATGTGCGCGACAGGCCGTCCTTGGCCGGCTGGTAGGTCGGGTCGAGATGGGCGGCTTCGCGGTAGGCCTTCGAGGCCTTGACCTTGTCGCCGCGGCGCTCGTAGATCAGCGCCTGGTTGGACCAGGCTTCGGCGTTCTTGCCGTCGAGTTTGATGGCCATGTTGAAGTCGGAGAAGGCGTTGTCCTCGTCATTCATGGCGAGATAGGAGAGGCCGCGGCCGTTATAGGGTTCGGCGGCGTCCGGCGCCAGCGAGATGGCGGTCGAGAAATCCTCGATGGCAAACTTGTGCTGGCCTTGGCTTTGATAGATCAGGCCGCGATTGTGGTAGGCGCGGGCATCCGTCGTATCAAGCTGGATCGCCTTCTGGAAATCGTTGAAGGCCTGCTGGGTCTGGCCTGCCTTGCGATAAAGGTTGCCGCGGCCGATATAGGCGGCGTCATAATTTGCATTGATCTGGATCGAGCGGTTGTAGTCGGCAAGGGCGGCCGCCTGGTTGCCGAGGAAGCGCTGGATCAGCGCTCGGTTCGAATAGGCCTGGTAGAAATTCGGGTTGAGCTGGATGGCGGTGTCGAAATCCTTCAGTGCCGCCTGATACTGGCCGCCACGGCCATAGGCCGAGCCGCGCACATTGTAGCCTTCCGGATCCTGCGGATTGCGCTGGATCACCGCCGACAGCGAGGAGATGTTCTCGCTCGAGCCTTGCGCCTTGTCGATGTTGTTGAATTCGCCGGTCGGAACGCTCTGGCAACCGGCCAGCACCAGGCCGGACATCAGGGCTGCCGCCAGGGCCAAACCGCGCATTGTGGTTCTGCGCTCTACGCCGATTGCGTTCATGTCTGCCCTGTCCTCACTTCAGCCGCGCCGTCCAGGTCCCCCTCCGGGCCGGGTCACAGATTGTCGTAACAAAATCTAGAACGCCGTTTGCGCGTTCAAGGGAACGGCCTCCAACAGAATGGCGGCGCTCCAAACAAAAAGGTGGCGGCGATTCCGCATCGCGCCACCTCAGAGTATCCTTCGAAAAGGACGAAAAATTGGCGTCAGAACCGCGGCGGACGCGGAGCACCACCAGGACCACCGGCGGCGCCGGCAGCAACCGGGCGCGGCGTCATCGGCAGCAGGCCTTCGCGCTGGGCGCGCTTGCGGGCCAGCTTGCGGGCGCGGCGAACGGCTTCGGCCTTTTCACGGGCGCGCTTCTCGGAAGGCTTCTCGTAATGGCCGCGCATCTTCATTTCGCGGAAAATGCCTTCGCGCTGCATCTTCTTCTTGAGAGCGCGAAGCGCCTGATCAACGTTATTGTCGCGGACGAGTACCTGCACGGGCAATCCTGTCTTTCGGGTTTGATATCAACAGGCAAGTGACCATAGCCACATGCCTCCGCGGCGCTTTACACCACGAATTGTGGCGGCTGATAGCAGAATCAGGCCGCGCTGTCCACACTGGAAATGAAGGACAACCGCCAATTTGCCACGGCAGCCCCGAGATAGGGCGCCAACTAGGCGCTGGCCAGATGGAGCCGTGCGAAATCCTCGAAGAATTCGCCGTAATCGCAGGTAATTTCCTCGCCGGCTGATATATCTCGAGTGGCGGTGGCGCCGCCATATTGCGAAAAATCCGTGTTCGGCCGCTCGGCGTGGTTCATGAAGCGGCCATTATCGACTTCATAGACCATGAAGCCGGGACGGTCGGGGCTCGGATAGGCATAGCGGTCGAGCAATTCCTTGAGGTGCGGCGGCGCCGCCTCGTATTTGTCCATCGGGATCAGCCGGTCGAAATCCGGATCGAGCCGCCATATCGAGGCGCCCTTCCTGATCGGCTCGGCGGCGAACACGCCGACGCCTTCGATTGCGCTCTGGGCGACATAGGTCCTGATCAGCAGCATGTCCGTCCTCCTCACCCGAAACCGAATCGCCAAATCGCGTGGAAAAAGCAAGTCCGGTTTCGGGTTCTATGGCTGATCGGCGCGGGCGATGACCCGCGAAATGCTTCACGTCCGGGTGATCGAGACGCCGCCATCGGCAAACAGCGCCGATCCTGTGGTGAAGCTCGACGCATCCGATGCCAGGAAGAGCGCAGCGCGGGCGATCTCTTCAGGCACAGCGACACGTTTCAAGGCATGCAGGTTTTCCACGAAAGCGCGTGATTCCGGCGTCTTGAATGTTGCCGACGGGGTGTCGGTGCCACCCGGCATCAGCGCGTTGACCCGCACGCCCCTGGGGCCGTATTCGGCGGCCAGTACCTGCGTCAGGCCGATCAGTCCGGCCTTGCTCGCGGCATAGCTGGTCATGCCCGGCATGCCGACTGTGTGACCGACGAAGGTCGAGGTGAAGATCAGCGATCCGCCGCCGCGTTCGACCATCGCCGGCACCTGGTATTTCGCGCCGAGAAAGGCGCTGGTCAGATTGGCGTCGAGCGTCTCGCGCCATCCGTCCAGCGACAGTTCCGAAATCGGACCCATCGTTCCGACGGAGCCGACATTGTTGAAGGCGATATCGAGCCCGCCGAATTTTTCGACGGCGAGATCGACGAGGGCTTTTGCATAGGCTTCGTCGCGGACATCGCCGGCAAGCGCGACTGCCGTGCCGTCGGCGTCCTCGATTTCGACGACCAGCGCATCGAGTTCGGCCTGGCGGCGGGCGGCGATGACGACCCTGGCGCCTTCTTCGGCGAAGAGTTTTGCGGTGGCGCGGCCGATGCCGGAACTGGCGCCGGTGACGATCGCTATTTTATTGGTGAGTGCGAACATTTTTTTACATCCTTTCATCGCGCCGGCTGTGCCGGCAACCGGGATGTTGATCGCAGTTCGGGACGGTGCTAGCCACCCGATACGTGCTCGACTTGCTGAATGGCTTCGCAGCGGCACAAGCGCCGCGCGCCGGACTATTGCTTCAACAGCCAGCCGAGGCGATCGAGCGAAAATGCGTAGCTGATGGCGATGAGCAGCGTGATGACAACGCCCGTAGTCGTGTGACCGGCGGCATAGAATCCGGCTGCACCGCCAAACAGGATGGCCAGTTCAAGCACCAGCCTGACTGCGCCTGGTACAGGAACCGGCGCGCGTCCGGACCGGCTCGGATCGCCGCGCACCGCGAAGGTTCCCCACAGCGCAGCTGCAATGAACGGCAAGGCCAAGGCGAAGAGCCAGCGCCACCATCCGCCGGAGAGGCTCCAGCCGGCAAAGCCGAGGCCAAGCAAGGCGGCAAGTTCCAGCAGGAAACGCAAGGTTAGATTCCACCAGGCGTTGCCCATATTCGTCCTCCAGAGTCTCGCGATCGCCAGTGTGTCCGAACGCAGCCATGCCTGCCAGCCCGGGCAGGTCTTTTCCACCGCGGCGCAAAACGGCAAGCGCCGTCGCAAACAGCGCAAGGGTGGAAGCGCCGTTTCGCTAGTGATACACCTCGCGCGCCGGGGCTGCGTAAAATACCCCATCGCCATTTGCGAGGCTGGAACGTTGAAAAAATATTCGGTATTCGCCATCGCCCGCGAGGCCATGCGCGGCCACAAGGGCTGGGAGGAACAATGGTCCTCGCCGGAGCCGAAGAAGGAATATGACGTCATCATCGTCGGCGCCGGCGGTCATGGCCTGGCCACCGCCTACTATCTCGCCACCGTGCACGGCATCACCAATGTCGCGGTGCTGGAAAAGGGCTGGCTAGGCGGCGGCAACACCGGGCGCAACACCACCATCATCCGTTCCAACTACCTTTACGACGAGAGCGCCGGCATTTACGACCATGCGCTGAAGCTGTGGGATGGGCTCTCCCAGGAACTCAACTACAACGTCATGTATTCGGCGCGCGGCGTCATGATGCTGGCGCACAATGTGCACGACATCCAGGTGCTGAAGCGCCATGTCCATGCCAACCGTCTCAATGGCATCGACAATGAATGGCTGACGCCTGAGCAGGCGAAGGAATTCTGCCCGCCGCTCAACATTTCCAGGCAGGCGCGCTATCCCGTCGTCGGCGCCGCCTTGCAGCGGCGAGGCGGCACGGCGCGTCACGATGCGGTGGCCTGGGGCTATGCGCGCGGCGCTTCGGCGCGCGGCGTGCACATCATCCAGAATTGCGAGGTCACCGGCGTCAAGCGGGCGGCCAATGGCGCGGTCATGGGCGTCGACACGACGCGCGGCTTCATCGGCGCCAAGAAGGTCGGCGTGGTGGCTGCAGGCCACTCCTCGGTGATCATGAACATGGCGGGCGTGCGCATGCCGCTGGAAAGCTATCCGCTGCAGGCGCTGGTGTCGGAGCCGGTCAAGCCGGTGGTGCCTTGCGTGGTGATGTCGAACACGGTGCACGCCTACATCTCGCAGTCCGACAAGGGCGAGCTGGTGATCGGCGCCGGCACCGACCAGTATGTCTCCTATTCGCAGACCGGCGGCCTGCACATTTTGCAGCATACGCTGGACGCCATCTGCGAGATGTTCCCGATCTTCACCCGCATGAAGATGCTGCGCTCGTGGGGCGGCATCGTCGACGTGACGCCCGACCGTTCGCCGATCCTGGCCAAGACGCCGGTATCAGGCCTCTACGTCAATTGCGGCTGGGGCACGGGCGGCTTCAAGGCAACGCCCGGCTCAGGCCATGTCTTTGCCCACACGATTGCCAAGGACGATCCGCATCCTATCAACGCGCCCTTCACCATCGAGCGCTTCCGTACCGGCCGCCTCATCGACGAGGCAGCGGCGGCGGCGGTGGCGCACTGATGATGGTGGAGTTGGCTGTAGCGGTGCCGCTGGTGCTGGCGGGGGAGCAGGACCTGTTCCACTTTCCGTCACCGGACGAAGTGCGGACGCAGCCGATCAGCCGCGCCGGCAACGAAGCCGATTGGCCGTTTTCGATCGACGCCGGCATTCTGGCATGCGTGTGGAGCGGTGGCCAGAAGGTGGTCATCTTCATGGAGAACAGGCCCTCCGATCTCGGCGAGGACGACACATTCGATGCGCGCAGCGTCATCGTGACGACCGATCCGTTTCAGCTCACGATCGGCAACATGGCGTATCGCGAGCTGTTTCGCCCCGCCGCAAGTGTAGAGGAGCGCATTCGGCTCGTCGCGCCTTTTGCTGCGATGGGCCAGAGGCTTTGCAACCAACCGGCCGGCGCGCATGTCGGCCACGGCGAATTGTAGGAACGAACGATAATGCTTCTCATCCGCTGCCCCTATTGCGAGGAAGAGCGCCCGGAGCTCGAGTTCCGTAACGCCGGCGAGGCGCATATTGCGCGTTCGGCCAACATGGCGGGCGAGAGCGACGACGATTTTGAAAAGTTCTTCTTCATCCGCTCGAACCCCAAGGGCATCATCTATGAGCGCTGGCGCCACATCCATGGCTGCGCACGCTTCTTCAATGCGGTGCGCGACACCGTCACCGACAAGTTCGTCATGACTTACAAAGCCGGCGAGCCGAAACCGTCCAAGCTGCCCAAAAACTCCAACGAAATGGCTTCCAAATGAGCGGCGCGTTCCGCATTCCGAGCGCCGGCCGTCTCAGCCAGGCGAAGACCGCGCGGTTCTCTTTCGACGGCCAGTCTTACACCGGCATCGAAGGCGACACGCTGGCCTCGGCGCTGCTTGCCAATGGCGTGCATTTGGTGGGACGTTCGTTCAAGTATCACCGTCCGCGCGGCTTCCTGTCGGCCGGAGCGGAAGAGCCCAACGCGCTGGTCGAGGTCAAGCGCGACGCGGCACGCAAGGCGCCCAACATCCGCGCCACGGTGCAGGAGCTCTATGACGGGCTCGTCGCCAACTCGCAAAACCGCTGGCCGTCGCTCGCCTTCGACGTCGGCGCGGTCAACGACATTGCATCGCCGCTGTTTTCGGCCGGTTTCTACTACAAGACCTTCATGTGGCCGAAGGCGGCCTGGAAGAGCCTCTACGAGCCGAAGATCCGCGCCGCGGCCGGCCTCGGCGTTTCGCCTGACAAGCCAGATCCCGACCATTATTCGTCGCGCTATGCGCATTGCGACGTACTGGTGCTAGGCGGCGGTGCGGCCGGCATTGCGGCAGCGCTCGCCGCTGCCGAAACCGGCGCGCGTGTCATCCTCGCCGATGAACAGGCCAGCTTCGGCGGCAGCCTGCGCTTCGAGAGCGGGGCGAAGATCGACGGCCAGGACGGTTATGCCTGGGCGCAAGGCGCGGTGGCCAAGCTCACCGCCCTGGACAATGTCCGCGTTTTGTCGCGGACGACGGCGTTCGGCTACTACGCGCAGAACTTCGTCGGCCTGGTCGAGCGGGTCAGCGACCATCTGCAAAACCCCGGCCACGATTTGCCGCGCGAGCGCCTATGGCAGGTACGCGCCAAGCGCGTGGTGCTGGCGACCGGCGCCATCGAACGCCATATGGTGTTTGCCGACAATGACCGGCCCGGCATCATGCTGGCCTCGGCGGCGCGGACTTATCTCAACCAGTACGGTGTCGCGGTCGGCAAAAATGTCGGCGTCTACACCGCAAATGACTCGGCCTACTCCGCCGCGATCGACCTGAAGAAGGCCGGCGTCAACGTGGCGGCGATCGTCGACCTGCGCGACCATCCGACCGGACCTGTGATCGACGAGGCGAGGGCGCTCGGGATCGAGGTCAATTTCGGCCGCGCGGTGATCCGCGCCGGCGGCAAGTTGCGCGTGACCTCGATGACGGTGCAGCCGAAGAATGGGGGCGGCGAGCGCACCATTCCGGTCGACGCCATCCTGATGTCGGCCGGCTGGACGCCGTCGGTGCATCTGTTCTCACAGTCGCGCGGCAAGGTCGCCTTCAATGACGAGACCAAGCGCTTCGTGCCGGGCATCTATGCGCAGGACTGCGTTTCGGTCGGCGCCTGCAACGGTACGGATGGGCTCTCGGCGTCGATCGATGAGGCCTATGCGGCCGGCGCAAAGGCGGCGAAGGATGCGGGCGGCAAAGTGGCCAAGGGCGTAAAGCCGAAGGTCGACGCGTCGGAAAGCTGGTCGCGCGGCATGCTGGGCGCGGCGCCCGGCGCCGGGCCGGACAAGACGGTCAAGGCCTTCGTCGATTTTCAGAACGACGTCACCGCCAAGGACATCCGCCAGGCGGTGCATGAAGGCATGCGCTCGATCGAGCACGTCAAGCGCTTCACCACCAACGGCATGGCGACCGACCAGGGCAAGACGTCCAACATGCACGGCCTTGCGATTGCCGCCGAGACGCTTGGCAAGCCGATCCCCGAGGTCGGGCTGACCACATTCCGCGCGCCCTATACGCCTGTCACTTTCGGCGCGATCGTCAGCCATTCGCGCGGTCCGCTGTTCGACCCGACACGCAAGACCGCGATCCATCCCTGGGCGCAAGCGCAAGGCGCGGTGTTCGAGGATGTCGGCCAGTGGAAGCGCGCCTGGTATTTCCCCAAACCCGGCGAGGACATGCACAAGGCGGTCGACCGCGAATGCGTCGCTGTGCGCACCAATGCCGGCCTGTTCGATGCCTCGACGCTGGGCAAGATCGAAGTGGTCGGACCGGATGCGGCCAGGTTCATGGAACTGCTCTATACCAATCCATGGGAGAAGCTTGAGCCCGGCCGCTGCCGCTATGGTATCATGCTGCGCGAGGACGGCTTCATCTATGATGACGGCGTCGTCGGCCGAATGGCGCCGGATCGTTTCCATGTGACGACGACAACGGGTGGCGCGCCGCGCGTCATGAACCATATGGAGGATTATCTCCAGACCGAGTTCCCGCATCTGAACGTCTGGCTGACCTCGATCACCGAACAGTGGGCGGTCATCGCCGTGCAGGGGCCGAAGTCGCGCGACATCATCGCGCCTTTGGTCGAAGGCATCGACATGTCCGACGAGGCGCTGCCGCATATGTCCGTGCGCGAAGGCAAGATCAGCGGCGTGCCGACCAGGCTGTTTCGCATGTCGTTCACCGGCGAGCGCGGTTTTGAAGTCAACGTGCCGGCCGATCACGGCCAGGCTGTCTGGGAGGCGCTGTGGGCCGAAGGCCAAAAGCATGGCGCGACTGCTTACGGCACCGAGGCGATGCACGTGCTGCGCGCCGAAAAGGGCTACATCATCGTCGGCCAGGACACGGACGGCACGGTGACGCCGAACGATGCCGGGCTCGACTGGGCGGTCGGCAAGAAGAAGACCGACTTCGTCGGCATCCGCGGCCTGACGCGGCCCGACCTTGTCGCCAAGGGCCGCAAGCAACTGGTCGGCTTGAAGACCAAGGACCCGAAAGTGGTGCTTGAGGAAGGCGCGCAGATCGTCGCTGATCCGAAGCAGGCGATCCCGATGAAGATGATCGGTCACGTCACATCCAGCTACTGGTCGGAAAATTGCGGTCGCTCGATCGCGCTGGCGCTGGTTGCCGGCGGCCGCGACCGGATGGGCGACACGCTCTATGTGCCGATGCCGAACGGGGTGATCGAAGTGGAGGTTACCGGCATGGTGTTCTTCGACGAGACGGGAGGGCGCCTCAATGGCTAAGGCTGCTGCAAAGAAGACGGCCCCAGCTGCAGCGCCGTCGGTCGAGCGCCGCCCGGCCCTGGCTGGACGCGTCGTTTCCGCAACGGATGTCAAGGTCGAGGTGCTGCCGCCGGCGGAGCGCATGTCGCTGCGCGCGCCGGAGGCTTCCGTCGCGGCGCTGTCGAAGGCGCTCGGCCTGACCTTGCCGAAGCAGCCGAAAACTTCGGCGGCCAAGGCTGGCCGCACGGCGCTGTGGCTCGGCCCTGACGAGTGGCTGGTCATCGACGAGGCCGGCAAGGATCCGCTGGACGATTGTGCTGGGGTTGCCGCATTGCATTCGGCGGTCGGCATCTCGCACCGCAACGTCGCCTTCGCCGTCACCGGCCCGGCGGCTGCCGCCGCGATCAATGCAGGCTGCCCGCAGGATTTGTCGCTCGAGGCTTTTCCGGTGGGCGCGGCGTCGCGCACCATTCTCGGCAAGTGCGAAATCCTGCTGTTGCGCACGGCAGCCGACGCTTTCTGGGTCGAGTGCTGGCGTTCCTTCTCGGACTATGTCTTTACTTTCCTGTCGGAAGCAGCCAGCGACGCGGCGGCGTAGGAACGTTTGACGGGTCAAGCCGTTCTGCTTCCCCCATCAGGGAGAACATACGATGCCGTCGAAAGCGCCGCCGAAGTCAGCTGGCAAGACGTCCGCCGTGCGCTCACTCGAACATGAGCAGCATCACGAGGTGACTGCCGAAGAAGAGGAACTCGAGGAAGGCCTCGAGGACACGTTTCCGGCCAGCGATCCGGTGTCGATCACCTCGACCGCCATCCCAGGCGCGCCGGCAAGACCCGGCAAGGCCAAGACGGTGCCGGGTCGCAAACCGCGCAAGAAATAACCCGTTCGGCTACGCCAGGTTTGAACTCAGGAAAAGCCGGCTTGCGCTGAGGAAATGGGGCGCTGAGGAAAAAACGGGCGGCCGGGATTATCCTGCCGCCCTTAAATTAATCGTTGTGCTGTGGTCGAGCCCGATCAACTTAGAACGTGCTCGGCACGATCCATGGGTTGATCTCGATGCCGAGACGCGGGCTCTTGGCCTTGACGTCGGACTTTTCGATCGAGCCGGTCACGGCGCAATCGAGCTTGGCATTGGTCGTGGTGTCGACGCAGGTGGCGGCCTGCTTGGTCGAGTGTGTGTTGTTGGCGGCGAAAGCCGAGCCGGAGAGAGCCAGCACGGTGGCGAGAGCGAGAAGGGTCTTGTTCATGTCTGTCTCCATCGGTTAAATTTTTTTCGTACATGTACGATACAACGTACACATACGTCCACCGAGATGGGTTTTCAAGTCGGAAAACGTACGCGTACGAAAAATCTTTTTGAACGCCGAAAATTGCGGCGCACTGACACAGCCGAAGCTGTCAGGCCGGACGTTGAATTGGAGGGGCGGGGATGCTCAGCAGACGACCGGGGTCTCGGTCAGCGGCGGCACATTCTGGGTGCTGAGCGTGGCGAGTGTGAAATCGCACATCCGCGTCACGAAAGCCTGTGGATCGCCGAAGGGGTAGAACGGGAACGTGATCAAAAGCGAGATGGTGCCGTGGCCGACTGCCCAAAGCATGGTGGCGATGGCGCGCGGATCGCCCTGCAGCTTGCCTGCAGCAACGCAGGCCTCGACCCTGGATATCAGCGCTTTCATCGCCGGGTTGGCATCTTCCATGTCCTCATTGCTTCTGCCTTCCGGCAGCTTGGTCTTTTCGGTCATGAACACGGTGCGGTATTCGTTGGGATTGCCGAGCCCGAAGGCAGCATATTCGGTCATCACCGCACGCAAGGCCTCGATCGGATCGTCGGAAGGATGCTCCTCGATGCGGCGGGCAAGTGTTTCGAAGGCATCCTCGGCCAGCGCAAACAGGATGTCTTGCTTGTCGGCGAAGTAGGAATAGACCGACATCGGAGCATAGCCGACCCGCTTGGCCAACTTGCGAATGGTCAGGCCTTCATAGCCCTCTTCCTTGACGAGCTTGTGGGCTGCGTCGAGCAGTTCGGAACGCAGTTCGGCCTTTTGTTTCTCGCGGCGTTTCTGGACGCTCAGTGGCAAGATCCGGTGCCTTTGGTTGGTTGTGCATGACTAAATATATACGCTGTACGGAAACGGGCAAGGGCGCTGTCAGGGGCATCAAAAGGCGACCTCAAGCTTTCTCTCGAATAGTCGTGCCCGTTCTGGTCCATTTCGCCAGCATCTATGTCACAGCATGTGTACCCTGGGCGCACGCAGGCAACATCGGACTGTTACAAACAAAGCCTATTTGGCGGCTCTGCAAGAAATTTCGGTTTTGGGGGGCCTCTATGGCTGCGATAGAGCTTTCGTCCGGGCTGCCGGGCGCACATCCACTTTCTCATGGCGCAAGGCTAGCGCTCAGGCGGGTCGTGATAGTCGCATGGCTGGCGATCGCAATCGGCTTCGCCATGGAAGCGCTTATCTTGACTGCCGGATTTGCGGCAGGTTCGCACCCGGCGCCAACCCAGGTTCTGATAGACTTGGCGCAAGGCGTGACCTGGTCATTCTTCGTCTGCGCCGGCGTCAGCCTCGGCACGGCGATCACCAAGGTGCGAGCCTCGCTTGGCGGCCTTATCGCCATGATCTCGGGGCCGCTGGCCATGGGCATCGCCAAAGGTACGCAAAAGGTGATGGTGAGCGCGCTTGATGTATCGGCAAAGCCCGTGATCCTGTCGCTCACCACGCTCGGTATGTTGCGGGCGATCGAGTATGGTTTGCTGGGCTGGATGCTGGCTTCGCTGGCATCCAAGGAAGAACCTCGCTCGCTGCATTTCATGCTGGCGGGTGCCTTGGCCGGCGCGGTGTTCGGCGGCGGGATCACGGCGCTAACGATCGAGACTGCCGCAGCCAAGGACATTGCGCTGGCATTGCCGCAGGCTGTCGCCACCGGCCTCATTGAGATCGTGTTTCCGATCGGATGCTCGCTGGTCGTCTACATCGCCCTGCAAGTCAGCCGGCACATGAAGTTCATTTCCAGCGATGCGCGCTAGAGCAGGATGATTTCAGGTCGAATTGACCTGAAATCTGAATCCGGGTCTAATCAAATTGATAGAGCATGATGTCGTCCGAAAACCGCTTCACACTTTCGGCATCATGCTCTTTGTACAGACGGTGATCGGTTTGCGTCCTGTTTCCAGGCCGGTTGCCACCTCCGTATGGGCTTGCTCCCCGGTCGGGGAACGGAACTGATCCGATCTGTCATCAAATCGCGCCGACCACAATATCTCATTGTCGAGTCAGGTTCGGTCGATCAGCTTGGCGGCAAGGTGCGACAGCAGCTTCACCGCTTCGCCATAGGTCCTGGCCTTTTCGGGATTGGAGGCGTTGCCGTCGAGCGCCCGCTTGTAGACGCCCTGACAGATGGCCGCCAGGCGGAAGAAGGAGAAGGCGAGGAAGAAGCTCCAATTGTCGATGCCGGCCAGCCCGCGCCGACGGCAATACGCCGCGACATAGGCTTCCTCCAAGGGCAGGCCGAGGGCGGCGCGGTCGACGCCGCCAAGACCGCGAAAGCCCGAGGCGTGCGGCAGGCGCCATTGCATGCATTGATAGGCGATGTCGGCGAAGGGATCGCCGAGTGTCGACAGTTCCCAGTCGAGCACCGCCAGCACTTTCGGCTCACTGGCTGCGAAGATCATGTTGTCCAGCCGGTAGTCGCCATGCACGAGGGATATCCGGCCGTCATCGGCCGGCGTATGCGTCTCCAGCCAGGCGATCAGCCGGTCCATGTCGGCGACCGTGCCGGTCTCCGAGGCGCGGTACTGGCTGGTCCAGCGTGCCAGCTGGCGTTCGAAGTAATTGCCGGGTTTGCCGAAATCGCCGAGCCCGACCGCCTCGACATCGACATCGTGCAGGGCCGCCAGCGTGGCGTTCATAGCATCGTAGAGGGTGGCGCGCTCATCGTTGCCAGCGGCCTCCGGCACTGCCGGATCCCAGAAGATGCGGCCGTCGAGAAAATCCATGACGTAGAACATGCGGCCGATCGGCGTCGCCTCCGCCGACAGATGCAGCATCGCCGGCACCGGCACGGCGGTGCCGGCCAGCGCCTTCATGACCGTGAATTCGCGGTCGACCTGATGCGCCGATTTCAGCAACTGGCCCGGCGGCTTGGCGCGCAGGACATAGCGGCCGCTGGCCGCGGTCAGCAGATAGGTCGGGTTCGACTGGCCGGATTTGAATTTTTCGATGGAATGAAGCCCGGCAAATCCCGGGATGTGCGCCTCGAGATAGGGCGCTAGTGCCGTCTGGTCCAGCGCGTTGGCGTCGCCGCTCATGCGGTCTCCGGCTCACGCTCGATCAGCGTCAGCGTCAGCCAGCGCGCCGTCAGCGCCGGCTTCTTCGAGCCTTCGATCTCGATGGTCACGTCATGCGCCGTCTGCACCCAGCCCGACGGCCTGACCTTGACGTCGGCCAGCACGAAGCGGGTGCGGATGCGCGCGCCGGTCTTCACCGGCGCCAGGAAGCGCAGCGAATCGAAACCGTGGTTGACGCCCATCTTGCCCTTTTCCAGCGGCGGCATGGTCTCGAAGGTCATCGCCGAGAGCAGCGACAACGACAGGAAGCCATGCGCGATGGTGCCGCCGAACGGCGTCTCGTTTTTGGCCCGCTCGGGGTCGCAATGGATGAACTGGTGGTCGTCGGTGGCGTCGGCGAACTGGTCGATCATGGTCTGTGTGACCTCGCGCCATGGCGAGACGCCGACTTCCTTGCCGACGCTGGCCAGAAGCACATCGAGACTGATCGGTTCCACTGCGGTGTCCTCCCCTTGCCGCCGACCGCGGCTCATTCCTTGAACAATGTCAGCCCATGCTGCACCGACTGCCCGCCGTCGATCGGCAGGATGGCGCCGGTGACATAGGAACCGGCACGGCTGCACAAATAGAGCGTTGCGCCGCCGATGTCATCCGCCACGCCGATACGGCCGATGGGGACATGGCTGCCGACATGTCTGGCCTTTTCTTCGGTGCCGGTGGCAAAGGCGGTCATCCGGCTCTGGAAGGGGCCGGGCGCAAAGGCGTTGACGGTGATGCGCCGCGCCGCGAGCTCGATCGCCAGCGTGCGCGTCAGGTGGTGAACGGCGCCTTTGGAGGCCGTGTAGGAATAGGCATCGTCGGCCAGCGGCTGCGTGCCCATCACCGAGCCCAGATTGATGACGCGGGCCGGATCGGCATCGCTGGCCGCAGCTTCCAGCAGCGGCAGCAATTCGCGCGTCAGATGGAAGACGGCGGTGACGTTGACGGCGAACACCTTGGCCCAGCCGCTATAGGGAAAATCCTCCAGGGAGGCACCCCAGGATATGCCGGCATTGTTGACCAGAATATGCAGCTTCTCGGTGCGCGCCTTGACCTCGCCGACCAGCGCGGCAATGCCTGCTTCGCTCGAGACGTCACCGGCAAAGCCTTCGGCACTGCCGGAGCCGCCGAGCCCGTTCAACTCAGCGGCGACCTTGATGCAATCCTCGCCCTTGCGCGAAGCGATCATCACGGTGGCGCCGGCTTGGACCAAAGCGGTCGCCACCATGCGGCCGATGCCGGTCGCGGCTCCCGTCACGAGCGCGGTCTTGCCGACCACTGAGAACAACTCGTCGAGATAGCTCATCGATCCTCCGCCTCTTCCTTGCCGCCCGGCAAGAGTTCGCGTTGACAAGGCTATCCGAAGTACGGTCATCCTTGCCACGGGTAAAGTGCCTGGATGCGTGAAAGGGTTGGAGACCGATGGCGGACATGAATCTCGGCATGACCGAGCGGCTGAAGCCGATCCACGCCCGCGTCGCCGCCATGGTGCGCGACGAGATCATGCCGCTCGATCATGAGTTTTTGAGCGAGGTCGGCAAGGGCGGCGACCGCTGGGTCTATACCGCGCGGCAGACCGAAATCCTCGAAGGGTTGAAGAAAACGGCCAAGGAGCGCGGCCTGTGGAATTTCTGGCTGACCGGCTCCGAGCGCGGCTATGGGCTGTCAACCGTCGAATATGCCTATCTGGCCGAGGAGATGGGCAAGGCGCATCTCGGCGCCGAGACCTTCAACTGCTCGGCGCCCGACACCGGCAATATGGAGGTGCTGGAGCGCTACGGCTCGGACGACCACAAGCAGGCATGGCTTGAGCCGCTGCTCGAGGGCAAGATCCGCTCGGCCTATCTGATGACCGAGCCTGACGTTGCGTCCTCCGACGCCACCAACATCGCCATGCGCTGCAAACGGCAGGGCGAAAACTATGTGCTGAACGGCGAGAAATGGTGGGCATCAGGCGCCGGCGATCCGCGCTGCGCCATCTATGTCGTCATGGTCCGCACCGGCGGCGAAGCCGATCCGCAGCACCGCCGCCACTCGATGATCTTGGTGCCGTCCGGCACCAAGGGCGTGACCAAGCTGCGGCCGATGCAGGTCTATGGCGACGACGACGCGCCGCATGGCCACATGCATCTTCGCTTCGACAATGTGCGGGTGCCGGCCGGAAACCTGATCCTCGGCGAGGGCAGGGGGTTCGAGATCGCCCAGGGGCGGCTTGGCCCCGGCCGCATCCACCATTGCATGCGCGCCATCGGCCAGGCCGAAATGGCGCTGGAGCTGCTGTGCCAGCGCTCGGTGCGCCGCGAGGCCTTCGGCCAGCCCTTGGCCAAGCTCGGCGCCAATTTCGACATCATCGCCGAATGCCGCATGGAGATCGAGATGGCGCGGCTGCTCTGCCTCAAGGCGGCGTGGATGATCGACCAGGGCGATGCGCGCGCAGCCGCGCCCTGGATCAGCCAGATTAAGGTCATCGCACCGCGCGTCGCGCTCAAGGTCACCGACGAGGCAGTGCAGATGTTCGGCGCGCAAGGCATCAGCCAGGACACGCCGCTGGCACGCTCATGGACGCATCTGCGAACCCTGCGCCTCGCCGACGGGCCGGACGCCGTGCACCGCCGGCAGGTGGCGCGCACGGAGCTCAGGAAATACACGCAGGAAAGGGTCTGAGTGGATGAAAACCCTCATCGCCCGCGATTTCGCGCCGCTCGACCAGCTCGTCCATGCCGACAATCTGAAGGAGCTGGTCGGCTGGCATCTCGCCGGCAAGGTTCGGCCGGCCATCGAAGGCACTTATCCGCTGGCCGATGCCGCCGCCGTGGTGACGCGCGTGCTTGGCCGTGGCGCATCCGGCAAGCTCATCCTCAAACGTTAAGGAGCCCCGCCATGCCGATACCTTCAGACATGAGAGCACTGCTGCTGACCGGCGACGGCTACACCAGGACGCCCTCCGGCAGCGTGCTGGAGGCGATGGAGCCGTATCTCAAGCTTGGCAGCATCGGCGTGCCGACGCCCGGACCGAGCCAGGTTCTGATCAAGGTCAGCCTCGCCTCGATCAACCCGTCCGACGTCATGTTCATCAAGGGCCAGTACGGTCAGCCGCGCGCCAAGGGCCAGCCGGCCGGCTTCGAGGGTGTCGGCACGGTCGTTGCCAGCGGCGACGAGCCCTATGCGAAAAGCCTGATCGGCAAGCGCATCGCCTTCACCACAGGCGTCACCAATTGGGGCGCGTGGGCGGACTATGCAGTTGCCGAAGCTGCCGGCTGCATTCCGCTGCTCGACACGGTCCGCGACGAGGATGGCGCGGCGATGATCGTCAACCCGCTCACGGCGCTCGCCATGTTCGACATCGTCAAGGAGACGGGCGAAAAAGCCTTCATCATGACCGCCGGCGCCAGCCAGCTTTGCAAGCTGATCGCGGGTCTCGCCAAGGAGGCTGGGTTCCGGCCGATCGTCACCGTGCGCCGCGACGAGCAGATTCCGCTGTTGAAGGAGATCGGGGCTGCCCATGTGCTCAACGAGAAGGCGCCGGATTTCAAGGCAGCACTACGCGATGTGGTCAAGGCCGAGCAGCCGCGCATCTTCCTCGATGCCGTGACCGGGCCGCTGGCCTCGGCGATCTTCGACGCCATGCCGAAGCGCTCGCGCTGGATCATCTATGGACGGCTCGATCCGGACACCACTGTCATCCGTGAGCCCGGCCAGATGATCTTCCAACACAAGCACATTGAAGGCTTCTGGCTGGTCGAATGGATGCGCCACTTCCGCGACAAGCGCGGCCCGGCGATCATGGAAGCACAAAAGCGCTTTTCGGATGGGCGCTGGTCGACCGACGTGACGGCGGTGCTACCGCTGGATGAGGCGATGGCGAAGGTCCCGGCGGAGCTGGCCAAGCCGAACGGGAAGGTGTTTATCAGGCCGTGACTTTCGACCCTCCCCCTTGTGGGGAGGGTCGACGAAAGAGCAATTTTGCTCTTTCGTCGGGGTGGGGGTCTTGGCTCCTACCTCTGTTATTCGCGGGAGCGCTGCACCG
Source organism: Mesorhizobium sp. M0761 (assembly GCF_040320205.1). Lineage (NCBI taxonomy): Bacteria > Pseudomonadati > Pseudomonadota > Alphaproteobacteria > Hyphomicrobiales > Phyllobacteriaceae > Mesorhizobium > Mesorhizobium sp. M0761. Next base: position 78,747 of record NZ_JAMYPF010000001.1, read on the forward strand.
ACGTTAGTTGGCGCTGCACCCCCACCCCGGACCTGCGGTCCGACCCTCCCCACAAGGGGGAGGGTAAGCGGAGCTACTCCGCCGGCTCCACATTCGTGTACGCCGCTTCCTCAAGCTCCCGCTTCAGCCTCGCTTCCTCATGCGTCTTCGGCGTGACGAAGCGGCCGAGCAGGAGGTAGGCGACCGGGGTCAGGAATAGCGTCGAGACGGTGGCGAGACCCAGCCCGCCGACGATGACCCAGCCGAGCGCGATGCGCGCTTCGGCACCGGCGCCGGCGGCCAGCACCAGCGGGACCCCGCCGAGGATGGTGCAGATCATCGTCATCATCACCGGCCGCAGGCGGATGATCGAGGCCTGCTCGATCGCCTCGCGCACGCCGAGGCCGCGGTCGCGCAGCTGGTTGGCGAATTCGACGATGAGAATGCCGTTCTTGGCCATTACGCCGACCAGAAGCACGAGGCCGATCTGGCTGTAGGCATTGAGGCTGGTGCCTGACAAAAGCAGCGCAAAGATTGCGCAGGCAAGGCCGAGCGGGACCGTCGCCATGATGATGACGGCGCTGACGAAGCTTTCGAACTGGGCTGCGAGCACCAGGAGGATGATGACCAGCGCGAAGCCGAAAATGGTGATCATGGCGCTGTTGGTCTCGCCGAGCGTCGCGGCTTCGGCCAGCGGCAGGACGCGGCTGCCCGGCGGCAGCAGCGGGGCGGCGATCTGCTCGGCAACGCCGAGCGCGTCACCCAGTGCGAAATTGCCGTTCAGGTTCGAGGTGATCGCCACCGAAGGCTGCTGCTGTTCGCGGGTCAGCGACGGCGGCACGGCGCGCTCGGTCAGCGTGGCGATGGTCGACATTGGCACGAAGCGGCCGTCGGCGGTCTTCAGGAAGATGTTTTCCAGATCGGTCGGATCATTGATCGGGTTGGTGGTCGAGACCAGCTTCACGCCATAGCTGCGGTCGGCGATGTAGACATCGACGACATCGTTGCCGTCGAGCATCGCCTGCAAGGTGTTGGCGAGCCCTGATATGTCGATGCCGAGATCGGAGGCGCGCTCGCGGTCTATGGCGACAGCCAGCTGCGGCTGCGTCGGGTCGATGGAAAGCCGCGGCGTCTGGAAGCGCGGATCGGCCTGCATCCGGGCGATGATCTTCACCGCCGCGTCGCCGAGCGCCTTGCGGTCGTTGCCGACCAGCGCGAATTGCAGGCCGTTGCCGGCGCCGCGAATGCCGAGGCTATTGGCCTGCACCGGGAAGATGCGCACGGATGGCACCTGCCGGGTCAGCTGGCTTATCTGCGCCATGATCTCCTGCTGGCTGCGCGTGCGCTCGTCCCACGGCGCCAGCGTCATCACCATGAAGCCGGAATTGTAGGCGCCGTTCTGGCCGGCGTTTTCGAAGGTCGAGACGATCTCACCGGAATCGCGCAGCGGCTGGATCAGCCGCTCGATCTTCTGCATCTGCTGCGTGGTGTAATCGAGGCTGACGCCTTGCGGCGCGTTGATGCGCAACAGCACGACGGCGCGGTCCTCGCTCGGCGTCAGTTCCTGGCGGATGGTGCCGAACAGGCTGAAGGCGACGCCCGCAAACAGCACCGCAACCAGCAGCACGATCCACGGCGCGCCAAGGCAGGCATGCAGGGCGCGCTTGTAGGCCGCGTTCAGCGCGCCACCGACGCGCGCGCCAATGCCGTGACCGCCTTCATGGTGGAGCGATGCGCCGGTCAACATGCGCGAGGCCAGCATCGGGCACAGCGTCAGCGCCACCACGCAGGAGAGCAGCACCGACATGGCGAGGACGAAGCCGAATTCGCGAAACAGGCCGCCGGTCTGTCCCGGCAGGAAGGAGATCGGCACGAAAACGGCAACGAGCGTCAGCGTCGTGGCGATGACTGCGAAGAACACTTCCTGGGCGCCGAGCACGGCGGCGGCACGAGGCCCCATGCCTTCGTTGCGCCGTCGCACGATGTTTTCCAGAACGACGATGGCGTCGTCGACGACAAGGCCGGTCGCCAGCACCAGCGCCAGAAGCGTCAGGATGTTGATGGAGAAGCCGGCGAGATAGATGGCGGCGATGGTGCCAATCATGGCGACCGGCATTGAGAGACCGGGGATCAGCGTCGCGCGCCAGTCGAGCAGGAAGATGTAGATGACGATCAGCACCATGGAGATCGACAGGCCGAGCGCGATCTCGACCTCGTGCACGGCGCCGTTGACGAAGACTGCGTCGTCGCTGGTGATCTTAATCGACATGCCCTTGGGCAGGTTTTCCTGCAGCTTGGCGACGGCTGCCTTCACTCCGGTGGAAATGTCCAGCGTGTTCGATTCCGCCTGACGGATGATGCCAAGGCCAATGCCGGTCTTGCCGTCGGAGCGCAACGAGGTCTGGCCGATGTCGGGACCAAGCGTGACGGTGGCGACGTCGCGGATGCGCGTCGTGCCGCCGATGATGATGTTTTCGAATTCTTCCGGCGTCGTCACATCGGCCGTGGTGCGGACGATGAGATCCTGGTTGGTGGTGGTGATCGAACCGGCTGGTGAATCGAAAGCGACCGAGGCAAGCGCTGCCCTCAGATCGGCGACAGTGAAGCCGAGGCTGGCGAGCTTGTTCTGGTCGACATCGATGCGGAAGATCTTGTCGCGGTCGCCATAGACCTGAACGTCGGCGACGCCAGGCACGGCAGCCAGTTCGTCCTCGATCTGGTCCTGGACAATCACCGTCATGTCCTGCACCGACATGGTGTCGGAGGTGACGGCCAGTCGCATCACGGCATCGGAATTGGCATCGGCCTTGACGATGCGCGGCGGATCGGAGGTCTCCGGTATCATGTTGGCGACACGGCCGACCGCGTCGCGCACGTCGGAAGCGGCGACGTTCAAATCGACGCCGTCGTTGAACTCGATGGTGACGCGGCTCTGGCCGAAGGACGAGGTCGACGAGATCGACTTGACGCCGGATACGCGCGCGACCGCACCCTCGATGGTGTCGGTCAGTTCACGGTCGACGGTTTCGGCGGCGGCACCCTCGAAAGCCGTCGACACGGTGACCACGGCGCGGTCGACATCGGGCAGTTCGCGGATTTCGACGCCGTAGAAAGCGGCAAGGCCGGCCACTGCGATCAGCGTGTTCAGCACGAAGGCCATGACCGGCCTGCGGATGAAGAGAGCGGTGAAGCCGGTTTCGCTGGCGGTGCTGACAGGCGCGGTCATGAGCCTTCGGCCGCGTCCGCGGCGCGCTGATCCTGGCCGGCGATGCGGACCGCGCCGCCTTCGCTGACGCTCTGGGTGCCTTCGGTCACCACCATGTCGCCATCCTCGATCTCAGCGTCGATCAGCACCGTCTCGGTGTTGCGCTGGATGATGCGCACGGGAACGCGCCTGGCCTTGCCGTCCTCGACCTGCCAGACATAGGCGCCGTCGGAACCCCACAGGATCGCCAGGGGGCTGACGGCCGGGTAGGTGTCGCCGGGGAAGCGCATGGTGATGCCGAACGACATGCCGGCGCGCAGCGAATCCGCCGGATTGGCGATTGCAGCCTTGACCAGCAGAGTGCGGCTCTTTTCGTCGATGTGGTTGTCGATGGCCGACACGGTGCCGGTATAGGCCTTGCTCGGATTGGCGATCGGCGTCGCCGACAGTTGCGCGCCGACCTTGACGGCGGCGGCAAAGCGCTCGGGCACCAGGAAATCGACCAGGATGGAGGAGCGGTCGTCAAGCGTGGCGATCGCCGACTGGCTGGTGACGTAATTGCCGGCCGATATCGGCAGGATGCCGACCGTGCCGGCGATAGGGGCGACGATCGAACGACGCTGCAAGGCGAGTTCGGCATCCTGCAGCGCCAGTTTGGCGCCGGCCAGCACCACTTGGGCATCGGCGACGGCGACCGGGGTCGCGGCGTTGGAGGCCCTCAATGATTTCACCCGCTCGAGCTTGTCCTGGGCATCCTGCAAGGCGAGCTTGGCACGATCCTGCGAGATCACCTCGGTCTCGGAATCGAGAACAGCGATGATCTGCCCCTTGTCGACGCGGGTGCCGGACTGAACGAGGAATTCAACCAGCCGGCCGGAGCTGTACGGGTTGACCGTCACCGAGGCGTTGGCGCGGCCGGTGCCGATCGCCTGCAGGCGATCGTTGATGGTGGCGGTGGCCGCAGGCAAGGCGACGACATTTGCCGGGCGGCCGGCAGCGTTGCGACCGCCTGCCTGTTTTGTCGTGTCGACCGCACCGGTTGTGGCGGGCGCCGAAGCATAGGTCCAGTCGATGCCCCAGCGTGCCAGAACCTCCGGCGCGCCCGGGAAGAATCGCGCCCAGGCGAGGACAGCCGCGACCAGGATCACAAGCGCAAAAACGATCTGTTTCCAGGCGACCATCGACACTCCGGTTGGCAAAACGTCTACCGGTTTCACCAAGCAAAAAAACGCGCAGCGACGCACCCGGTATGTGCGAAGCCGCCGCAATATCATGGCTTTATGGCAATTCTGCCGCTTCCATGCACATTAAATCTGCGTAATTTTGCGCACCTGCGGCCGGGATTGAGCGTGTCAGCGCAGGCTTTCCAGGTCGCGGATGCGCTTGGCGCTGTCGGCCTCGAGTTGCCTGGTGACAGCGCCGATCAGCGTCTCGGCGACAACGAACAGAGCGGCGGAAGAGTCCCACGCCGAAGGCACGGCGGTGCGTCCTGCAATGACATGGCGGGCGAAGCGGGCGATCGGCGATAGCCACTGGTCGGTGAACAGCACGATCTGCACGCCGCGCTGATGCGCGGTCTCGGCAAAGCGTACCAGACTGTCCTGGTAGCGCCTGATGTCGAAGATCACCAGCACGTCGCGCTTGCCCATGTCGATCAGCCGGTCGCGCCAGATGCTCTCCTGACCGGCGAGGTGATAAACGTCGGGCTGGATGATGGCGAGGTGGGCGGCCATGTAGCGCGCCAACGGATCGGTGAAGCGGCCGCCGATCAGGAATGTCTTGCCGCGCCGTTCGGCGAGCCTTTCGGCGATGTCGGCAAGCTGCCTGTCGGACAGATGCCTGAAGGTCTCGCGCATATTGTCCAGCGTCGCCTCCAGCATTGGCGACACGGCACTGCTGCCCGGTGAGGCCGGATTGAGCGTGCGCGATGCCGGCGACTGCAATTGCGCCGCCAGTTCGTCCTGCAGCGCCGACTGGAATTCGGGATAGTTCTGGAACCCCAGCCTGGAGACAAAGCGCAGGATTGTCGGCGACGATACGCCGGCGGCGGTCGAGAACTCGGCGACCGTCTTCAACCCGATCAGCGGATAGTTTGCAATCAGCGTTTGCGCGGCGCGGCGCTCGCCGGCCGGCATCGTGCCGATGCGGTCCGAAATCAGTTCGGCAATGCTGGAAATCATCGTTTTCCCCACCCCTGAGCCCGTCCAGACCGCTTCCCCGAAATCGCGTTTGACAAAGCCGGACAAACTGTATGAAATCATCCACAGGGACGCAATGAGGCAAAATACGTAACATAAGATACAGCGCTCCCCAGGGGACGGCAGACTATGGAGAGAGCACGGCCCGCCAGCCTTGCATCGTCTGATACCGTAGGGGTGACGAACCCCGGCGGGTCCAGCCCTTTCGTGCTGACCTGCGACCACGCTTCCAACTTCCTGCCGTCGGCATTCGGCACGCTTGGCCTGCCGGCCGAGGACCTCTCCCGCCACATCGCCTGGGACCCCGGCGCGCTGCCGGTGGCCCGCCGCATCGCGACCGCCCTCGATGCGACGCTCATCGAAACACGCATCTCGCGCCTGATCATCGACTGCAACCGTCCGCTCGACGCGCCGGACTTGGTGCCGCAGGTCAGCGAGACGACGGCCATTCCCGGCAATGCCGGCCTGTCGGACAGTGAGCGCGCCGAGCGCATCGCCCTCTCGTGGCGGCCGTTCCACGACACGATCGCATCGATCATCGACGACCGGCAGGCGCGTGGGCAGGAGACCCGTCTGGTGTCGGTGCATTCCTTCACCCCGGTCTACAAGGGCAAGAACCGGCCCTGGCATATCGGCATCATCCATGATGACGACCGCCGGCTGGCGTCGCCGCTGATAGCGGCGCTGCAGCGGCTCTCCGGCGTCACTGTCGGCATCAACGAGCCCTATTCGCCGGCCGACCGCGTCTATTTCACTTTGGAGCGCCATGCACGCTCGCGCGGCCTTGCCTGCGCAATGATCGAAATCCGCAACGACGAGATCTCCGGCGAGACCGGGCAGCGGAAATGGGCGGATCTGCTCACAGGCATTTTTTCTGACCTGGAACCCGAGGAGGCCAAGGGTTCCCGGCGACAAGCAATGGGAAAGTCAGTTCAATCGGCCAGCTAAGAACGTTAAAAAGGGGACTTCAAATGGCAGCACCGATACACACGGACACATCGGAGGACGTGAAGGTCCTTCACAGCATGGGCTACGCCCAGGAACTATCGCGGCGCATGGGAGCATTCCAAAGCTTTGCGATCTCGTTTTCGATCATCTGCATCCTGTCCGGCGGGTTTGGATCATTCCCGATCGCGCTTTCGACGGGCGGTCCATTCTCACTGACCATCGGCTGGATCATCGGCAGCGCGTATGCGCTTGTCGTTGCGGCCTGTCTTGGCCAGATCGCGTCAGCCTACCCGACGGCAGGCAGCCTGTATCACTGGTCGTCAATCCTGGGCGGCCGGTTCTGGGGTTGGGCAACGGCCTACGTCAATCTGCTGGGACTGCTGTTCGTCATCCCGGCCGTGAATGTGTTTCTCTATCTCATCACGCGTGATCTGTTCTTCGGTTCGGTACTCGGCTGGGACGTCTCCGGCTGGGGGATGGGGACGCAAATTCTATCGGTCGCCGTCATCACCGCGGCGCAAGCCCTGCTGAACCATTTCGGCATCAGGCTGACGACCATACTGACGGATTTCTCCGGCTACCTGATCCTCGGGGTCACCGTCATCCTTATCATCATGTTTCTGATGGCGGCGCCAAGCCTGGACATCGGCAAGGCGTTCACCTTCGTAAACAACACCGGGGCTTCTGGTGGTGGCGTTTCCCCGCAAACCGGTCCATTGATGGCGATCATCATCGGCCTTCTCTATCCGCTGTTCACCATTACCGGCTTTGACGCGTCCGCACACACGGCGGAAGAAACAGTCAATGCGCGCGACACGGTGCACAAGGGCATGCTGCATTCAGTCTTCTGGTCCGGCGTGTTCGGTTTTGTGCTGATCCTTGTCATGATCATGGCCATCCCGGATCTGAATGCCGCCGCCGCCTCCGGCTGGAGTTCCTTCAACAATCTCTTCATCGCAGCCATCATGACGTCGTTTATCGGCAAGTTGATGCTGATCGGTGTGATCATTTCCAACTTCCTCTGCGCATTAGCCGCCGTGACGTCCACATCACGGATGATCTATGCGTTTGCGCGTGATGGTGGCTTGCCATTCTCGGGCCTGCTGAGCTCGGTCAGCCCGACATATCGCACGCCGGTGGCGGCGATCTGGTTCTCCGCCATCATGGCGGTCGTGTTGACCGCCGTGACGACGCCACTCAATGCCTTTGCCGCGCTCTCGACCGGCTGCGCTATGTATCTCTACATTTCATATGCAATGCCGATTGTTGCGGGTTTCTTTGCCGAAGGAAAAACCTGGACCACCTTTGGCAGCTTCCGTCTGGGCGGTTTGTCAAAAGTCTTCGCGGTCATTGTCATGATCGGAACCGTCCTGGTCACGATCGGTGGTCATGCCTTCGTCGTGTCGATCCCCGGCACACCGGGCGACGCTGCCGCCAATCCGCCGGTTGCCGCCACAAGCTTCGTGCCGGGCCTGTGGTACTATTCGGTTGGCTTCGCCATCATCCTGGCAATTCTTTGGTTCGCCATTGAAAACCGGCGTTTCCAGGGTCCGCCAATCGGCGAGGCGGCAATCGCCAAGCGCAAGGCGATCATTGCAGCCGCTGAAAAGGCTGTCGGCGAATCTGCCTGAGCAACAATCAAAGCCGTGGCGAGTTCGATAGCCACGGCTTTTTCCCTTTCAAAGTGACAAGCCCAAGCGGCTAGCTGGAGTGCCAAAGGAATGGCCGGAAATTTCTCGTTCGATCAGTTGAAGAAAGCGGTCTCCAGTGGCGAGATCGACACGGTGCTGGCCTGCATCGTCGACATGCAGGGCCGGCTCGCGGGAAAGCGTTTCCTGGCGCAGTACTTCGTCGATTCCGCCCATGACGAGACGCATGGCTGCAACTATCTGCTCGCCGCCGACATCGATATGGAGCCGGTGCCGGGCTACAAGGCGGCAAGCTGGTCGAAGGGCTATGGCGACTTCGTCATGAAGCCGGACCTTGCGACGCTGCGGCGGATTCCGTGGCTGGAAAAGACCGCGCTGGTGATCTGCGACGTGCTCGACCACCACACCCATGACGACCTTCCGCATTCGCCGCGCGCGATGCTGAAAAAGCAGGTCAAGCGGCTCACCGAACGCGGCTATATCGGCTACTTCGCCTCCGAGCTCGAATTCTACCTGTTCAACGAGACCTACGATTCCGCCCGCAAGAAGCACTGGCAGGGGCTCGACACCGCGTCGCCCTATATTGGCGACTACCAGATCGGCATCACCACCAAGGAAGAAGGCGTCATGCGCCGGCTTCGCAACGAGATGGAAGCGGCGGGCATTCCGATCGAAAACTCCAAGGGCGAATGGGGCCCAGGCCAGGAAGAGATCAATGTGCGCTATGCCGAAGCGCTCGACATGGCCGACCGCCACGTCATCCTGAAGAACGGCGCCAAGGAGATTGCCGAGTCCGAAGGCAAGTCGATTTCCTTCATGTCGAAATACAATTACGGGCTCGCCGGTAATTCCAGCCACATCCACAATTCGCTGTGGAGCGCCGACGGCAAGACGCCATTGTTCTTCGACAAGAAGGCGGACTGGACTTTGTCCACGCTTGGCCAGCAATGGGCGGCTGGGCAACTGAAATATGCCAGGGAGTTTACCTGGTTCCTGGCGCCCTACATCAACTCCTACAAGCGCTTCCAGGCCGGCACCTTCGCACCGACCAAGATCATGTGGAGCGAGGACAACCGCACCGCCGGCTTCCGCCTGTGCGGTGAGGGCACCAAGGGCATCCGCATGGAATGCCGCATCGGCGGCGCCGACCTGAACCCCTATCTCGCTTTCGCGGCGCTGATCGCCGCCGGCCTTGCCGGCATCGACGAGAAGCTCGAACTGCAGAAGCCGTTCGTCGGCGATGCCTACCAGGCCTCGCGCCTGCCGGAGATCCCGAAGACGCTGCGCGACGCCACCGAGACGCTGGCCAAGTCGAAGATGCTGAAGCAGGCGCTCGGCGACGATGTGCTCGAACATTATGTCCACACCGCAAAGTGGGAGCAATTCGAATACGACCGCCGCATTACGGATTGGGAACTGCACAGGGGGTTCGAGCGGTATTAAACTTTATACAGCTTTAATGTTGACACTGTAGTGAAGTTAGTACCATATGGTACCTGTAAACTGCAGTGCGCTACATTGAGGAGTTTGCAATGTCCAAATATGCGCCGCTCAAGGACTTTCTCATTGCCCAAAATGTCGATCGCGTTCCGATGTCATTCGCCGAAATCGAGAGAGTGCTCAATCTGCCGCTGCCCGCATCGAAGCAATACCCTGCATGGTGGAGCAACAATCCGAGCAACAATCCCATGACAAGGGAGTGGCTTGAGGCTGGGTTCGAAACCGAATCCGTCAATATAGGGAGTGGGAAACTGGTATTTCGCCGCGTTCGCAAAGTACCCATTTCGGCGCCGCCCAGTGGTAGGGTGCCTGCCGCGCCAAAGGAGGCGCGCGCGGATCGCCACCCCGGTTTTGGTTTCATGAAGGGCCTGATAACAATCGAAGCCGGATTTGATATCACCAAACCTTTCGATGACGAGCCATGGGACCGGGGCTATCTGGGCGGTGAGGCTGACGCGCGTGACGGCAAACTTGCGGTGCGTAAATGAGCGAAGGGCCAAACCTGCTTCTGGATACATGTGCGATGATCTTTGTCGCCAACGATAGTCTGATCGATCCGCACGCAAGCCGGGAGATTTCGGAAGCGGCCTATGACGGCCGTCTGTATCTTTCGCCGATGTCGGCATGGGAGATCGGAATTGGCGTAGCCAAGGGCCGGCTCAATCTGCCATTGGCGCCACTCGACTTCGTGGAGAGATTCATCGAGCGAATGTCGGCAAAGCTCAGCGCTATCTCACCAGCCATTCTGATTGCGTCATCCAACCTGCCCGGTCCGCCCCATAGTGATCCCATGGATCGGATACTGATGGCAAGTGCGAGAGCGTTGGACATGGTTCTGGTGACGCGTGACGAGCCCATCCTTCGCTATGGCCGCAATGGCCATCTGCGCACCCTAGCCTGCTAACTTGGAGTATCCTTTGGAAACCGTAAAACTCAAGTCGCCCATCGATGGTTCCATTTACGCCGAGCGGCCAATCGCGACCGACCAGGCGATCAATGCCGCGGTCGAGCGCGCCAAGGCGGCGCAGGAGAAGTGGGCGCTGACGCCGATCGTCGAGCGCGGCAAATTTATGCTGGCGATGCTCGAAGCGCTGGTCGCGATGACCGACGAGATCGTGCCGGAGATCGCCTGGCAGATGGGGCGACCGGTGCGCTATGGCGGCGAGTTCGGCGGCGTCAGGGAACGCACCAATTACATGGTCGAGATCGCTGAAGCCGCGCTGAAATCCGTGCCGGCATCCAACCCGAAGGACGGCTTCCGACGCTATGTGAAGAAGGATCCGCTCGGCGTCGTCATGGTGATCGCGCCGTGGAACTATCCCTATCTGACCGCCGTCAACACCATCGTGCCGGCACTGATGGCCGGCAATACCGTTATCCTCAAACATGCGGCGCAGACGCTGCTGGTCGGCGAACGGTTCCAGCAGGCGTTCGACAAAATTGGGCTGCCCAAGGGCGTGTTCCAGAATGTCGTGCTGAACCATTCCCAGACCGAAAAGCTGCTCGGCTCGGGCAAGATCGACCATGTCAATTTCACCGGTTCGGTCGGCGGCGGCCGCGCCATCGAGAAGGCGGCGGTCGGCACCTTCATGACGCTCGGGCTCGAACTCGGCGGCAAGGATCCGGCCTATGTGCTGCCCGACGCCAAGCTCGACCATGCGGTGGCCAATCTGGTCGACGGCGCCTTCTACAATTCCGGCCAGTGCTGCTGCGGCATCGAGCGCGTCTATGTGCATGAGAAGGTCTACGACCAGTTCGTCGAAGGTTTCATCGCCGAGACGAAGAATTATGTCGTCGGCAATCCGCTGGAACAGGCGACGACAATGGGGCCGATGGCGCAGGCGCGCTTTGCCGACCTGATCCGCGAGCAGAAGGCCGAGGCGCTGCGCAAGGGTGCAATCGCACACATCAGTATGAAGGTGGCTAACGACAAGGCCGGCTCGCCCTATCTGGCGCCGGAAGTGCTGACCGGCGTCGACCACCAGATGAGCGTCATGCGCGAGGAAAGTTTTGGCCCGATCGTCGGCATCATGAAGGTGCGTAACGACGAGGAGGCGATCGCGCTGATGAACGACAGCCCCTACGGGCTGACCGCTTCGATCTGGACCGGCGATATCGAGCATGCGGTGGCGATCGGCGACCGCGTCGAGACCGGCACCGTGTTCATGAACCGCTGCGACTACCTCGATCCGGCGCTGGTCTGGACCGGCGTCAAGGACACCGGCAAAGGCGTCGCCCTTTCGGCGCTCGGCTACGACAATCTGACCCGGCCGAAATCCTTCCATCTGCGCGAAGCCATCTGATTTTTTGAAAGACAAGACATGTCCAAGCTGATCTCCAAATGGAACTACCCGACCACCGTCCGCTTCGGTGCCGGGCGCATCAAGGAACTGCCTGAGGTGCTCGCGGCCACCGGCATTAAGCGGCCGCTTTTCGTCACCGATCCGGGGTTGGCGAAACTGCCGGTCGTCGCTTCGACGCTGAAAATCCTCGACGACGCCAAGGTATCCTATGGCGTGTTCTCCGAGGTGAAGCCGAACCCGGTCGATTCCAACCTCACCGCCGGGATCGCCGTGTTCAAGAAGGGCAAGCATGACGGCGTCATCGCCTTCGGCGGCGGTTCAGCGCTCGATCTCGGCAAGCTGATCGCGTTCCAGGCTGGCCAGACGCGGCCGATCTGGGACTTTGAGGATGTCGGCGACTGGTGGACGCGCGCCAATTCGGATGCCATCGCGCCGATCATAGCCGTGCCGACCACTGCCGGCACAGGCTCGGAAGTCGGGCGTGCCGGCGTCATCACCAATGAGGCGACGCACACCAAGAAGGTGATCTTCCATCCGAAGCTTTTGCCGGCAATCGTCATTGCCGATCCGGAACTGTCGGTCGGCATGCCCGGCTTCATCACCGCCGGCACCGGCATGGATGCGCTGGCGCACTGCCTCGAAGCCTATTGCGCGCCGGGCTATCACCCGATGGCCGACGGCATTGCGGTGGAAGGTGTGCGCCTGGTGTTCGAGAACCTGCCCAAGGCCTACGCCAACGGCAAGGACCTTGTCGCGCGCGCCCACATGATGAGTGCGGCCGCCATGGGTGCTGCCGCCTTCCAGAAGGGTCTTGGCGCCATCCACTCGCTGTCGCATCCGATCGGCGCGCTCTACGACACCCATCACGGCATGACGAATGCGGTGTTCATGCCCTATGTCTTGGCCTTCAATCGCGACTCCATCGAGGAGCGGATTGCCCGGCTCGCTGCCTATTGCGGCATCAAGGGTGGCTTCGACGGCTTTGCCAAAGCGATCATCAAGCTGCGCAAGGAATTGAAGGTGCCGCATGCGCTGCCCGATCTGATCAAGGGGCTCGACATGGACAAGAAGCGCAAAGGGCTGATCGCCGACATGGCGGTGGTCGATCCGACCGCCGGCGGCAACCCGGTCAGGCTGACCAAAAAGGCGGCGCTGACGCTGCTCGAGAACACTATCGCCGGCACTGTCTGAGGCGGTTTCTGCGCCGGACGTGATCTAAAAACGAAGGGAAAGGAAGGGCAAGGGGGCAAAAAGCAAGGCAATAAACCATTAGCCGGGAAATTAAGTCGAGGCTAATTGCTACAGCCGGTTAAAAAGAGTTAACTTTTCGTACCGCCGGGGGCCAGTTTCAAAAAGCTTTCATCTGGCTGTCATATGAAACCGATACCGCATCGCAGGCGTCCAGGACGCCAGTTCAACGGAGAGAACACATGTTCAAGTTCACAGGGAAAGTGCTTTCCCTTTCGGCCGTCGCCCTCATGGCGACCTCTGCTATCTCGTCGGCCCAGTCCATGGATGAACTGGTTGCCGCTGCGAAGAAGGAAGGCCAGCTCACGACCATCGCGCTGCCGCATGACTGGTGCGGCTACGGCGCCGTCATCGACGGCTTCAAGGCAAAGTATCCTGAGATCACCATCAACGAACTCAACCCCGATGCCGGCTCCGGCGACGAGGTCGAGGCGATCAAGGCCAACAAGGACAACAAGGGCCCGCAGGCGCCCGACGTCATCGACGTTGGCCTGTCCTTCGGCCCGACCGCCAAGGCTGACGGCCTGATCCAGCCCTACAAAGTGTCGACCTGGGACTCGATCCCCGACAGCGCCAAGGATGCCGATGGTTACTGGACCGGCGACTACTATGGCGTGCTATCCTTCCTGGTGAACAAGGACCTCGTCAAGGAAGCGCCGGCTGACTGGGCTGACCTGCTGAAGCCGGAATTCGCCAACACCGTGGCGCTTGCCGGCGACCCGCGCGCCTCGAACCAGGCCATCCAGGCCGTCTACGCGGCCGGCATTTCCGGTGGTGCGGCTGCCGGCGAAGCTGCTGGCACTGCTGGTCTCGACTTCTTCAAGAAGCTTAACGCCGCCGGCAATTTCGTGCCGGTCATCGGCAAACCGGCGACCCTGGCACAAGGCCAGACGCCGATCCTGGTGACCTGGGATTACAATGCACTTGCCGGTCGCGACACGCTGAAGGGCAATCCGCCCGTCGACGTCGTCGTGCCGAAGACCGGTGTCGTTGCCGGCGTCTATGTGCAGGCGATCAGTGCTTTCGCACCGCATCCGAACGCTGCCAAGCTCTGGCTGGAGTATCTCTACTCCGACGAAGGCCAGATCGGCTGGCTGAAGGGCTATTGCCACCCGATCCGCTTCAACGATCTTGCCAAGAACGGCAAGCTCCCGGCCGACGTGATGGCCAAGCTGCCGCCGGCCGAGGCTTACGCTGCCGCGGTGTTCCCGACGCTGGACGAGCAGGGCAAGGCAAAGGAAGCCGTCACCAAGAATTGGGATGCCGTCGTCGGCGCCAACGTCAAGTAAGACTTGAAACCAACCGGGCGGCCTCGCGGCCGCCCGGTGTTCCTCGGAGACGGTAGCCGGCGCATGACAGATATCTCGCTTTCCGATCACGCAGTTGCCGGGAAGACCGCGCCCCCCAGCGAGGCGCGTGCAATGCGACTGCCGACGCAATGGCTCGGCGTTGCGCCATTCTTCATCTTCGCCATCATGTTCCTGATCCTACCCACGCTCTATCTGATGCTGGGTGCATTCCAGAACGATGCCGGCGAATTCACGTTCGAAAACATAGCAGCACTGGCGCAGCCATCGATTGTCGCCGCCTACTGGATCTCGCTCAAGGTCAGCCTTTCCTCGTCGCTGATCGGCGCCTTCGCAGGTCTCGGCATCGCCATCGCCATCGTGCGCGGCGGCCTGCCGGAGTGGATACGTTCGGCGACGTTGACATTCTCCGGCGTGGCTTCCAATTTCGCCGGCGTACCGCTGGCCTTCGCCTTCATCGCCACGCTCGGCCGGCTGGGCCTTGCCACGGTGATGCTGAACACTTTTTTCGGTCTTAATATCTACGCGCACGGCTTCAACATCCTGTCGTTCTGGGGCCTGACGCTGACCTATGTCTATTTCCAGATTCCCCTAATGGTGGTCATCATCACGCCGGCGATCGACGGCTTGAAGAAGGAGTGGGGCGAGGCTGCGGCGACGCTTGGCGCCACCCAGACGCAATACTGGCGCATGGTGGTCATCCCGGTGATCTGGCCGAGTTTCCTCGGCACGGTCATCCTGCTCTTCGCCAATGCCTTCGGCGCCATCGCCACCGCCTATGCGCTGACCGGCTCTTCACTCAACATCGTGCCGATCCTGCTCTATGCGCAGATACGCGGTGACGTGCTGCACAATGCCCATCTCGGCTATGCGATCGCCTTCGGCATGATCGTCATCACCGGGCTGGCCAATGTCTTCTACATCTGGTTCCGGACGCGCTCGGAGAGGTGGCTGAAATGAAGTCCGGAAAATTCTGGGCCTGGGTCGTCTTCGGGCTGGGCGCGGCCTATTTCTTCATTCCGCTGATCGCGACGGTGGAATTTTCCTTGCGCATGCGGCGCGGCGCTTATTCCTTCGACGCCTATCAGATCGTGCTTGGCGACCCTCGTTTTCAGGCGACCTTTGGCTACTCAGTGCTTGCCGCCATCTTCACCATCATTCTGGGCGTGTTGATCGTGGTGCCCGCCGCCTACTGGATTCGACTGCGCCTGCCGCAACTGCGCCCGATCGTAGAGTTCATCACGCTGCTGCCGCTGGTCATTCCCGCCATCGTCATCGTCTTCGGCTATATCAGGATGTACGGTTCGAATTCGCCGCTGCCGTTCCTGGCGACCGACATGGGCACAAATGCCTTGCTGGTCATCGGCTATGCAATGCTGGCGCTGCCATACATGTATCGCGCGGTCGATACCGGACTGCGCACCATCGACGTCAGGACGCTGACCGAAGCGGCGCAGATCCTTGGCGCCGGTTGGGGCACGATCATTGGTCGTGTGATCCTGCCCAATGTGCTGATCGCCGTGCTGTCGGGCGCCTTCCTTACCTTCGCCATCGTCATTGGCGAATTCACCATGGCCAGCTTGCTCAACCGGCCCGCCTTCGGCCCCTATCTGCAAAACGTTGGCGCCAACCGCGCCTATGAGCCGGCGGCGCTTGCCATCATCGCCTTCGCCATCACCTGGGGCTGTATGTCGCTGATCCAGATTCTGTCCCGTTTCGCGCCGAGATCGGCGAACCGCCCGAACTGATCGACAAAGTACTGATCGAAAGAAAAAGCCATGGCCGAACCATTCCTCTCCATCCAGCATGTGCGAAAATCCTTCGGCGCCACCACCGTGGTCGAAGATTTCAATCTTGATGTCGAGCCGGGCGAGTTCGTTTCCTTCCTTGGGCCATCGGGTTGCGGCAAGACCACCGTGCTGCGCATGGTCGCCGGTTTCGAAGAGCCGTCGGCGGGCAAGATCGTCGTCGCAGGCAAGGACATCACGAGGCTAAAGCCCAACCAGCGCAATGTCGGCATGGTGTTCCAAGCCTATGCGCTGTTCCCCAACCTGACGGTGGCGCAAAACATCGGCTTTGGCCTGAAGGTCGCCGGCATGCCCAAGGCGGACATCGACAGACGCGTGGCCGAGATGCTCGACATCATCAAGCTGCCGCAGATGGCCGACCGCTATCCCTACCAGCTCTCCGGCGGCCAGCAGCAGCGCATCGCGCTGGCGCGTGCCATCGCGCCGAAGCCGAAGCTGCTTTTGCTCGACGAGCCGCTGTCGGCGCTCGACGCCAAGGTACGTGTGTCGTTGCGCGAGGAAATCCGCTCGATCCAGAAGAAGCTCGGCATCACCACCATC
The DNA here is from genome assembly GCF_040320205.1 of Mesorhizobium sp. M0761. Taxonomy (NCBI): domain Bacteria; kingdom Pseudomonadati; phylum Pseudomonadota; class Alphaproteobacteria; order Hyphomicrobiales; family Phyllobacteriaceae; genus Mesorhizobium; species Mesorhizobium sp. M0761. Next base: position 95,432 of record NZ_JAMYPF010000001.1, read on the forward strand.
TTCGTCACACATGACCAGGAAGAGGCGCTGTCGATCTCCGACCGCATCGCGGTGATGTATGGCGGCAAGGCCGAGCAGGTCGGCACGCCGTTCGAGATCTACAACCGGCCGGCGACCAAGTTCGTCGCCAATTTCGTCGGCACGCTGAACGTGCTCGAAGGCAAGGTCACTGACGCCGCGGCCGGCACGGTGCAAGTCAACACGCAGGAAGTCTCGCTCAAGGGCAAGCTCAACGGCTCGAAGTCCGGTGACACCCTGTCGCTGGCGCTGCGTCCCGAGGCGATTTCGCTAGGGCGCCAGCCCGGTCGCGATTCAAGCCTGTCGGGCGAAATCTCCGAAGTGCACTTCCTCGGCTCGGTGATCCGCGTTCGCGTCGGCATCGGCGGCAACACGGTGTCGCTCGACACCTTCAACAGCCCGGCCACACCACCGCCGGCTGTTGGCGAGAAGGCGGAGATATCGTTTTCATCGAGCGACATGCTGGTGCTGCACTAGTAAAAGCAGCATCCCAAGGGAACCGAGACGGTCGAATCAGGCCAGCGCGATGAACGGCCGTATCCTGCCAAGGTCGGGCGTTTGCTGGACAATCAACAGCATCTTGCCATCCAGCCACTGCCCATGATGCCGCTTCGCCGCTACGATGGGCCATGGCGCTATTCGAACTTACCCTCATCCTGCTTCTGGCTGCCGTCGCGCTGACGGCGCTGTCGCGGCGGCTGGAAATTCCCTATCCGTCCCTGCTGGCTCTGGCCGGCGTCGCGATTGCCTTCGTACCCGGTGCGCCGACGATCGAGATCGATCCGGAGCTGGCGCTTGCCCTGTTCATCGCGCCGGTGCTTCTCGACGCCGCCTATGACACGTCGCTGCGCGACCTCAAGCGCTTCCGGCTGTCGCTCGCGTTGCTCGCGCTGGGCGCCGTGGTCTTCACCACCGTGGTGGTTGCCTTGGTCGGCTGGAAGATGGCCGGCCTGCCGATCGCGGCGGCAATCGCGCTTGGCGCCATCGTCGCGCCACCGGATGCGGTGGCCGCATCCGCCGTGCTCAGCCAGTTCAAGGTACCGCACCGCATCACCGCCATCCTGCAGGGCGAGAGCCTGCTCAACGATGCCACGGCGCTGCTGATCTACCGGCTGGCGGTTTCGGCCGCGCTTGGCACGATCATGCTCAGCAACGCCGTTCCGGTGATCCTGCTGGCAACGATCGGCAGTGTGATCGCGGGCTATCTGTTTGGCCGCGTCTCGCTGCTGGCGCTCGGCCGCATCGAGGATGCGGCGAGCAGCACGGTGGTGCAGTTTGCCGGAACCTTCGCCGTGTGGATCATCGCCGACAGGCTCGGCCTTTCCGCCATCATCACCATCGTCGTCTATGCCATGACCATTGCGCGCAGGGCGCCGCGCCAGTCGTCGGCGAGACGCCGCGTCAGCACCTATTCGGTCTGGGAGTCGGCGGTGTTCGTGCTCAACGTGCTGGCTTTCGTGCTGATGGGCCTGCAGGCACGCACGATCGTTGGCAGGCTGGCCGGCGACGGGCAAGGCGAAGCATTCCTTTTCGCCGCAACGGTGCTGGTCGTCGTTATCGTCGCGCGCCTTGTCTGGGTGGCGAGTTACGTCGCGATCATCCGGTGGCTTGCCCGCTTCGGCAGCCAAGAGGCAAGGCGGGAATTGCCGACGTTCGGCGGCGCCGTCATTGTCGGCTGGTGCGGCATGCGTGGGTTGGTGACGCTGGTGGTGGCCATTGCGCTGCCGGCCGATTTTCCCGGCCGCGACCCGATCGTGCTTGCCGCCTTCGCGGTGGTGCTGGGCACGCTGGTGCTGCAAGGCATGACGCTGAAGCCGCTGCTGCGCTGGATCAACTTCGACCCCGATAGAACCGTCGACAATGAGGTGGCGCAGGCGCGCGTCGCCATCATGCAGGCAGCACTGGACGTGCTGAGCCGCAAGACATCTGCGGCGGCGGCCGTCGTGCGCGAGCAGTATGAGGCGCAGCGCCTGATTGCGGAAAACCCGGATGATGCTCAGGCCGCGACCGAATACGACCGGCTGCGCCTCTATGCCATCAACCGCCAGCGCGACACGCTCGAGGAGTTGCGCAGCAACGGCACGATCGGCGACGAAGCCTACCACCGGCTGGAGGAAGAGATCGACTGGGCCGAACTGGCGGCATCGCCGGCGGGCCGGTTCCAGCCGCTGACCACATCATAGACGCTGGCCCAGTTCCGCCGTCGTGCCGGTACATTGCAACCCGTCTGCCGAACCGCTACTGCCAAAGCGAAATTGAGCCGGATAAGCAATGAAACTGGTCAGCTACAACATCCAGTACGGGTTCGGCGGCGATGGCCGTTACGATCTTTCGCGCTGCACCAAGCTGGTCGACGGCGCCGATATCATCGCGCTGCAGGAGGTCGAGCGGCATTGGCAGCGCACCAATGAGGACGACCAGCCGGAGGTCCTGTCCAAGCTGCTGCCTAGCTATTACTGGGTCTATGGCCCGGCCTTCGACATGGACGCCAGTGAGCGCCGCGACGGCCGGGTCGTCAACCGCCGCCGCCAGTTCGGCACCATGCTGCTGTCGAAGCTGCCGATCGCCTGGTCGCGGCTGCACGCGCTGCCCATGCGCCGCACGCTGCGGCCGCTCAACACGCGCAACGCCGCGCTCGAATGCATGATCCGCACGCCGGCCGGACCGGTAAGGGTCGTGTCGCTGCATCTCGCCCATATCGCGGCGGAGGAGCGTCTGGAGCAGATCGACTATCTCTTGGCCGAGCATCGCCGCGCGCCGTCCGAGGGCGGCCCGTGGAGCGGCGCGGACAATGAGCCTTCGCGCAACTGGACCAGTGGCGAGGCAGAGCCGGAAAACCCGACAGCTGCGATCTGGATGGGCGATTTCAACATGGAGCCGGGCAGCGCCGAATACAGCCGCATCGTCGGCAGCACGCCCTATCATCGCGGGGCAGCTTATCTCGACGGCTTTGTTGATGCCGCTGCCGTCGCTAGCGAGCCGGCTGCCGATTTCCACACCCATGTGAAAACGATCGACGGGAAAGTGGCAAAACGCCGGCTCGACCATTGCTTCGTCGGCGGTATGTTCGCGGACCGTGTGCGCTCGGTCAGTGCCGATATAGGCGAGATCGCTTCAGACCATTTTCCGGTCCGGATCGATATCGATCTCGAAACGCCTTTGAACTCGGGAGATCGGTGAGCCCTCGATGACGCTTTTCGTCTTTTTCGCGGTGCTTGCCGCCGCCGCCATGCACGCGATCTGGAACGCGCTGGTCAAGGTGCATCTCGATCGCTTCCTGTCGATCACGCTGATGACGCTGGGCATGGGTTTTGCCGCACTGTTCGTGCTGCCCTTCGTCGAGTTTCCAAAGGCCGCGGTATGGCCCTTTATCATCGCCTCGGTGCTCTTTCACATGGGCTACCGGACCTTCCTGATCGGCGCCTACAAGGCCGGCGATTTCGCCCAGACCTATCCGCTGGCGCGCGGCACGGCGCCGCTTTTGACCGCCCTCGGCGGCGTTGTCGTGGTGCAGGAGATGCCGGCGCCGTTCGCCATCCTCGGCATCCTGCTGCTGTCGGCCGGCACGCTGGTGATGTCGTTTCGCGGCGGCGCGCATCTGGAGCGGATCAATGTGCGGGCGGTCGGCTTTGCGCTCGGCACTTCGATCTTCATATCCAGCTATACGCTCTCCGACGGCAGCGGCGCGCGGCTGGCCGCAACGGCAACGAGCTATGCCGCATGGCTGTTCATCTGCGATGCCACGTGGGCGCTGGTGCTGTGCCTCATCTTTCGCGGGCCCAAGGCGCTGCCCGTGCTGGCGCGTGACTGGAAGGCAGGCCTGTTCACCGGCGTGCTCAGCGGCGCGGCCTACTGGATCGTCATGTGGGCGATGACCAAGGCGCCGATCGCCTCGGTGGCGTCGTTGCGCGAGACGTCGATCCTGTTTGCCATGATGATCTCGGTTTTCGCGCTCGGCGAGAAGATGACAGGCTGGCGCGGCGGGGCCGCGCTCAGCATCGTCGCCGGTGTCGTGGCCCTCAGGCTGGGCTGAGAGCCTGATACTTCAGCCGAGCACCGTCATCACCTGTCCGCGCCGTTCCGGACTGAAGCGGATGACGAGGATGATGCAGACGGCGACCACGCCGGCAAACAGCGCCAGCGCGTAGCCACGAGATTGGGCGAGAAGGCAGCCAGCGCGCCGATCACCGAATAGCTGACGATGTTGAGCATCAGAATGGGCTTGCGGCCATATTTGTCGGCCAGCCTGCCGAAGAAGAAGGCGCCGATGAAGCGTGTCGCCAGCGTCAGGAACAACGCTTTGGAGACTGCCGGGACGTCAGTGATGAATTCGGTTGCGATATCGGTGAGCAGGAACGTCAGAAGGAAGAAATCGAAAGCGTCGAGCGTCCAGCCGAGGAAGGAGGCAAGGACGGTTTTCTTCTGCTGCGCGGTGAGAGCCACGACGTTCCTCCTAAACGCCCCCGGGGAACGATATGTTCCTTGGGGCGCAAAAGAGAACAGGCGTCAGCCGGCTTTCGAAAGAAGCGCGGTCACTTTTTCGTAACGTCGAGATCGAACACCATCAGCCCGTCGGTGCCGCCTTCGAGCGCTGCGACCAATCGGGCGCCGGCGCGCTGATGCGCTTCATGCACGAGATAGGCGTCGCGGGCGGCGGCATCGCGGAAGTCGATGGTGAAGGCATGGCTGAAGCCGCGCGCGAACGGCTCCGGGCTGACATTGGTGCTGAAATGGGCCGTGTCCATGCCGTCGACAACGGAGCGCAGTGCTTCGAGATCGGCGTGGATTGCCGTGCGCTCGGTGGCGGGCACATCGCTGCGGAAGCGTACGAAGACGCAGTGTCTGAGCATTGGTTCGTTCTCCTAAGTGGCTATGCGGCCCGATTGCCGGAGAACACCGCCGGCGGAAGCGGCTCGCGGCCGAGGATGATGTCGGCGCCTTTTTCGCCGACCATGATGGTCGGCGCATTGGTGTTGGAGGAAGGCACGCGCGGCATCACCGAGGCATCGCAGACGCGCAGGCCCTCGATGCCGCGCAGGCGCAGGTCCGGTGTGACCACCGCCATATCGTCATGGCCCATGCGGCAGGTACCCACGGGGTGATGGTCGGTCTTGGCGGTGCGGCAGGCATAGTCGATCAGCTCGTCATCGCTGGCGAGCGATGGTCCGGGCAGCACCTCGCGCAACACGTAAGGTGCAAGCGCCTTTTGCCGCATGATCTCGCGCGCAAGCCTGAGGCCCTTGATCGACATGGCGCGGTCATAAGGGTCCGACCAATAGTCGGGATCGATCAGCGGGTGGTCGGCCGGGTCGGCGCTGCTCAGCCGCACCGTGCCGCGCGAGCGCGGGCGCAGGAAGGCCGAGTTCAAGGTCACGCCGGGGTTCTTCAACCTCTCGACGCCGGCCTCGATGCCGGAGCCCAGTCCCAGATGGAACTGGATGTCGGGCGAGGCGGCGGTCGGATCGGCGTACCAGAAGCCGCCGGTCTCGAACAGGCTGGAGGCGACCGGCCCTTTCTTCAGCAGCAGATACTGCAAGCCGGCCCACGCGGTGCGGTGCAGTTTGGCGTAGTTGTCATAGGTGTGGTCGCCGGTGCATTCGGCGATGACGAACAAATCGAGATGGTCCTGCATGTTGGAGCCGACACCGGGCAGATCATGCACCGGCGTCACGCCGACCGATTTCAGGTGATCAGCCGGGCCGATGCCCGACTGCATCAACAGCTTCGGCGAACCGATGGCGCCGGACGAGACGATCACTTCGCGCTCGGCGCGCATGATGGTCTTCTCGCCGCCGGGTTTGTCGGCGATCTCGACGCCGGTGGCGCGGCCTTTCTCGACGACGATGCGGGTGACCAGCACATCGGTTCGGACCGTCAGGTTCTTGCGGGCGCGGATGGGCTTCAAATAGGCGACCGAAGCGGATGAGCGCCGGGCGTCCTTCTGGGTCAGCTGGTAGTAGCCGACGCCTTCCTGGCTAGCGCCGTTGAAATCCGGGTTGAAGGGGATGCCCATCTCTTGGCCGGCGCGGAAATAGGCTTCGCAAATCGGCAGCGGCGAAATAGGGTTCGACACGCCGAGCGGCCCCTGGTCGCCGTGAAAATCGTTGGCGAAGCGCTGGTTGTTCTCGGCGCGCTTGAAATAAGGCAGCACGTCGCGATAGCCCCAGCCCGCGAGGCCCTCTTCCTTCTCCCATGCGTCGTAGTCGCGAGCGTTGCCGCGCGTGTATATCTGGGCATTGATGGACGAGCCGCCGCCGACCACCTTCGCCTGCGTATACCAGAAGACGCGGTCCTGCATGTGCCTCTGCGGCACGGTCGACCAGCCCCAGGAAGCGATGCCCTTGGTCATCTTGGCAAAGCCCGCCGGCATGTGGATGTAGGGGTGCCAGTCCTTGCCGCCGGCCTCGAGCAGCAGCACGGAGTTCGCTGGATCCTCGCTCAGCCGGTTGGCCAGAACGCAGCCGGCCGGGCCGGCACCTACGATGATGTAGTCGGTCATAACCCTATCCACCTACAGTCGAGGCACGGAGAGCGCGCCGTCGACATTGATAATCGAGCCTGTGGAAAAGCCGAGCTTGCCGGCGGCAAGCGTCGCCACCACGGCGCCGATGTCCGATGCTTCGCCCCAGCGTTTTGCCGGCACCAGGCCGCTGTCGATAAGCGCGTCGTATTTGGCTGATACGCTCGCGGTCATGTCCGTGCGAATGATGCCCGGCCGCAGCTCGAACACGCCGATGCTTTCCGGCGCAAGCCGCAGCGCCAGGTTCTTCACCCACATCGAAAGGCCGGCTTTCGAGATGCAGTAGTCGGCGCGTTCCGGCGAGGCCATATCGGCGCTGACCGAGGTGATGGTGATGATCGAGCGCGGATGATTGCTGGGAGCCGCCAGCATCGCCTTGGCGACGGCCTGGCTAAGGAAGACTGTGCCGCGCAGATTGACGTCCAGCGCACGGTCGAAATTCTCGGGCTTCAGCTCCAGCAGATCGCCGCGCACCACGGCGCCGATGCCGGCATTGTTGACCAGGCAGTCGATGCGGCTGAAGGCACGTATGGCGGCGTCGACGAGGGCCGTGTGATCCTCGAGGTTGGCGATATCACAACGGACATAGGCGAACTCCGCACCCCGTGCGGTGATGTTGGCGGCCAGTTCGTCCGGCGCTTGTTCGGCAAGGTCGGCGATCAAAATGTCGAAGCCGGCCCCGGCCAGCGCCTCGGCGCAGGCGAGCCCAATACCCCGCGCACCGCCGGTGACGATTGCTGCGGGGCGGGTCATGCCGCGAGGTCCGTTCGGCGAATATGCTCGGCCACGCGGAGCGCCTGTGCCGCAATCGACAGCGCCGGATTCACGGCGGCCGAGTTCGGCAAAAAACTGGCGTCGACAACGAACAGGTTCGGGTGGTCGAAGGCGCGGCAGAAAGGGTCGAGCGGCGACGTCGCCGGATCGTCGCCCATTTTCACCGTGCCGCACTGGTGCGAGGGCGTGCGCTTGTCGAAGGGACGCGACAGCACGATGGGATAACCGCAGGCGCGGAAGTTCTCACGCATCAGCTTGGTCAGCCCGTCCAGCGACTGCATGTTGGAGCGCCGCCATTGCATGACGATGTCCTTGCCGTCGACCATGATGCGGCTTTCCGGATCGGGTAGATCCTCGCACATCAGATACCAGTCGACGGCGTGACCGGCCATGTAATCGAGCGCGAATTTCGGCACGCGTTTGACGTTGGCCTTCAACATGTTGCCGTCGATCTTGCCGAGCAGCTGGACGTTGCCGAGCGGCTTGCCGCCTTTGCCGTCGGAGAGATAGTAGTCATTCAGCATCAGCGTCTTCTGGTAGACGCTGTCGTTCCTGCGGCGCGGATCGATCGCCAGCATGGCGCTCGAATTATGGTTCATGAAATTGCGGCCGACCTGGTCGGAGCTGTTGGCGAGGCCTTTGCCGTCTGATGACGGCGAGCGCAGCAGGATGACGGCGGAATTGACCGCGCCGGCGGACAGGATGACCAGCTTCGGCGCGACTTTCTTCAGCTCGCCATTCTGACGGTAGTGAACGGCAGCGATGCTTTTGCCGTCGGACGACGCTTCGAGATATTCGACATGGCAGCCGGTTTCGAGTCGGATATTGCTGTCCTTAAGTGCGGCCGTCAGCGGTCCGGTCTGAGCGTCGACCTTGCCCTGGGCGGTGTTGGGGAAAGCATCCCAGCCGGTCTTGCCCTCTTTCAGCCAGGTGTCGATGTCGACGCCGAGCGGCAGCGAGGCCGGATGCAGGCCGAGGGCTTTCAACTCAGCGCGGGCGCGCGCAATCGGCGCCTCGTCGGGCACCGGCTTGAAGGCATAGGGGACCGAGTGGAACGGTTCGGTCGGGTCCTCGCCGAGTGAGCCGCGGACGCGAAACAGCTGCTCGGCTTTCGAATACCAGGGCTCGAATTCATCGTAGGAAAACGGCCATGCCGGCGAGACGCCACCGAAGTGCTCCATGGCGGCGAAATCCTCTTTGCGGTAGCGGATCAGCACCGCGCCGTAGAATTTCGAATTGCCGCCGACATAGTAGTAATTGCCGGGGTTGAAGGCCGCACCGCCGGCCTCGCGCCACATCTCCTTCGGACGGTAGTGGCCGTCGACGAAGATGGAGCGCGTGTCGCGGGCATGCGGCGTTGCCGTCAAGGGCTCACCGCGCTCCAGCATCAGGATCGAGGCACCGCTGCCCGCCAGACCGGAGGCGATCGTAGCGCCGCCGATACCGGAGCCGATGATGACGATATCGGGGCTGACCATCTCGATCAGCGGATGCGGTGTTCGGTCGCCGGATCGAAGAACACGGCCTTGGTCAGGTTGAAGGCGAGCGGCGTGCTGGTGCCCGGCTGGATGTTGGCGTCGGCCCGCAACCGCGCCACCACGCCCTTGCCGCCGAGGTTGGTCACCGCGAACGTGTCGGACCCTGCCGGCTCGACCACTTCGATGTGCAGGTCGGCAGTGGCAATGTTGGAGGCGTTGCGTTCCGCACCTTCCGGATCGGTCAGCGCTTCCGGGCGCACGCCGAAGATGATCGGCTTGCCCTGGAATGCCGAAAGACCCGCCGGCGCGTTGGCCATCGGCAGCGTGATCGGCTCGCGCGCCTCGCGCTCCAACACGACGGACAGCGCATTGCCCGACGTGGCAATGGTCGCCGGGATCAGGTTCATCGCTGGCGAACCCATGAAGTCGGCGACGAACAAATTGGTCGGGTTGTTGTAGATCTCGGCCGGGGTGCCGAACTGCTGCACCTCGCCGTCGCGCATGACGGCGATCTTGGTAGCCAGCGTCATCGCCTCGATCTGGTCGTGGGTGACGTAGACGATGGTTGTGCCGGTGGTGGCATGCAGGCGCTTGATCTCGATGCGCATGTCAACGCGCAATTTGGCGTCGAGGTTGGACAAAGGCTCGTCGAACAGGAACAGCTTGGGGTCGCGCACCAGCGCCCGGCCCATGGCGACGCGCTGGCGCTGGCCGCCGGAAAGCTGGCTCGGCTTGCGCTGCAGGAGGTGGCCGATCTGCAGGACCTTGGCCACCTTGTCGATCGCCTTTTGGCGTTCGTCGGCCGGCACGCCGCGCATCTCCATGCCGAAGGAGATGTTTCCGGCCACCGTCATGTTCGGATAGAGCGCATAGCTCTGGAACACCATGGCGATGTCGCGCTTGGATGGGTGCAGATCGTTGATGGCGCGGCCGTCGACGCGGATTTCGCCCTCGGTGATCTGCTCCAGGCCGGCAATCGTGTTGAGCAAGGTGGACTTGCCGCAGCCGGACGGGCCGACCAGCACCAGGAAGCCGCCCTTTTCGAGCTCGACATCGATGCCCTTCAGGATCTCGACATTCCCGAAGCGCTTCTTCAGCCCATCAATTTCCAGAAAAGCCATGGTCGTTCCTTCCGAATTGATCAGCCCTTGACCGCGCCAGCCATCAGCCCGCGCACGAAATAGCGGCCGGCGACGACATAGACGATCAGGGTGGGCAGAGCCGCGATCATCGCGGCCGCCATGTTGACGTTGTATTCGACGACGCCGGTCGAGGTGTTGACGACGTTGTTGAGCGCCACCGTCATCGGCATGGAGTCGCCTGTGCCGGCGTAAGCCGAAGCGAACAGGAAGTCGTTCCAGATGTTGGTGAACTGGTAGATGACGGTGACGACGAAGATCGGCATCGAGTTCGGCAGCATGATGCGGCGGAAGATCTGGAAGAAGGAGGCGCCGTCGACCTGTGCGGCCTTGATCAGCTCGTTCGGGAATGCCTCGTAATAGTTGCGGAAAAACAGTGTGGTGAAGCCGATGCCGTAGACGACATGGACGAAGACCAGGTTGACCGTCGGATTGCCGAGACCGAAACTCGTACCCGTCGCATTCTGCAGCTTCACGCCGAAACGTCCCAGGCTGCCGAGGATGGTCGCCATCGGCAGCAGCACCGACTGGAACGGAATGAAGCAGGCAAACAGCATCAGCCCGAACACCAGCGTGGCGCCGCGAAAACGCCATTTGGTCAAGACGTAGCCGTTGAGCGCGCCGAGCATGGTCGAGATCAGTACGGCTGGAGCCACCATCTTGATCGAGTTCCAGAAATAGCCCTTGATGCCGGCGCAGGTGAGGCCGACGCAGGTCTCGCCCCAGGCCTTCAGCCACGGGTCGAAGGTCGGCGCCGTGGGCAACGCCAGCATGTTGCCGTTCTGGATCTCGTCCATGGTCTTGAACGAGGTCACCAGCATGACGAACAGCGGCATCAGATAGAACAGCGCAAACAGCGCCAGAAGCCCGTAGATGACGATGCGGTTGAGGGTCTTGGTGCTGATGCCGCCGGAGGCCTGCCGGGAAGCAGCGGGGCGGGCAGGGGTGGCGACAGCGCTCATCGCGGCTTCTCCCGCAGTTCGGAATAGAGATAGGGCACGATGATGGCGACGATGGTCATCAGCATGATCACGGCACTGGCCGAGCCGACGGCCATTTCGTTGCGCTTGAAGGTGTACTCATACATGAAGTTGGACGGCAGCCAGGCCGAGCCACCGGGGCCGCCGCTGGTCAGCGCCACGACGAGATCGTAGGACTTGATGGCAAGGTGCGCGAGCACGATGAAGGCCGACAGGAAGATTGGCCGCAGCAGCGGAATGACGATGCGGCGGTAGAGCTGAAAGGTGGTGGCACCGTCGATCTGCGCCGCCTTCATGATCTCGCCGTCAATGCCACGCAGGCCGGCCAGGAACATCGCCATGATGAAGCCGGAGGCCTGCCAGACGCCGGCAATGACCACCGTGTAGATGACGAAATCCTTGTTCTTGATCCAGTCGAAATGGAAGCTCGTCCAGCCCCACTGATGCAAGGTCTGCTCAAGACCGAGGCCGGGGTCGAGGAACCATTTCCAGGCGACGCCGGTGACGATGAAGGACAGCGCCATCGGGTAGAGATAGATCGGCCGCAACACACCTTCGCCGCGAATCTTCTGGTCGAGCAGGATGGCCAGGAACAGGCCGAGCGCCAGGCAGATGGCGATGTAGAGAAAGCCAAAAATGCCCATATTGACGATCGACGTGTACCAGCTCGATGGCGGGTCGGAGTCGAACGTCCAGCCCCACAGCCGTAGATACGCGCGTGGTCCGGTAATGACATAGGACGGGAAGGTCTTGGAATTAGTGAAGGACAGATAGACAGTCCACAGGATAAAGCCATAGACGAAGACGATGGTGATGGCGAAGCTCGGCGCCAGCACGATCTTCGGCAGCGCGTCCTGCAATCGCGCGCGCACGGAGGGGCGAGACCGCTCGGGTGTCAGCTTGATCTGGGTCGTCGCTACACTGCTCATGAGGCTCCTCCCGTTAGGGTCGTCCGTGCTCTGCCGTCAGGAGGCAAGGCGGCCCCGTGCATACGGGTCTCTGGTCGGCATGGTGTTCAAGAGGGTTTCACCGTTTCACGGAAACGGCGAACCTCTCTAACTCTTTCTTTTACGCAATTCCGGCCGGAAAACCGCTCACACTTTTCCTGGAATTGCGCCAGCCGTCCAATCCTGAGGCGAACCTTCCCCGCCGAAGCGGGAAAGGTGTCTTGCCGGCCAGGGCTTACTTGGCGTCGTCGATTGCCTTGACCAGTTCGGTCACGGCTTCGTCCGAGGTCTTGATCTGACCGTGGACGAACTTCGAAACGACGTCCTTGTAGGCATTGGCGACCGCCGGAGGCGCGCCATAGCCCTGGGCAAGCGAGCCGAACAGTGTGCCGCCTTCGTTGGCAGCCTTCAGGTCGGCGATGCCCTTCTTGCCGCACGCGTCGAAGTCGGTGTCCGGAACGTCGGTACGGGCGGGAACCGAACCCTTGACGACGTTGAAGGCCGACTGGAAGCTCTTCGACAGGGTGGCGGTGGCCAACGCGACCTGGGCGGCCTTGCGGTCGTCCGGAACGTTGAACATGCCGAACATGTCGGAGTTGTAGACCACCGAGCCTTCCGTGCCCGGGAAGCGATAGCACAGGAAGTCGGTGCCCGGCGTTTTCTTGGCGGCGTTGAACTCGCCCTTGGCCCAGTCACCCATCACCTGCACCAGGGCATCGCCCTTGATGACCATGGCGGTGGCAAGGTTCCAGTCGCGGCCCGAGAAGTTCGGGTCGACATAGGTGACGAGCTTGGCGAGGTTGTCGAACGACTTCTTCATCGTGTCCGACTTGAGGGACTCGTCGTCGAGGTCGTTGAAGGCCTTCTTGTAGAACTCAGGTCCGCCGGTCGACAGCACAACCGAGTCGAACATGGTGGCTTCCTGCCAGTTCTGGCCGCCAAGGGCGAGCGGAATAACGCCAGCCGCCTTGGCTTTGTCGAGCAGGGCGACGAAGTCGTCGAAGGTCTTTGGCTCGGTGCCGCCGATCTTGTCCATCACCGCCTTGTTGATCCACAGCCAGTTGACGGAGTGGACGTTGACTGGAGCAGCGACCCACTTGCCGTCATAGACGGAGAACTTCTGCAGGGCTGCCGGAACCGACTTGTCCCAGCCTTCCTTCTTCGCCGTCTCGGTCAGGTCGCCCATGACGCCGGCCGCCGCATAGTCGAGCACGGTGTAGCCGAGCATCTGCGACGCGGTCGGGTAATTGCCGGCCGCGACCATGGCCTTCAGCGCAGTCATGGCGGCGTCGCCGCCACCACCGGCCACCGGCACGTCCTTCCAGGCATAGCCTTCCTTGGCAAGGTCGCCCTTGAGGACGTTGAGAGCAGCCGCTTCGCCGCCCGACGTCCACCAATGCAGCATCTGCACTTCCTTGACGTCCTCGGCATGGGCCGAGAAAGCAAAGGCCGTCGCCAGAGCCGTTCCGATAAGCATTTTGCGCAACATGTTCTACCTCCCTTGTTGCATTACACGACCGGTGGAAGCCCACCGGGTTCTTCCAAACTCAGCCGACCCACCAACCGGTGCGCTGGCCGCGATGAAACTGGATTGTCTTTTCCTCGGTATAATCCTCGACAGCGCGTTTGCCGAGTTCGCGTCCGATGCCGGACTGCTTGTAGCCCCCGAATGGCAGCTCGGGAAAGCCTTCCATGAATGTGTTCACCCAAACGGTCCCCGAACGCACACCACGCGCCACCGACATACAAGTGTCGATGCTGGCGCTCCACACCCCTGCCGACAGACCATAGGGCGTGTTGTTGGCGATGTGCAACGCCTTTTCAATCGATCCAAAAGTCAGCACGGAGAGCACCGGGCCAAACACTTCCTCGCGCGCAATAGCCATGTCTTCGGTAACGCCGCGAATGATGGTCGGATCGAGGTACTGGCCGGCATTGGACGCCAATTGGCCGCCACCGCTATAGACATTGCTGCCGTCTTTTGCTGCTGCCGCAACGTAATCTGCGACCTTGGTCAGATGGTCGGCGGAAATCATCGCGCCAACCTTGGTTCGGTCGTCGAGTGGGTCGCCGACCGTTACCTTGGCGGTCAGGGCCTTGACAGTGGCGAGGAAATCGTCGGCGATGGCTTCATGCACGATCAGCCGGCTGCCGGCATTGCAGCATTCGCCGGCGTTGAAGAAGCCGCCGAACACTGCTGCGTCAGCGGCCGCCTCGAGATCGGCATCGGGGAAGACGATCTGGCCGTTCTTGCCGCCGAGCTCCATCGAGACTTTCTTCAGCGACTGCGCGGCGGAAGCCATGGTCATCTTGCCGACGCGGGTAGAGCCGGTGAACGACACCATCTCGACCAGCGGATGGCTGACCATCGGCCCCCCGACATCGGCGCCGAGGCCGGCCAGGATGTTGACGACGCCCGCGGGCAGGCCGGCCTGCATCAGGATGTCGCCGAGCACGAAGGTCGAGGCCGAGGTCATTTCGCTCGGCTTAACCACCGCGGTGCAGCCGGCGGCGAGCGCGAAGGGCAATTTCTGGCTGACGATCAGGAACGGGAAATTCCACGGGGTGATGATCGAGACGACGCCGATCGGCTCGCGCAGGACGACGCCCAGCATGGCGTCGCCGAGATTGGCGTAGCTTTCGCCGTGCAGCGTGCGGGCGAGCGAGGCGGCATAGCGCCAGATGTCGATGGCGCCGCCGATCTCGCCGCGCGCCTGGGCGATCGGCTTGCCGGATTCCAGCGCATCGAGTCGGGCGATGTCTTCGAGCTGGGCCTCGATCAGGTCGGCCGTCTTGAGCAGGATGGCTGCGCGCTCGGCCGCCTTCGTGCGCGGCCACGGGCCGGTCTCGAATGCCTTGTGCGCGGCCTGCATGGCCGCCTCCACCTCGGCCTCGCCGGCCTGCGCATAGCGCGAAACGGTGAAGCCATGGCCGGGGCTGTTGCGCGCAATCGTGCGGCCGTCACGGGCATCGACATGCTTGCCGTCGATCAGCAGCTTGTAAGCCTTCGGCGCCTTGGACGCCTCGGCCGGCATGGAAATGTTGAGCGGTGCGTTCATCATGCTTTCTCTAAGATCTGGAAAAGGCCGGCCTCTGCTTGGCCTTGAAGGCGCTCACGCCGGCTTTGAGGTCGCCGGTCAGCGCAACGAAGCCGCTGGCGAGCGCCTCGGTGGCGGCCGCACTTTCCTCGCCTTCGGCGACTGCGATCATCAGCTTGGCGGCTTCGGTTGCGAGCGGCCCGCGCCCGGCGATTTTTTCGGCCCAAGTCCTGGCCTCTGCCAGCGCCTGGCCGGTCTCGACCACGCGGTCAACGACGCCGAGGGCAAGCGCGTCGGAGGCGGCAAAGAGCTCGCCGCCGAGTGCCATGCGGCGCACGATCTGGGCCCCAAAGCGGCGCACGGCGCGCTGCGTGCCGGACCAACCGGGGACGACGCCGATCGATGTCTCGGGGAAGCCGAGCTTCACCTGCGTTTCGGCGACACGGAAGTCGCAGGCGACCGCCAGCTCCAGCCCGCCACCCAGCGCATGGCCGGAAAGCACCGCGATGGTCGGCTGCCGCAGCCGCGCCAGTCGGTCGAAGACACGGTGGCCGTAGCGCACCCATTGCACCTGAAAGTCGGCAGCGCTCATTTGTGCCCAGGCCTCGACGTCGCCGCCGGCGCAAAAGCCTTTGCCTTCGCCGCGGATCAGCACGACGCGCACACCTTCAGCCATTTCGGCTTCGTCGAGCGCTGTCTCGAGCGCGCGCAGCATCGGAATGTCCAGCGCGTTGAACTTCTCCGGCCGGCGCAGCGTGACGATGCCGATGGCGCCGTCCTGCTCGAAGGTGACGAGGCGCTCAGCCATGCGCGCCTCCGAGAGAAGCGCCACCATTCAGCGACAGGCCGATCGGCCGGTCCTGATAGAGAGCCGCCGGCGTGAACTTGAGATCGTTGGCGATGCCGAGCGGAATCTCTGACTGCGCCAGCACATCGCGTTCGAGGTCGATGCCGGGCGCCAGTTCCGTCACCATCAGACCGTCCGGCGTCAGCTTCATCACGCAGCGCTCGGTGACGTAGGTGATGTCCTGCCCTTGCGCGACGGCGCGCTTGCCGGAGAAGGAGATGTGTTCGACCTCGTTGACCACCTTCTTGACCTTGCCTTCTGCATCGATGCGGATGCCGCCATCGGCGAGCGACAGTTTTGCGCCGGCATTGAAGAAGCCGGAGAAGACGATCTTTTTCGCCCGTGCCGTGATGTCGACAAAGCCGCCGGCCCCGGCGGTGACATGTGGCCGGGCCGAGAGTTTCGACACGTTGACGGAGCCATGGCGGTCGATCTGCAAGAAGGAGAGCAGCGAGGCATCGAAGCCGCCGGCCTGGAAATAGATGAACTGGTGCGGCGAGGGCATGATCGCTTCGGCATTGGAAGCGCAGCCGAACTTGAAGTCGAGCAGCGGCACGCCGCCGACGGCGCCCTGCTCGATCACCCAGGTGACCTTGCCGTGCTGGCCTTCCTCGAGAAGGATACGCGGCACGTTTGCCGAGATGCCGAAGCCAATGTTGACCGCCATGCCGTCCCGCAATTCCATGGCGACGCGGCGCGCGATTACTTTCTGGACGTTCATCTCAGCGTTGCGGAAGCTGGACAACGGCCGGAAGATCTCGCCCGAAATCGCCGGGTCGTAAGGCGTCAACGTCGTCTGCAACTGGTCCGGCGCCACCACGATGTGGTCGACCAGGACGCCGGGCACGCGCACGTCATGCGGCTTCAGCGTGCCGTTCTCGACGACGCGCTTGACCTGCGCAATGACGATGCCGCCATTGTTGCGGGCGGCGAGCGCCTGTTCGAGGCCGCCCAAATAGGCGCCTTCATGCTCGTAAGTGAGGTTGCCGCGCTCGTCGGCGGTGGTGGCGCGGATGATCGAAACGTTGGGCACGATCGAGCGGAAATAGAGCCATTCCTCGCCGTCGAACTGCTGCACCGAGACGATCGGCTCGCTTGCAGCCTCATTCATGGCGCAGCCCTGGTGGCGCGGGTCGGCAAAAGTGTCGAGGCCGACCTTGGTCAGCACGCCCGGCCGCTTGGCGGCAGCTTCGCGGTGCATGTCGAACAGGATGCCGGACGGCACATTGTAGGCGGCGACCGAATTGTCGCCGATCATCTTCCATATCTGCGGCGGCTCGGACGAGGAGGGGCCCGAGGGATAGGAGCCGCAGAGCGTGCGCTTCAACAGGCCAGGCTTAGCCAGATGGTCGATGCCCTTGATGCCATACATGTCGCCGGCGGCGATCGGATGCAGCGTGGTGATGTCTTTCGGATGGCCTTCAGCGTCGAAGCGCTGGCCGATGGCAGCCAGCACGGCATCCGGGCAGCCGAGGCCGCTCGATGACGAGACGGAGACGGTCATGCCGTCCTTGATGAGGCTGGCGGCCTGCTGAGCGGAGACGAGCTTGCTCACTTGGCGCTCCCGAGTTTCGGCTCGATGGCAACCGCCTTGCCGGATTTCCCGGACAGCAACGCTGCTTCGGCGCAGGCTAGTGACCAGACGCCGTCCTCGCCGGTGGCGGAGGGCTGGCCTTCTCCACGCATGGCCGCATGGAACTGGCGCAGCGACCTGGCGTAGAGGTCTTCGCGGTCGAAGCTCAGTTCCTCCTCGCCTTTGGCGGTGCGTAGCAGCACCGAGCCGACTGGCTTCTGCGTCATCACATTTTTTGCGATCAGCGAACCTTCGGAACCATGCACCTCAAAGCCGGTATCGGCGAACTTGGTTGTGAAGCCTTCATGCGACTGGGCGATGATGCCCGACCCGAAGCGCCAGATGCACATGGCGCCGTCTTCCAGCCCGCTGCTGGCCATGCCGGCCAACTGGGTGAAGGCCGAAATCTCGACCGGGTCGTCGCCGAGCACGAAGCGCAGCGTGTCGGCATCATGCACGGTGATGTCGAGCACCACGCCGCCGCCGGCCTCAGGCTTGGTAATGCGCCAGCCCTGCAGGTTTTCCGGCAAATAGACGGAATGGAAGACGCGCGCGGCAATCGGCTTGCCGATATGGCCGGCTGATATGGCGTCGCGCATGGCGCGGTGGGCGCCGGCATTGCGCAGATGATGATTGGTGCCAAGCACGACACCGGCTTCCTTGGCGGCGGCGACCATTGTGCGCGCGTCGGCGCTGTTCAGCGCCAGCGGCTTTTCGCACAGAACATGCTTTCCCGCCTTGATCGCAGCCAATGCCTGTTCGAGATGCAGTTCATTGGTGGTCGAGATGTAGACGGCGTCGATTTCGGCGCCGAGCAAATCGTCCAGCGTCGAGACGGCAAGCGGAATATTCTGTTCCGCGGCATAAGTCTTGGCGCGCTGCGGACTGGAGCTCATCACCGCCGCGATCTCGCCACCCTCTTGCGCGCGGATGGCGTTGATCATGAACTGTTTGGCGATCGTGCTGGCGCCGATCAGTCCCCATTTGACGCTCATGCCGCGTCTCCCATTCCTGCTGATGTGTCCTGGGCGCCGCGATCGGGACCGCAGCTGTCCCTGACGACCAGATTGACGGCGCCGATATGGTCCTCGGCATGCGTGATGCGCGACTGGATCATCTTCAGCATGACGTGGGCGGCGCGTTCACCGAGGCCGGGTGTGTCGACCGAGACGCTGGTCAGCGCCGGCATATAATGCTCGGCCTCGACCACGTCGTCGAAGCCGACGACGGCAAAGTCCGCGCCGGGCTCCAGCCCGCGCTTGCGCAGCGCCAGCATGACGCCGAAGGCGACGGCATCGTTGAAGCACAGTGCCGCCGTCGGCGGCTCGGCCATGGCAAGGGCGGTTTCCAGGCACGCGATGCCGCCCCTGCGGCTGGTCTCGCCTTCGACGACAAGCACGTCGCGCCTGGCAATGCCCAATGTTTCGCAAGCTTCACGAAAACCGCCCAGGCGCTCCTGATAGACGACCAGGTCGGAGGTGCCGCCGAAGAAGGCCAGCCGGCGATGGCCCTTGCCGATCAGATGGGCGGCGGCGAGATACGCGCCGCGATGGTTGTCAGGAGCGATCACCGGGATGCGGCTGTCCGGCAGGCGGCGCATGGCGAAGACGACCGGCACGCCCGCCATCTCGAGGCGACGGAAGGCGCCCGGCGTGGTGCCGCGTGCCGGTGACACGATCAGGCCTGCGACGCCCTGTTCCATCAGCGACTTCAGCACTTCTTCCTGGCGCACCGGGTTCTCCGCCGTGTTGGCGATGAAGGGCACGATGCCGGCCGACTGGAAGACGCGCTCCATGCCGACCGCCAGCTCGGCGAAAAAGGGGTTGGTGAGATCGTTGATGACCATGCCGATGACGTTGGAATGGGCTTTGCGCAGATTGGCGGCGCCGCGGTTGTAGACATAGCCGACATCCTCGATCGCCTTGCGAACCTTGACCGCGGTTTCAGGCCGGATCAGCCCTGAGCCTTGCAGCACAAGCGACACCGTCGATTTGGACACACCAGCCTCGCGGGCGATGTCCAGGATCGTTGCCTTGGCCCGGCTGGCCATGTCGGTGGTTTCCTCCGCCTAAATGAGAAAATCTATTGGAACGTTCTAATCACTCTGCCAAACGAGAGTCAATCGGGATTCTTGCGGAGATCGAAAAGGTGATGAATGTGGTTCCTAGCAAGGACTCTTAGCCTTCTTCAACGTTTGGGCCGGTTCAATCGCCGGAATCATAAAGTTTCTTGATTTATTGGAACGTTCCATTTATAGGATGCCGAAAACGGAGGTTGCCATGGATATCACCCTGCCTACGCAGAATGGCGGCCGCGTCAGCTACAAGCTCGCGGGCAGTCCGGTCGAGCCCGTAATCGGTGCGGTTTTCCCGCGCATCGCCTATGCCGCGGCCCATGTCGTCGCCGACCCTTTCGCGATGACCGACCCCTGGTCGAAGCCTGCGGTCGACTGGGACAAGACGATGGCGTTTCGGCATCATTTGTGGCGGCTTGGCTTCCGCATCGCCGAGGCGATGGACACCTCGCAGCGCGGCATGGGTTTCGACTGGGCGAATGCGCAGGAATTGATCCGGCGCTCGATCGCCGAGGCGCGCAGCGTCGAATGCGCAGACCTCGCCTCGGGCGCCGGCACCGATCATCTGGCGCCGGCCAATTCGAGATCACTCGAAGATGTGATCGCCGCCTATGAGGAGCAGTTCGCTTTCATTGAAGGCGAGGGCGGCAAGGCGATCATGATGGCCAGCCGGGCGCTGGCAGCGGTCGCAAAGGGGCCGGACGACTATATCAGGGTCTACGATCGCATCCTCAGCCAGGCATCCGGCAAGGTCATCCTGCACTGGCTGGGCGACATGTTCGATCCTGCACTGAAAGGTTATTGGGGCAGCGGCAATTTCGAGGCCGCGCTCGACACCGTCGTCGCCATCATCGAGCGTCATGCCGGCAAGGTCGAGGGGATAAAGATTTCCCTGCTCGATGCCGGCAAGGAAGTTGCCTTGCGCAACCGGTTGCCGGAAGGCGTCGTCATGTTCACCGGCGACGATTTCAACTATCCCGAACTGATTGCCGGCGACGGGAAGCGGCACTCGCACGCCTTGCTCGGCATATTCGACGCCATCGCGCCGGTCGCCAGTGCGGCGCTCGCGAAACTGGCTGACGGCGACCGCGCCGGCTTTGACGCGCTGATGGCGCCGACAGTGCCGTTGTCGCGCAAGATCTTCGAGGCGCCGACGGAGTATTACAAGGCCGGCATCGTCTTCATGGCCTGGCTCAACGGCCATCAGGACCATTTCGCCATGGTCGGCGGCATGCAGTCGGCGCGCGGCATCCTGCACTATGCCGACATCTTCCGCCTTGCCGACCAGGCAGGGTTGCTCGCCGATCCCGAGCTTGCGCTGGCCAGGATGAAGCATTTCTGCGCGGTTGCAGGTGCCTGAGAACGACACAATCGCTGGCTGAAACCTGTCCCCCGTATGGGGGATTTGCGTTCTCGCGCCAAATCTGTATTCGGTTGCCGGGATTGGATGCGGACGGAGCGGCAATGACGGAAAAAGTGGCGCTCATCACCGGGGTTACCGGGCAGGACGGGGCCTATCTCGCAGAATTGCTTCTGCAGAAGGGCTATATTGTCCATGGCGTCAAACGCCGCTCGTCCTCGTTCAACACCGAGCGCGTTGACGACATCTATGTCGATCCGCACGAGCGCGGTGCGCGTTTCTTCCTGCATTATGGCGACCTGACCGACGCGACCAACCTTATTCGCCTGGTGCAGGAGACACAGCCCGGCGAGATCTACAATCTCGGCGCCCAGAGTCATGTCCAGGTGAGTTTCGAGACGCCGGAATACACCGGCAATGCCGATGCGCTGGGAGCACTCAGGCTGCTCGAGGCGATCCGCATCCTGCGCCTGGAGAAGTCGGTGCGCTTCTATCAGGCCTCGACGTCGGAGCTTTATGGCAAGGCGCGCGAGGTCCCGCAAAGCGAGACCACGCCCTTTCATCCGCGCTCGCCCTATGCCGCGGCCAAGCTTTACGCCTACTGGATCACGGTCAATTACCGCGAGGCTTACGGCGTGTTCGCCGCCAACGGCATCCTGTTCAATCACGAAAGCCCGACACGCGGCGAGACCTTCGTCACTCGCAAGATCACACGGGCCGTCGCCTCGATTCATCATGGCCTGCAGGACACGCTCTATCTCGGCAACATCGATGCCAAGCGTGACTGGGGCCATGCGCGCGACTATGTAGAGGGCATGTGGCGCATTCTGCAGCACAGCGAAGCCGATGACTTCGTGCTGGCGACCGGCGAGGCGCATTCCGTGCGCGAATTCGTCGAACTGGCTTTTGCCGAGACCGGACGCAGCATCCGCTGGCAAGGCGAGGGTGTCGATGAAGTCGGTGTCGATGCCGGTTCGGGCACTGTCCTGGTCCGTATCGATCCGCGCTATTTCCGGCCGACCGAGGTCGATCTGCTGCTCGGTGACCCCGCCAAGGCCAAGGCAAGACTCGGCTGGTCGCACACGACCGGCTTCAGGGATCTGGTGACGGAAATGGTGCAGGCCGATCTGGCACGCGCGGCCGGCGGCACGCGGCAGAACAGCCGTTCTGCGTGAGGCAGGCCGATGGACGCGACATTTGAACTGAAGGGCAAGCGTGTCTTCGTCGCCGGGCATCGTGGCATGGTCGGTTCGGCCGTCGTGCGCCGGCTGGCGAGCGAGGACTGCGAGATACTCACCATATCGCGCGACAAGCTCGACCTGCTCGACCAGGCGGGGGTGCGGCGCTGGATGGCCGACCACAGGCCGGATGCGGTGGTGATGGCGGCCGCCAAAGTCGGCGGTATCCTGGCCAATGACCGGTTCCCTGTCGATTTCCTGCAGCAAAACCTGGTTATGCAGGGCAATGTCATTGACGGCGCCTTTCGCAGCGAGGTCGGCAAGCTTTTGTTTCTCGGCTCGTCCTGCATCTATCCAAAGCTCGCGCCGCAGCCGATCAGGGAAGACGCGCTGCTGACCGGTCCGCTCGAACCCACCAATGAATGGTATGCGATCGCCAAGATCGCCGGGCTCAAACTGTGCCAGGCCTATCGGCGCCAGCATGGCGTCGACTACATCTCGGCGATGCCGGCCAACCTTTACGGTCCTGGCGACAATTTCGACCTGCAGAGCAGCCATGTCGTACCGGCGCTGATGCGCAAGGCGCATGCGCTGGCACTGAGCGGTGGCAGCAGCCTGGAGGTCTGGGGCTCGGGCACGCCGCGGCGTGAATTCCTGCATGTCGACGACGCCGCCGATGCCTTGGTCTGGCTGTTGAAGAATTATGCCGGCGACGGCCACGTCAATGTCGGCTCGGGAGAGGATGTCACCATTGCCGAGCTTGCCCAGACCGTCGCATCGGTCGTCGGCGTCGAGGCTAATATCGCCTTCGATACGACCAAGCCAGACGGCACGCCGCGCAAGTTGATGGATGTTTCGCGGCTGTTTGCAACGGGATGGCGCCCCCGCTACGCGCTTCGCGGTGGATTGGAACAGACATATGCGTGGTTTCTCAACCATGTTGAGAAGGGTGATGTCCGCCTCGGCGCGGCCTGATTCCAATTTTCCTTGAACCATTTCGCTGCCGCCCGCGACCAAGCGGTGTGTAGCAAACACGGTCCATCAAGGAGAACGTCAATGTTTATCACTTCAAGAAACGTCTTTCTCGCCGCCATCGCGGTTTCGGTGCTGGCAGGGTGTCAGACGGCACCGCCGAGGGAATGCGAGAAGACCAAGCCCGGTGTCACTTACAACGGCAAATGCTGCGGCATCGGCACACAGTGCCGTGAAGGCAACAACACCCCTCATGACAAGCCCGACAGGCCCGATCCGCGGCCACAGTGATCCGCGAGCCAGAAACGTCCCGGCACGTGCCGGGACGTTTCGTCCCCCGACAGGGTGGATTTACGGATCGGAAGGCCGCTACCCGGTTCCTTGCTGGCCGGCATTTGAATACGAAACGGGACGGCGGGGCAGTAGACGATGCGGTCGCGCAGATCGCGCGAAAACTTCCCGCCGGATCTGTACTTCAAGGGGCTGTTCGACTGTTCGAAGGGAAGGTCCCGTAGAAACTCAGATTTCGCTTTCCGTCGATGCGAAGGATGCTACTAAAAAAAATTCGAGATGCTCTTGAACTCATTTGGGGCGCCTCCTAATTCGATTTCCGCCAAGGCCATAAGGCTCGGCAAAAAATGGCGGCGCCGCACGGGGCGGCGTCCTTGTACCCATGTTGCTTCAAGGAGGATGTGGCTATGAGAACCTTTGATACCCTCTATCGGACCACCGTCGGTTTCGACCGGCTTTTCGACATGCTCGACAGCGGCACGCGTCCAGACTGGCCGCCCTATAACATCGAGAAGGTCGACGAGAACGATTACCGTATCTCGATGGCCATCGCAGGCTTCAGCCAGGATGAGGTTGAGCTGACCCAGCATGGACCCGAACTGGTCGTGGTAGGCCAGAAGGCTGATGATCAGAGCGGACGCCAGCTGCTGCACCAGGGCATCGCCTATCGCAGTTTCAGGCAGACGTTCAAGCTTGCCGACCACATGAAGATCAAGGCAGCCAAACTGGAGAATGGCCTCCTCTCGATCGACATCGTCCGTGAGATTCCCGAAGAGCTGAAACCGCGCCGCATTAGCATCGGCGTCGGCGACACGCCGACGGCCGCCACTCAGATCACGCAAGACACGGACCGCGCGCGTAAAGCCGCGTAATCCTGTCGATCTGTCACTTTGAACTGCGGGTCCGCCTCCCGGTTTCGGCCGGGAGGCTGTGATTGCGGAGAAACGAAGATGATCACTGCAGGACGTACTGGCGCGCATCTGTCGCGCGCCCGCAGTTGGCCTGGACCGCGCAAACCATGAACTCAATGGTTCGTTCGATTTGGAGGATCATATGAACGATCGGATGTTTGACAGCGCCGTTTTCGTGAAAAGCGGCGACAACCTTGTTCAGGAAATCACGTGTCTCGAGGACGCTCTGGAGTTCCTCTATGAATGGCCGAAGGACAGGCGCGGCCCCATTCACCAAACCGCATTGCGGGCCTGCCAGCGAGCTTTCGATAGCGATTATCCGCTTTCCGCAGCCAGAGACGCGTTCAGCGGTTTTGCGAAAGCAGCCAGAATCCTTGAGGAAGAAGTATCCACGACAATGCCGTGGATGATGGGCAGAGGTGGCGAAGGCGGAGGAGTGACTGCCTAAAGCGCGTCGCGCTGAAACCGATTCATGCGACACGCTTTAAGTCTTTGCTTTGATGCATGTCGTTGTCCCAGACCCGCGGCACACTTCTGCGTGACATGCATTAGGAAAGGAGGTCATGATGCTATCGAAACCTTTTGAAAAGCCAGTCCGGGTGTGGGTGGGCTTGGGCTTTCCCCGCCAACTCAACACGGTCGCAGATGCCTATCAATTCGCATCCGAATGGTGTGGCAACAGCCCGGAGCAGAGAGCTGCTATTCGCGCTTGCAAAGCCGCTCTGATTGGTGATGTGGAACCCGAGACAGCACGAGGCGTCTTCGTCGCGTTCGCTCGCAAGAAGGATATTCTTATGGAGGACGGCATCGAGCCTGCGCCTTCAAGGACGCTAAGCCCGCACCACGTCTAAAGCGCGTCGCGTTTGAACGGACTCAGGCGACGCGCTTAGGTCTTTGTTTTTAGGCATGTCGTTGTCTCAAAACCGGGGCCACTTTTGAGCGACATGCATTAAAATGTCCACAAACACGAGGCGGCTGCCACAAGCGGTGGCCGCCTTACCGGCTAAGTCGTCGAAGGGGTGCGCCAAAAACGGGCTTGGCTAAGTTATTGAAAGGATGGTGGGCGTGACAGGGATTGAACCTGTGACCCCTGCAATGTCAATGCAGTGCTCTCCCGCTGAGCTACACGCCCATCCGAAGCCGCGCATACACCATTTTTGGTCCAGCGCGTCAATAGCCGGAAAAGGGAAAGAAAGGCTCGTTTGTCGCGCCGCCGACGAAGCGGCGAGATCACACCGTGCGTGCTTCAGGCGGCCTGGAGCATTTTTTCGACCTCGTTGACGAGATCGCGCAGGTGGAAGGGCTTGGACAGCACCTTGGCGTCTTTCGGCGCCTTGGAATCGGGGTTGAGCGCGACGGCCGCGAAACCGGTGATGAACATCACCTTCAGGTCGGGATCGATCTCGGTG
Source organism: Mesorhizobium sp. M0761 (assembly GCF_040320205.1). Taxonomy (NCBI): domain Bacteria; kingdom Pseudomonadati; phylum Pseudomonadota; class Alphaproteobacteria; order Hyphomicrobiales; family Phyllobacteriaceae; genus Mesorhizobium; species Mesorhizobium sp. M0761. The sequence continues at coordinate 120,941 of NZ_JAMYPF010000001.1, forward strand.
GCGCGGCGGGCGAGTTCGATGCCGTCCATCTCCGGCATGACGATATCGGTCAGCAGCAGGGAGAAAGGTTCTTCGCGCAGCCGCTCGTAGGCGCTGGCGCCATTGTCGAAATCGCTGACGTGGTAGCCGGCCCGCTCCAGTGCCTTGACCAGGAACCGGCGCATGTCGTCGTCGTCTTCCGCCAGCAGAATGCGTGCCATCTTGTCCCGTCCGAATCACCCCAGCCAAGCCTGCCGTCCGGCAAGCCCGTTAACCATCCTGTATATGAGGAGCTGACGGTAAACATCAAGTGAACGTTGGCGGCATTAATCCTGATTTGACGGGGTTCCTGACATGCCGAAATGCTGGACATGCGGCCGATGAGGTGGCAGTTTCCCATCATGATGCATTGCTGTTTCCGGGTTCGTTCAAATTGACGACGGCAGCCGAAGATTTTTCGGTCGTTCCACCCTTCGAAATCCGATCGGGCGCCGAGCAGCGCGTTCCCTTCGTCTTCAACTCACCGCATAGCGGCCGCTATTATCCAGACCGCTTCCTGGCCATGGCGCGGCTCGACCGGAACGCCATCCGCCGCTCCGAGGATTGCTATGTCGACGAGCTGTTCGGCAGCGCGGTGGTGCTGGGCGCGCCGATGCTGGCGGCGAATTTTCCGCGCGCCTACCTCGACGTCAATCGCGAACCCTGGGAACTCGACCCGCGCATGTTCGCCGAGCCGGTGCCGTCCTTCTGCAACATCCGCTCGGCGCGCGTTGCCGGCGGGCTCGGCACCGTGCCCAAACTGGTGGGTGAGGGGCTCGACATCTATTCCGGCCGTCTGCCGCTGGCGGAGGCCGTCCAGCGCATAGAGGCGGTCTACAAACCCTATCACGAGACGCTGAAGCGGCTATTGACCAGAACCCATGCCAGGTTCGGCTATGCCGTGCTGATCGACTGCCATTCGATGCCGGCGAGCATCAGGGTGGGCGACAGCGGCCTGCGGCCGGATTTCATCGTCGGCGACCGTTTCGGCATCTCGGCCACGGCGGCCCTGACCGAAACGGCGATCGGCCTGCTCATCGGCATGGGCTACACCGTCGCGCACAACAAACCCTATGCAGGCGGCTTCATCACCGAGCATTACGGCCGGCCGGCGCGCCATCTGCATGCGCTGCAGATCGAGGTCAATCGCGGCCTCTACATGAATGAGCGGACGTTCCAGAAATCGGCCGGCTTCGATGCGCTGGCCGACGATATGGCGCGCTTTTCGGCCGACCTGATGGCGATGCCCGACCACCACTTCATAGACCTGCCGCTGGCCGCCGAATGACGCCGGAGCGGCGGCTGTTCATGAGATCCCGCGCTGGCCATCCCGCACGTAAAAAAAGACCGCATCGTTTGCACGACACGGTCGAAGTCTAGGGAGGAAACGCCCAAGGAGGGCATGGACAGGAAAACCTGTCCGAGAACAAATTTATTGTGCGATGCACAAATGTCAATCGATCCACGCTTTTTTAATTCACTCTGATGTGAAAATGCGTTTCGATGGGGCCGATGTGTGACATTTCGGCAACGTTGATGTCTCTGATAAATCGATAAACCGGCTTGTTTTGGCGGGAAAGTGCCGGCAGACCGGGTTGGCACTCTGCAATGCGGGAGAATCACGTGGACATCAGCATCGATTTCATGCGCCGGATCGCGCAAGCGGCGGCGGCTGAAACCTTGCCGCGTTTCCGCGCACAGGGCGCGGTGGCCAACAAGGAAAAAGGCAGTTTCGACCCGGTCACCGAGGCCGACCGCGAGGCCGAGCGCGCCATCCGGGCGCTGATCTCGGCTGAGTATCCCGGTCACGGTATCCTTGGCGAAGAACATGGCAGCGAAAACATCTCCTCAAGGCATGTCTGGGTGATCGATCCGATCGATGGTACTCGCGCCTTCATCTCAGGCTTGCCGGTGTGGGGAACGCTGGTCGGATTGACGGTCGACGGTGACGCCGTCGCCGGCATGATGGCGCAGCCGTTCACCGGCGAGCTGTTCTACGCCAACGCTTCCGGCTCCCACTACGAAGGCCCCGGTGGGCCGCGGAAGCTGTCGACCCGCAAGAGGACGAAGCTTGACGAGGCGACCTTGTTCACCACCACGCCGGCGCTTTTCAAGGGCGAGGCGCGCACCCGCTACGACGCGTTCGAGAAACAGATCCAGCTCGCCCGCTACGGCGCCGATTGCTACGCCTTTGCCATGATTGCCTCGGGCAGCGTCGACATCGTCGCCGATCCCGGATTGAAACCCTACGACATCGTGGCGCTGATCCCGATCATCGAAAAGGCCGGCGGCGTCGTCACCACATTCGAGGGCGGTCCGGCGGAAAAGGGCGGCGACATCCTGGCCGCCGCAACGCCGGAGCTTCATGCGGCTGCAATGGCAGCCCTGCGGGGCTGATAGTCGACCCGATCAGCGCGGCTTGATCGAGCGCTGGAATTCCGCCGGCGTTCGCCCGTAGACCTGCCTGAACGCTGAGCTGAAATGGCTGTGGCTGGAGAAGCCGAGGTCCAGGCCGAGCGTGGTCAGATTGTCGTAGCGGCCAAGCAGGTCGAGCGCGCGCGCCAGCCGCAGGCGCAGATGGTAGCGATAGAGCGGCATCGCCTCGACCTGCTGGAAAACCTGCGTGAGATAAACCGGTGATACCCCGACTTCAGCGGCGATCTCGGCCAGCGTCCAGCGCCGCGAAAGATCCGAGGACAGGACGAGCTTGGCGCGATCGACCAGCTTCTGCCGGCCAGCGCTTGCGCCGGCGGCATGCGAGGTGCGCTCGCCGAGGGAGCGCCGCACCAGCGTCAGCGCAAGGGTTTCGGCCTCCAGCGTTTCGGCAATGTTGCGGCTCAGGCTGTGGCGCAGCACCGCCACCAGCGCCTGAGCCCGCGGGTCGATGCGGCGGCGCTGACGACGAAACGCCACGGCGCTGCCCGAGCGCAACTGCTCCTTCGGCGTCAGCTCCTGCAGTAGCGCCTCCTCGACAACGAGATCGAGGCAGGAATCGCCACCCTCGACGGGATGGCTGATCCGGTAGCCTTCGGCGTTGTTGAAGAACAACAACTGGTTGGCTTCGGCGACCGCATCGTTGCGGCCGACATGGCGCACGAAGACGCCGCGATAGGGAAACACAAGATGCGTAGCAGCGGTGCACTCTTCTTCGCTCTTGTGCCGGCATTCGCCGCTGCAGAGGACATCCCTCACCCTGACGGTGCCGGTGTCCAGAAGCGTCTGTACCGTGAACTGCGACATGGTGAGCTGAGACATGGCCGTTGCATTCTACCCTTGCACCGAAAGCTGCTCCGGCACATTTAGGCGATTGGCTTGTCCAAACCTGTCAGGAGACTTCACCTGTCGGGCTCTTCGTAACGGCCATGGCTCAGTCCCACAAACGGCGCATGTATTCGCAGTGAGCGTCGCTGCGCGACAGACCGATGTCCTTGAGCTGTTCGTCGGTCATTTCGAGCAAGGCAAGGCGGCTTCGGCGCCTTTCCAGTTGACGGCCGATCCAGTTGGCCGCCGCGATGCCTTGTGTCCGCAAGGACCGCCGGAACGTCGCGGTTTGAGTTGTCGGCTGATGTGCGAGGCATTGCGCCGCCGCTGCATGATCGGGGCGCATCGCTCAGGCTTCCCCGTTGCCGGCCACTGATGCGCCGGCCACTGAGGCGCCGGCTTCGTTCAGCGCAATCGCGCATTCCTCGCAGCAGACCTCGACGGTCTTGCCGCCGACCTTGACGCGGATCGGGTTGGCGTCCAGCTGGCAATCGCAGGCAGCGCAGGTTTTCTCGGTCATGACGTCATCTCCTTGGCGTTCAGTACGCGGAGAGATGAACATTCCGGGGCGGCACCGGCTGTCAGAATCTTTAGCTCTTTGTGTGCTGCCGGCGCTGCTCCTGACAGAAGGCTGTCAGCAGGCGCAAGCTCAAGGCGCCGCAACATGCAGCGCCGGCGGCATCAGGCTGTCGGGTCGTCGTTGCCGGGTATGAAGGCGTCGAAGGCGGCGAGCAACTGCTCGCGATAGACATCGGCCTCCTGCAGGATCTCGTGTTTCGAGCCATCGATCATCAGCAGCGAGCCCAGACGCAGACGCCTGGCATAGGCTTCCACGGCCTTGGTCGAGACGACCTGATCGGCGCCGGCGGCGATCATCAGCAGCGGCACCTGGATCCTGGCCATGAAGTCGGGCTCGCTGATGGCTTCGCCTGCCTTGATTGCCGCCTGCAGCCAGCGGATCGTCGGCCCGCCGAGCGCCAGTTGCGGATAGTGCTCGTAGATTTTCGTGTTGCGCTGATAGCGCTCGGGGTCCGATGTCACCTTGTTGAGGGCGAAGGGCAGGGTTTCCCTGGGACGCGGACCCCAGGCGGCGTAGAGTCGGCCGAGGCCGAGAAAGCACAATACCGAGCAGACGCGGCGCGCCGTTTTTGCCGACACGGGCGAGTCGGGCACCGTCAGGAAAGGCGCAATCAGCACCATGCGACGCACCCGGTTGACCATCGACGGCGCCGCGAGCAGCGCGATCACGGCGCCCATGGAATGGGCGAGGATGTAATACGGGCCGCGGCAGTCGGGCAGCACGATATCCTCGAAGAACTGTTCGAGGTCGCCGGTGTAATCGTAGAAGGAGCGGACATAGCCGCGTTGCGGGTCGGCGATCAGCCGGTCGGAATCGCCCTGGCCGCGCCAGTCGAGGGTGGCGACGCCGAGGCCGCGGTCGGTCAGGTTGCGGATGGTTTCGAAATATTTCTCGATGCACTCGTTGCGGCCGGGCAGCAGCACGACGGTGCCTTTCAGCGGCCGGGTGACCGCGGGAAACAGGCCGTAGCGGATCTTCTTGCCGTCGCGCGTGGTGAAAAAGCCGCCGCCGACATTTTGCGGCGGCGGATTGCCTGGCGTGGGATGGAAGAGATCCGTCATTAGGCGCTTGCGTGTTCGTGGTGTCTCACCCGGCAGGGGCGTCGGCATGGTGATAGACGCCAATGGATGAAAAGCAAAGGGAGGGCGCCAAGGGGGCGGACGAACAACGAGCAAGGCCGGAAGCAGCCTGCGGCGGCGTGCTTCCGGCCTCTGTCGATCCGGGAGGAAGGGACATTACACCCGGTCGGCCTCGTCGCGGCGCTTTCATCCGGCGCCGCCTGGTTCTTTATCGTGGGGCACTCTAGCGCCGGCCGGCTGAACGGGCGCCGAAGCGGCGGTTCATCTGCCGTTCATCGACGCCTCGATTGGCGCTCTTCGAAAATCCTTGAAATGCGCTTTTGCGCTCCCCAAATGTCGGATGCAGCCGCCGATCTTGGGGCTGCTGGTCCACCGAAACGCCTTTCCAGGGTTTCGCACCGGCCACACGCAAACATGTTGCTCAACAGGAGAACACCTCATGCGTCACGTTGATTTTTCCCCGCTCTATCGCTCGACCGTCGGCTTCGACCGACTGTTCACCATGCTCGACTCGCTGGCCCAGCCTGATGGCGCGCAGACCTATCCGCCCTACAACATCGAGCGCACCGGCGAGGACGCCTATCGCATCTCGATGGCGGTTGCCGGCTTCTCGGACGAAGAGATTTCGATCGAAGCCCACCGCAACGTGCTGACCGTCAAGGGTGAGCGCAAGGAAGAGGGCAATGGCGAAGGCTCCGAGCTGCTCTACCGCGGCATTGCCTCGCGTTCGTTCGAGCGCCGCTTCCAGCTTGCCGACCATGTCGAGGTCGTCGGCGCCACCCTGAAGAACGGCCTGCTTTTCGTCGACCTTAAGCGCAACATCCCCGAGGAGCTGAAGCCGCGCAAGATCGCGATTACCGCCTCTTCGGCCAACGCCAAGCAGATCGAGGCCAAGAACGCCGCGTGATCAAGACGGCGGCGTCACAACGCCCAAGGTTGAAAGCGTCTCCTCCCGAGACGAAAGCGGCGCCGCGAGGCGCCGCTTTTTTTCGCCGCAGCCTCTGTCACGCCAACCGAAGAGTTCTGGCTCTTTTGCGGCGGGCGCCGTCTTCCCATGAAGGGCGATGTCTGATCTCTCGGCTGATTTTTCCCTGGCCCTAACGGCAACCATTGCGGTGACCTTCCTGCTGGCCGGCATCGTCAAGGGCGTTACCGGTATGGGACTGCCGACGTTGGCGATGGGGCTGCTGGGCACAATCATGCCGCCGGTCGCCGCGGCTTCGCTGCTGATCGTGCCGTCCTTCGTCACCAATATCTGGCAGCTGTTTGCCGGCCCGAGCTTCGGATGGATCCTCAGGCGGCTGTGGCTGATGATGGTCGGCATCGTCGCCGGCACGCTGGCCGGCTCATGGCTGCTGGCCAGCGACAATGTCAAATGGACGACGGCCGGCCTCGGGGCGGCGCTGATCGTCTATGCCGTCTATACGCTGCTGGCGCGGCAGTTGACGGTTCCCGCGTCAGCCGAGCGCTGGTCGTCGCCCATCGTCGGTTTCCTTACCGGCATCGTCACCGGCGGCACCGGCGTGTTCGTCGTGCCCGCTGTACCTTACATTCAGGCGCTGGGCTTGAGCCGTGACGATCTGATCCAGGCGCTCGGCCTGTCCTTCACCGTGTCGACGATCGCGCTCGCTGCCGGCCTTGCCTCGCACGGCGCGTTCCAGGTCGGGCATGTCGCCATGTCGTCGCTGGCGGTTGCGCCGGCCTTGCTCGGCATGTGGCTCGGACAGTTGCTCCGGCAGCGGATCAGCCCGGCGACCTTCCGGCGCTGGTTTCTTGTTTTCCTGATCTTGCTTGGCCTCGAGCTTTTGGCGCGGCCTTTCCTTGCTTAGCCACCGGTGCCGGTTGCGAGAACGGCCTCGACGTTTTGCCGGTGGACGGGCTCGTACAGCGCGAAGTACTCGACCGCGCCCGTGGCGAATATGTCGGCGCCGCAGGTTTTCAGATCCTGCTTCGCAAGATCAGGCTCACGCCGGCAGCGAAGCAGTTTTTGAACGTAGGCTTGCGTCGCGGCGATGAGGCCTTTGTCGTAGCCGCCTCGCTCAATCGCTTCGAGCGAGCCGTGATTGGGCAAGATGCGGTCTATCGACCAGCCGGCCATGCGTTCGAGATCGTCCAGATGTTGCGCCAGCCGATCCGCCTCGCTGACATAGGTGATCGGATCCTCGAGCGTGTCGCCCGCCAGGAGCAGGCCGGTTTCGGGCATGAACAGCACCGTGCCGTCATGGCTGTGGATTTCGACCTGACGCAGTTCGACGGCGATCGATCCAACGGCGAGGTCAAGACTGCCTGCGAAGGTCCTGTTCGGCAGCACGAGAGGCTTGATCGGTGGAACACCGCTTTCGATCTCAGCCCGGTTGTTCGCGAGCGCCGAGGCGGTGAGCGTGTTGGCGATAATCTCGCAATCCTGAAACACCTCATTGCCGGCAACATGATCGTCATGCCAGTGGCTGAGCACCACCCGGATCGAGCTGACCCCCATGTCTTCGAGCGTCTGCCTGATGAAGCGCGCGTGGGGCAGCGAAATATGCGTGTCGTAGACCAGCGCCTGCGAGCCATCGACGATCGCATAGGTGCGGATGCCGAGGGCATAGGCACCGTCGTCCAGCCAGTTCGGCTCGTCCGACCAGGCGCGAACGCCGTCGATGCGGCCATCGTAGAAGCCGAGCACGTTTGGCGACGGGCGAACCAGCCGGACGGTTGAGCCGAGAGGTGGCTTTGTCATTGGCGCGGTCTCGCGGGTTCAGGCGATCATCTGGCCGAAGCGGTCGACCTCATCTGAAGTCGTGGCAAAGCTCGTGACGAAGCGATAGAGCAACTCGTCGTCGCCGACATGGCCGTCGAAGCCGTGCGGCCTGTGCCAGTCGTAAAAGGCGGCGCCGACGGATTGCAGCCTTTCGGCTTCCGCCTTTTTCATCACCGCGAACACCTCGTTGGCCTGCGGCAACCAGGCGAGCTTAGCCGTTGCCGAATCCTCGATCGCAGCCGCCAGGCGCGCGGCCATGGCATTGGCATGACGGGCCATGTCCAGCCACAGGCCGTCCGTGAAGTAGGCGTCGAACTGCGCTGCGATGAAGCGCGACTTGGAGAACAGCTGTGCGGCGCGCTTGCGCAGGAAGGACAGCTCCTTGGCGCGGTCTAGATCGAACAGCACCAGCGCTTCGGCGCACCAGCAGCCGTTCTTGGTGCCGCCGAACGAGACGATATCGACGCCGCGCTTCCAGGTCATTTCGGCCGGCGTCGTCTCAAGCGCGACCAATGCGTTGGCAAAACGGGCGCCGTCCATATGCAGCGGCAGGGAAAAGCGTTTGGCGATCTCCGAAATGGTGGAAATGTCGTCGAGCCCGTACACTGTGCCGACTTCGGTCGATTGGGTGATCGAGACGGCCGTCGGGCGTCCCCAATGGACGATTTCGGGTGCGAAACGGGCGACGGCGCGTTCAAGATTGTGCGGATCGATCTTGCCCAGGGTGCCGTCGACAGCATGGAGACGCGAGCCGCCGCTGAAATATTCCGGCGCGCCGCATTCGTCCTCGATGATGTGCGATTCGCGGTGCGCAAAGGAAATGCCGCCGGGCTTGTTGTAAGCGGCCAGGGACAGCGAGTTGGCCGCCGTGCCGGTAGCGACGAAGAACACCGCGACCTCGCGTTCGAAGATCTCGCTGAAACGCTGGTAGACGGCCCGGTCGAGATCGCCATCGCCATAGGCGGTCGAAAAGCCGCCAGCATTGGCTGACAGCCCGGCGGCAATGTTGGAATGGACGCCCGCCCAGTTGTCGGATGCAAAGAACATCAGGAAAGTCCCTGCCTGGTTGAGAAAGTCTGGTTGCGACAAGAGCGCGACCATGGCCGTTTCGGGGTTTGACGCGCAAGGGCCAAGGGTTGAAAAAGCGGTAAAGCCAAAGGCGATCACGAAGGAGTGCCGGGACCGAAATTTCGTTTCAACAGCGCCCGACGTAATTTTCTGTCGCCAAACGTCCAAGAATTTGGTGAATCGGTCTTGTGTGCGCCCAGGATTTCTGCCATAAAAATTTAGGACAGTAGTGCTGTCTTATTTTGTCGCACAAGTCAGGCTGGATTGGCGTATCATTTGGGCCACTCCGGCCGTTGCCGCGAGCGACGGGTAGACGGCTCGGCTGTGGCCTGTACGATACCGGATACGAACCGGCGGTGCACCGCACGGTCCGCCAAGGATTTCGAAAAGACGTGCCGCAAGATGAGAGCGGAAGCCAGTCGCTTCCCAAGGTAGACCAGCGCCCCAAATGCTAGACGTGCAAGGGGCCGGAACGGAGGACAGGACGATGACGGAACTGACGCCATCTGCGATTATCGGCCAGGCCGCGCAGACGAAAGCGGCAGCCGTTAAAAATACCGTTCTGACCAAAGAAGGCCAGACCACCAACGGCCTGACCACCAATGGCATGGCCGCGCAGGGTCTCTACGATCCGCGCAACGAGCATGACGCGTGCGGCGTCGGCTTCATCGTCAACATGAAGAACGTGAAGTCGCACCAGATCGTCAAGGACGGGCTCTTCGTGCTCGAAAACCTGACGCATCGCGGCGCTGTCGGCGCCGATCCGCTGATGGGCGACGGCGCCGGCGTGCTGGTGCAGATTCCCGATCATTTCTTCCGCGAAGAGATGGCGGCCCAGGGCGTCGAACTGCCGGCGGCAGGCCAATACGGCGTCGGCCACTGGTTCATGCCGCAGGATGCGGCACTGCGCGCCCATATCGAAGAGATCATCGCCGAATCGGCGCAGTCAGAAGGGCTGCCGCTGCTCGGCTTTCGCGACGTGCCGGTCGACAATTCATCGCTGTCGAAGGCGCCCGATATTGCGGCCTCCGAACCGTTCCATCGCCAGGTCTTCATTGGCCGCACATCGGACATTCCAGATGACGAGGAATACGAGGCCAGGCTGTACCTGCTGCGCAAGGTGATTTCCGGCCGCATCTACGCCGAGAACAACAACAAGGATATCGGCGCCTACTGTGTGTCGCTATCGGCGCGTACCATCGTCTACAAGGGCATGTTCCTGGCCTACCAGGTCGGCGCCTATTACAAGGATTTGTCGGATCCGCGTTTCGAGACCGCGCTGATCCTCGTCCACCAGCGCTTCTCGACCAACACCTTCCCGTCATGGAAGCTCGCGCACCCCTACCGCATGGTCGCGCATAATGGCGAGATCAACACGGTGCGCGGCAACAACAACTGGATGGCGGCGCGCCAGGCCTCGGTCGATTCCGAACTGTTCGGCAACAACATCTCCAAGCTGTGGCCGATCTCCTATGACGGCCAGTCCGACACGGCGTGCTTCGACAATGCGCTCGAATTCCTGTTCCAGGGCGGCTACAGCCTCAGCCACGCCATGATGATGCTGATCCCGGAAGCCTGGGCCGGCAACAAGCTGATGGATGCCGATCGCAAGGCTTTCTACGAATACCATGCAGCGCTTATGGAGCCGTGGGACGGGCCGGCCGCGGTCGCCTTCACCGACGGCCGCCAGATCGGCGCCACGCTCGACCGCAACGGGCTGCGGCCGGCGCGCTACATCGTCACCGACGACGACCGCGTCATCATGGCGTCAGAGGCCGGCGTGCTGCCGGTGCCGGAGGAGAGGATCGTCAAGAAGTGGCGGCTGCAGCCCGGCCGCATGCTTTTGATCGACCTCGCCAAGGGCCGCATCATTTCCGACGAGGAGATCAAGTCGGAGATCGCCACCAGGCATCCCTACAAGACTTGGCTCAACAACACGCAGCTGATCCTCGAGGATCTGAAGCCGGTCGAGCCGCGCGCGCTGCGCAAGGATGTCAGCCTGCTCGATCGCCAGCAGGCTTTCGGCTACACGCAGGAAGACACCAAGCTGTTGATGTCGCCGATGGCGACCACCGGCCAGGAAGCCGTGGGTTCGATGGGCACCGACACGCCGATCTCGGCGATGTCGGACAAGTCGAAGCTGCTCTACACCTATTTCAAACAGAATTTCGCCCAGGTCACCAACCCGCCGATCGACCCGATCCGCGAGGAGCTGGTGATGAGCCTGGTGTCGTTCATCGGGCCGCGGCCGAACATCTTCGACCTGGTCGGCAATTCGCGCCGCAAGCGGCTCGAAGTGCGCCAGCCGATCCTGACCAATGGCGATCTGGAAAAGATCCGCTCGATCGGCCACACCGAGGACCGTTTCGACACCAAGACCATCGACGTCACCTACGGGTCGAGCGAGGGCGCTGCCGGCATGCAGGGCGCGGTCGAACGTCTGTGCGAGCGGGCGGAAGCCGCTGTCGCCGGCGGCTATAACATCATCATCCTGTCCGACCGCCAGGTCGGTCCCGACCGTATCGCCATTCCGGCACTGCTGGCGACGGCTGCCGTGCACCACCATCTGATCCGCAAGGGTCTGCGCACCGCGGTCGGCCTGGTCGTGGAATCCGGCGAGCCGCGCGAAGTGCATCATTTCTGCTGTCTCGCCGGCTACGGCGCCGAGGCGATCAACCCCTACCTTGCCTTCGATACGCTGCTCGACATGCACAAGCGTGGCGAACTGCCGGCTGAGGTTGACGCCTACGAGGTGGTCTCGCGCTACATCAAGTCGATCGGCAAGGGCATCCTCAAGGTGATGTCGAAGATGGGCATCTCCACCTACCAGTCCTATTGCGGCGCGCAGATATTCGACGCCATCGGGCTGAAGTCGGATTTCGTCGAGAAGTACTTCACCGGCACAGCGACGCTGATCGAAGGTGTCGGCCTGGACGAGGTCGCGGCTGAGACGCTCAGCCGCCACACCGACGGTTTCGGCAACGATCCGGTGCTGCGCAACAGCCTCGAGGTCGGCGGCGAGTACATGTACCGCATGCGCGGCGAAGCCCATATGTGGTCGCCCGACGCCGTCGCCACCTTGCAGCACGCCGTGCGCCAGGGCTCGTGGGAGACGTTCAAGGAGTATTCCGCGCAGATCAACAGCGAGACGGCCCGTGCCCAGACCATACGCGGCCTGTTCAGGATCAAGCTTGCGGAAGAGACCGGCCGCAAGAAGGTGGCGATAGAGGACGTGATGTCGGCGGCCGATATCGTCAAGCGCTTCTCGACCGGGGCGATGTCGTTCGGCTCGATCTCGCGCGAGGCACACACGACGCTGGCGCGCGCCATGAACCAGATCGGCGGCAAGTCGAACACCGGCGAGGGCGGCGAAGAGGCCGACCGCTATCTGCCGCTGCCCGGCGGCAGCAAGAACCCCGAACGTTCGGCGATCAAGCAGGTCGCCTCGGGGCGGTTTGGCGTCACCGCCGAGTATCTCGTCAATTCCGATCTCATGCAGATCAAGGTCGCGCAGGGCGCCAAGCCCGGTGAGGGCGGCCAGCTGCCCGGCCACAAGGTCGACGCCACCATCGCCAAGGTCCGGCACTCGACGCCTGGCGTCGGCCTGATCTCGCCGCCGCCGCATCACGACATCTATTCGATCGAGGATCTGGCGCAGCTGATCTACGATCTGAAGAACGTCAACCCGGCGGCCGATGTCTCGGTAAAGCTGGTGTCGGAAGTCGGTGTCGGCACGGTCGCGGCGGGCGTCGCCAAGGCGCGCGCCGACCACATCACCATCTCCGGCTATGATGGCGGCACCGGCGCGTCGCCGCTGACCTCGCTCAAGCATGCCGGCAGTCCATGGGAAATGGGCCTTGCCGAGACGCACCAGACGCTGGTGCTGAACGGGCTGCGCTCGCGCGTTGCACTGCAGGTCGATGGCGGCTTGCGCACGGGGCGCGACGTCATCATCGGTGCGCTGCTCGGCGCTGACGAGTTCGGCTTCTCGACCGCGCCGCTGATCGCGGCCGGCTGCATCATGATGCGCAAGTGCCACTTGAACACCTGCCCGGTCGGCGTCGCGACGCAGGACCCGGTTCTGCGCAAGCGTTTCAAGGGCACGCCCGAGCATGTCATCAACTTCTTCTTCTATGTTGCGGAAGAGGTGAGGGGGCTGCTGGCCGAGATAGGCTACACCCATATCGATCAGATCATCGGCGACAGCGACCTGCTGGAAAAGCGCGAGATGATCCAGCATTGGAAGGCGCGTGGGCTCGATTTCGGCAAGATGTTCTTCAAGCCGGACGCGCCGCATGAGGCGGTGCACTGGACCGAACGGCAGAAACACCCGATCGACGATGTACTCGATCGCAAGCTGATCGAACTGGCGAAGCCCGCGCTCGAAAGCAAGCAGCCGGTCAAGATCGAGGTCGACATCCGCAATGTCGATCGCTCCACGGGCGCCATGCTGTCGGGCGAAGTCGCCAAGCGCTTCAGGCACAAGGGCCTGCGCGAGGACACGATCCAGGTGAAGCTGACCGGCACCGCCGGCCAGTCGTTCGGCGCCTTCCTGGCGCGCGGCATCTCGTTCGATCTCGTCGGTGCGGCCAACGACTATGTCGGCAAGGGCCTCTCGGGCGGACGCATCGTCATCCGGCCGCCGGAGGAGTCCAGGATCGTCGCGGCGGAATCGATCATCGTCGGCAACACCGTCCTCTATGGCGCGACCGAGGGCGAGGCCTATTTCGCAGGTGTCGCCGGCGAGCGCTTCGCGGTGCGCAATTCGGGCGTCGCCGCCGTCGTTGAAGGCGTCGGCGATCATGGCTGCGAATACATGACCGGCGGCATCGTCGTCGTCATCGGCCAGACCGGTCGCAACTTCGCTGCCGGCATGTCGGGCGGCGTGGCCTATGTTCTGGATGAGGCCGGCGATTTCGCCGCGCGCTGCAACATGGCGATGGTCGAGCTGGAGCCGGTTCCGGAAGAAGACGATCTGATGGAAAGGCTGCTGCATCATGGCGGTGACCTCGACCACAAGGGTCGCGTCGACGTCTCGGGCGACATGACCACCCATGACGAGGAACGGCTTTACCAGCTTATCTCGAACCACGTCCATTTCACCGGTTCGGTACGCGGCCGCGAGATACTCGACGACTGGACGACCTTCCGGCCGAAATTCCGCAAGATCATGCCGGTCGAATACCGCCGCGCGCTGATCGAGATGGAACGCATGCGCATGGGCGTGGCGGCGGAATAGGTTTTTCGACTTGCCGGGAGGCGCAGGCTTCCCGGCGGAACTTTCAGCGACAGTTTGACCTCGGATGCAAGGTTGCCACGGCTGCCTCAAGGGGTTAGCGGGTGCGAAAACCGCACCATCTGGACAGCAGGAACTGGACTATGGGCAAGGTAACAGGCTTTCTCGAAATCGACCGGCAGGTGCACAAGTACCAGCCGGCCTCCGACCGCATCCGGCATTTCCGCGAATTCACGCTGCCGATGTCGGACAAGGAGGTCGAGAAACAGGCCGCGCGCTGCATGGATTGCGGCATCCCGTTCTGCCACGGGCCGACCGGTTGCCCGATCCACAACCAGATCCCGGACTGGAACGACCTCGTCTACAATGGCGACTGGGACAATGCGATCCGCAACCTGCATTCGACCAACAATTTCCCCGAGTTCACCGGCCGCATCTGCCCCGCGCCCTGCGAGGAAGCCTGCACGCTGAACCTTGAGGACATTCCGGTTGCCATCAAGACTGTCGAACAGGCAATCGCCGACAAGGCTTATGAAACCGGCCATATCCGGCCTTATCCGCCAGAGAAGAAGACGGGCAAGCGGGTCGCTGTCATCGGCTCCGGCCCGGCAGGGATGGCGGCGGCGCAGCAGCTTGGCCGCGCCGGCCACGAGGTCAGCGTCTATGAGCGCGAAAGCCGCCCCGGCGGGCTGATGCGCTACGGCATTCCCGACTTCAAGATCGAGAAGCACTATATTGACCGCCGCATCGAGCAGATGCAGGGCGAGGGCGTGACCTTCCATTGCGGCGTCAATGTCGGCGTCGACAAGCCGGTGGCAGAGTTGCTCGCCGGATATGATGCGGTGCTCTATTGCGGCGGTTCGGAATCGCCGCGTCCGGCCAATATTCCGGGCGACGATCTCGGCGGCGTCTATGACGCCATGCCCTATCTGGTGCAGCAGAACCGTCGCGTCGGCGGCGAGCCGATCCAGTCGGTGGCCTGGCCGTCGCATCCGATCATCGCCGGCGGCCAGCATGTCGTCGTCGTCGGCGGCGGCGATACCGCGTCCGACTGCGTCGGCACCGCCTTCCGCCAGGGCGCGGTGCGCGTCACCCAGCTCGACATCCGCCCGCAGCCGCCGGAGAAGGAAGACAAGCTTTCGGTCTGGCCCTACTGGGCGACCAAGATGCGCACCTCGTCCTCACAGGCCGAAGGCGCGGAGCGCGAATTCCAGGTGGCGACGCTAGAATTCATCGGCGAGGACGGCCAACTGACCGGCGTCAAATGCTGCGAGGTCGACGAGAAGCGCAAGCCTATCCCCGGCACCGAATTCGTCATCCGTGCAGACCTCGCCTTCATCGCCATCGGCTTTGCCGGCCCGGCCGCCGTGGGCGTCGCGAAAGAGCTGGACGGTGAGATGAAAATCACCACCGACAGCCGCCGTTCCCGCAATGTCGAAGCCAATGATCGCGACTACAAGACCAGCGTCGACAAGCTCTACGCCGCAGGTGATGTGCGCCGCGGCCAGTCGCTGGTTGTGTGGGCGATCCGCGAAGGCCGCCAGGCCGCGCGCTCGATCGATGAAGCGCTGATGGGGTCGACGGTACTCCCCCGTTAACGGTTGATCGCGGCAGCGGCCTTGGGCGGCCACGAGAAGTCGTCGGCGCGGCCGGGCGAGGCCTCGGGCGCCTTGCCTTCGAGGATTAGTTTTTCGCCGGGCAGATCCGGATTGGCTTTCGGCGCCGCCGCCGCACCGAGAAGTTCGGTACCGCCGTCGAGCGCCGGATCGTTGAGCAGCATTGGAACGGTGCGGTCGACCACGATCGGGGCGGCGGGCAGCGACGGCGCCTCGACCGGGGCGCCGGCCGGTGCGGCAGCCGTCACCACGCTTCCCGGCGCTGCCAGGCCGAGGATCTTGGCCAGCGGCTTTTCGGTGTAGAAGGCGAGCTTTCGCTTGCCGGCTTTCGAGACGTTGATGCCGTCGTCGGAGCGCAGCCGCACGGCCTGGCCGTTAATGTCGGGGCCGGTCGAGACAAAGGCGCCGTTCTCGTCGACGAACCCATCCCAGACATCGACGAATTCGCCGCCGTTCTTCTCGGCAGCCGAGTGGTAGATGTCGTTGAATGCCAGCATGTCGGAGGTCATCTTCGGCGTCTTGAAGGCTGGCATGCCGACCCACAGATAAGGCACCTTGGTCGCCGCCAGTGCCTTTCCCAAGGCTTCGGTCCGGCGTTCGTATTCCTTGGTCCAGTTCTCGGAGCGCGGCTGCTCGCGCACATCGTTGACGCGCATCTGCTGGCGGTCGTTGGAGCCGAGCATGACGACGACCACGGAGGGTTTTTCGGTCTCGACCAGCGATTTGACCTGTTCGGGCCAGTTGTAGACATCATCGCGCACGAAACCCGAAGAACCGTTGGCGCGCTCGACGATCCTGACGTTGGCATTGTCGGCAAAGGCTGTTTCGAGGCCTTCGGCCAGGCCGTTGGCCATGAAATCGCCGATCACCAGAATGACGCGGGCATCCGGTGTCTTCTCGACAATCGGAGCGGAAGGTTCAATGGGTGCACGGGGCTTCTTCTTGACCTTCGGCTTTGCCTTGCGGATGTCGAGCGGCGGCTCGATGCGTTCGCTGCGGCGCGGGAACAGAAGGTCGCGCAGCGACCAGCCGCGGTTCTGCGGTTGTTCCTGCGCCAAAGCCGGTGTGTGGAAACTGCCGGCGAGTCCCGTCGCCAGGACAACGATGGCCAGAACGAGGATCGGCAAGCGGAAAACGATCACACGGATACGCGCTGCCGAAACCAAGCACCCTCTCCATCCCTTGGTGCATGGCCCTCGCAGGGGATCATGCACAGACCGATGCTACGGCATCCCTTGCGCGCCGCAATGCGCGGCGCTGCCGATGGCTCTATTTCTTTCTGAGCCATTTGAGCACTTCCATGCTCGGATACCCGTCCTGGGTCAAGCCGACCGTTGCCTGATAGGTCATGATGGCGGTTTTCGTGCCGTCACCGATCTTGCCGTCGAACTTGCCGTCGTAAAGTCCGTGCTGCGAAAGCCGCTTCTGCAACTCCTGCCTTTCCTCGAAGGACAGTTTGGTGAAAGGCCGCTTCCAGTCCTGCACCAGACCATTAGAACCGGCGATTTCGTCGGCAAGAAGGCCGACGGCCAGGGCATATTTGTCGGCGTTGTTGTAGGCCTTGATGACGGAGAAGTTCTTGATCATCAGGAAGGCCGGTCCGCCGCGGCCGTCCGGCACTTTCAGGGTCGCCTTGTCGGTTGCGTTCTTGAACGGCTTGCCATCGGCCCTGGCCACGCCGAGGGCCTGCCACTGCGCCAATGTCTTCGAGCCGGCAGGCAGTTTGCCCGCTGGAATGGTAACCTCGTAGCCCCAGGTCTTGCCGCCCTGCCAGCCATTCTTCTTCAGCAGATTGGCTGATGTCGCCAACGCATCGGGGATCGAATTCCAGATGTCGCGCTTGCCGTTGCCGTCCATGTCGACGGCATAATGCTGGTAGCTGGTCGGGATGAACTGGGTCTGGCCCATGGCGCCGGCCCAGGAGCCCATCAGGTGGCTTTCGTCGATGTCGCCGGTCTGCAGGATTTTCAGCGCCGCGACCAATTGGGTGCGGGCGAATTTCGAACGCTTCGGGTCGCCATAGGCGAGGGTTGCCAGCGAGCGGATTACATTGCGCATGATGTCGTCGCGCTTGAGGATCTCGCCGTAATTCGATTCCATCGACCAGATGGCGAGCAGGATGTAGCGGTCGACGCCGAACCTCGCCTCGATCCGTTCCAGCCACGGCTTCCATTTTTTGGCCATCTGCTGGCCGACGGCAACGGACTGGTCGTGGACGCGGTTGTCGAAATAGTCCCAGGCAGGTGCGGTGAATTCGGGCTGGGTGCGTGCCTTTTCCAGCACCACCGGGTCGGGTTCATTGATGCCCCGGAACGCCCGGTCGTAGACCGCGCCGGAAACGCCGCCCGCCACGGCGGTGGCGCGGAAGCCGGCGACCCATTGCCGAAAACCGGCATCGGCGAAGGCCGGTCCGGCCGGCATCAGCAAGGCGAGCGAGAGGCTGGCCGCCGTCAGCACGCTGGTAAAGAGTTTTGCGGCACTGCGAACGGACATATTTTCCCCTTTCTCTATCTCAGGAAAGACCATTCATCGCCGAACCGGGTTAGCAATTGGTTTACCATAGGCGGCGCCTGGAACGAAAAGACACCTGGATGCTTTACCGGTTGATGTTTCCCTCAATGGCCCGATAATCCCCAATTCCGGCGCGAAAATGTCCCGAGGCGGGATTGCCGGGCACGCCCTCAAACGGATAATTGACGCATGAAGCGAGTTCGCAAGGCAGTTTTCCCGGTCGCCGGTCTCGGCACACGGTTTCTCCCGGCCACCAAGGCCATTCCCAAGGAGATGCTGACCGTCGTCGACCGGCCGGTCATCCAGTATGTCGTCGATGAGGCGCGCGAGGCCGGCATCGAACATTTCATCTTCGTCACCGGCCGCAACAAGGCGGTCATAGAAGACCATTTCGATATCCAGTTCGAGCTCTATGATACGCTGGCACAGCGCGGCAAGGACGAGCAGCTGGCCCGCCTGCAGCGGCTGCAGCCGGCGCCGGGGCAGACCTCGTTCACCCGCCAGCAGGTGCCGATGGGGCTCGGCCACGCCGTCTGGTGCGCCCGCGAACTGGTCGGCGAGGAACCCTTCGCGCTGTTGCTGCCCGACATGATCATGCAGTCGGAAAAGAGCTGCACGAAGGCCATGGTCGAGCTCTACGAGGAGACCGGCAACAACATCATCGCCGTGCAGGAATGCGATCCGGCCGAGACCCACAAATATGGCATTGTCGGCCGCGGCGAGGACACGCATCACGGCTTCCGCATCACCGAGATGGTCGAAAAGCCGAAGACCGGCACCGCGCCGTCCAATCTCTACATCAACGGCCGCTACATCCTGCAGCCCGAGATTTTCAAGATCCTCGAAAGCCAGGAAAAGGGCGCCGGCAACGAGATCCAGCTCACCGACGCGATGCTGAAGCTGCAAAAGCAGCAGCCCTTCTTTGGCTACCACTTTCAGGGCCGCACCTTCGATTGCGGCTCGCCGGAAGGCTTCGTCGAGGCCAATGTCGCCTTCGCGCTGTGGCGCAGCGACATGAACGAGAACATGGCCGGCGTCATCCGCACGCTGCTCGATGAGATGAAGCCGTCCGAGCGTCGCGGCGCTGCTTTTTAGCTACCGCTGCAGCTTCAGCCCCAAATAGATGCTGTTGGCGGTGTAGTTGCGCCCGGGCAGATTGCTGGTCAGCTTTTCGGTGCGGGCGCGGCTGGTGAGGCCGACATAGCGGTTCAGCCACCAGGTCAGCCCGGCCTCTGCACTCAGCGTCATGTCATGGCCGTCGGAGCCGGTGTAATTGCGCCAGTCGAGCCCAAGGGCTGCGTTGCCGGTCAGGTCGGCGCGGATCTGCCGCTCGCCGGTGAGGCGGCCGGAATAGAGGATGTCGCCGCTCTTACCGGCATTCGTCGTGCCTTCGACCGTGGTTCGCCCGGTGAGGCCGATGATGGTACCGCGCTCGGGCGACCATTTGAGGTCGGCATTGATGGTGGCTCCCGAAATCGCCTCCAGGTTCTTGTCGTCGATCGCCTCCCTCAGCCAGCCGGCCGAGAACTCACCCTTGAGCTTCTCGCCCATGTCGACTTCGATACCGGCGCGCGCGCCAAGCCGGGTCGAAGAGCGCTCGAAGCCCTTGTTGTCGATCCGTTGGTCATATACCCGGCGGCCGAGCTCAATCTCAGCAAAGGGCGTCAGAGCCGGGGAAATTTCATAGCCGGTCCGCAACGTTGCGGTATAGAGCGTGTTGTCCTGGTCCTTCTGCGACAGCGACGTGCCATCGGTAAGTTCGGCATCGCCATAGATGTCGCGGGAGACTGCGCCGGTCAGCGCAAAGCGCATCTTGCCAACGTCCTTCTCGACGCCGAGGCTGCCGTCGACCGTCTGGCGGATCGGCTGCGATTTGACGCCGGCAATGGCGTCGGGCGCGGAGGCCGATTCCGGCGCAATCTCGTAGCCGAGCTTGGCGATGGCGCGCAGTTCATTGTCGAGGTCGACATTGTACGTGCCTTGGATACGGCCGCGTGCCTCATTGATCTTCTGGCCCGAAATGGTGTTGCGGAAATTGCCGTAGCCGTCGATGACCGCCGAATTCTCGCGCCAATCGGAGGCGGCGGAGAAACGCAGCGCCGTTTCGGACAGCACCGCCGACTTGCCGCCAGCGCTGGAATCGGCGTTCGACGTGACGGCAACGCCCTGCTCGAGCGTCGGCCGCAGCAGGAACGAGCCGACCTTGATGCCGGTTGCCGCGTACGGGTCGTCCTCGAGCTTCTTCTTCTGGCCCTCGATGGCGTCGGTGCGCTCGGCGCCGGGGTCGAGCTTTCGTCGGTCGACGCCGTCGACGGTGAGGACACGGCGGTTAGCTGTGTCCTGATCGGCGTCGCCTGCCGCAGTGCCGTCCGGGGTCGTTCCGGTGGTGGTCTGGTCCGTGGCTTTGCCAGGCTTCTTCTTGTCGGCAGCCTTGGTTTTGTCCTTGGCCTTGTCTGCATCCGCGGCGGCGCGTTGCTTTGCCGTCGACGGACGGCGTGGCTGGACGGTTGGCGGCTTGTCGGTGAACGAATCGTCGATGGTCGCCGGCGGGTCGAAAATGCTGTTTGCGCCGGCCTGTGACGGGTCGGTGTCGTCAGGCAAGGCGCCATCGCTGGCCGGCACATAGGCGGTTGGCGTGTTTCCCGTGGGGGCGGTGTCGGCAGGGGCGGGCTTGACCTGCGTGTTGGCCTTGCTCAATTGCCTGGCCCGGCGCTGCTGGTCGGACAGGATCGCCGATTCCGAAACTTCACCGCGCAGCTCCGTCTCCTGGGCATGAAGCGCAGTTGGCCGCAGCAAAGCGAGCACGCTCGTCGCCAGAAGCAGAGCGCAAAAGGCTCTGCCCGTTCGACCTTTTTTCTCTTGAGGCTGGGCCCGCGACATCGTCACCACTGCTTGCGCGGCGCAAGCGCGCCATACTTACCGAACCGTAAACGGGGATGGTTAACGGAGGGTTGAAGGGCGGCCTGTCGGACATGGCTGGACGGCAATTCTGTTGGACAGGCGAACGGCAAAGCGCTAATCGCATCAGCCATGCATGCGGGATCCCAAGAAAAGAAGCCTTTGGAGGCTTCGATCGCCTCGGCGCTGAGAACGGTAGCCACGGAACAGGCCGGCGTGGCGGCATTGGCCGCCGCGCTGGAGAACGAACTGGCCGAACCTTTCGCCCGCGCCGTCGACATGGTGTCGCGCATCAATGGCCGCGTCATAGTCACCGGCGTCGGCAAAAGCGGCCATATCGGCACTAAGATCGCGGCCAGTCTGGCTTCGACCGGCACGCCTGCCTTCTTCGTCCATCCGGCGGAGGCCAATCATGGCGACCTTGGCATGATCGCCAGAGACGATGCCATCATCGCCATGTCATGGTCCGGCGAGAGCAGAGAATTGATGGGCATCGTCGCCTATTCCAGGCGCTTCTCGATCCCGCTGATTGCGATTACCGCGGGCGCGGCCTCGGCGCTGGCGCGCGCGGCCGACGTGGTGCTGCTCCTGCCGTCCGTGCCGGAAGCCTGCCCGCACGGCCTGGCGCCGACGACATCGACCCTGCTGCAACTGGTGGTCGGCGATGCGCTGGCTATCGCGCTGCTTGAAGCGCGCGGCTTCACGCCCGACCATTTCCGCACATTCCACCCCGGCGGCCAGCTCGGCGCCAATCTCACGCAGATCCACGAGATCATGCATGTCGGCGAAAGGCTGCCGCTGGTGGCTTCCGGCACGGGCATGCGCGAGGCGATCCTCGAATTGTCGAACAAGGGCTTCGGCTGCGTGGCGATCGCGACGACGGATGGCGCGTTGGTGGGCATCATCACCGATGGCGACATCAGGCGTCACATCGGCAGCAATCTCATGGAAATGAGCGTCGATCAGGTGATGACGAAAAAGCCGAAGACGGCCACACCGGACACGCTGGTGGCGACGGCGCTGCAGATTATCAACAATTCGGCCATTACGAGCCTGATGGTGGTCGAAGGCAGGCGGCTCGTGGGACTGGTTCATCTGCACGACCTGCTGCGCATCGGCGCCGCCTGAAAAAATCAAAGGACGCGTCGCGTTCGGGAAGCCCTAGGCGACGCGGCCTGATTTTCCGGATCGAAAGCGGCATGCGCTTTCGAAATGTCAAACTGCCTCGACGGTCAGTTCCAGATCGGTGTCGGCCGAACTGACGACGCGCACCTGCGTGCCGGCCGGCAGGTCGGGACCGGAGACGCGCCACAGTGTGTCGCCGAGTTTGATGCGGCCGCGACCGTCCTTGATCGGCTCGGCCAGCGTTGCCATCCTGCCGACCAACTGCGCGCCGCGCCGGTTGAGCAGCGGCTGGTCGCTAGGGGTATTACGCCCACCAACCAGCTTCTTTCCGGCAAAGGCCGAGACCAGCGACAGGGCCAGGAAGGCGAGGACCTGGACTTCCCAGGCCCAGAAGCTTGCGTCCCAGACGAGCAGGGAAATCACACCGATCACCAATGCGGCGATGCCGATCCACAGCATGAATATTCCTGGCGCGATGACCTCCATCACCAGGAGGACGAAGCCCAGAACCATCCAGTTCCACGGACCAAGTTCGGAAATGATGCGGTCGAACATGGGAGTGCGCTCCTATGATCTCAGTTCTCAGCTAGCCTCAATTCTCGCTTGGGCGAACCACCGGAGGGCGGGCGGCCTGCCTGGCGGCGCCGGCGGTGCCTTCGCTGCGGAACACCTCCCTGGCGATCTCGCTTATGCCACCGAGCGTGCCGATCAGCGCCGAGGCTTCCATCGGCATCAGCACGACCTTGCTGTTGTTGGCGGTGCCGATCTTGCCCATCGCTTCAGTGTATTTCAGCGCCACGAAGTAGTTGAGTGCCTGCACGTCGCCCTTGGAGATGGCTTCCGATACAACCTGGGTGGCTCGCGCTTCGGCTTCGGCCGAGCGTTCGCGCGCCTCGGCGTCGCGGAAGGCGGCTTCCTTGCGGCCCTCGGCCTCGAGGATCTGCGACTGCTTGAGGCCTTCGGCGGCGAGGATCTGCGCACGCTTGTTGCGTTCGGCGGTCATCTGACGGCCCATCGATTCGATGAGGTTGGCCGGCGGATTGATGTCCTTGATCTCGACGCGGGTGATCTTGATGCCCCACGGATGCGCCGCTTCGTCGACGACGCGCAGCAGCCGTTCGTTGATGGCGTCGCGGTTCGACAGCAGTTCGTCGAGGTCCATCGAACCCATGACGGTACGGATGTTGGTCATCGTCAAATTGAGGATGGCGTTCTCCAGGCCGGCGACCTGGTAGGCGGCCTGGGCCGCATTGAGGATCTGGTAGAAGGCGATGCCGTCGACGCCCACAATGGCGTTGTCGCGCGTGATGATTTCCTGGCTCGGAACGTCGAGCACCTGCTCCATCATGTTCATCTTGGCGCCGATTCGGTCGACGAACGGCACGATCAGGTTGAGGCCGGGGCTTAGTGTTTTGGTGTAACGACCAAAGCGCTCCACCGTATAATTATAGCCTTGCGGGATTGTCCGGATGCCTTTGATAAGAAGCACCAATACCAGAAAGGCAAGCGCACCAATCGCAATACCGAAACCACTGAAGTCCATTTGAATCTCCCTCAGATGCCGGCCATGGCGTTGATTCCATGCAACCGACTTCACCAAACACTTAGGTGTGTTTCAATAATGTTACAATCAGGTGATCGTTGATTATTAGTGCATGGAATAGCGCAACTGCGGCGATCGATCGCGCAACGTGGCGGCCTCAGACCCAGCCCGACAGCTCGCGCCGCACCATCGCCTCGATCACCGCCATGCCTTCTGCACTGTCGTTGAGGCACGGGATGTGGGCGAATTTCTCGCCGCCGGCGTGATGGAAGGTCTCGGCCGCCTCGCGGCCGATTTCGTCCAGCGTCTCGATGCAGTCGACGGAAAAGCCTGGGTTGACGATGGCGATCGATTTCACGCCGTCCTTCGCCAGTTTCTCGACCGTCTTGTCGGTGTAGGGCTGCAGCCATTCCTGGGCGCCGAAGCGCGACTGGAAGGTGATGATCAGCTTCTTTTCATCCCACCCCAGTCGTTCACGCAACAGCCGTGTCGTCTTCTGGCAATGGCAGTGATAGGGATCGCCCTTCTCGAAATAGGGCTTCGGGATGCCGTGATAGGAGGTGATGACCACCTCGGGCTCGAAGTCTAGCGTTGCCAGATGCCGTTCGATCGAATGGGCGAGCGCCTCGATGTAGACCGGCTCGTCATAGTAGGGCGGAACACTGCGCACGGCAGGCGCGCGGCGCATCTTCATCAAGGCGCGAAACAGCTGGTCGTTGGCGGTCGCGGTGGTGGTCGCGGAGTATTGCGGGTAGAGTGGGAACGACAGGATGCGGTCGCAGCCTTGCTCGACCAGCCTTTGAGCGACGCTCGCGGTCGAGGGGTTGCCGTAGCGCATCGCCCAGTCGACCACGACATCGGGTAGGTCGATGAGCGCTGCGGCCAGCTTTTCGCCCTGCGCCCGGGTGTAGGTGCGCAGCGGCGACTCGTTCCTCTCGCGGTTCCATATCCTGGCGTAATTGGCGCCGGACTTGTTCGGTCTCGTGGTCAGCACCAAGCCGTAGAGGATCGGATACCAGATCGCCTTGTTGAGCTCGATGACCCGCGGATCGGACAGGAATTCGCGGAGATAGCGCCACATCGGCTTGAAATCGGTGCCGTCCGGCGTGCCGAGATTGACCAACATGACGCCGATCTTGCCTGCCTTTACCGGCGGATGTCCGGCCGGTAGCGGGTCGAGCGCTTTCGCGGCTTTGGGGTCGACAGGCGTGGAAAGCGTCATGAAGGTCTCCCGACACCGCGAAAACCGACGATGTCGGGCGAACCTAGCGATGCGGAGCAAGTTTTCAATGCTGCGTCTGGCCGCACCTTACCTTGAAAGCCAAAAACCCGTCCGGTTACCCGGACGGGTTTTGCTGGTCGTGAGTGCGAAGCGAGGTTACTTCGCCGGAATGGTCAAGGTCGCGCCGACAGGAAGCCGGCGTGGTTCGTAGCCTTTGTTGGCCTCGGAGATCACCTTCCACTTGGCGCCGTCGCCGTAGGCCTTCTTGGCGAGATCCCAATAGGTATCGCCGGCGACGATGACATGGCTGGCTTCGGCCGGGGCGGCGTCAGCCGGCTTTGCCGGAGCAGGTGCGGCTTCGGCCGGTTTTGCCGGTTCGGCCGGAGCCGGCGTTGCCGGGGCGGTTTCCGCCGGGACAGTCGGCGGCGTGGTGGTGATGTCGCCGGAGCCTGCCGGCAATGCGGGCATCGCCGGCTCCGCCGGTGCAGCCTCGGCCGGTTTTGCCGGTTCCGCTGGAGCAGGTGCCGGTTCGGCTGGTTTTGCCGGCTCGGCGGCCGGGGCAGCCGCTACGGTTGCGGCAACCTCGGTGATGCGGCCGTCGAGCTTGGGCGTGTAGGGCCGGTGCGCGGCGAGATAGTCGGCGACCACCTGTTCGAGGCCCGGGCCGTAATCATAGGCGTTCTTGGCCTTCTCGGCGAAGACCTTGTAGCCGTCGCCGCCCTGGCGGACGTAATTGTTGGTGGCGACCAGATAGTCCTTGTCCGGATTGATCGGCGCCCAGGCACCGTTCTGCATCACCTCGACCGACTTGACTCGGCCGGCATTGGGCGCGACCGACTTGTCGAACGAGTATTTGAGACCTGCCACCTGCGGGAAGCGGCCGCCGCCGTCCTCGACCTGGCTGACGCCGTTTTCCAGCCCGGCAACCAGATCCTTGCCGGAAATCTGGAAGGTCGCCAGCGTGTTCTGGAACGGCAGCACGGTCAGCACCTCGCCCATGGTGACGGTGCCCTTGTCGATCGAAGCACGCAGGCCGCCGCCATTCGAGACGACGATCTCGACGCCCTGTCCCTTGACGCGGTCGAGGATGGCGTCGGAGACGAGGTTGCCCATCGCGCATTCCTTGGTGCGGCAGCTTTCGCGGCTGCCGTCGATGGCCTCGGTGGTCTCGGCCACTTCCTTGTTCTTCAGCGCCTCGATCGGCGCACCGAGTTCCTTGATGCGGGCAAGAACGGCCGGATCGGGAGTGATCGACTTGTCGAGGAAGATCGGGTCGCCGCTGGCTTCCTTGACGTTGCCATTGTCGTCGAACACGACCTTGAATTCGCCGAGATATTTCGAATAGGACGCGGCCTGCACGACAGGCACCTTGGAGCCGTCGGGGTTGTCGACCATCGTCGGATAGGGGCCTTCCGCCTTCGGGTCGGTGTTGGACAGAAGCGAATGGCTGTGGCCGCCGACCACCACATCGATGCCCGGGATCTTGGCGATGACATCGCGCTCGCGCCTGTAGCCGATATGGGTGACGGCAATGATCTTGTTGACGCCTTGCGCCTTCAGCTTCTCGACCTCGGCGGTGATCGACTTCACGTCGTCCTCTATGGTAATGTTGGGGCCGGGAGAGGCGAGTTCCGGCGTGTCGTTGGTCACGGCGCCGACAATGCCGATCTTCTGGCCGCCGACCTCAAGCACAATCGACGGCTTGATCTTGCCTGCGGCGCCGGACTTGTCGTTGGGCACGACATTGGCGCTGACGATCGGGAACTTCGCCTTGTCGAGATAAGGCACCAGCGCGCTCTCGCCATCGTCGAATTCGTGGTTGCCGAGCGTCACCGCGTCGGGCTTGATCTGATTGAGGAATTCCTCCTCCGCCGTGCCCTTGTAGGTGATGTAGAACAGCGATCCCTGAAAGCTGTCGCCGGCATTGAGCAGCAGCACGTTCTGGCCTTCGAGCTTCTTGCGCTCCTGTGCGATCGCGGTGACCAGCCGGCCGGCGCCGCCGATGCACTCACCCTTGGTCTCTTCCTCGGCCGAGCAGGTCGACTCGTATTTGTTGTTGCCTTCGATGCGGCTGTGCCAATCGTTGAAATGCAGGATGTTCAACGTGTAGTCGGCAAAGGATGGTGCGGCCGACAGGCCGAGTGTCGAGGCAGAGAGGGCGGCAATGGCGGCGAGCTTCTTCATCTTCGTCTCCCGGATATGATCAAAGGCGTTTAACGCTCTTGCCCGACTGCAGGATAACAGCCAGCATTTCGGGTATGTTCACATCGCGGTTGTGGCGATGCAAGAAGAATCAGGGCGGATAACCGGTCGGTTTGCCGGCATAAAAAGGCGGCGGCATCGCGCCGCCGCCATGCGCAAAGCCGCATGGGAAAGGTTCAGCCGCGCCTGGTCAGCACGAAGTTCTGCCCGGCGGAGCTGGTGCAATTCAGCTGGTTTATGGACACCAGCAGGCAGTTGAAAGCGATTGGCTGCTGCCGGATAAGCGAGGTTCCGTTGATCTCGACCGAGGTGGCGCCGGTCTTGGTGTAGCTGCCGTCAGCGAATTTCTCACCGGTCTCCGCCGAAACGGTGGTGAAGACGCCGCCGTTCAATGTCGAGACCGCCTTGCCTTCGGCGTTCAGCCATGAGCCTTCGACGCCTCGCGCCTGCGATGAGATCGGTGGCCCGTCGGAGCCGCCGGTGGTGCAGGCGGCAAGCATCGTCGCAAGAGCGCCCGCCGCGCCCGCAGAAAGAATTTTGCGCGCAATCGTCATATCAAATCCTCTCCTGACGCATCGGCCCAATCGTCAAACGACGTTTTGGAGAACACGATGTGCGTGGCCTCATGTTTCCAGAGCCGTCCCTCGTGCGTCCAAATGGATGCACACTGCTCTCGTCCGCATCCCTTCAATCGCCCGATTTCCGGGCGATTGCAAGGCAGTGAGGCAGGGGTATGGAACCGCTATCGAACGAGGATGTTGCGGAATTGCCACGGGTCGCTTTTGTCGAGGTCCTCGGGAAACAGGCCCGGACGGTTATCGAGCGGCGTCCAGTCGGTGTAGTAGCCCTTGACTGGTCCGAGATACTGGGACTGCACTTCCAGGCAGCGCTTGTAGTCCATCTCGTCGGCCTCGACGATGCCGGCTTCCGGGTTTTCCAGCGCCCAGACCATGCCGGCGAGCACGGCCGAGGTGACCTGCATGCCGGTAGCGTTCTGGTAGGGCGCCAGCTTGCGGGCTTCGGCCAGCGACAGCTGCGAACCGTACCAGTAGGCGTTCTTGGCATGGCCGTAGAGCAGCACGCCAAGCTCGTCCACGCCATCGACCAGCTCGTTTTCGTCAAGCACATGGTGGACCGGCTGCGGCTTGCCGGCAGCGCCGAACATTTCGTGGAGTGACAACACGGCGTCGTTGCAGGGGTGATAGGCATAGTGGCAGGTCGGGCGGTATTGCACCTTGCCCTTCTTACCGCGCACGGTGAAGAAGTCGGCGATCGAGATCGCCTCATTGTGCGTCACCAGGAAACCGTATTGCGCGCCCGGCGTCGGGCACCAGGAGCGCACGCGGGTGTTGGCGCCGGGCTGTTCGAGATAAATCGCAGCCTTGGAGCCATGCTTGTGCTCCTTGCCGTTCTTCGGCATCCATTTCTCATGCGTGCCCCAGCCGAGCTCGGCCGGCTGCAGCCCTTCCGAGATGAAACCCTCGACCGACCAGGTGTTCCAAAACACGTTCATCGGCTTCGGCTTCTTGGTGCGCTGGGTGTCGCGCTCGGCGATGTGGATGCCCTTGACGCCGGCCTTCTTCATCAGCTTCGCCCAGCCGTCACGGTCGTCCTGCGCGGGTTCGGAAAACTCGAGGCCGAGGTCGCCGGCAAGGTTCAGCAGCGCCTGCTTGACGAACCACGAGACCATGCCCGGATTGGCGCCACAGGTCGAAACCGCGGTAGCGCCGCCGGGCTTGTCGTGCTTCTCCTTGATCAAGGCTTCGCGCAGCGCGTAGTTGGTGCGGCTGGCATTGTCGGCCTTGGCGTCGAAATAGAAGCCGAGCCACGGCTCGACGACGGTGTCGATGTAGAGCACGCCGAGCTTGCGGCAGAGCCGCATCAGGTCGACCGAGCCGGTATCGACCGACAGATTGATGCAAAAGCCCTGGCCGCCACCATTGGTCAAAAGCGGCGTCAGCAGTTTCTTGTAGTTTTTCTCGGTCACGTGCTCCTGCACGAAGGCGATGCCGCGCTCGTCGAGCAGCTTGCGGTCGGTGTCGAGCGGGTCGATGACCGTCATGCGCGACTTGTCGAATTTGAAATGGCGCTCGATCAGAGGCAGCGTTCCCCGTCCGATCGAACCAAAGCCGATCATCACGACAGGGCCGGTGATTTCACCGTAAACGGGCCAGTTTTCATTCGCCATTTTATCGAGCACTCCTTCAAGCAACGCGCCAAAACGGCCGTTCGACCGCCGCGCGACAAACCATAGATCATTGTCACAATAAAGCGAAAAGCAGGGATAAGGTTAGTTCCCGACGGCGCAGATGCGCCTACGGTTCGAGCAGTTTCGCGAATTCCGGCGTGAGCAGCGCTTGTGCTTCGGAGTCCGGGATTTCAACGAGATCGCCGGCGCAAGCCTGGATGACGTTGGGCAAACCTTGCAGTCCGAAGACCAGAACCTGCCTGTCGCCATCGCGCTTCAGGCTGGCGCCGAGATAGTCGCCGATCAAATCGTCGATGCCGCATTCGGCCTCGTAATCCACCTCGGTCTGGTCGCTTGGCTTCTTGCGCTTCTCCTTGACGAAGGTGGCCAGCGAGGGGCCTGGCTTGCCGTCGACCGTATCGGAAAACATGTCCTGAAGGGTAAGCAAGGCGCCACGGCGCACGTCCATGACATAGGCGTCGGAATAGTTGTTCGGATGCGCACCGCCGCAATAGAGGCTGCCGGATTCCGACCAGCTCATCAGCTTCGGCGTCAATGACGTAACTTTGGACGTCGTGTCTTCATAGCCGCCAAGCGAATCGTCGTCCATGCCCTCCATCGGCGGCCCGTCGTGGAAACCGGCATATTGCAGCGCCGCGCACGTCAAGGCGCTGAGGCTGTCATGCCAATGGCGGTTCTGCAGCAAGGCATTGGCGGCTTCGATCGGCGCCCTGCCGGCGAGATCGACGATGCGCGGCCTGGCGAATTTGGTGCGCGGATCGGTGACATAGTTGTAGGCTGCATCCGGCCAACCTTCCTTGGCGTCTGCCTTGGGCGCAAAATCCAGCTTGAGATAGTCGTAGGGCGATGCCGCCATGGTGATCGGCGCATCGTCGCCCGAGAATGTCATGTCGGTGAAATCATAGAGATCGCGTGGCGTCGTCGCCGGCGTCTCCGTCTGGGCACGGCTGGCGATCCTTGTCAGCTTCAGCGGCAGGGTCTTTTTGGCCGTCCAGGTGCCTTCCAGCGTCTTGCCCTTGTCGGCGGAACTCAACCGCCAGACGGCGCCGATGGGTGGAGCCTGGCCGTCGCCGCACTTCTTGGCATCGCAGGCTTCTTCCTCGGCCAATTGAAAGGTGGCGCCCTTGCTCGACTTCGCCTGCAGAGGAATATCGACGCCCTTGGAGCGGTAGAAATAGCGCGCCGCCAGTGCCTCTCCAGCCGTCGCCGGATCACCGGTAAACTCGACGACGATGTCGATGTTGCCGAGCTTCCCCGCATAGGTCACCGGTTCCGCATGCGCTGTTGCCGGCAACGCCAGGAATGCACCGAGCAGGACGGCTAGCTTCAGAACATGTCGGATCATCGTCACTCCTTAGCCATGGTTTGCAGGCGTTGCACCAGCCGGTCACGGTCTGATGTCATCCCCTTGTAGTCGAGTTGAGCCTCATCCAGCGCCTGCAATTGCGCCGCGAAAGAGGCGGCAAGCGTTGCCCGGTCGGGATGCCGCGCCAGCACTTTCAGCGGGTCGAGATGGATGCGGATGGTGAACAGGATGTCGCGCGACAGAGGCAGTTTGCGCAGCGTCTGGCGCTCCACGCGGATGAAGGCATGGGTGTTGACGTCGCCGTCGGGAAATCGCGAGGGGCGCCTGGTGGCGCGGTCGATGCGCTCGACATTGGAGAGCGGATGATAGAGCGCGTCGCCGGCCTGGATCGACCAGTTGAAGCGTTCGACGGCCTGGCCCTGCAGGCCGTCGAACATGCGGTTGATGAGCTCGGCCGGCCTGGTGCCCGGACCGAAGCCCGGCACCGGTGCGTGGATCTGCTGCAGCGGCCGGCCGAATTTCTCGACCAGCGACCAGGATGACGGGAAACACAGCGAGCCGGCGGCGAGCCGCCAGCCGGTGTCGTCACGACGCATCAGGATCAGGTCTTCCTGGACGAGCAGCGACGCTGCGACCAGCGGGGCATCGGGGAAGGTGGCGTCAGAGTCGGCTTTGGCGCCAATGACCTCAACCCCGGCATTGGTGCGCCGGTACATCCCGGGAAATGTCGACAGCAGATGTGCTTCGATGAGGCCGCGCACTTCGCGCTGGGCTTCGCGCGTGCCGTCTTCCTCGACAAACACCTTGTCGGGAATTTCGGCATACAGCCGGCGCTTTTCGGCGAGATGGTCGAAGAGATACCGGTCGACCTCGATCCACTTGTCGAGTTCGAGCGGCTTCAGCCCGATGGTGAAGAGCTTTGAGGAGCCATCATAGGGCGTGTGCGTGGGCTGACGAGAATTCATGCTTCGCTAGAAAGTGTCCAATGCCGGCGGTTATTCTCGCAGCCGCTTCGTATCAGGCCAATGTTGCCGGGATCAAGCCGCGCAGAGAATTGCCGACGAACAGTGTTTTGGCGGATTTCAACTCGTCATAGCTGTAGATCGCCTCCTGGGCGCGGCCTTCGTCCAGCAGCTCGGCGCGCAATACGCCAGGCAGCAGGCCGCAGTCGAGCCTGGGTGTCATCAGCATGCCATCACCGAAATCGGCGAAGACGTTGGTGATGGTGCCTTCGCAGATTTCGCTGCGCTCATTTGCGAGCAACACTTCGTCGGCCTGGGTGATCAGATATTCGGAGCGGGCGTGGGTGTAGATCTGTCGCCGGCTGGTCTTGTGGCGCAGCAGCGCGTCCGAGGAAGAGAGCCGGACCCGCGCCAGTCGCAGCCGCCAGACCTTGTCGGCGGCGAACGGCTCATAGGGCTGGACCGAGGCGGTCACTTCGCCATTGCGCTGAAGGACGAGCCGGGTGCGCAGCGCCTTTTGCTGCGCCCCGATAGTATTCGCCAGCACCTCGCCGATCCGCTGCGGATCGCAGGCAAAGCCGAGTTCTTCCGCCGAGCCGTAAAGGCGCGCGAGATGGCGTTCGAAGCGCAGAAAGCCCTGGCCGGGCTCCCAGCGCATCGTCTCGATCAGCTCGAAATCGGCGGTGTCCCCGTCGCGAAGCGCGCCTTCAGCAGACACTCCTGATACTCCTCTTGCGCCGTCGAATCGAAGACGACGCCGCCGCCGACATTGTAAACGGCCTCGCCACTGGAAAAGAGCGATATGGTGCGGATCGCCACCGAAAAGCGCATCATGCCGGCAGGCGCGATCCAGCCGATGGCGCCGCAATAGACGTCGCGCGGTGTCTCTTCCAGCTCGTGCAGGATTTCCATGGCGCGGATTTTCGGCGCGCCGGTGATCGAGCCACAGGGAAACAGCGCGCCAAAGATTTGGCGGATGCCGAGATCAGGCAGAAGCTTCGCCCGCACACGGCTCACCATCTGATGGACGGTCGGGTAGCTCTCGATGCGGAACAGTTCCGGCACTTCCAGCGTGCCGACCTCGCTGATCAGCGAGATGTCATTGCGCAGGAGATCGACGATCATTCGGTTCTCGGCCTGGTTCTTTTCGTCGTTGCGCAAGAAGGACTTCAACCGCGCGTCCTCGGCCTTGGTCGCGCCGCGCGGTGCGGTACCCTTCATCGGATGGGTTTCGATCATGCCTTCGGCATTGATCTCGAAGAACAGCTCGGGCGAACGCGACAAGACGATGGGATCGCCGAGCGAAATCAGCGCGCCATACTTGACCGGCTGGCGTCCTGTCAGTGCGTCGAAGGCAGCAAGCGGATCGCCCGACCATTGGGCACGGACCGGAAAGGTCAGGTTGCCTTGGTAGCAATCGCCCTTGCGGATGTGGTCGTGAAGGCGCGCGAAGCGTTGGGCGTAGTCCTGAGCGGACCAACTGGCCTTGGCGTCGAAGATGGGGCCATTGGTGGCCGGCGCATCGTTGCGCGGCACGGCCTCTTCGACCGGAGCATCGAACACACCCAGACAAACCAGTGGCGCGCGCCGGCCTTCAGGCAGCAGCGGCACCAGTTTCGGTTCGAGCAGATAGCCCGCTTCGTAGGAGAAATAGCCGGCCAGCCATTTGCCGGCATCGCTCGCCGCCTGCGCGGCCGCCAGCGCCGGCAGAAAATCCTTGCCATCATAGGCAATGATGATGTCGGCCGGGTGGTCGAAGACCAACTGACGGCCGCTTTCATCGTTGCGGAAAATGGCAGAGGGCAGGGGCATGGGGCTCGGGTACTGCGGTCGATGACGCCAGAACCGCTCTATATGGGGGCCGGGCGGCGTGCAATCGAGGGAGCGGCGTCGCAGGGCGCAAAGACAGTGGCGAATGCAAAAACAAAGACGGCGCCCGAGAGCGCCGCCTTCTGGTTATGTTGCCGATGACAGATCAGCTGTTGTTGGCGGTCCCGGCGCTCGGGAATTGGCGTGCGAACTCCTTTTCGTCGCCGGCGGCAAGCAGCTTGGCCTGCTCGACCCACTTTTCGCGAGCGATGCGGCCGTCGAAATTCAGCGTGTCCTCGATGCGCTTGACGTCGGCCGCGGTCCAGCCGGCGATCTGCGCGTAGGTCGTGACGCCAAGGCCCTTGAGCAGTTTGTCGTTGACCGGGCCGATACCGATCAGGCGACGCAAATTGTCGGCCTTCCCAGCTGCCGGGGCGGCCTTCTTCGGGACGGCGGCGGGCTTTGAAGCCGCGGCTTTGGGCGCGGCCTTGGCGGCGGCAGGTTTGCTGGCCGCTGGTTTTGCGGCCGCGGATTTGGCCGCAGCTGGTTTGGCCGCGGCGGGTTTGGCGGGGGCAGGTTTCGCGGCCGAGGCGGACTTGGCCGTTGCCGCTGTCGACACCAGCGCGGCCGGCGCCGAACTGGAAGGCTTGGCGGATGGAGTCGATGTTTCACGCAGCCGGCGTTCGAGATCGGCGCGGGTCTTGCCGCAGGCGTCGAGTTCGCCAGTCAGACGATCGGCGTCGGCGCGCAGTCTGTCACGCTCGCTGCGGGTGCGGTCGAGATCGCCGCGCAGGCTGTCAAGTTCGCCGCGCAGCCGGCCCCAGATAAACCAGCCAACCAACACACCTACAAGGAACGCCAGGACAATGTAAAAGAAGGTCATCGTCTCTCTCCAGTCGGATCCGTCCGCCGCCGTCCCAAGTCATGACCTTGGCAGATCGGATCATCCAATGTGGTTCGGCGGCTCAGGGAACAGCCGGTCTGTCGTCGACTGTCGGCGTTCGGCTTTCCCGCCCATTGCCAACCGTCGCTGTCGCATTCGTCAGACCGCTGCCATGGGCCGGGATGCTGTCCGGCCTTAAGCCGCGCGCCCGGCTGAGCTTCGGTCGGAAAGCTATCATACGGCTTCGGGAAAGCTAACGGAAAATTTCGCCGGAGAGT
The DNA here is from genome assembly GCF_040320205.1 of Mesorhizobium sp. M0761. NCBI lineage: Bacteria > Pseudomonadati > Pseudomonadota > Alphaproteobacteria > Hyphomicrobiales > Phyllobacteriaceae > Mesorhizobium > Mesorhizobium sp. M0761. Next base: position 155,490 of record NZ_JAMYPF010000001.1, read on the forward strand.
TATTCAAGAACAGATATTTAGAACAAGAACAACGCTGCCGTCACATGCATTCCGGCTAAACTGTTCTGCGATTCCGCAAAGTCGAGACCGCTCCTGAACCTGTCACTCTGCGCCATCGGTCCAATGGGTGCGCGCATTAACTGTCGAGCGCTTCCAACTCGTCGATCAGGCCGCCGATCACGCCAAGCCCGATCTGCCAGAAGGCGGGGTCGGTGGCGTCGAGGCCGAAGGGCGCGAGAAGCTCCGAGTGATGCTTGGTGCCGCCGGCGCGCAACATCTCGAAATACTTGTCCTGGAAGCCATGCTCGGCGTTCTGGTAGACCGCGTAGAGCGAGTTCACCAGGCAGTCGCCAAAGGCATAGGCGTACACGTAGAAGGGGGAGTGGACGAAGTGCGGGATGTAGGTCCAGAAGACCTCATAGCCCTCACGCAGCTTGATCGCCGGCCCCAGGCTTTCGGCCTGCACCTCGAGCCAGAACTGGCCGAGCTTGTCGGAGGTCAGTTCGCCGTTCTTGCGCTCTGCATGCACCTTGCGCTCGAACTCGTAGAAGGCGATCTGGCGCACGACCGTGTTGATCATGTCCTCGACCTTCTGGGCGAGCATCGCCTTGCGCTCGCGCTTGTCGGTGGTCTGGTCGAGCAGCGAACGGAAGGTCAGCATCTCGCCGAACACCGAGGCCGTCTCGGCCAAAGTCAGCGGCGTCGAAGCCATCAGGGCGCCCTGGCCGCCGGCCAGCACCTGATGCACGCCGTGGCCGAGTTCATGCGCCAGCGTCATCACATCGCGCGGCTTGCCCATGTAGTTGAGCAGCACGTAAGGGTGCGCCGAAGGCACGGTCGGATGGGCGAAGGCGCCGGGCGATTTGCCGGGCCTGACCGGCGCGTCGATCCAGTTGCGGTCGAAGAAGGTGCGGGCGATCTCCGCCATGTCGGGGGAAAAGCGCTGATAGGCCGACAGCACAGTGTTCCTGGCATCATCCCAAGGAATCACCGCTTGCGGCGTTTCGGGCAAGGGGGCGTTGCGGTCCCAGTGGTTCATCACCTCCATGCCGAGCCAGCGCGCCTTCATCGCGTAGTAGCGATGAGACAGGCGCGGATAGGCCTCGCGCACGGCAGACGCCAGCGCATCAACCACGCTGCGCTCGACGCGGTTGGCGAGATGGCGGGAGTCGGCGATGTCCTCAAAGCCACGCCAGCGGTCGGAAATCTCCTTGTCCTTGGCCAGCGTGTTGGTGATCAGCGTGAAGGTGCGCAGGCTCTTGCGGAAGGTTGCGGCCAGCGCTTCGGAGGCGCGGCGGCGGACCTCCCCATCGGCGTCCTGGAGGCGGTTCAGCGCCGGCTCCAGCGTCAGTTCCTCGCCGTCTATGTCGAAGCGCAGATCGGTCATCGTCTCGTCGAACAGCCGGTTCCAGGCACCGCGTCCGGTGATCGATTTCTCATGGAACAGCTGCTCGACCCGGTCCTCGAGCTGGTAGGGCTTGTCCATTCTGAGGTCGAGCACCCAGGGGCGGTAATGGGCAAAGCCGGCGTCGGCGGCGAGGGCTGCTTCGAGCGCCTTGTCGTCGATCAGGTTCAGCTCCAGCGCGAAGAACAAAAGATGCGCGCTGGCGTCGGTCATCTTCTCCTGGATGTCGCCATAGAGCTTTGCGCGCTGCGGATCGGCGGTGTTGCCGGCATAGATCAGGCCGGCATAGGAGACGATGCGGCCGATCAGTTCCTCCAGCGCCTCATAGGCTGTCAGCGCCTCGCCAAGCCTGCCGGCGCTGCCGCGCTCGGCCTCCGCAGCCAGCGTGCCCTTCCAGCGGTTCTCGAAGGCGACGGCATCGGCCGCCGCCTTGGCAAGGTCGCGCTTCAGTTCGGGCGCCTCCATGCCGGAATAAAGATCGGCGAGATTCCATTCCGGCAGGTCGCCGAGTTCCGCCGCGCCCTGACCGGACGCTACCGCCGCAAGCTGCCGACCGAGAATCCTGCTCATCAACAATTACCTTCTGGAATCAAGGGGAAAGGACAAGCCGGTCAAATCCTAAGGAATTCGTTCACCGGGTTTTTTGAAACCTTGTTTAGAACCCTGTGCCAAGATGATCCATGGGAATTTCCCAGGCGGGCAACTCAAATCAGTCATGACAGGTTCCATTCTTATAGTCGATGACGATCCCGTGCAGCGCCGGCTGCTCGAGGCGGCGGTGACGAAATTCGGCCACAGCGCCATCGTTGCCGATGGCGGCGAGGCCGGTCTGAGCGCGCTTGACGGACCCAATGCGAGGGATATTTCGGCAGTCATCCTCGACCTTGTCATGCCGGGCCTCGACGGCATCGGCGTGCTGAAGGCGATGCGCGAGCGCGGCATCACTGTTCCCGTCATTGTGCAGACTGCGCAGGGCGGCATCGAAACGGTGGTTTCGGCGATGCGCCACGGCGCTTTCGATTTTGTCGTCAAGCCGGCGTCTCCCGACCGGCTGCAGACCGCGGTCGGCAACGCGCTCAAGGTCGAGGCGGTCGAGGACGAGGTCAAGCGCACGTCGCGGCGTCGCGGCGGCCACCTGACCTTCAAGGACATGATCACGCACAGCCCGGCGATGGACCGGGTGATCCGCCTCGGCCAGAAGGCTGCGGCCTCCAACATCCCGATCCTGATCGAGGGCGAATCGGGCGTCGGCAAGGAATTGGTGGCGCGCGCCATCCAGGGCAGCGGCGAACGCCGCACAAAGCCGTTCGTCACCGTCAATTGCGGCGCCATCCCCGACAATCTGGTCGAATCGATCCTGTTCGGTCACGAAAAAGGTTCGTTCACCGGCGCCACCGAAAAGCACACCGGCAAGTTCGTCGAGGCGCATTCGGGCACCCTGTTCCTGGATGAGATCGGCGACCTGCCGCTCGACGTGCAGGTCAAGCTGTTGCGCGCCGTGCAGGATGGCGAGGTCGATCCGGTCGGCGGCCGTTCCACCGTCAGGGTCGACATCAGGCTGATCTCGGCCACGCACCGCAACCTTCTGCAGCAGGTCAAGGACGGCAAGTTTCGCGAGGACCTGTTCTACCGGCTCAACGTTTACCCGATCGTCGTGCCGCCGCTGCGCGACCGCCGCGACGACATCCCCTATCTGGTCAAGCATTTCATGGACAAGGTGGCGCCGGCGGGCAATCGCCTGCACGGCATCTCGGATGCCGCACTGGCCATGCTGCAGGCCTATGATTGGCCGGGAAACATCAGGCAGCTGGAAAACGCCGTGTTCAGGGCCTCGGTGCTTGCCGAAGGCGATGTGCTCACGACTGACGAATTTCCGCAGATCCGGGCGCAGGTCGACGGCACCGTCAATCTCGACGCCGATGCGTCCTTGTCGGACCCCGGCATGGCCTTGAGCACCGGATCGCAAGGCGATGGCGCGCAGACTGATGACGCCGGTACTGCAGCTGCCGAGCTCGCCCCTCCGGCCAGGTTGCTTCAGCGTTTCGGCACATTGAGGGCGCTGGACGAGCGTGGCAATGTGCGTGCGCTGGCCGATGTCGAACTCGAAATGATCAAGCTCGCCATCGACCATTACAACGGCCAGATGAGCGAGGTCGCACGGCGTCTCGGCATCGGCCGCTCGACGCTCTACCGCAAGCTCAAGGAATACGGCATCGACCCGGAAACCGGCCGCCTCGACCGCCTTGCCTCCTGAACGCCGAATTCCACAGCTTGCCAACGCAAGGCCGGGACCAGCTTGCCATGCCACATCCGGCGCTGCATAAGGGTTGGGGCGGGAATATGGCTGATGCGGACAGCGTTGTTCACGCATTAAGGCCAGCGGTAACAGATCGTGTAGCGGGAAAAGGCTGAATCTTGATCTAAACCAGCAGTTTACCAAGAAATCCTGTGTATATTTTTGACGGGATATCGCCACGGTGTTACCGCATTTCGGCTTCAATAAGCGATGATTAACCATTAGGATCGATATTCGGATGTGAGAACCACGCATCCGTTTGGACAAATCCGGGGACAAACGGCAGCCTGCAAGGCCTTTTGATTTGAACAAAGTCGAACGACACAGAAACGGGCGGCGCGATCACATGGGCGTCTGGCCGAGATGGCTGGCAGCGTTGATCGTTGCGTTCGCTTTCCTCGCCGCAACTGCTGCCGGCGCCAGCGCTGAAACGCGCTCGCTCAAGCTCTATCACCTCCACACGCACGAAAAGGCCGAGATCGTCTACAAGCGCAATGGCCGCTACGATCCGGCAGGCCTCAGGAAGATCAACATCATCCTGCGCGACTGGCGTCGCAACGAACCGACCAAGATGGATCCGCGCCTGCTCGATCTGGTGTGGGAAGCTTACCGGCAGGCCGGCGCCACCGACTACATCCAGGTCGTTTGCGGCTATCGCTCGCCGTCGACCAATTCGATGCTGCGCAGCCGCAGCCGCGGTGTCGCCAAGGAAAGCCAGCATATGCTGGGCAAGGCGATGGACTTCTACATTCCGGGTGTGCCGCTGAAAAAGCTGCGCAACATCGGCCTGAAGATGCAGGGCGGCGGCGTCGGCTACTATCCGTCGTCGGGTTCGCCCTTCGTCCACATGGACGTCGGCAATGTGCGGCATTGGCCAGGCATCAGCCGCCAGGAACTGGTCAGCCTGTTCCCCAATGGCAAGACGCTGCATGTGCCGAGCGACGGCAGGCCGTTGCCGGGTTATGACCAAGCGCTCGCCTCCTACAAGGCGCGCAAGGGCGCCGGTTCTCCTGCCATCATGATGGCCAGCGCAGGCGGCAGCACCAAGAAATCCGGTGGCTTCCTGTCCGCGTTCTTTGGCGGTGGCGGTGAAGACGAAGCCGACGACAGCGCCGATGTTGCTACCGCCGCGCCGCCGCCGAGAAGCGTGAAGCCGGTGCTGGCTGCCACGAGCAACAACAACAGCAATCTGCCTGGCATCGCGATCGTGTCGCCGCAGAACGCCAAGCGCGCCAACATTCCGCAGCTTGCCGACGACAGCGCTGACGATTCGGAGCCGCAGGACACGCCGGAGACGATCATCGCCGCGCTGCCCGCCAAGGAAGTGCCGCTGCCCGCTTTCGCACCGCGGCCGAAGGCCGATGTCGGCGCGCAACAACCTGAGACCGTGCCGTTCGGCGTGGCCGATGCCACCACCGAACAGACGGTGGCGACGGCGCAGGCGCCGGCCAATGTGCCGTTCGGCACGGCCGATGCGAGCAATGCCGACCAGGGGGCCGATCAAGCTGCCGCTCCGGCGCAGGTCGCGGTCAACGTCCCGTTGCCGACCTGGCGTCCCGACCGCTCTTCGCCGCCGGCTGAGCTTGCGCCGCAGGACAAGGGCGTTCTGCTGGCGCTGGCCGATACGGCTGCCCACAAGCAGACCGCAACCGACGCGTTCTCGGTGCTGCCGTCGCAGCGTCCGGACGAGGTCAAGGCGGTTCTCGAACAGGCCAGCGCCGCCGATACAGCCGGTGCTACCGACGACTATCAGGTTGCGTCGCTTGAGCCGCGCTCGGCGTTCAACGATCCGTCAGGTGTCGATGCCGCATCGCCGCGCGGCGCTATTGCTGCCCGTCCCGCCGGTACCGATCCAGCCTCGGTGATCGGCGCCGGCGTCAAGACGACACGCAAGGAAGCCAGGGCTTCGGCCCGCGACCTGAAGCCAGGACCGAAGGCAGTGGTGGTGGCGGCCGAACCGCAGGCGGCCCGCTGGGCGCTGAGCAGCGGCGACCACATCGCCACCGTTTCCAGCCCGACGACAGCGCCGCGCTATGCCTACAACATCGTGCATACGCCGCCGAGCGAGGTCTACACCGCAGGCTTCCAGGCGGACAACCAGATGGCCGATGCCAACCGCTTCACCGGCAATGCCGTAAAATTCCTTTCGGTCGCCCGCTTCCAGACGAAGTAAGAGCTCGACGGGGTAAACATCGAAGCCGCGCTGGGCAACCCGCGCGGCTTTTTGCTGTTGGCGAATCTCCAGCACTGGCTTCTAGCGTCCCGGAATGCTAACCACCAGCCTGCATTCCCGCTTCGTCTAATGGTAGGACAGCGCCCTTTGAAGGCGTGAATCGTGGTTCGAGCCCATGAGCGGGAACCAAAATCTCAACGCGTAGCAAACCCGGTCGGCGCAGCTGGCGGGTTTTTGTGCCGAGTGCAATTCCGGGAACACTGTGATTTTCCCGGGAAAGCGCGGAGCGCTTCCCTTGGGATTGCGCAAAGATAAAGTAGCGGAGGTTATTTTCCGAGCTTGCTCGCGCTCTGTGCGAGCGCCTCGATCTCATCCCACTTGCCGGCCTTGACCAACTCGTCCGGCGCCACCCACGAGCCGCCGACGCAGATAACGTTGGACAGGCTGAGATAGTCGGCGGCGTTCTTGGCCGAGATGCCGCCGGTCGGGCAGAATTTCACGTCGGCCAGCGGCGAGGCAAAGGCCTTCAGCGAGGCGATGCCGCCGGATTGTTCGGCCGGGAAGAATTTCAGGAACCGCAGGCCGGCCTCGCGGGCAGCCATGATCTCGCCGGGCGTGATGGCGCCGGGCAGCAAGGGAACGTCGCTGTCCTTGGCCGCCGCCAGCAACTCGCGCGTGATGCCGGGGCTGACGATGAACTTCGAGCCAGCCGCCGCTGCCTGGTCGAACTGCTTGGCATCGAGAATTGTGCCGGCGCCGACAATGGCGCCCTCGACCTCACCGGCCACGCGGCGGATCGCTTCCAGCGCATCGGCGGTTCTCAACGTGATCTCGATCGCCGGCAGGCCGCCGGCGGCCAGCGCCCGGGCGAGCGGGACGGCGTCCGCGACATTGGCGATCTTCAGCACCGGAATGACCGGCTGGCCATTGAGCAGCGACAGGAGCTTTTCGGTCTTGCTGGGCATTGGCTTTTCTCTCCCTGGGTGATTTCAACCGACTAGCAGAAGGCCGATTCCGAGTCCACGAAACCCGGCCTGCCGCGATGTCACATGTCGGCCAACGAGCCTGCGGGCGAATACCGACGAAGTGTCTTTAGCTCTGCCTTGAATCCGCTTTGACCACGGTCTAGTGGCTTGGCGATGACCAACCATGAACCCGTGCGCGTCGCCGCGCTCTACAAATTTGCGAGGCTGGGCGACTTCGACGCGCTGCGGGTCTTGCGCACGCCGCTTGCCGCCTTCTGCTGCGGGCGCGGCATCAAGGGCACGCTGCTTCTGGCGCAGGAGGGCATTAACGGCACGGTCGCCGGCAGCGAAGCCGACATAGCCGACCTGATCGCTTATCTCGAGGCCATCGAGGGTCTTGCCGATCTCGAGGTCAAATACAGCACTGCCGCCGAAATGCCGTTCCATCGCATGAAGGTGCGGCTGAAGCGCGAGATCGTCACCATGGGCGTCGAAGACCTCGACCCGGCGACGGGTGCGGGGACCTATGTCGCGCCGGCCGACTGGAACGCGCTGATCTCGGACCCCGGCACCATCGTCATCGACACACGCAACGCGTACGAAGTGTCGATCGGGACGTTCGAGGGCGCGGTGGACCCGCGCACGTCGAGCTTTCGCGAATTCCCGGCCTGGGTGGAAAAACACCGCGACCAACTCGACGGCCGCAAGGTTGCGATGTTCTGCACCGGCGGCATCCGCTGCGAAAAGGCGACGGCCTATGTGAAGTCGCTCGGCTTCGAGGATGTGTTCCATCTCAAGGGCGGCATCCTCAGATATCTTGAAGAGGTGCCGGCCGAAGACAGCCTGTGGCAGGGCGAGTGTTTCGTCTTCGACGAGCGGGTCTCGGTGTCGCATGGGTTGACCGAAGGCGAGGCCGAACTCTGCCGCGCCTGCCGGCATCCGCTGACGCCGGAGAACCGGCTGTCGCCGCATTTTTCCACCGGCGTGTCATGCCCGCATTGCTACGAGGCACGCTCGGATGAGGATCGCACCCGCTATGCCGAGCGCCAGCGCCAGGTCGAACTTGCGCAGGCGCAGGGCAGGGGACATATCGGCAGTTAAGTGCCGCCGACGCCCTGACTGGATCACCACACGACAGAATAGCGGTCGATCACCCACAGCCATGTGCCGTCGGCCTGCCGGCGCGCGACCTCTGAGGTTATCGAGCCGTCGGCAAGCCTGGTCGACGTCAACGCGAGGTCGCCGTTAATGGCCGCCGGGCGCTGCTCGCCGCGCTGGAATTTTCGCCAGCTCGCGGCAAAGGCGCGGATCGCCTCATGGCCACGCGTCAATTCGGCTGCTCCGGTGTCGATGACGGCATCGGGTTCGAACAGCGCTACCATGCCCTCAATGTCTCCCGCCCATTGCCGATCAATTAGCAGGCGCTCCAGATCCTGGGGATCTCGTGCTTGGTCGCGGTCTGGCTGATCGGTCACGGCAAAACTCCTCCCTCGCCGACGTTGCGGCGACACTAACCGAAGCCGAGGCGGGTTTCGACACATCGAATTTGATTTGCGGCATTGCCGGCGCCGATAGCAAAGCGCCGGTCCGTCATTGTAATGTCAACAATCGGGACCTACGTCTGCAACGTCCAAAACCTGCCCGTCCACGTTCGCGCGGGCCCTTTTCTGGAGGCACCATGTTCGACCCCAAGAAGCTTCTCGACGATCTGCTCGGCTCGCAAGTTCCCGGCACAACCGGCACCGTTCGCGACAAGGCCGGGCAGGCTGTGCAGATGGCCAAGGACAATCCGCTGGCCGCCGGTGCGCTGGCCGCGGTGCTGCTTGGAACCGGCACGGGACGGCAGGTCACCGGCACGGCCGTGAAGCTCGGCGGACTGGCTGCGATCGGCGGTCTCGCCTACAAGGCCTACCAGAATTACAAGGCCGGCAATGCACCCGAGCAGGCGCCGGCGGCCGGCCAGCCGGAATTGCTGCCGCCGCCCGCCGACACCGGCTTTCATCCTTCACAGGCGCCACAGGGGGAGGACGAGTTCACGCTGACCCTGGTGCGGGCGATGATCTCGGCGGCCAAGGCCGATGGCCATGTCGATGACGCGGAACGCCAAAAGATCGCCGGCAAGCTCAGTCTGGCCGGCATCGGCACGGAAGCGGAAAAGTTTCTGATGGCCGAGCTGGACAGCCCGCTCGACCTCGATACGCTGGTCGCAGGCGCCAAGACCGATGAGCAGAGGCTCGAGCTCTACACGGCGTCCCGACTGACGATCGACCCCGATACGCGCGCCGAACGCGGCTATCTCGACCTGCTCGCCGGCCGGCTCGGCCTGCCGGATGCGCTCGTCGATCATGTCGAGGCGACGGTGTCGGCGGCCAAGGTGCCGGTTCCGTCAGGCACGGCGCCGAACCCGCGCTGGTAGACAACGCAGCCGCGGCGGGAAAAGCGTTAACTTCTCGTTTACCGAGGAAGCGCATGATTTTAGTTAGTCGGATCGGCTTTTCCTCCTCCCAAGCCCGGTTCAGATCAGGGGGCGGTCGCCAATGACCGCCCTTTTTGTCGGACCGATCACATAAAGCGCGTGGCGCTTCATGTTTTTGTCCGGATGCATGTCGTTCTCTCAGAACCGGGGCCACTTTTGAGCGACATGCATTAGTGTCCGGCTTGCCATGATCGCCCTCATTTGCGATGGGTCGGTGCATTCGGATGCACCCCGATCTGTGCCGGGGATGCGCGGCGCGCAGGAGCAAAATCCATGACAGCCCTCACAGAGAAAACCGCCATCGTCACCGGCGCCGGCACCGGCATCGGCAAGAGCGTCGCCACGGCGCTGCTCAAGGCGGGCTGGAACACGGTGTTTTGCGGCCGCCGCAAAGCGGTGCTCGACGCCGCCATTACCGAAGCCGGGAAAGCGGACGCCAAGGCGCTGGCAGTTGCCTGCGACATCAGCAAGGCCGGCGAAGTCGATGACCTGTTCGAGACGGTGGCCGCAGCCTTCGGCCGCGTCGACCTGCTCTTCAACAATGCCGGCATGAGCTACAAGTCGACGCCGATCGACGAGATCCCGGTCGAGGTCTGGAACGATATTGTCGGCGTCAATCTCACCGGATCGTTCCTATGCGCCCGCGCCGCCTTCGGCGTCATGCGCAAGCAAAAGCCAATGGGCGGCCGCATCATCAACAATGGCTCTGTGTCGGCCTATGCGCCACGGCCGGGCTCGGTGCCCTACACCGCGACCAAGCACGCCATATCGGGGCTGACCAAGACGCTGGCGCTCGACGGCCGGCCCTATGACATCGCCTGCGGCCAGATCGACATAGGCAACGCGCTGACCGATATGGCGCACGCAATGACGGTCGGCGTGCCGCAGGCCAATGGCACCATCGCCGCCGAAGCGGTGATGGACGTCCAGCGCGTCGCCGACGCCGTCGTCCACATGGCCAGCCTGCCGCTCGATGCCAATGTGCTGTTCATGACGGTGATGGCGACCAAGATGCCGTTCGTGGGGCGTGGGTGAAGAGCCGAAGGCCTACCTCTTCAAAAACGACTCGATCCGCTCCAGCGCGCGCAAGATGTTCTCTTCGGAATTGGCGTAGGAGAGCCTGATGTAGCCTTCGCCGAGAATGCCGAAATCGGGGCCGCCGATCAGCGCCACGCCGGCCTCCTCGAGCAGTGCCGAGGCGAGCTTCTTGGCCTTCCAGCCGGTCTTCGAAACATTCGGGAAGGCATAGAATGCGCCCTTGGGCGTGATGCAGGAGACGCCGGGCAGCGCGTTCAGCCCCTCGACCACGATCTTCCTGCGGTTGTCGAAGGCGCGCATCATCTTGTCGACATCGTCCTGCGGGCCGTCGATGGCGGCGATGCCGGCGAACTGGCTCGGCGCGTTGACGCAGGACCAGCAATTGACCGCCAGCTTGCGCACCTTGTCGTAGAGATGCGCGCCCTTGTCGCCATTCGGCCAGATCGACCAGCCCATGCGCCAGCCGGTCATCGCCCATGTCTTCGACCAGCCGTTGAGCACGATCAGCCGGTCGCGAATTTCCGGAAAATTGAGCAGCGAAAAATGCGTCTCGCCGTCATAGGTCATGACGTCGTAGATTTCGTCGGAGAGGATAGCGACCTGCGGATGCGCTTGCAGCCCCTCCACCAGCTTCTCGATCTCGGCGCGCGGCGTGACGCCGCCGGTCGGGTTGGCCGGTGAGTTGAGGATTAGCAGCCTCGTCTTCGAGGTGATCAGCCCCAGCGTCTCCTCGGCCGAGAAGGCAAAGCCGTTCTCTTCGCGGATCGGCACCGGAATGGGCGCGGCGCCGGTGAACTCGATCATCGAGCGATAGATGGGAAAGCCAGGGTCGGGATAGAGGATCTCGGCGCCGGGTTCGCCGAACATCAGGATCGCCGCGAACATGGTCGGCTTGCCGCCGGGCAGGATCATCACATTTTCCGGCGAGACCTCGACGCCGGTGGTGGCCAGCGTGCGCCGCACCACCGCTTCGCGCGTCGCCAGCAGGCCGTTGGCCGGGGTGTAGCCATGGTGACCGTCGCGCAGCGCCTTGATCGCTGCGTCGACAATGTGCTGCGGCGTTTTGAAGTCGGGCTGGCCGATGCCGAGATTGACGATATCGCGGCCCTGTTGAGCCAGTGCGGTCGCCCGCGCCAGCACGGCAAAGGCGTTTTCCTCGCCGAGGCGGTCGAAGGCCGAAATCGTGTGGAGCATTTTTCCCGTCCGTGTGGTTCTTGCTGTTAGGTCGCGTTTTTGTGAGCGTCTGCTCACAAAAGTCAAACGGATTGGAGTTTTGCGTGTCGGAAAATCTCAAAGATTGGCAAGCGCGTCCGCGGCCCGAGCGCAAGCCCATTGACGGGCGCTATGTCCGGCTCGAACCGCTGAGCGCCGAAAAGCATGGCGACGGCCTTTACGAGGCGTCGTCGGTGCCTGACATTGACGGCCGCTTTGCTTGGCTGCCCGACTACCCGCCGCAAACCCGCGCCGATTTCCAGCCATGGCTGGACAAGGTCGAGGCGAGCGAGGATCCGCTGTTCTTCACCGTCATCGACAAGGCCAGCGGCAAGGCCGCCGGGCGACAGACGCTGATGCGCATCGATCCCACCTATGGCGTCATCGAGATCGGCAACATCTATTGGGGGCCGCTGATCTCGCGCAAGCCGGCAGCGACCGAGGCGCAGTTCCTGTTCATGAAGTATATTTTCGACGGGCTCGGCTATCGCCGCTACGAGTGGAAATGCAACAACCGCAACGAGCCGTCAAAGCGCGCGGCGGAACGGTTCGGCTTCAAGTTCGAGGGCATTTTCCGCCAGCATCTTGTGGTCAAGGGTGAAAACCGCGATACGGCATGGTACTCGATCATCGACAAGGAATGGCCGGCGCTGCGCAAAGCCTATGAGGCATGGCTCGATCCTGCCAATTTCGATGGCGAAGGCCGGCAGAAGCGGCGGCTCGAGGATTTCCGCGCCGAGTTCGGCGCGTAACAGGAGTTTCTTCCGATGGCGCACAGCCATGATCATGGTTTGCATGCTGGGCATGGCGCCGGCCACGTGCATGGCTCGACCGACAAGAAGCGTGTGCTGATCGCAGCCTGCCTGACCGCCGGCTTCATGGTGGCCGAAGGGCTTGGCGGCCTTTTGACGGGATCGCTGGCGCTGCTGGCCGACGCCGGCCACATGCTCGCCGACTCGATTGCGCTTGGCCTTGCCTGGTACGCCTTCCATCTTGGCGGGCGGCCGGCGACGGTGCGCCTCACCTACGGCTTCGGCCGAGTCAAGACGCTGGTTGCCTACACCAACGGCATTGCCATCTTCGCCATTGCGCTGTGGATCGTCTACGAAGCCTGGGGCCGGCTGATGACGCCGGCGCCGGTGCTGGGCGGGCCGATGCTGGTGGTGGCGATCGCCGGCCTTCTGGTAAACTTCGCCTCGTTCTTCGTGCTGCATGGCGGCGACCACGACAGCCTCAACATGCGCGGCGCCATCCTGCATGTGCTGGGCGACCTGCTCGGCTCGGCGGCGGCGATCGTGGCGGCGCTGGTCATACTGGCCACCGGCTGGACGCCGATCGATCCGATCCTGTCGGTGCTGGTCTCCCTGCTGATCCTGTCCACCGCGTGGTCGCTGATGCGCGAAGCCGCCCACGTCCTTCTCGAAGGCGTACCGGCAAGCCTCGACCGCGACCTCATCGCCAAGGACATTGCCGGCACCGTCAAGGGCGTGCGCGAAGTGCATCACATGCATGTCTGGTCGCTCGACGGGTCCAGCAACATGGCGACGCTGCATGCCTGCCTCAACGATGGCGTCGATCCGCACCAGGCGGTCAGCGCCATCAAGAAGCGGCTCGCCGCCGAACACGGCATCAGCCACGCCACGGTTGAACCGGAATTCGGCCAGTGCGCCGACAGCCATGACGAGCACGATCATGACCACGACCATGGTGCGCCACCGCATCACGGCCATTATCACTGACAGGGAATTTCATGGCATTGACATCCGAGTTGACGAGTTCCCGCTGTGGCGGGACGGCATGATGGACCGCGACACGCGAAACGCGCTGATTGCCGCAGCCTGGATCATGCTGCTGTTCGGCATCGCGGCGTTCTATCTGCCGACCGTGATGCTGGCCATCGGCAATGTCTCGACCGTACTTGCCGGCATCGTCGGCATCGCCTTCGTGCTGGCATTCTTTCTGGTGTTCTGGTTGCGGGGTCGCAGCCAGAACAAGGGCAAATAAGAGGCTTTGAAATGCGCATCCTGATTACTGGCGCCGCCGGCATGGTCGGCCGCAAACTTGTCGACCGGCTGGCCAGGGACGGCACGCTCAACGGCCGCAAGATCACCGGGCTCGACCTGCACGATATCGTGCCGCCGCAGGCGCCGGCGATGGACGGCGTCAGCATCGCCACGCATACCGGCGACCTTGCCGACGCCGGTGCTGCCGAGAGCCTGGTCGCCTCACGCCCCGACGTCATGTTCCATCTCGCCGGCATCGTGTCGGGTGAGGCGGAAGCCAATTTCGATCTCGGCTACCGCGTCAATCTCGACGGCACACGGGCGCTGTTCGACGCCGTGCGGCTGGCGGGCTTTTCGCCGCGCCTCGTCTTTACCTCGTCGATCGCGGTGTTCGGCGCGCCGTTCCCGGATGTGATCCCGGACGATTTCCACCCGACGCCGCTGACCTCCTACGGCACGCAGAAGCAGATGAGCGAAGCGCTGCTGGCCGACTATTCCAGGCGCGGCTTCTTCGACGGCATCGGCATAAGGCTGCCGACCATCTGCGTGCGGCCCGGCAAGCCGAACAAGGCGGCGTCAGGTTTCTTCTCCGGCATCATCCGCGAGCCGCTGAGCGGCCACGAGGCGATCCTGCCGGTGCCGCGCTCGGTGCTGCACACCCATGCCAGCCCGCGCTCTGCGGTCGGATTCCTGATCCATGCCGCCGGGCTCGACGGTGCCGCTGTCGGGCCGCGCCGCAACCTCACCATGCCCGGCGTTGCCGTCACCGTCGGCGAGCAGATCGAGGCGCTGGAGCGCACTGCAGGCGCCGAGGTGGCGAGCCTGATCCGTGAGGAGCCCGACGAAACGATCTGGGCGATCGTCAAGGGTTGGCCGACGCGCTTCGAGGCGCGCCGTGCAAGGGACCTCGGCTTCAGCGCCGAAAACAGTTTCGATGAAATCATCCGCGCTCATATCGAGGATGAGCTGGGCGGAGATATCGCGGGTCAGGCCTGACCCGCCGAGGTCACACAGCTCCGGACAGGCTCGCCGACAACAGCAACAGCCCGAACAGGAAGACGAAGGCGGCGCCGCCGATTTCGACGACTGTGTGGATGCGGTTGCCCATGCGGCCGTCGCCGGCGAAATAGACCGCCCAGTTCTTGGCTGTCACCGCGATCGTCGCCAGCGCCGAGACTGTGATGGCGGTGCCGATCGACATCGCCAGCACCGAGAGCAGGCCGCCGAGCCACAGGCCGTTGAGCAGCGCGAAGCTGAGCACAATCAGCGCGCCGGAGCAGGGACGGATGCCGACGGCGGCTACTGCCGACCAGGCCGTGCGCCAGTCGAAGCGATCGCCCGACAGCAGCGCCGGATCGGGCGCATGCGAATGGCCGCATGTGTCGCAGACCTCGCCGGCTGGGTGATCGTGATGAGCGTGGTCGTGATGGGAATGATCGTGCGTGTCGTGGTCGTGCGCGGCGTGATCGTGATGATCATGCGAATGGTCGTGATGCACATGCAAGGCGTGCGAATGCGCATGCGCCGCGTGGCTGTGACCGGCATGCGAATGGCCGCTATGGGAATGACCGGCGTGGGCTGCCGACAAGCTGTAGGCGGGCGCCCTGCCGAACCAGCGCTGGACCGTGAGCCCAAGCTTGCGCCACAGCAGCCAGGCGCCGAACAAAGTGACGAAGACATAGCTCATGATCTCCATGAACCAGGCTGCGTCGGTCATCGAGATCGCGGTGCCGCGCAGGACGAAATAGGCAAGCAGCATCACCAGGATCGCGGTCAGGCCCTGCAGCAGCGCCGAAACGAAGGACAGCAGGATACCGCGCCTGAGCGCCACTTCATTGGCCACCATGTAGGACGAGATGACCGCCTTGCCGTGGCCGGGGCCTGCGGCGTGGAAAATACCATAGGCGAAGGACAGGCCGATCAGCAGCCACATCTTGCTGCCGTCCTCGCGCATCGCCTTCATCGCGGTGGCCAGTGCGCGGTAGAATTCCTGCTGGCGCAGATTGATCCACATCAGGATGTGGGCGAACGGGCCGGTGGTGGGCGCCATGCCGTCATTGACACCGATGCCGAGTGAACTCTGGGCATGGGCCTGCCCGAGAAAGTGCGTCATCAGCAGGGCAGCGGCCACGAGGCCGAATGCCAAACGCAGGGACGTTTTCATCACCGGATCTATCCTTCTGGCGGGCAATTCAGTTCGAGCTTGGTGGCGAAGATCTTGCTCATGTCGGTGCCTGTCGGGTCGTTGAAGAACGCGTCCGTCAGGGTCTTCTGGTTTTCCTTGATCGCCTCGTCTGGATCCGGCCGGATGACGCTCTTGGTGCAGTTCGAGGGCAGGCCTTCCACGGTGATGTTGCTATCCTCGGTGAAGTCGATCGCTGTGTAGAAGGTTGGATCGTAGACGCCGAAATCGATCTTGCCGGCGAGCTTGATCGGCACCTTGGGTTCGGATTCGAACAGGATGATCAACTGGTCGTTGTCGAAATTGGCCATCAGATGCGGTGGCGGCGTCATAGGCACGTCCTTGCCGTCGACGGTGACGAGCTGGAAATAGTTGAATTCGGCCAGCGAGGCATGAACGGTGTCGGCGACATCCTTCAGCTCCTTGTCGTCAAGCTTCAGGTCGGAGTTCTTGTCGAACTCCATCATCACCGTACTCGAAAACAGATCATCGAAACGCCAGAGGTGACGCAGCGCTTTCACACTTTGGTGATCCGGCGAGAGGATCACGTCGAGGCGGGCCTCGGCGAAGACATGAGGATGCGCGCCAGCCGCTCCGACGGAGGCAAAAGTCGTCGCCAGGGCCGAAGCCAGCATGATTGCGTGCCGTTTCAGATGCATTCTCGGTCGCTGTTCCATCGGCCTCGGAGAGATTTCGAGAGGTTACCAGAAACGGGGCGAAATTGGGACCGCGGCACGGCAGGACCGGCTCAAGCGCTCTCGCGGTTCCTGAACCATTGCACCAGGAAATCGACGAAGACACGGACCTTGGCCGGCAGATAGCGGCGGTGCGGGTAGACGGCGAAAATGCCGCTGCCCGACTGGATGCGGTCGTCGAGCAAGGACACCAGCAGCCCGGATGCGAGGTCGGGCGCGGCGATGAAATCCGGCAGGATGGTGAAGCCCAGACCGGACACGGCGGCGGCTCGCGCGGCCATCGGGCTGTTGACCTCGATCGGACCCGATACGTTGACACTGACTGACTCCTCGCCATCGCCCCTGAAGCGCCAGTTGGCGAGCGAGCGGCCATTGGTGTCGACGATGCAGGGCAAGTTGGCGAGATCCTGCGGGCGCGTCGGCTTGCCGTGCTTGGCGATCAGCTCCGGCGAGGCGCAAAGCTTGATCGAAAACGGCCCCAGGCGGCGGGCGATCAGCGATGAGTTCTCCAGGCGCGAGATGCGCACGGCAAGATCGAAACCTTCCTCGACCAGATCGACAAAACGGTCGTCGAGATGGATGTCGAGCACGATGTCGGGATGCTGTTTGGCGAAGTCGATGAGCGACTGGCCAATCGGCGCATCGGCGAAGGTGCGCGCCGCCGACAGCTTGATCCTGCCGCGCACGTCGCCGGAGGATTCGCGCACGGCGTCGGCCAGGCTGTCGACCTCGCGCACGATTTCCGAAGCGCGGCTGTAATAGGTATGGCCGGCCTCGGTCAACGAGAACTGCCGCGTGGTGCGGTTGAGCAGCAGCGCGCCGAGTTCGTCCTCGAGTTCGCGCACATATTTCGACAGCAGCGCCTTGGAGCGACCGATCTTGCGCGCGGCCGCCGAAAAGCCTTCGGCCTCGACGACGTCGATGAAGGCGCGCATGCGGGTCAGTGTATCCATCATCAGGCCTTTCGTGCCGCATCGAGAATTCGCCGGCCGAGCCGTATCAGGGCAATGTCGCTGCCGGGAGGGCCGAGCAGCGAGAGGCCGAAAGGGGCACCGTCAACCGAGCCCAGCGGCAGGGTGATTTGCGGGAAGCCTGAAAGACCCGAAAGGCACAAAAGATGCAAGGCCCTTTCGCGGTAGGCCTGGAGCTGCTGCGGCTCGCTTTTGACCAGAGGTGCGGGGCCTGGAACGGTGGGCAGGACAAGAAACCCGTCCTGGCCGAGCAGCGCGGCTAGCTCGGAGCGGAACGTCAAGCGGCGCACCGCCTCGGCCCGCGCGGTCTTTTCGTCGATTGTCCGGCCGAAACCAAAGCGCTCCTCGACGCCCGGCCCGAGATCGCGCTCGCCCGAAATGATCCAGGCGCCATGCTGCTGCCAGGCCTCGGCGGCCTGGAGGCGGCGAAAGCACCAGTAGAGCTCGTCGGGGAAGGAGGCGAAGCTGTATTCCACCGGCGCCGGCTCGCCGACAAGGCCGGCCGCCAGCGCTCTCATCCCGGCGTATTCGGCTGCCTCGGCCGGGCCGGCGACGAAGGCGTCCAGCCAGCGGATCGACAGCGGCCGGTTGAGCGGATGCTGGTGCGGGTCGCGGCCAAGCAGCAATTTGCCGATCGTCTCATAGGTTTCGATGTCGTCGGCGAACCAGCCGAATGTGTCGAAGCTCGGCGCCAGCTTCATCGTGCCTTCGAGCGAAATGCGGCCATGCGTGGTGCGCAGCCCGATCAATCCGCAAAAGCTCGCCGGGGCGCGGATCGAGCCGCCGGTGTCGGAGCCGGTGGCGATGTCGGCAAGCTTGCCGGCCACCGCCGCGGCCGATCCGGAGGACGAGCCGCCGGTGACGCGGTCGGGGGCAGCCGGGTTCACCGGAAACGGAAAATGCGCGTTCTGGCCCATCAGCGAGAAGGCGAACTCGTCGGTCTGCGTCTTGCCGATGAAGCGCGCGCCGGCGTCGAGAATCACCTGCACGGCCGGTGCCGTGCTGGACGCGGCATGCGCCTCGTCGAACTTCACCGGATTGCCGCAACCGGTGCGGTAGCCGGCGACGTCGTAAATGTCCTTTACCGCCAGCCTGAGCCCTGCCAGCGGGCCCAGTTCCGCATTGGCCACCGGCATGCGACGAAGGTCGAGGAAGGCGTTGAGCGGGCCGTGCGTGCCTGTCATCGTTCGATATCCGTATACGGTTGGCGAAGCATTGTTCGATGGCAGGAATTTTACAACCTGGGATACGATTTTTATTGATTGTGAAATCTTTCGACCCTATATCGCGCTTGCCCAAAGTCGCACGTGCCTGTGGGTGTCCGCCGATCCTCGAATGGTGAGGGAAATCGGTAAGGTAACTGGAGCTAACCCCTCCAGTCGGTCTAGCGGCCAACCGCCAGCCCGAGGACACCTTGAAGCAACGACGGTGCGGGCCTTTCTGGTGTTCTGCCGGTCGTCCAAAGACCGGGGTTACTGAAGAGGCACACCTTCATTGCCGGCAGTGCGGACGGGTCTCCCATCCAAGCCAAGGCAGACAAAGCGAACCGAGGCCGGGCAAGGCCAAGGTTCACCGCCGCGAGACGGCGTTTCATGGTTCCGGGGTCTCCACCGGCTGGTTCCATGAATTTCCGTCCCGCCTTTGTTTGACCGCGCGTCGCGAGGCCGAGAGCCCGCGTCCGCAGCCTTATTGCGCGCCGCAAGGCGTTAATGGAGAGACCCCGATGGCCACCCAGCGCATCCTCGACTTCCTCGCCACCCGACGTCCGTCCGGCCCCTGCCTCGTCGTCGACCTCGATGTCGTGCGCGACAATTTTCGCGCCTTCGAAAAGGCGCTGCCCGATTCCCGGATCTACTATGCGGTGAAAGCAAATCCGGCGCCGGAAATCCTGCGCCTGCTTGCTGCGATGGGCTCGTCCTTCGACACCGCTTCCGTTGCCGAGGTCGAGATGGCGATGGACGCCGGTGCGCCGGCGGACCGTATCTCCTTCGGCAACACCATCAAGAAGGAGCGTGACATTGCACGCGCCTACCAGCTCGGCATTCGGCTGTTTGCCGTCGATTGCGTCGAGGAAGTCGACAAGATCGCCCGCGTCGCTCCCGGCGCCCGCGTGTTCTGCCGCGTGCTGACCGACGGCGAAGGCGCCGAGTGGCCGCTGTCGCGCAAGTTCGGCTGCGTGCCGGCGATGGCCGTCGACGTGCTGCGCCATGCCAGGACGCTCGGCCTCGACGCCTATGGCGTGTCGTTCCATGTCGGCTCGCAGCAGACCGACCTGACGGCGTGGGACCGTGCGCTGGCCGACGCCAAGAAGGTGTTCGCCACGCTCGCCGATGAAGGCATCGTCCTCAAGATGGTCAATATGGGCGGCGGTTTCCCGACGCGCTATCTGCGTGACGTGCCGGCGGCCCAGGCCTATGGCCAGGCCATCTTCTCGGCGCTGCGCAAGCATTTCGGCAATGCGATCCCTGAGACCATCATCGAGCCGGGTCGCGGCATGGTCGGCAATGCCGGCGTCATCAAGTCGGAAGTCGTGCTGATCTCGAAGAAGGCCGAAAACGACAATGTGCGCTGGGTGTTCCTCGACATCGGCAAGTTCGGCGGTCTGGCCGAGACGATGGACGAGGCGATCCGCTATCCGATCGTCACCCGCCATGACGGTTCGGAGACCGCACCTTGCGTGCTCGCCGGCCCGACCTGCGATTCGGCCGACGTGATGTACGAGAAGACGCCGTATCCGCTGCCTCTGTCGCTGACCATCGGCGACGATGTGCTGATCGAAGGCACCGGCGCCTACACGACCACCTACTCGGCGGTCGCCTTCAACGGCTTCGAGCCTCTCCGATCCTACGTGATCTGACGGCTTCGGCCTTCAGATCACCCCAGGCGGACGTTTGCGTCCGCCCGGGTTCGCCTGTGGAACAAGCTCCGCTCGTGAAGGATCGCGGAAATGGACATTGTAAATTACATTGACGGCATTGGATTCTCCCCCCTTGAGCGGGAGATGGCCGGCGCCATTCCCATCGTCGCCGAAACTGCGGCAGACATTGCATCGCGTGAAGCGTTGCTCGATCGCGCCATGGGGCCGATGCGGCGCAAGAAATCGTCGGAGAAGCTGCGGCGTGGCCGCCGGCCTTCCGAAGGTCTCGCTTTTGTCGTGCGGGATGCCGCCGGCGCGGTTGCCGGCACGGTGCGGCTGTGGGACGTACGTCTGGGCGAGGGCGGCACGGGAGCACTTCTGCTCGGACCGCTCGCCGTCGATCCGGCGCTGAAGAACGCCGGCATCGGCTCGGCGCTGATGCGCCATGCTTTGGCCGAGGCCGCGCGTCTCGGCCATGCCGCGGTGCTGCTGGTCGGCGATGCGCCTTATTACGGTCGCTTCGGCTTTTCGGCGGAGAAGACCGGCGCGCTAGCCATGCCTGGTCCGTACGAGCGGCACCGCCTGCTCGCGCTGGAACTGATCGATGGTGCGCTCGACGGCGCGCATGGCACGCTGAAGGCTGCAGGTCGCAAGCTCAAGACACAGAGGCTCTCGCTGGCCGCCTGATTGGTCAAAAACAAACGCCGCCGGTCCTTTGCATTTCAGCGAGGGCGGCGTTTTGTTTTTGCGAAGGGCTCAGCCGATCAGCTGGCTGAGCGCCATGGCGACCGACATATCGCCTTCGACCTTTATCTTGCCGGACATGAACGCCATGGTCGGATTGAGGTCGCCGGCGATCAGCGAATCCAGATCGTCGAGCGACAGCTTGATGGTGCAGTCGGTCGGCGCATCGGTGTTTGAGACGGTTGCGCCGTCGATGACGATGACGCCGTTGCTGCCGGTATCGAACTTCACGGAATGTTCGAACCCGGCGCTCGCCACGCGCGACCTCATCTTCTCGGCAATGTCCTGAACGCTCATGACTGTTCTCCTGGTCTCGTTGCGTTTTGCCGCGCTTCAGTGACCGGCCTCCGCCGAAGTCGCTGTCTCGCGCGTACCGCGATCCTGGTCGCTTGGCGCATATAGCTTCGAGTTGACGTAAACGTCAACGCGCGATGCGTCATCTCGTTTCAGTCGGAAGGAATGCGGCAGAGAACATTCACCCTGCGACGAAGGTTAGTGTTCAGCAGCGGGCTTCGCCGCCTCGGCCTGGGCCGATTCCGCCGGGGCCGGTTCGGTCGGCGTGGCCGGATCCTTGCGGCGGCGCATGGCGTTGTCGCGGATTTCGTCCTTGGTCAGGAAGTTGACCTGGTCGATCAGCACTTCATGCACCAGGTCGGCGCCGACGCGAGCGTTGACGGTGTCGCGTATGGCCTTGCGGAAGGCATCGAGATCGATGGTTTCCTTCTTGGTGAAGTCGATCTGAGGATTGGAGTAGAGATAGGAATAGACCTGATCGGTCATCAGCGCTTCGGCCGGGATCGACATCTTCTTTATCTCGGCCGGCTCGACCGTGTAGACGAGCTTGGTGAGGAAATAGCCGTCGATCTTGGAATCGCGGATCAGCGGCACCGAGATGATGTCGGTCTTGACGTAGTCGAGGCCACCCAGCATCGGTTTCGGCGTCTCGCCGACGCCGCGCTCACCGGCCGCCTGGAACGAATAGAACACCGCGCCAAGCGTGGCGGCGCAGATCCAGATCGCGGCGGCGATGAATTTGATCACCGGTTGTTCCCGCCTGTTGCCGAGATCATCAGCTCGCCCAACCGAATTCGCCGGCCGAGTATGTGCCGTCGGCTTCGGCGCGCTGAATGGCGTTCTTCAACAGCGTGGCGACTTCGTTGACCGCGTTGAGGTGGGCGAGGATTGCAGCCTCGTTTTTCGCGAGCTTCTGGCGCAGCCGCGCCAGACTGTCGCGATGCTGTTCCAGGAATTCGATCTCGTTGGCGCCCTTCATGGCGCGGGTCAGCTCATAGAGGTAGCGGCTCTTGCGGGCGTTGGAGGCCTTGAGGTCATAGCTGGTGTCGTTCTTCAAACCGGCCGTCTCTTCCTCGACCGCTTCCTCGATGCGGCCGATGATGGCGGCAAGGTTGCCCGGCCGTGCAAACGGGATCGGCGCTTCGGACGTACGCGCCGGCAGGTTGGAAGAGTATTTTGAAAAATCGGCCATTGAAAATCCTGGTCTAGATCTTGATTTCGGTTTTGATGGTCGTCTCGTCGCCGGTCATCGACCGTGCGGCCTTGCGCTGCAATTCCTCGACCAGCGAGGTGGACAGCCGGGTCTGCTGGTCGATCTCGGTCTTGTGCGGCCCGGTTGACACCGGGCCGATCGGCACGGTGCGCTTGCCGTCCTTGTAGTGGTCGGCGAGCAGCGATTTGGCGATGCCGATCCCGCCGCGCTCGGCCATGACGTCGGCGACACGCTCGGCAAGCTGCGATTTCCACATGTCGCCGGCCAACCCCTTGCCGTAGACGCCCTCGGTGTCCTTGGGCAGCATGTTCTGGATGAAGGTCTGCAAGACCATGGCCTCGAACTTCTTGAATTTTCCCGCGGGATCGGCGCCTGCCGCGGCCTTGTCGGCCGTGGCACGCGACAAGATCGAGCCGGTATCCACCGAAGCCGCCATGTCGACCAAAAAGGCGCCGCCAACGCCGTTGGCCCGCTTGGCCAGCGCGGCACGGGCAGCCTCGATATCCGTCGGGTCGACGGCTCGGGCAACATCGAGAACGATGTCGCTGGGTGGAGAAATCGCCAAGAAAGTCCGCCTCTTTGCCGGGTTTCCTGAGCGACCATGCCGCAGCAAGCTTGTGGCAGGCTTGCCGGCTCGAAATCCTTCGCCGGATGCTAGGCATTGCTATCAGCAGCGGCAACTCCGGCTGGGTCGATGCGATCTGGTCGTTTGCGGTGGGCGCTGCCGGCGTCGCCATGGTCAGATCGTAGGTGGCGTAGGCGCAGAGGCCGAACACGGCGCCGTACACCCAATACAGCCCGCCGCACGGAACGAAACCGAACGCCGTCCGCAAGTGACGCGGCTTTAACTTTCGATTATTCCTGCCCGCGCCTCTGCGCGATCAGATCGAGCCGGTCGCGGTCGGAGCGTTCGCGTTCGTCCTGTCGGCGCACGTCCTTGTAGGCGCGCTCGACCATGTTGGTGCGCGCCGTCGCAGTGGCGATGAGCGTGACCTCCTGCCTGGCGCTTTCCAAGCTCGCTTCCTGCCGGACCAGCGCATTGGCGATGCGGCGATGGTAGAGATCAGGGAACAGCACCGCCATCGACTGGTCGGCGTCGAAATGCTGGACAAGTTCCCTGGCCTCGGTTTCGGCGGTTGCCGCTGCCGCCAGGAAGGCCGCATGGCGCGTCTCGTGCAGGGCCTTCAGCTGCTCCTGCACCTTGACCAGTTTCTTCAGCCGTTCCTTGCGCGTGCTCATCTCACCTCGCCAGCGTCAGATCGACAAAGCCGTCGACGAACAGCGACAGCATGGTGCCGATGGCGAAGTAGAAGATGATCATGCCGCCGGCGATGACGAAAGGCAGTGAGATGAAGTAGACCGGAATCTGCGGCGTCAGCTTGTTGACGAAGCCGATCGTCAAATTGACCAGGATGGCATAGGCGATGAACGGGCTGCCGAGCCGGATGACCAGGAAGAAGGCGTCCGACACCGTGTCGGTGAGATCGACCAGGGCGGCCTGCGGATTGAAGAAGACGTTGACCGGCGCCACCGTGTAGGAGGCGACCAGAGCGCGGATGATCTCGTGGTCGAAATCGAAGACGAAGAGCAGCAGCAACGCTGAAAACGAGATGATGGCGGCGAGGGCCGCCTGCGGCTCTGGCTCCTCGATGGCGGGGCCGCCGGTGCCGCCATAGCCGATCAGCATGGCGATGGCCGAACCTATGAAGCGCAGCGCCTCCATGTAGAGCCTCGTCATCGCGCCGATCAGCCCGCCGACCAAAAGTTCGGAGATGATCATCGGTGTCAGCACCTGCGGACGCGCATCGACGAAGGGAAAGATCTTGTCCCACAGGAAGGCGAGCAGGCCACCGGTGGCGGCGATCGACACGAACAGCCGGACCTGGACCGGCACGCGGGCGCTGGACAGACCCGGCACCAGCATGAAGCAGGCGCCGATGCGACAGAAGGCGAGGAAGGCGGCGATGACGACGCCTTGCGACAGGATGTTCACGAGATCGTCCCGAGCACCTTGATCTCGACGCCCTTGGCGATTTCGACATGGGAGAGAACGGGAAGCGTCGTGAACAGGCGCTCGATGATCATGCGCACATAAGGCCGCGCATCGGGCGCGGTGACGAGGACAAAACGCTCGCCGGCCTCGAGATGCTTGCGGATCGCCTTGGTCGCGTCCTGGCCGAATTCCTCCAGCTGGCGCGGGTCGATGTCGAACTCGCGCACCTCGCCCTTGGCGTCGCGCTTGAGGCTCTGGTGGAAGGCGAGGTCCCAGCGGTTGCCGAGCCGCAGCACCTTGAGCATGCCGCCTTCGGAGAGATCGCCGCAGATCTGCTGGGCCATGCGGATGCGGACATGCTCGACGATCTGCTCGGTGCGGCGCACATGCGGCGCGATCTCGGCGATAGCCTCGATGATCAAATGCAGGTTGCGGATCGATACGCGTTCGGCCAGCAGCAGTTTCAGCACCGCCTGCAGGCCGGGGTAGGAGATGTGCGAGGTGCATATCTCGTCGGCCAGCTTGCGGTATTCCGGATCCTGGCGCTCGAGCAGCGCCTTCATGTCCTTGTAGGACAGAAGCTGCGGCAGGTTGTTGCGGATCACCTCGGACAAATGGGTGAGCAGCACCGACATGTTGTCGGCAAAGGTATAGTTCTCGCGCTTCAGATCCTCGGCGAAGGTTTCCAGCACCGAGAAGGCGCGCATGCCGAAGGCCGGCTCGCGGATTTCCTCGCCGGGAACGTCGGGCAAATCCCGGTTCCCCAGCAGCACCATGATCTCGCCGACGCGCATCTGATATTCGGCGACGACGGTGCCGTGGACCTTGATCTGATAGCTTTTCGGCGGGATGCCGAAATCGTCGGCGACGCGCACTTCCGGCACGACGAAGCCGTATTGCGTGGCAAATTTCTTGCGCATCTTGGCCATGCGGAACACCAGTTCCTGATGCGACACCAGCAGCCGCGTCGACAGCTGCTTGCCGATCAGAAGCTCGATCTCGGCGGTGGTCAGCGAAGCCTTGACCGAGTTCTTCTCTTCCTCGACTTTGTTCGCCTTCTCCAGATCCTTGATCGCTTCGGCGGCGGCAGCCTCGCGGTTGGCGCGCATCGGGATGACGTAGCCAAGACCGGCCATGCCTGCAGCCAGCGTGAAGAACGGGAAGAACGGCAGGCCGGGCATCAGGCCGAGCAGGACGAGCAGCGAGGCCGCGACATAGAGCGCGCGCGGATGCGCGCCGAGCTGGCCGAACACCGCCTGGTTGGTCGAGCCGCGCGTGCCGCCCTTGGACACCAGCAGGCCGGCGGCGAGCGAAACGATAAGCGCCGGGATCTGGGTGACCAGGCCGTCGCCGACCGACAGCTTGATGAAGACATCGGCGGCTTCGCCCATGCCCATGCCGTGCCTGATGTAGCCGATGGCGATGCCGCCGACGATGTTGATGGCGGTGATGATGAGGCCGGCAATGGCATCGCCGCGCACGAATTTCGAGGCGCCGTCCATCGAGCCGAAGAAGGACGATTCTTCCTCGAGTTCTCTGCGGCGCAGTTGCGCTGTCTTGTCGTCGATCATGCCGGCGGACAGGTCGGCGTCGATCGACATCTGCTTGCCGGGGATAGCGTCGAGGGTAAAGCGGGCGCCGACTTCGGCAATACGGGTGGCGCCCTTGGTGATGACGATGAAGTTGACTACGATCAGGATCATGAAGACGATCAGGCCGATGACGAAATCGCTGGCCATCACCAGTTTGGAGAAGCCGGCGATGACATAGCCGGCGGCGTGCGTGCCCTCATTGCCATGCGACAGGATCATGCGCGTGGTGGCGATGTTGAGCGACAGCCGCAACATGGTGGCGATGAGCAGCACGGTCGGGAAGGACGAGAAATCGAGCGGCCGCTGGATCCACAGCGCCACCATCAGGATCAGCACCGACAATGCGATCGAGAAGGCGAGGCCGATGTCGATGAGGAAGGCCGGGATCGGGAGGAACAGCACGGCCAGGATGATGACGATGCCGATGGCGAAGAAGACATCGCGGCCGTTCTTGGCCACTGTTCCTGTCGCTAAGCTTTCGCTGACTGCCATGTCGTCCCCAATCACAAGCCTGCCGAGCACGCGACAGCCCTTCGAGCCTAACCGGTCAAGCTTGCGCGAGGGTGGGAGGACTGGTTACTTGCCAGGACGACAGAGGCCTTGAGGAGAGAGATCATGCTGGTGATCATCGGCACCATTCGCCTGCCGGCGCAACGGCTCGACGAGGCAAGGCCGGCCATGCGGCGCATGATACTGGGCAGCCGTGCGGAGCCCGGCTGCATCGAATACTCCTACGCGCAGGACGTGCTCGACGTCGGGCTCATCCATGTAACCGAGGTGTGGAGCGACAGGGCCGCGCTCGACGCGCATTTCCGCTCGCCTCACATCGCCGATTGGCGGGCGAGCTGGGCATCGCTCGGCATAGGCGAGCGCAACCTCATGCTCTATGAGGCCGGCCAGCCGAAGCCGATCTGAGGACCGGGCACAGTCAAGAAGGCGTGGGCCCAAGAAAGTCTAGCAGGCGTTGACCTGTCTGCAGGACCATCCGCTGCCATCGGTATCGTGGCAGTCTTCATAGCTGCCGTAGCAGGTGTTCGTCGAATTGCGATACCAAGGGTAGCCGCCAGGACAGCAAACATCTTGTTGTGCAGTCTGGATAAATTCCTTTGCCGGCCGGCTTTGGTTTTCCGGATTGCCTCCCGCCAAAAAAAGAGACATCGGGTGTGACACAACAGACCTAACCGGCATATCCATGCTTGAATTGCTCACCGCAGACGAGCTCAAAAAAATCATGCCAACAGCTAATGAAAAAAATCCCCGCGCACTCATGTTCTCCTCCTTGAGGGAAATAGAGACGGGCAAAAATAACACAGCTGCGTCGATTGCGTAAGCGATCGCTCATATACCTCGACACGCTCGCGGGGAATTGAAGCGGGGCGGCAAGCCTGACTGCTCCTCAGCGCCAGAATGGCGCCGCAAGCAGCCGGCATTATGTCGGCGTGCTGATCGTCGCCGAACTGCACAGCGATCCGTCCGATGGTGAGACGCCGGTGCTGGCGCCGGCCAAATTCCGGCATGCGGTGCTGGTGCCGACCATGAACGTCCAGTCCACCGCCGAAACCATCCAGCGCGCCGTCGCGGAGGAACTGGCGGTGGTCGAGAATTTCGACAACCGGGCCGTTGTCGGGCTTTTGACCGAGGGCCATCTGATACGGCGCTACGCCGAGGAACTCGACAAGGCGCGGCGCGACCTGTCGGGCGAAGACTAGGCCTCGGCCGGCATCTTAAATGTCCCTACTCGGCGCTTGCCACGTGTACAGTGTCACTGTACAAATTGTTCAGTGGGAGAAAAAGACGGGATGAGCACCGACCAGGCTCCGGTCAAGAATGGCGTCGCCTCGACGGCGACGCATGCCCATCAGATGCTGGGCCAGCGGCTGAAGAGCCTGCGTCTCGGCCGGCGGCTTTCGCTGCGCGAACTCGCCGAGCTGACCGGGACCAGCGCCAGCTTCATCAGCCAGCTCGAGCGCGGCCTGACCGGCGCCAGCACCGCCTCGCTCAACCAGATGGCCTCGGCGCTTGGGGTGAGCGTGGCGATGCTGTTCGAGGATAGTGCCGCCGGGCAGCGCGGGGTCTTGCTGCGCAGCGAGCGGCCGAGCCTGCCGCCCAGCGACGGCTGCCGCAAGATGCTGCTCTCGCGTCCCCCTTTAAGCGACATGGAAGTCTATGTCGGCGAGTTCGAAATCGGCGGCTCGACCGGCCCAGCGCTCTACACCCATGGCGACGCGCACGAGATGCTCGTCGTGCTGCGCGGCATCGTCGAGGTTTCGCTCGGCGATGTCAGGCATGTGCTGGAAGAGGGCGACAGCATCGAATACGCGACATCGACAGCACATCGCTCAGAGAACATCGGCAGTGGCCGAGCCGAGGTGATGTGGATCATTGCGCCACCGACTTCGGTGCGCGCCGAACTCGATCAATACAGGGCCTGGAAACCGCTCGCAGCCAGGTAGGTTCAATCCATGCGGGTCAAATGGGAGAACAATAATCATGCTGAAAACAAGACATCTTGGCCTTGGCGCCGTGCTGGCGCTCGGCGTTCTGGCAACCGCAGCGTTCGCGCAGGAAAAGCCTGTCGCGGGTGAGGTCAAGGAAGGCTCGCTCAAGGGCAAGACGCTGACGCTCGTCTCCTATGGCGGCATCTACCAGGACGGCCAGGCCGCCGCGCTCAAGGAGTTCGTCGAAAAGTCCGGCGCCACGCTGCTCAATGACGGGCCGACAGAGATCGCCAAGCTGCAGGCGCAGGTCGAATCCGGCAACGTCACCTGGGACGTCGTCGACACCGCCGACCTGCCGCCTTACGTCTATTGCGGCAAGCTGTTCCAGAAGCTTGATTTCAGCAAGCTCGACGTCTCCAAGGTGCCCGAGGGCCAGGTCGGCGAATGCTCGGTGCCGGCCATGAACTACGGCGTCGTGCTGATGTACAACAAGGAGAAGTATGGGGATAACCCGCCCAAGAACTGGGCCGATTTCTTCGACACGGCAAAATTCCCCGGCACGCGCGCGCTCGACGGTTCGGGCGACCCGACGGGCGGCCTGCTGGAGCAGGCGTTGAAGGCGTCTGGCGGCGACCCGAAGGCGATGACGGCGGCCGACATCGACAAGGCCATCGATGTCATCCGCAAGCTCGGTCCCGACACGATCTATTGGAAGACCGGCGCTGAATCGCAGCAGCTTGCCGAATCTGGCGAAGCCGACATGCTGATGATGTGGACCGGACGTGCCATGACGGCGGTGAAGAACGGCGCCAAATATGCGCCGGCCTGGCAGGACTGGCTGGTGGTGATGGACCAGATGACCATTCCGGTCGGCGTCAAAGATACGGATGCGGCTTATGCGCTGCTCAATGCCTATCTCGGCAAGGGGGCGCAGGAGATCCTGGCGCAGCAGACCTCCTATACGCCGATCAACAATGACGCGCAGCCCAAGGTCGATGCGTCGGTCGCCGCCTTCCTGACCAACACGCCCGAGCGCCAGAAGCAGGGTTACAAGCAGAACATCAAGTTCTGGGTCGAGAACTTCCCGGTGGCGCAGGAGAAGTGGTCGGCGCTGATGGCCGGCAACTGAACAGCCGAGCGAGAGCCAGGCCGTGAGCGCGTCCGAACCCATCGCCCAACCCGCCGCCCATGCGCGGTCGGGTCGGGCATGGCGGCCGTTCGCGCTCACGGCGCCGGCGCTCATCCTGCTCGTCGCGGTGATCGGGTATCCGCTGCTCACCATCGTGCTGCGCAGCCTGTCGGAACCTGAGTGGGGGCTGCAGAACTATGCCTGGTTCTTCGGCGCGCCGGTCAACCTGACAGTGCTGCAGCGGACTTTCGTCATTTCGGCCTGGGTGACGCTGGTCTGCGTCATCGCGGCCTATCCCTATGCCTATCTGATGACCGCGGTCGGGCCGCGCGTCCGGCTGGTGCTTGTGCTTTGCGTGCTGATCCCGTTCTGGGTGAGTGGTGTGGTGCGAACGCTGTCATGGGTGATCCTGCTGCAGGATTCGGGCGTCATCAATTCGTTGCTGCGCTCGGTCGGGTTCGGCGGCGTCAAGCTGATCCGCACCCAGACCGGCGTGGTTATCGGCATGGCGCAGGTGCTGTTGCCGTTCATGATCCTGCCGCTCTATTCCGTGATGCAAGGTATCGACCTCAGGCTGATGCGGGCGGCGCAAAGCCTCGGTGCGCGGCCGTCGCGCGCGTTCTTCACCGTCTATCTGCCGCTGTCGCTGCCCGGCGTCTATGCCGGCGCGATCATCGTCTTCATCCTGTCGCTCGGCTTCTACATCACGCCGGCTTTGCTCGGCGGCCCGCGCTCGACCATGCTGTCGACGCTGGTGCAGACGCAGGTGCTCAGCCTGCTGCAATGGGGCAGGGGCGGCGCCATGGGCGTCGTTCTGCTGGTCACCACCTTCGTGCTGCTGGCGCTGGCAGCACCCGTGATGCGGTCCAGGCATCGGGAAGCGGGGCGGCGCTAATGGAGATGAAGCCGCTCACCCGCGTTCTTCTCGGGCTCGTCTGCCTGCTGGTGGCGATATGGCTGGTGGCGCCGACGCTGGTCGTGGTGCCGATGTCGTTCAACGAAAACAAATCGCTGGCGTTTCCGCCGCAAGGCTTTTCCTGGCAGTGGTACCAGAATTTCGCCACCAATCCGGACTGGTCGAACAGCTTCCTGAACTCGCTGAAAGTCGCCTCCATCGTTGCCGTCGTGGCAACGGTGCTCGGCACGCTTGCCGCCTTCGGCCTCGACCGCATGAAGGCGCGGCCGGCGAACCTTTTGCGTATGCTGATGCTGACGCCGATGGTGGTGCCGGGCGTGGTGCTGGCGATCGGCATCTATGCCGTCTATCTCGACACGCAGCTCGTCGGGACGCTGCTCGGCTTCGTGCTGGCCCACACCATCCTTGCGCTGCCCTTCGTGCTGATCGCGGTCTCGGCCAGTCTCGAAGTGTTCGACCGCCGGCTGGAGACAGCCGCAGCCAGCCTGGGCGCCGGCGCACTGACCACGTTTCGCACGGTGACGCTGCCGCTGATCGCGCCGGGCGTGCTCTCCGGCCTGCTGTTCGCTTTCGCCACCTCGTTCGACGAGATTGTCGTGTCGCTGTTCATCACCAACCCCTATCTCAAGACATTGCCGGTGCAGATTTTTGCCTCGATCACGCGCGACGCAGATCCGACGGTGGCGGCTGTCGGCACGATCCTGCTTTTCGCGACCACGATCCTGATCGGCGGCGGCATGCTCCTTCTTGGCCGCGAGCGGAAAGGACGCCAATGAATCCGAAGCCGACAAGCAAGGGCGCGGCGATCGATCTCGAAGCGATCAACAAGGCCTATGGCGGCTTCAAGGCGCTGGACGGCGTGTCGCTGCGCATCGAGCCCGGCGAGTTCATGACGCTGCTCGGCCCCAGCGGCTCGGGCAAGACGACGACGCTCAACGTGATTGCCGGTTTCACCGATGTCACCAGCGGCAAGCTTCTGGTCGGGGAAAAAAGCGTCGTCGGCGTGCCGGCGCACAAGCGCAACATCGGCGTCGTCTTCCAGCATTACGCGCTGTTCCCGCATATGAGCGTCGGCCGCAACGTCGCCTATCCGCTGACGTTGCGCGGCGTCGACCAGGCGACGCGGCAGACACGCGTGGCAAGGGCGCTCGACATGGTCAAGATGGGCGATTTCGCGCATCGCTATCCCAGCGAATTGTCGGGCGGCCAGCAGCAGCGCGTGGCGCTGGCGCGCGCCATCGTCTTCGACCCCCCGCTGCTCCTGATGGACGAGCCGCTCGGCGCGCTCGACAAGAAGCTGCGCGAATGGCTGCAGCTCGAGATCAAGCGCATCCACCGCGAGCTCGGCACCACCTTCGTCTATGTCACGCACGACCAGGAAGAGGCGCTGGTGCTGTCCGACCGCATCGCCGTGTTCAACCGCGGGCGCATCGAGCAGGTCGGCACCGGCCGCCAGCTCTATGACGAGCCGGCAACGCTGTTCGTCGGCCGCTTCATCGGCGATTCCACCGTGCTGCGCGGCGAGGCGCGCAGCGATGGCAACAGCACCGCGCTGAGCATCGCCGGCGAGACGGTGACGGTACCGCGTAAGCTGTCGGGAGAAGCCAGCCCGGTGATGCTGCTGCGTCCCGAAAAGCTCGCGATCCGAAGAGCCGGCCAAAGTGCTGCCAATGGCGCCAACCGCCTGTCGGGAACGATCGCGGAAGCCATCTATCTCGGCTCGGAATCGAAATACGAAGTTAAGCTCGCCGACGGCTCGGCCGCGATCGTGCGCTCACCACTGACCGGCGAGAGTTTTGGCCTCGGCGACAAGGTCGAGCTCTGCTTCGACGGCAGCGATGCCAAGCTGCTGGCGGACGACGCAAGCGCCGACACCACACTCACCTGATTCCATCTGGCCTGATCCCATCTGGCCTGATCTCATCTGAAAGTCATTCCATGCAAGCCAAGCGCAACGGCGACATATCGTTCTGGTATGCGGATCTGGGGGCGGTTCCCGTTCCGCGCCCGCCCTTGCCTGGAAACATCGAGGCCGATGTCGCCATTGTCGGCGCCGGCTATACCGGTCTGTGGACCGCCTACTATCTGAAAAAGGCGAAGCCATCGCTGCGCGTCGTGATCGTCGAGCGCGAATTTGCCGGCTTCGGCGCTTCGGGGCGCAATGGCGGCTGGCTGTCGGGCGGCTTCAGCTGGTCGCGCGAAAAATATCTCAAGACATCGAGCCGCCAAGGCGTGATGGCGATGCAGGCGGCGATGGCAGGCTGCGTTGATGAAGTGATCCGGGTCGCGACCGAGGAAGGCATCGACGCCGACATTCGCCGCGTCGACAACCTGACGGTGGCCACCAACGCAGCGCAGTTGGAGCGCGTGTGCGAAGAATGCGAGACGATCCGTTCCTGGGATGTCGACCCGAACCGCGTCGAGATGCTGGACGCCGCCTCAACGCGCACGCGCATCAACATCCGTAACGTCATGGGCGGCTTCGTCGTCCATGGCCAGGCGCGGGTGCAGCCGGCCAAGCTGGTGCGTGGGCTTGCCGATGCCGTCGAGCGGCTGGGCGTGCCGATCTATGAGAAGACGACGGTGACAAGCATCGCCAAGGGCAGCGTGACGACAGACCGCGGTACGGTGCAGGCGGAGACGATCATCCGCGCGACCGAGGGTTTTACATCAGGCATCCCCGGCGAGGAGCGGACCTGGCTGGCGCTCAACAGCGCGCAGATCGTGACTGAGCCGCTGCCGCCCGACCTGTGGCGCGACATCGGTTGGGAAGGGCACGAACTGCTCGGCAATGCGGCGCATGCCTATTGCTATGCCCAGCGCACGCGTGAGGGACGCATCACGATGGGCGGACGCGGCGTGCCTTATCGCTACGGCTCGCGCACCGACGTCAACGGCCAGACGCAGCAGGCCACGATCGACCAGCTGCACACGATCCTGACGACGCTCTTGCCGCAGACCAAGGGATGCCGCATCGATCACGCCTGGTGCGGCGTGCTCGGCGTGCCGCGCGACTGGTGCACCACGGTCGGCCTCGATCCCGCGACCCGCATCGGCTGGGCCGGCGGCTATGTCGGCCTCGGCGTGTCCAGCTCCAACCTTTCGGGGCGCACGCTGGCTGACCTTGTTCTCGGGGCAAACACCGAGCTGACGAAGCTGCCCTGGGTCAACCGCAAGGTCAGGCCATGGGAACCGGAGCCCTTCCGCTGGCTGGGCGTGCATTCGATGTACCAGCTTTATCGCATTGCCGATGGCCGCGAGGCGGCAGGGCTTGCGCGCACCTCGAAGCTGGCCGCGTTGGCCGACAGCATCACCGGCCACTAAAGCCATTTGTTCTCACGCAATTCCGGGGCAGACCCCTTTCCTGGAATTGCTCTTATCCATGGAGCTAGACTTGATCGATCTTTCGACCTTCCACGATCTCGCCAAGGCCGAGATCGGCGCGTTCTCTCCTAAGCCAAGCTCGATTGAAGGCGATCAGGTCGAGGCCGTGCGCTCGTTCTTTCAATCGCCTGACGGGACTGTCGATGTCGGCATCTGGGAATGCACGCCCGGCCGCTTCACCGCCGATCGTTCGGACTCGTCGGAGATCTGCCACATCATTTCGGGGCGCGTGGAACTGAGCCGCATCGATGGCGAGGTGCGGGAACTCGGTCCGGGCGATCTCCTCGTCCTGCCGCAGGGCTGGAAGGGCGAGTGGCTGATACGCGAGACCACGCGCAAGCTCTACATGATCCAGAGCGCCTGCTGACCGGCGCTACGGCTATGGCGAGCTCAGTGATCGATCGGCCCCTTCGGCGAGACCAGCGCGGTGCCGGCGGTCGTCGGGCGCTCGATCAGGCGGCGCACGCGCGGCGGTTCGTCGCCGCTGTGCAGCGCCCGCACCCGCTCGCCGACGACGGCGTCGGCATGGGTGGCGCGCCGGTTGTGGCGGATGTATTCCAACCAGGTCGGCGTGTGGTAGTGTTCGATCCAGACTGCGG
This sequence comes from Mesorhizobium sp. M0761, assembly GCF_040320205.1. Lineage (NCBI taxonomy): Bacteria > Pseudomonadati > Pseudomonadota > Alphaproteobacteria > Hyphomicrobiales > Phyllobacteriaceae > Mesorhizobium > Mesorhizobium sp. M0761. The sequence goes on from NZ_JAMYPF010000001.1 coordinate 190,065, forward strand.
GATTTTCTAGGTCCCGAGCCAGCGTCCAGTTGCGGGCGCCGTCGCGGCGGCGGATGCGCCCGCGCTCGGCCATGGTGGCGAGGAATTCGGGTACATCTTCGTCGCGGATAATGTACTCTATCATGATGGCGATGGGGCCGCTGCGCGGCTTCAGGTCGAGGCCGAGATGCGGCTCCTTGAAGCGGTTGAGCGGGTCGAGGTTGAGAGTCGTCTGCTGCGGCAGCGGCAGGAACAGGCCGATGGCGCCGCCAACAAGCATCGCGATGGCCGCCGCAATCAGCGCGGTTTCGGCGCCATGCGCATCGGCAACGACGCCCCAGATCCAGCTGCCCAGCGCAATGCCGCCGAAGGTCGCCGTCTGGTAGACCGACAGCACCCGGCCGACGACCCAGCGCGGCGTCGACATCTGCACCGTGACGTTGAAATGCGACAGCGCGATCACCCAGCAGGCGCCGCCGATGAGCAAACCCGCCGCAGTCTGCCAGGCATTGAGGCTGATGGCGGCATTGAAAGCGCAGACGGCAAAGCCGGCGAAGGCCATCCGCACCATCGTCTCGCTGGACAGCAATTGTCTGAGACGCACGCTTATCAGCGCGCCGCCGACGGCGCCGATGCCGAAGGCGCCGAGCATGATGCCGTAGGTCAAGGCATCGCCCTTGACGACGTCGCGCGCCACCAGCGGCAGCAGCGCCAAAACCGCGCCGGCGCTGAAGCCGAAGGCGGAGCCCCTGACCAGCACCTTGCCGATGTTGGGCGACATGGCGACATAGCGCAGGCCGGCGCCCATGGCGGCGCCCAGCGTCTCGCGCGGCAGCGTCGAGACCGGCAGCTCCGGCTTCCAGCGGAAGAGCACGATGATAAGACCTATATAGCTCAGCGCATTGGCGGCGAACGCAGCAGCCGCACCAGCGGCGGCAACGATGATGCCGCCGATCGCCGGGCCGACGCTGCGTGTCAGGTTGAAGCCCAGCGAATTCAGCGCAACCGCGGCCGGCAGCTTGTTGCGCGGCACCATGTCGCCGACCGATGCCTGCCAGGACGGGTTGTTGAGCGCCGTGCCGCTGTCGATTAGGAAGGTGAAGGCAAGCAGCGTCCACGGCGTCATCCAGCCGTTCCAGGTGAACAGCGTTAGAAGTGCAGAGACGACCAGCATGAAGATTTGGGCGATCAGCATCACCTTGCGCCGGTTGAAGCTGTCGGCGATGGCGCCGGCGACGAGTGCAAACAGCATGATCGGCAGAGTGGCCGAGGCCTGGACCAGCGCCACCTGATAGGGCGACGTGGCGATGGTGGTCATCATCCAGGCGGCGCCGACGCCCTGGATCAGGCCACCGAAATTCGACACCAGGCTGGCCGACCAGACGGCGCGGAAGATGCCGTGCCGGAACGGCGCCAGCGCCGAGACGCGTTCGCTGTCCGGCTCGTCATCGATCATTGGACCTGTCCCACCTTCACGTGCTGGTTTCGTCCGCCGGGACGACAATCATGGCATCCGTTTGAAATAGAGCACGACATCCAAAAGGGCGAACGCGTCTTCGAAAAAGATCATGGTCCAACAACAGGATAGCAAGGCGAAAATACGTCAGCCGGGAAGGGTCCGCTACCCAGAGCGATGTTCTCATTGGTCCACTGCGCGGGGGTGTCGGCCGTGCGCAAATTCAGCTTCTGTCCCGGGCAGCGGCATGCAAGGCTTCGGTCAGCGTGCTTGGCGTCTCGCCGCCGGCGTGAAGGCGCAGGAAAAGCTCCATGCCGACAAGCCGCAGCCTGGATGGTTGCTCGCGCCGCGCCAACTGGACCATGTCCTCTAAATTCGCGGCGGGCCATTTCAAGGCATCGCGCAGGAAACCGCCGCGTAGCAAAGTCTCCGTGCCGGCCGAAAATTGCGACGACATCTCGAAGCCGATCTTGCGCGCCTGGACGTTCTGGCGCGGAATATGCTTTTCAGCGACCTTTCGCAAAAGCCATTTTCCTGTTTTGTCGCGGTATTTCTGCCGCCTCGGCAAATGGATGGCGAAGTCGATCAGGCGGTTTTCCAGGAACGGGACCCGCAGTTCCACGGACGCCGCCATGCTCAGCCGGTCGTGCCGGTGCAGGATGTCCTGCAGATGCGAATAGAGGTCGTAGAGGCAACTACCGAGAAAGGCGCGATCCGCGGGCGGCATAACCGGCTCCAGGCGGTCGAAGATCTCGGTTTGCAGAAAATTCAGCTCCGGCGACAAAGCACGCAGGACCATGCTGCGATCCATTTGTGAGTGGCTTCCAGCCGAGACCTTGTAGGGGGCATGACGCTGTTGCTCGAATCTCCGGTCGAGCGAGCGCTTCGAATGGACCAGGCGCCGGGGCCACGACCAGGAACGCCACTTCTTCATGCTCAAGGCCTGCAAGGGGTAGCCGCCAAACAATTCGTCTGCGCCTTCGCCGGTGAGCAGCACCTTGACGCCATCGGCCCGGCATCGTTCGGCAAGCGCCAGCAGTGCGACATGGCTGGCGTGCCAGCCATCGCTTTCAAGATGCCAGATTACCCTTGGCCAAAGTTCGAAAAACCGGTTCCTGTCGACCGGCACCCGGCGCAAGGGCACGCCGACATGGCGGCCGGTGCGTTCGGCGTCTTCGGCCTCGCTGTTGCCGAGCTGCGGGTCGACGACATAACCGTGGACTTCCGGCCTGAACCGCTTTGCCAGCGCCGTTATCAGGCCGGAATCGACACCGCTGCTGCAGGCGGTGGCAACGCTGGTATCGGCGATGCAGTGAAGTCCGACGCTGTCCTTGAGCAACGCCTCGAGCGTCGCCATGTGTTCAGCATCAGCGGATGCATCGCCGGTAATGCGCGCGGTCTCCAGCACGTCCAGCACATGCCAGAAGCGGCGCTTCTCGATAACGCCATCGGTGATCTTCCACAGGCCGGCGGGCGGCAGGCGCTCGATGCGGTCGAACAGGCTGTAGCTGGAATCGCGGCTCTGCCAGGCAAGCCGCAAGGTGATCTCGCGGCTGTCGATGTCGCGCGGAAAACCGTCGCAGGCGAGGATCGCCTTGTCCTCCGAGGCGAACAGGATTCGCTCCGGCGTGTCGGCCACCGACATCGGCTTGATTCCAAGACGGTCACGCGCAAGCCACAGCGCACTGCTGCGAGCGTCGAAATAGGCGAAGGAAAACATCCCGTCGAACAGCGGCACGGCTTTTTCGGGACCCCAGTGATGCAAGGCTTCGAGAACCACTTCGGCATCGCAGATGGTTCGAAAGACGACGCCTTGCGCCTGCAGCGTTTCGCGCAGCGAGCGGTAATTGTAGACCTCGCCATTGTAGACGAGAACGCCATCGCCGGAAGAAGTCAGCATCGGCTCACGGGCGGCGGGCGAGGGATCGATGATGGTCAGTCGGCGGTGGCCGAGGGCCAGCCGATTGTTGTGCCAGCTGTCATGATCGTCGGGGCCGCGATGTACCAGCGCCTGCATCATGCTGGCGACGTCCGACAGGTCGTTGGCGTCGATCGGGTTTCGTTTGCGCCAGACGCCGGCTATTCCGCACATGGCCTGCCGGTGAGTTCTGCCTGAGTCATGGCCTGCAATCTAGCCGGAACACAGCCGCCTGCAAGCGCTGCCTAGAACCCGTTTTCGATGCGCTCGAAGATAACGTTGGTGAAGGCCGAGATCTGGCTGCCGATGAACGGACCGGTCAGCGCCACGACCAGCATGATGGCGACGATCTTGGGCACGAAGGTCAGGGTGATTTCCTGGATCTGGGTCAGGGCCTGGATCAGGGCGATGCCGATGCCGACTACCATGGCGACCAGCACCACCGGCGCGGACGCGACGAGCACCGTCCATACCGCGTACTGGACGATGTCGAGTGCGTCGGCCTCGTTCATGTGAGCGCGCCTCTATGGAACTGTCTAGCTGGCCGGCTTTATCGAAACGCCCGCGCCGACCGGCACTTCGGTGCCGTTCTGCAGCACGGCGATCACGCCGTTGCTTGCAAGCCTGACCGAGGCCACGACGCCGGTCGTCTTGCCGTCGGCCGAGGTGATCGAGCGGCCGATCAAGGCATCGGCCTGCGACAGCGCCGACGACTGCATGATCTGGTCGAGCTTGGTGTTGGTCTGCACCGATTGCTCTACCTGCGAGAAGGTGGCGAGCTGGGCGACATACTGCGTCGAATCCATCGGTTTCGTCGGATCCTGGTTCTTCATCTCGGCGATCAGCAGCTTCAGGAACGACTGGTAGTCGACCGCTGTCTTCGATGTCTGCTGGGTACCCTGGTTGGCACCCGTGGGGATCGTCGTCGTCATGTCCACATTCATCAGTATTGTGCTCCCACGGCCAGCGGGCGCTTCGCACCCAGAACATCGTCATTGCCGCCAAGTGCGCGGCGTTCGAGCGGATAAAGCGCGCGGATGGCCTTCAGCGCTTCATAGATATGGTCTTCGCCGACCATGCGGTCGATCTGCTTCAGCGCGCCACTGATCTGCTCATCCTCGAAGCTTGCCAAAAGCAAGGGCAGCGAGCGGCGGAACATGGCGCGCGCCTCGATGGCGCCGGCCGGGTTCATCAGCATCACCTGCAGGATGAAATAGAGCTGCTTGAGCGGCGTCGAGGCATCGTCGGCCTGGATGACATGGTTCTCGAGCAGGAACTGTACGTCGTTCATCAGCTCGACGGTGACCTTGCGGTCGACGCGGATGACGGCGCCGTTGATGTAGATCTTCTCGTTCGGCTTCAGCGATATCTTCAGCGTGTTGGTCATTGAATGCCGTCCCGGATGATCTGGGACACTTCGATCAGCCCTTCGAAATTGTCGGTGCGGCCCTGGCGGATGTCCTCGGCCTCGCGCAGCAGCCACAGGCCGATGGAGATGAGGTTGGCGCGCAGTTCCTTGGGCAGGACATTGTCGCTGGAACCGAGATCCTCGACGAAGGTGGTCCAGACCCGGTTGGTGAAGTGCAGCGCTTCGACCGCCTCCATCGAGGTGTGGCCGACCGCCGCCGCCGCCGCCAGCATTTCGATCGAGCGGGTCAAAAGCTGCCGCTCGCGATCTTTCGCATCGGCAACGGAGTCGGTCTGGATGTCGGCGTAGGAGAATTGGTACATCGTTTGGCTCTACCGTTGCGGTTGAGATTGTCAGGTCAGGTAGTTCAGCAGACTCATCTGCTGCAGGCGCGCGGTCAGCGCGAAGGACGTCTCGATATGCTGCGTCAGATCCGCGACGCGGGTGGCGGCCTCGGCCGGATCGACGCCCTCCAGATCGAGGATATGGCGCTCGAACAGGTCGACCTGCGTCTTCATGCGGTCGCTCGCGTCGGAAACACGCTTCTCGGCAAGGCCGGTCTCGGCCTGCAACTGGCCGAGTCCGCCCAGCGCCTCGCCGACCATCGTCTGGGCGCGACCGACGACGGTGGTCTTCGCCGCCTGGCTGATGTTGCCGGAGAGCAGGCCGGTGACCAGGGCGGAAGCCATGGCGAGCTTGCGGATGCTGTCTTCATTGGCGCTGGCCGAGGTCTGGGTGGTTTCGCCCAGCGAAATGCGGCTGACGATCTGCTGGTCGGTGGCGTTCGACCAGTTGGCCTGCCAGCCGGCGCCCATGAACTGCGGCACGACATTGCTGGTGATGAAGCCGTCCATCTGGGCGGCGGTGATGTTGGCGGCGAGCGGATCGGTCTGCGTGAAGCCGAAATACGACGAGAAGGAAGCGTCGAACGCCGCCTTGGCCGGCGAGCCGGCGGCGGTGAAATCGTCGATCGGCTTGACGTCGGTGTTGGTGCCGGCAAACAGATATTCGCCGTTGACGCTGGCATTGAGGATAGAGGTCATCTGCTGCACGGCGGCCTTGCCGGCTTGCTGCGTGATGGTGCTCGAGGAATTGCCGGCGGCGGTCAGTGCGGTCAGCAAATTCTGCGCAGTGTCGGAAAGCTGGCCAAGCGCAGCCTGCGTGGAGGACAGCCGAGCGGTGACCAGCGAATTGGAATCGATGATGACGTTCAACCGGTCGAGGTCGCGCGAGAAGGTGACCGCCTGCGAGGTGCGCGCGCCGAGCGCCAGACCGACATCGGCGACGGTGCCGGTCGTCGATTCCTTAGTGGCTTTGACCAGTTCGCCCTGCATGCGCATCTGCTGATAGCGCGCGGCGTTGGAGAGAGCGGCTGAGGAGACGGATGTGGCTTTCATGGCTTATCCCACGGCATCGAGCAGGGCCGACAGCATGTCGTCGACGGTTTTCATCATGCGCGCCGAGGCCTGATAGGTGTGTTCGAGGTCGAGCAGCAGCGACATCTCCTGGTCGACATTGACGCCGGTGTCGTTGGACAGCGCCTCGGCGGTGCGCGATGCCAGCGCTTCCTTGGCGTCGGCGTTGCTCGAGGCCTGCTGGCGCTGGCCTTCGAACCAGCCAATGGCATTGGCGGCGTAGTCGGACACGCTGGACGTGACGGTGATGCCGGCCGCAGCGTCGAAAGGCATCGGCTTGTCGAGCTTGTCGCCATAGCCGATCAAGAGCTGCGAATAGGAGGCGTTGCCGGCAGTGTTGGCGATATAGGCCGCACCATTGGCGCCGCCGTCGCGCAGCAGCACCGGATTGCCGCCGACGCTCGAGTCCATTGCGGCGTTGACCTTGATCGAGCCGGCAAGCCCGTCGATCAGCGTGCCGGCGGCCGGAATGGCGGGCGCACCCGACCAGGTGAACAGGCCGGTTCGGTCGGGCTGCGAAGGTGCTGTTTCGGCAAAGGCGGTGATGAGGCCGCGCGCCACTTCGTCGAGCTGGCTCTGCATCGTCGCCGCGACGCCGTCGCGCAAGGTGATGAGCCCGGCGAGCTTGCCGTCGGCGCTGGTGTTGCCGCCAGCCCCGGCGCTGACCGGCACATTGTCGATGTAGATGGTGTTGCCTGGTGTGCCGGCCGTGTAGCCCGCCGACGGGGTGAAACTTACCGAGCGCGGAATGGTCTCGAACAGTGTCGTGCCATCCTTGGTGGTGATGACCATGTCGTTGTCGCCACGCGTGAAGGTCGACACCGGCACATAGTCCGCGATCTTCTTCAGCAAAGCGTCGCGCTGGTCGAGCGCGTCGGATGCGTCGGTACCCGAACGGGTTGCGGAGATGACCGCCTTGTTGGCGTCCTGGAACTGACTAAGCAGCGAGTTGAGATCGTTAACCGCCGTTGATATCTCGCCATCGGCCTGGGTGCGGAAATCCTGGATCGCGTTGGTGCCGTCGTTCAGAGCGCGCACCACCTGCTGGGCCGCGTCGATGACGCTGGAGCCGAGGTTCTGGTTGGATGGCGTAGCGGCGTAAAGCTGCAGCGCGTTCTGCAGCTTGCCGATCGCGGTCGAGGCAGAGGAGGCGTTGTCGACGCCGTTGACGGCAACGGCGAGGCGGTCAATTCCGCTGTAAAGCGTGCTCTGGCCGCTCCATGCCGATTGCGCGCTAAGGTTCTGGCGAAACAGCAGGGCGTTGGTGGCGCGCTGGATCTCGACCGAGCGGGCGCCGGGCGCGCTGCTGACGACGACCGCCGTGCGGCGGGCATAGTCGGGGTTGCTGGCGTCGGCAATATTGCGGGAAAGGACGCTGGTCTGCTTCGATGTGGTCTGAAGCGACTGTTGGGCTATGGTCAATGCGGAAGTCAGCGACATGCGGGTCTTTCACGAGGCCAGTGGGGAGGGGATGACGTCTCTGCCCTGTCGGCGGCGTCGGCGTTCGGAAACCTGCAATCCCAGACCACTCCGGCCGGTTTGCCGGTGTGGCCTTGAATTCGAAATCCGCGCACCGCGCTGCTCTGGTTTGGGTTCATTCCCCTGGCGCCCGTCGTTTATCTCTTCAGGTTGACAAGGACATCCATGAGGTCGGAACCGGTCTGGAACACTTTCGAGTTAGCGGTGTAGCTGCGCTGCGCCGCGATCATGTTGGTCAATTCCTCGGCGATATCGACGTTGGAATTTTCCAACGCGCCGGAGATGATGCTGCCGAGCTTGCCTTCATTGGCGAAGCCGATGCGCACGGTCCCGGAGTCGGTGGACTGTGCATAGACATTGCCCGGCAGTGCGGTGAGGTTATCGGCGCTCTGGACGTCAGCCAGCGGGATCTTGAACAGCGGCTTGGTCGAGCCGTCCTGATACTGGGCGTAGATGACGCCGTCCTCACCGATCTGGATCTTTTCGATCGTGCTGGGCGCGTTGCCGTTGACCTTGGCTTCGGAGACCGTGAAGCCGGTGCCGAGCTGGGTCAGCTTGGACAGATCGAGATCGAGCGACGCACCGCCCGGCACGGGGATGGTGATTGAGTCGACGGCGCCGGTGAGTTTGCCGGTGGTGGTGTCGAAGGTCAAGTTGGCCGTGGCCAGCGCACCGCCCGTATAGGGGAAGGATGTGCCCGGCGTCGCCTGGGACTGGTCGAACACAGAGACCGACCAGGTGCCGGTCCCGGTGTTGGTGAAATAGAGGTCGAGCAGCTTCTTGTTGCCGAGATTGTCGTAGGTGACCATCGAGGATTTCGACGTGTATTCCGCCGTCGGGCTGTTGGTGGACGGCAGCGGACCGGCGGGCGGCGTGGCGCCGGCCGGCAGATTGGCGTTGAAGTTGCCCGCGGTGCTGGGCGTCGCGGTCATTTCCTGGTCGGAGATCTGGACCGGCACCAGCCCTTCGAAACCGTTGGCGGTGGCAGCCGGTGTGCCGTTGGCGTAGCTGTAGGCCATCAGCTGGTAGCCGGCGGCGTTGACCAGTCTGCCCTGAGCGTCGGGAACGAATGCGCCGGCGCGGGTGAGGAAAGGCGTTCCGCTGGGGTCCTGGACGACGAAGAAACCGTTGCCGTTGACCGCAAGGTCGGAAACCGAGGTCGTGTACTGCAGCACGCCCTGGGCGCTGATGGCCGAGCGGATGGTGGTGTTGACGCCGCCGGAATTATAGGCGCCGCCGACCTGCGGCATGATCAGCGTCGAAAACTCGGCCGAGGATCGCTTGTAGCCGGTGGTGTCGGAATTGGCGATGTTGTCGGCTGTGGCCGAAAGGCGGTTGGCCTGCGCGTTCATGCCGGAAACGCCGGTCCGCATCATTCCGTAAAGGCTCATCGAACGTCTCCTCAATGCCCAACATCGTTGGGCCCATCTGTGGTCGCGAGGATATAATTTCTGTCTTGCGCGAGGCTGGCGCAGACCGCCATCAGAACACCAGCCGGTAGCCAAGGAAGCGCTTGGAATCTATCGGGTCCTGGCCGAGCTTTTCGCGCAGCTTCTTGCGCAATTTGGAGATGTGGCTCTCGACGACGTTCTCCTCGACCTCTTCGTCGAAGATGCCGTAGATGGCGTTGAAGACCTGGGTCTTGGTGACGCGGCGTCCGCGGTTGCTCGCCAGATATTCGAGGATGCGGCGTTCGCGGCGCGGCAGAGGCAACGGCTGGCCATCGATCTCGGGATCGCGGCCGTCCATGAAGATGCGCATGGCGCCGATCTCGGTATAGCTGACGTCCTCATGGGCGCGGCGGCGGATGGCGGTGATGCGGGCCAGGATCTCCCGGATATGGACCGGCTTGCGGATGACGTCGTCGACACCGCTCTCGAACAGCCGCAGCGTATTCTCGAGCGAGTGCTGTTCGCTGAGCGCGATAACCGGAGCGCCGGTGCGGTCGCGGATCTGGCGTGGCGAGATGGCGCCTTCGCGGCAGTCGCCGATGAGGAAGGCTCGGACCGATCGCAAATCCGTGTCGGCGGCCGATGTCACCCACTCGCCGAATTCACCGGACGCGAAGCCTGCACAGGCGACGCCCTCACGATCGAAAAGTGAATTATAGCCTTCAGTTACGAGCTCACGCTCGTCAACGATTACAATCATCGGCCCCGCCTCCGAATCAGATCATCTGCCCCGTGGGAAGAGCCGTAACCGGTGCCGGGAATCCTGAACAACCATCATTTCTTGTAGCTATTTTCTTGGGAGTTATTTCGAGTTTCGAAATAACCGCAATCAGGAGGTTGTATCGTTGGTTGCCGAACGGGTGACGTGGCACGTCACCCGCCGGGCGTGGATTTGCAGCCGTTCGCAAGAGATGATTCACCTAATGGTTGCAGAAGTTGCGGGCGTTCGGGGTCCATTTGCCGAAGCCGGTGGCGACCATATTGGCGATGACGCGGCAGACATAGAATTTCTGCGCGGGGTCATTGTCGGGGCCGGCGTGGTAGCGGGCGACGGCCATCGACCAGCTGACATGACGCGCATGCAGGCTGGCCAGGAAGCGCGCGGCATAGTCGACATTCTGGCGCGGGTCCAGCATGTCGTCGACGCTGCGGAAATGCGCGGCGTGATAGTGATGGTTGATCTGCATGCAGCCGAGATCGATGAGTGTCTTGCCCTCGCGCCGGGCTGCTTCGAAGGCGGCCAGGGCCTCGGTGCGGTTCCTTGGAAATACCGCTTTCCCCTCTATATTCAACGCATTAGGCTGCAGGCTTCCCTTCTTGCCGGTCTCGGTCAGTCCGACCGCATAGAGGATGCCGGCCGGCACGCCATAGCGATCGGCGGCACGCAAAATCTCGGGCTCGCAAGGGTTGGTGGCGGCGGTGGCCGGCTTGGTGGCGAGGCTAGATAAACATATCGTCGCCAGCACGCTCGCGAGCAGGCGCGCCAGCGCGGCCGAATTCCTGGGCATCGTCATTGCGGTTTCTTCCCGACTGGTGGCCGCCCGAACCCGTATTGTTGCCGCTCGAGTTTCCGGGCTGAAAAGCGGACTGGTCGCGGCCTTGCGGCATTGGATGCGAGTTCGCTGCATCGCTGCGGGCCGCCGCGTGGATCGCTATCGAGGGTTGCAGGATGGTCACCTTGTCGACATCGAAGCCGAGCCCGCGCAACGACTTCACGATGGCGTCGCTGTCGGTGGCGAGACGGCGGTAAGCCTCATGGGTTTCGGGCTTCAATTCTATCGAAAGTTGTTCTCCGGAAAGCCTGAGACTGGCGGTGACCATGCCGAGCTCTGCCGGGTGAAGCTCGATCTTCAATATATGTGTCGGAACGGCAACAGAACCGGCCGTCTGGGCGGTCGTCGACGGCGTCGAAACCGCTTGCCGCAGGCCGTTATCCGAAGCCAGCGCGTCGATAAGCGCCGAAGTCGTTTGGTTTATCGGACTATGCGCCGGCGCGGGGAAGCTCTGTTCGGCGACAATGTCGACGCGCGCAGCGAATGGCGGCTGTTTTCCCTGTGTGGACGATGCCGCGGAATGGGCTCCATCGACGGACTTCGCCGACGGCGCGGACCGTTTTGCCTCGGGTGCCGAAACGTCGCTTGCCGTCTGGCCCGCCGGTAGAGGAGGCGTCGGACCATCCTGGTGCGGCAGTTTGCCGGACTGGAGCCCGATCGCGGGCAGCTTTTGCCCCTGATCCTGTGCGGAAACGCTGGTACCGGGCTTGGCCCGTTCCGATCGCGTCGTCGTGTCGAGTCTGTTGTCAATGCCGGACGCTGCGCGGTGTCTCTTCAGAGGCGACGTCTGTGCAGAAGTGGCCTCGCCAGCGGGCGCCGGTTGCCCAGTCTGTCCATTCGTCGCGATGCCGTTCCCGCTTGTCCGGACCGTTGAGAAATGCCTGATATCGTGCAGCGCCAGCACCAGTGGCAAATGATCCTGCAGCGATCCTGCATCCGCGTCTCGTCCGGCCACCTCAGCGTCCTTGGATGGTTTGTCCGGGCCACTATCGGCATGTTCTTTTGCGGCCTTGCCGGCAGCGGATTTCGTCCCCGTTTTGCCAGACTGGGTGTGTGGGATTTCGCTTTTGCCGGGACCGGCAGGGCTGCGTTTGGCCCAATGCAGCTCGTGCGACGCGGCCTCAATTGCTCCCTGGCCTATCGGTGTCGGCGCATCGTCGTCGCCGCGCACCATGTCGCCGAAGCTTTTGTCGCCGCCCTTGGCGTTTGAGGCCGACTGCTTCGATCCGGCGTGCGCGGGAGCCGGCAGGGCCTGGCCAACATTGGTGGTCATTTCGGGGCTGCTCCAAGCATCTGGTCGATCAAATCGAGCTGGTGACGCGTCCTCGCCATGGCGGCGTCGGTGGGATCGGTAGGCTCTACTGCGGCGGGGGCCGGCACCGATGCCGGCACGACCGGAGCCGCATCGCTGGCCGAGGCGACTGCAGGCGTTTCCGCCGCCTTTGGCTCGGGCGTGCTCGGTGCCTGCGCGGCCGGCTCACTTGCCGCCTTCGGTTGGTCGGTTGCGGGCTGTTCACTCGACGTTGTGGCGGCTGGCTGTTCCGGCATCGCGCCTTCGACCGGCGGCAGCTCTGGCTCGTCGGGTCTTTCCACGGCCGCGGTCTTGACCGGCTCCTGCCTGGCCGCGGCAGGTGCGGGCTTTTCGGCAGGCAGCGGCGCCGGCGGGGCGATGACTTCACCCGCCACGGCCTGCGCGGCATCGAGCAGGTCGCGGTCGCTTTGCGAAAGCTGGTTGCGATCGATCTTGTCCAGCTTGGCGCGGACCTCGCCGATGGTGCCGGACGTTACCGTGGACAGGCTGGAATAGAGCTGGGCGCGCGGATCGTCCTGATTGTGGATGCCGTCGCGGCCCCGTTCAGCCCTGGCCGAGGCAAAGGCGGAGAGATCGGCAAAGCCGTCGATCGCGGCGCGGCGGGCGATGCGCAGATAGATCACCTTCTCGCGTTCTGGATCCATCATTGCGGTGATGTCGGCGAGCTTGTCCTGGCTGATCGCCATGTGCAGCGTGATGACGCCGGAGACGAAGGCGTCGGCGAACTGGCTGGCATAGGGCGAATAGAGGTAGTCTTCGACGTATTGGGTTGAGGCAAGCGCGAAACGCGCACCGTCGCCTTGCGCGGCGGCGATGCCGACCGAGCGGCGCAGTGCTGCTTCCTCGACCAGCGTGCCGGGGCTGAGCAGGCGAGCATCGTCGAGCAGCGCAAGCGCGCTGACCGGTTGCTCGGTGGCGAGAAGCGAGCCCTTGACCAGCGCCAGAAAGGCACCGACATCGGGGGGCAGGGTCATCGGATCGATCGGCTTCAGCGCCTCGATCGCAGCCGCCTGCCGGCCGTTCAGATAATCGACAATGCCCTTGGCGATGGTCAGGCTTTGCGGGTCGGTCTTGGCGCGCGACACCGCCGCCTCGACGGTGACGGGGTTGCCGCCACTCATGCCATAGACCAGCAAGGCGCGAAAATTCTTCGGGTCGCTGAAATCATCTGCGTCCGCCGCGCGCAGCCTTGTGTCGGCCATTTCGAGCAGCTTGGCCTGCATCGGCAGCGCGGCGTGATCGCCGGCGGCGATGCGGTCCTGCACAAGCTGCAGCGAGCGCACCAGCTGATAGGGCTGCAAGCCGTCCTCGGCGAAGGCCGATGGCGGATGGACAGCGCTCAGCAGCAGCAGCCCGACGGCGCGGCCGATGATGGCGGCGCGCCTCATCCGTCGGTCGCCATCAGGATTTCGATGCGGCGGTTCGCGGCCGCCATCGGGTCGGCTGCAATTTTCGGCTCGCGATCGGCGAAGCCGGCGACCTCGGTGATGCGGCGCTCGTCGACGCCGCCGCGCACCAGCATGTAATAGGCGGAATGGGCGCGCGCCGTGGACAGCCGCCAATTGTCGTAAGTGTCGCTGCGGAACGGCCGCGCGTCGGTGTGGCCGTTGATGCTGATCGTGCCTTTCTGCTCGTTGACGATGCGGCCGATCTTTTCCATCGCCAGCACCAGTTCACGCCTAGGCACCGCCGATCCGATCTCGAACATGCCGAAATCGAACTGGTCCGTGATCGAAATGACGACACCCTTGTCGGTGGCTTCGACGGAGACGCCATTATGCAATTTGTCGCCTGGCTTGAAGGCCTCGGCCAGTTCCTGCTTGACCTGCGCCGCGGCTCTAACAGTGGCGGCCGTCGGCGCTTTTTCTGCGGCTTCGGGTTTGGGTGCGGGTTGTGCTTCGGCGGCTTCGGCCTTTGCAATCTGGGCCTTGGCTGCTTCAGCCTTGGCCTCTGCTTTGGCTTCAGCCTTGGTCAGCGGCTTATCGGAAACGGATTTCGCCAGCGGCTCGAGCGGCGCCGCGGCCACTGGCGGCGCGGCCGGCACGGCCTTCACCTCCGCCACTTGCGTCTGTGCCGCCTTGTCACCCGGCTTCAGGGGATCGCCTTCGATCTTGGTGCGTTCGGCGGTGGCTTCGGCGCCTGGTGCAGCCACCTGCTGCGACCAGAAATCCGGCGCGAACGGGTCGCGGTAGGATTGGCCGCCGGATGCGCCGGTAGCCGGGCCGGACGCCTGCGCGCCGCCATCGCCCTTCTCGCTGACATTTTGCATGACGCCGGTGTCGGTGGCGATTTCCGACAGCACCGCATAGGGATCGGCAAACAGATGCTCGTCGGAAAGATCCGTCTTTGGCGCCGATTCCTTCGGCTGCTTCTTGTCCGAGGTGCCGGCGCCGCCGATGCCGTCCTGTCCGGCCTTGCTGGTCTTGTCCCGCGGGTCGTCCGCCGTCAGCCCGACCTTGCTCGGGCCATCGCCGAGGTCTTCAAGGCCCTTGCGGCTGGCGTTGCGATCGACCAGCTTGACCGGGTTGAAATAGCTGGCAACGGCAGCCTTGGTCTGCTCGTTGGCGGCGTTGATCAGCCACATGACGAGGAAGAAGCACATCATGGCAGTCATGAAATCGGCAAAAGCAATCTTCCAGACGCCGCCGTGGTGGGCGTCGTCGTGGTCGTCGTGATTGCGCCGCACGATGATGATCTCGTGCCTGGGCTCAGCGGCGTCGGCAACGCTCATGACGTCCACTCGTTCATAATAGGGCCCCCGCTCATGACAGGGCCTCCGACAAGGCGGCCGACCATTCGGCAATGCGGGTTTCGAACACCGCCTCGTCAATGGCGACGGTAAGGTCGAAGCCGGGCGCCTCGATGAAATCGAGATTGGCCGCGCGTGGGCCGAGCGAAGCCTTCAGTGCCTCGAACAATGACAGCGGTCCGCGCACGGCGATGCGCACCGCCTCGCTGTCGCCGACGGCTTCGCGGATCGTGCCGGCAAGGGCTTCCAGCGAACGCTTCTGCAGATCGTCGCTGACAAGGCCGCCAATGATGCGCGCAATGGTGGCGCCGACGAGGTCGCTGACCTTGGCCTCCATGATCTCGATACGGGCAGTGACGACCGCGCCGAGATCGCCGCCGAAACTTTCCAGAAAGGCCTTTGCTTCATCGGCATTGGCCTGTCTCTGCGCCTCGAGCGCTGCCTGGTGGGCGATGGCAAGGCGGGCTTCAAGGGCGGCTTCGGCATCGATGACCGCTTCGGCGATCAGCGCGCCGATGTCGGCCTGCGGCGCCGACGTCTCCGGCCTTGGCTCGGCCATGGCCGCGAGCGAGGGCTGGCCGGCACGCTGGCTGCGTGCGCCGAAATCCGGCAAAAGGTCGAAAAGCGCTGCCGAGGCCATGGTCTATACCGCTGCTTCCTGGGCCGCCCATTTGCGCAGGATCTGCGCGGTGCGCTCCTCATTGATGTCGACCATGCGGGCAAGCCGCTCCTGTGGCGCCGGCCTGATCTTCTGGCGAAGATCATCGAGTGGAGTCGGGCCGGGGCGGCTGCCGGGCAAGGCAGCCCGCGCCGGTTCGGCGCCGGCGGCTTCGGGTGTCGGCAGCGAACGCTGGACGTCGTCGAAGCTCGGACCGGCAAGTGCCGGCGTCGGCCGCGCGCTCAGCGCGGTGGCCATTGGCCTCAGGCCGAAGAAGGCGACCAGGAACACCACGACGATGAACGCGCCGGCGTTGATCATCGTACCGGCATGGGTTCCGATCGACGCCATTATGCCCGGCTGTTCGACCGGCTCGCCGTCCAGCCCGTCGATGAACTCGACCGCCGAGACATCGATGATGTCGCCGCGCTTGTCGTCGAAGCCGGTGGCTGAGGCGACCATTTTCTGGATGTCGGCGACGCGCTTGGCGATCTGTTCGGGTGTGGCGTCCTTGCCGAGGATGGTCATCAGCCGCTGCTGGTTGACGACGACGGCGATCGACATCTTGGTGACGGAATAGCCGTTGGAGACTGTGGCGATCTTCTTGGAGTTGATCTCGTAATTGGTGATCTCCTCCTTGCGATCATTCTCCGATGACGTCTGCGGACCATCGGTGCTGGTCGCCTGGGTCTCGGGCAGGTTCTGCTCGACGGTGGCCGGGGTCGAGGCCTGCCTCTGATTGCTGTTTTCGTTGGCGCGCACCGACTGCACGGAACGCTCCACGCGTGACTCCGGATCGAAGATCGTCTCTTCGGTCTGGCGGGTGTCGGTGTTGACGTCGGCCTTGACGCTGGCGCGGAAATTGTCGGGGCCGAGATAAGGCGTCAGCGCGCGGCGGATGTTGTCGCCGATCTGCGCCTCGACGGTCTGCTCGACGCCGAGCGTGCGGGCAGCACTTGTGTTGGAGGGATCGTCGCCGGCGGCGAGAAGGTTGCCGTTGGAATCGAGCACGGTAACCTTGTCGGCCGACAGGCCCGGCACGGCGGCGGCGACGAGATGGCGGATCGACATGGCGCTCTTTTCGGCGTCGATGCCGGAATAGCGGATGACCACCGAGGCGGAGGGTTGCTGTTCGTCGCGGCGGAAATTGGCGCGCTCGGACATGACGATGTGAACGCGGGCGGCCTTGATGCCGGATATCGACTGGATGGTGCGGGCGATCTCGCCTTCCAGCGCGCGCACGCGGGTGATCTGCTGCATGAAGGAGGTCAGCCCGAGCGAGCCGACATTGTCGAACAGTTCGTAGCCGGCATTGGCGCTGGTCGGCAGGCCCTTTTCGGCGAGCAGCATGCGCGCCTGCGCGGTGGTGCCGGCCGGCACCAGCACGGAGGTGCCGTCGGAGCCGACGTCGAAGCCGATGCCGGCCTCGCCGAGCACCAGGCCGATCTGGTTCACGTCGGAGCGATCGAGCCCGACATAGAGCGTCTCATAGGCAGGGCGGTTGAGATAGACCGAGCCGATGCCGATGACGGCCATCACCAATGCGGCAATGCCGGCCAGCATGGCAAGGCGCCTGACGCCAAATGCCCTGAGATTCGAGATGATGCTCTGGATCTGTTGCGGCACGATTCAAGCGCTCCCAGCATGATATTCCGTGGGAACACTAGACCGCGAAGCTTGTGCGAAGATGATAGAGCATGTCGCCCGGAAGTGTGCAGCGGTTCCGGGTCAACGACATGCGTCAAAACACAGCCACAAAGCGAAAGGGCCGCGCTGTCGGCGCGGCCCTTCAATTCAAGAAGGAGAAAGCCGGGTCAGGCTTACTGCTTGAACAGCGCCAGGATCGACTGCGAGTTGCCGTTGGCGATCGACAGCGACTGGATGCCGAGCTGCTGCTGGACCTGTAGGGCCTGCAGCCGCGTCGATTCCTTGTTCATGTCGGCGTCGACCAGCGCGCCGACGCCCTTGTCGATCGAGTCCGACAGGTTCGACAGGAAGCTCTTCTGGGTATCGATGCGCGACTTGGCGGCGCCGAGATAGGCAGCGCCCGTGGACAGCTTGGCAAGCGCCGTTTCAACGGCGCCAAGTGCGGTGTCGATGGCTGCCGGAAGGACCTGGGTTGTGCTGGGATCGAAGAAGGTCGTCGCCAGCAGAGCGCCGACGATGCCGCCGGTGCCGGGAAGATCGAGGACCTGCGTGTCGGCCGCCTTGACGTCGATGGTGTCGATGGCGACGGTCGTGCCGGTGCGGTTATAGGACGCGACGATCTTCAGGTCGGAGGTCGCGGCAGCGTCGTTCTGCAGCAGGTTCGAGCCGGCATAGGAGGCGTTGGTGACCGACGACTTGATCTGGTCCTGGATAGCCTTGATCTCAGTGGCGATCTTCTGCTGGTCGTCCTTGCTGGCGCTGCGCGCAGTGACCAGCTTGGCCTTGATCAGGTCGACCTGGTCCTTGATGTCGGTGATGGCGGTATAGGCCGTGTCGACCTTGCCGGCGCCGAGGCCAAGCGCGTCCTGAACGGCCGAAAGCGCCTTGTTGTCGGACTTCATCGTGGTGGCGATCGACCAGTAGGCGGCGTTGTCGCTGGCGGTGGCGACGCGGTAGCCGGTCGAAATGCGCGACTGAGTGGTTTCAAGCTGCTTGTTGGTGTTGTTCAGGCTCTGCAGCGCGGTCAGAGCCGAAGCGTTCGTCATGATGCTAGCCAAGATATTTACCCCTTTTCAAACACTGGCGTGTCCCGAACACGCCGGATCAACTTCATCAAGGGGGTAGGCATAAGCCCATCGACCGTATGGTCTGCCCGCCATGGAATGGTTAACCATGACTACCGGGATATGGTTAACGGCCTGTTAAACCAAGCCATTCAGGGCGCTGGCCAAGAGCAAAAATCGGCAGCCATTCAGCAAGACTATCAACAGCCGCAAAAGAAATCGGGCCGCGCTGTTGGCGCGGCCCGACGGATGGTGTCAGTCGTAATGTCGAGAGATCAGCCGCGGAAGAGCGACAGGATCGACTGCGAGTTGCCGTTGGCGATCGACAGCGCCTGGATGCCGAGCTGCTGCTGGACCTGGAGGGCCTGCAGACGGGTCGATTCCTTGTTCATGTCGGCGTCGACCAGAGCGCCGACGCCCTTGTCGATCGAGTCCGACAGGTTCGACAGGAAGCTCTTCTGGGTGTCAATGCGCGACTTGGCGGCGCCGAGCGAGGCAGCGCCGGTGGACAGCTTGGCAAGCGCGGTTTCAACAGTGCCGAGCGCGGTGTCGATGGCGGCGGGGGTAACCGCCGTGGTGCTCGGGTCGAAGAAGGCAGCGGCGAGCAGGCCGCCGACGATGCCGCCCGTGCCGGCGACATCGAGAACCTGCGTATCGGCTGCCTTGACGTCGATGGTGTCGATGGTGACGGTCGCGCCGGTACGGTTGTAAGCCGCAACGATCTTCAGGTCGGACGCAGCGGCAGCGTCGTTCTGCAGCAGGTTCGAGCCGGCGAAGTTGGCGTTGGCGACCGAGGACTTGATCTGCGCCTGGATGGCGTTGATTTCGGTCGCGATCTTCTGCTGGTCTTCCTTCGAGGCGCTACGGGCAGTGACCAGCTTGGTCTTGATCAGGTCGACCTGGTCCTTGACGTCGTTGATGGCGGTGTAGGCGGTGTCAACCTTGCCGGCGCCGAGGCCGAGGGCGTCCTGCACGGCCGAGTTGGCCTTGTTGTCGGACTTCATCGAGGTCGCGATCGACCAGTAAGCGGCGTTGTCGGAAGCGGTGGCAACGCGGTAGCCGGTCGAGATGCGGGCCTGCGTCTGCTCGAGGGATTTGTTGGTGTTGTTCAGGCTCTGCAGCGCGGTCAGCGCCGAGGCGTTCGTCATGATACTGGACATGGCTACTCGTACCTTGATTTTTACAGGGTGTTTTTGACATACCGGCTTTTCCGGTATGACGGAGCGGCATCATGCCAATGATCGTGAGACCCGATCACCCGCCATCTGCGAGCAATATGCGGGCAAGTCCCTACCAAAGGGCTAAACGGGACGGTTAACCGGAAATATATTGCATAAAACTTTAGCAAGGCGCCAACGGCGCGCGGACGGTCAGGTGAAGGAGCGCACCAGGCTGCCGACAAGCAGGTTCCAGCCGTCGATGAGGACGAAGAACAGGATCTTGAAGGGCAGCGAAACGACGGTCGGCGGCAGCATCATCATGCCCATGGCCATGGTGATGGTGGCGACGATCAGGTCGATGACGAGGAACGGCAGCACGATCAGGAAGCCGATCTCGAAGCCGCGGCGGATTTCGGAGATCATGAAGGCCGGCACCAGGATGCGCAGGTCGACGGTGTCCCTGGCAACGACCTGGCCGCGTTCGCGGGCGAGATCGGCGAACAGGTCGAAGTCCTTGTCGCGGACATTGTGCAGCATGAAGGTGCGGAACGGGTCCGAAATCTTTTCGAACGCCTCGGTCTGGCTGATCTGGTTGTCCATCAGCGGCTTGACGCCGGTGTTCCAGGCCTGGTCGAAGGTCGGCGCCATGACGTAGAAGGTCATGAACAGCGACAGCGAGATCAGGATCAGATTGGCCGGCGTCGACTGCAGGCCGATGCCGGCGCGCAGGATCGAGAAGGCGATGACGAAGCGGGTGAAGCTCGTCACCATGATCAACAGGCCCGGCGCCACCGACAGCACGGTGATCAGACCGAACATCTGGATGATATAGCCGACGGTGGCGCCGTCGGCCTTGCCGATGCCGCCGAGATCGAGCTGCTGGGCGGCGGCGACAGAGGTGGCGGCGACGACGATCGCGGCGGCGAGGACGAGTTTTCTCATTCGAGCAGCAATGTCCTGATCAGAACCTGTTTGGCATGGCCACCGCTGCGGATTGCGGCGCGCTCCTCGAGGTCGGCTTTCAAATGCTGGTAGCCGCTGGCGCCTTCGATCTGATGCATCTTCAGGGTGCGGACCATGGCAAGCAGGTCCTGGTGAATGCTTTCGGTAAGTTCCGGCGGCTGCGGCGCATCGTAGACCACCGACGCTTCCAGCCTTATCCAGGTGTCGGCAGGCGAAGCCAGATTGGTGGTGATCGGCGCCAGCTGGACAAGCGTCGGCCCGGTGCCGGGCGCATGTTCGGCCGCCTTGCTCGGTTGCTCGGCATTGGACTGGTTCTCCGGTGCGGCGGGCACAGGCACCGGTCCCCCGACGCCCTTCAGATAGCCGCCGGACATCCAGCCCATGCCAATCGCGGCGCCCGTCACCGCCAGCAGCATCGCAAGCTGGATGACAAGCGACGGGCCCTTTTTTTGCTGAACCTGTTCGACATTTGCCACGGCGCCGTTCTCCAGTCCTAAAAGGGGAGGACTTGGTCGAGGATCTGCTGACCGTAAGCGGGCTGCTGGATTTCGCTGACGCGGCCGCGGCCGCCATAGGAGATGCGCGCCTCGGCGATGCGTTCATAAGAGATGGTGTTTTCAGCGCCGATATCGGATGGACGCACCATGCCGGCGATGGTCAGCACCCTGAGCTCGTAATTGACGCGCACCTCCTGCGAGCCGCGGATCATCAAATTGCCGTTGGGCAGGACTTCGGTGACGACGGCGGCGACGTTGAGCTCGAGGTTCTCCGAGCGCTTGATTTCGCCGTCCGCATTGGTTTCGGTGGTGGAACTCAAGCCGGCGTCGCCCTTGCCGCTGGTGGTGGCACCTTCCCATCCGAGGTTGACGTCATAGCCGAGCTTGCGACCGGCGGTGCGGCTGCGGTCGTTCTGGTTCTTGAAGTTGGCCTTGTCGTTGAGCTTGATCCTGACGGTGAGGATGTCGCCGTCGCGCAGCGCGCGTGGGTCGGTGAACAACCGGCTCTGGCGATCATCCCACAGCGAGAATTTCTTCACCGGCGCGGCTGGCGTTTCGGGATAGGAGTAGGGCGCATTGACGCTGCCGGTAATGCCGGTGCCAACCGGCGACAGCGCCGGCTCCCTGCCGATCTCCCTGGGGTCGGAGGCGCAGCCGGCAAGTGAAGCGGTGGCGACCAGGGCGAGTATATGCGACTTCATGACGGGTCTACCCTTCGCGCCGCGCTGGCCATAATGCCGGTGAGCGTGGCTGCCGCCTTCTGGTCCATTTCGTTGAGAATGACGCCGGCCTTGCGCGAATCGAGTTTCATCAGGATGGCGGCGGCGAGATCAGTGTTGACCATGGCCAGGCGCTCGGCCGCGGCATCCGGTTTCATGCCGGCATAGATCTTGACGACGCCATCCTCGGCGCGGGCCAGGAAAACTTCACGCCGCTTCAGCCA
Source organism: Mesorhizobium sp. M0761 (assembly GCF_040320205.1). Lineage (NCBI taxonomy): Bacteria > Pseudomonadati > Pseudomonadota > Alphaproteobacteria > Hyphomicrobiales > Phyllobacteriaceae > Mesorhizobium > Mesorhizobium sp. M0761. The sequence continues at coordinate 211,717 of NZ_JAMYPF010000001.1, forward strand.
TTGCTCGTATTCGGCGCGCTTGTCGTCCAGCGCCTTCATGCGCTGGTCGATGCCAGCCTGCAACTGCTTCAACTCTTCGGCCTGCAGCGCGTAACGGCGGTCGCGGGCGGCGTCGGCGATGTTGGAGCAGAAGCGCTGGATCTCGCTTTCATCGGGCACCTTCTCGCGGACCAGCTGCTGCATTGCCGCCGGCTGTTGCCCGCCAGGCAGAACCTGCCGCACCGCTTCTTCCGCGCGGACAGTGCCGCCGGCAAGGACGGTGGCGGCGATGACGCAAGCTGCCAAGGCTGCGCTGCGGCGGTGCTGCTTTTGGGAGAAGAAATCGATCATCGGCATGGCCTATTGGAGAACCAGATCGGCCTGCAAAGCGCCGGCCGACTTGATGCCTTGCAAAATGGCAATGATGCCGTCCGGCTTGACGCCGAGACGGTTGAGGCCCGACACCAGCGTTTCGAGGTTCGGTCCGTCGAGCACATTGACGCGGGCGTCAGGCCGCGTGGCATCGATGGTGGTGAAGGGTTCCTCCGCTGTCACGCCCTTGGAGAACGGTTCCGGCTGGACGATCTTCGGCTGTTCGGTGATGCGCACGGTGAGCGTGCCGTGGCTGATCGCCACCCGCGAGATCTTGACCTCGTTGCCGATGACGATGGTGCCGGTGCGTTCGTCGATGACGACGCGTGCCGGCGTGTCGGTCTCGACCACCAAATTCTCGATCTCGGCGTAGAAGCGCGCCGCCGAAACATTCTTCGGCCGCCTGATCTGCACGGTGCGTGCATCGCGCTCCGCCGCCACGCGCATGCCGAAGCGTTGCGAGGTGTAGCCGTTGATGGCGTCGGCGATGCGGACGGCAGTGGAGAAATCGGGGTTGCGCAATTGCAAGGTGAGCAGCGCTTGGTCCTCGAATTCGGCGCGCACAGTGCGCTCGACGATGGCGCCGTTGGGCACGCGGCCGGCCGTCGGCACGCCCTGCGTCAGCTTTTCGGCATCGCCCTGGGCAGTGAAGCCGGAAACGATGACCGAGCCTTGCCCGACAGCATAGATCTCGCCATCGGCCGCCTTCAGTGGCGTCATTATCAGCGTGCCGCCGGCAAGCGATGTGGCGTCGCCCATGGAGGAGACGTCGATGTCGATGCGGGCGCCCGACTGCACGTAAGGCGGCATGTTGGCGGTGACGATGACGGCGGCGACGTTCTTGGCCCGCGCGCTGCCGCCTTCGGTGGCGATGCCGAGATTTTCGAGCATGGCGCGGATCGACTGTTCGGTGAAGGGCGAATTGCGCAGGCTGTCGCCCGATCCGGCGAGGCCGATGACGAGGCCGTAGCCGACGAGCTGGTTGTCGCGCGAAGCCTGCAGCTGCGCAATGTCCTTGATGCGCGATGCGACCTGGCCGGGTGGCAGAGAGCCTGGGCCGTTGGAGACCCTGAACATGCGGTTGGTGGTGGCCGGATCGTATTCGGGATCGACAAAAGCGCCGCCATTCTGGCCGGCAAGATCGCGCTTTTGCTTCGGCGTAAGACCGTCGGCCAGCACCGGCTGCAGGCCGACAACGGCCGCGAGCAGAAGGGCAGCTCCGCGTCTCATGACGCGCTGACCCGGACGGTGCCGTCAGCCATCACCGTGCCGGAAAAGATCTTGCCGCTGTCTGTGTTGCGGACCTTGATCAAATCGCCGGCGGCACCCGGCTGCAGCGACACCGCCGTAGCCGAAATGGTGAGGTCGCCGGCGATGAAATAGACCTGCACGGCGGCGCCCTGTTCGACCAGCCAGGCGTCGCGGATGGCGGCGGCCGGGATGTAGCGGCCGGGCAGCAGCGTGCGCTTGGCGACCTTGCCCTGGAGTTCCATGGCCTGCGTGGCGACCGCATCCGGCCTGTGCTTTCCGGGGAGCAGCGTCACCGGTTTCAGCACGCCGGTGTCGATCATCTCGCCGGGATAAATGACCCGGTTGGGGATCAGAACGATCTCGCCGGTTGCCTGACTGCTCGCGACGTGGGTGCTGGTCTGCTGGTCTGCGCTCTCCTGGGCAAACGCCGGCACACCGCCGGCTACCAGCGCGAGCATCAGCGCGGTGCGGCAAAGCGCGGAGCGGGAGGCCGGAGAGAGCATCAAACCTTACCTGATGTTCTTGGACACGACGGAGGCCATGTCGTCGGCGGCCTGGATGACCTTGGAGTTCATCTCATAGGCGCGCTGCGCCGAGATCAGCTCGGTGATTTCCTTGACAGGATCGACGTTGGAGGCCTCGAGATAACCCTGCTCGACCGAGGCGAAGCCGGGATCGCCGGGCACGCCGACATTGGCCGGGCCCGAGGCCGGCGTTTCCTGGAACAGATTATCGCCGAGCGGCGCCAGGCCGGCTTCATTGGCGAAGTTGGCGAGTTGCAGCTGGCCGAGCAGCTGGAGGTCGGTCTGGCCGTCGATGCGGGCAAAGACCTGGCCGGTCTTGTTGACCACGACTTCGATGGCATCGGTCGGCACGGTGATGGCCGGGATGACATTGGCGCCGTCGACGGTCACCAGCTGGCCGGTGGCGTTGGTGTTGAAGGCGCCGGCGCGGCTGTAGAGTGTGCCGCCGTCGGCGCCCTCGATCTGGAACCAGCCTCGGCCGGTCAGCGCCATGTCGAAACTGTTGCCGGTCGAGGTCAGTTCGCCCTGGGTATGGACGTTGCGCACCGCCGTCGTCTTGACGCCAAGGCCAATCGACACGCCTTCCGGCACCAGCGATGAATTGGAGCGGTTGGGCACGCCCTGCGTGCGGTCGACCTGGTAGAGCAGGTCGGAGAATTCGGCGCGCGCGCGCTTGTAGCCGGTGGTGTTGATGTTGGCGATGTTGTTGGCGATCACTTCCAGATTGGTCTGCTGGGCATTCATGCCGGTCGCTGCGATGGCGAGTGCTTTCACGGCAAGTCTCCTCAGATGCCCATACGGCTGATTTCGAGATAGGCGGAGACGACCTTGTCGCGGATGGCGATCGTGGTCTGCAGGGCCTGCTGGGCGCTCATGACGGCGTCGACGACCTGACGGGTATCGGCGTCGCCCTTGAGCGCCTGGATCGACACCTGCTCGGCATTCTGCAAGGTGTTGACGGTCTTTGAAGCAGCCTGGCTCAGCGCTTCGGCGAAGGTGGCGCCGATTTCGCTGCCGGCCATCGGCGCCCTGGTGCCCTGGAACAGGTCGGTCGTGGTATCGGCGCCACCGATCTCCGGCTTGAGGGGAAGCGATCCGATACCGCCAATGCCGCTGATCATTACTGGTTCCTCATCAGGTCGATGGTCATGGAGATCAGATCACGCGCCTGCTTGATGACCTGAAGGTTGGCTTCGTAGGAGCGGTTGGCCTCGCTCATGTCGGCCATCTCGACCAGCACGTTGACATTGGGCATCTTGACGTAGCCCTTGTCGTCGGCGGCCTCGTTGCCGGGCTGGAATTCGACGGGAAAGTCGCTGGGGTCGCGGTCGATGGAGTTGACCTCAACTGTCGTGCCACCGGAGGCACGGTCGAGTTCCGAGACGAAACTGATGGTCTTGCGGCGATAGGGGTCAGCGCCCGGGGTGTTGCCGGTCGACTGCGCGTTGGCGAGATTTTCCGAGACGACGCGCAAGCGGTCCGACTGGGCGCTGAGGCCGGACGCGGCGATCTTGAGGGCTGAGGTCAAGGCGTCCATGGTCAGCTCTTCACCGCCATCATCATCATCGAATGGAAGGCCTTGACGATCGCGGTGTTGAGTTCAAACGAGCGGCGGACCTCGCCGGCCTTCATCAGTTCGTTCTCGACCACGACCGTGTTCTTCGAGGGCATGATGGCGCCGGTCGTCTCTTCTGGCTTGACCGTGAAGCCGGCATTAGTGGCGGCAGTGCCGAGGTGGCCTGCCTGGGTGGCGGTCAGCGACACTGCCGTGCGGTCGAGCACCTTCTCAAACGGCTCGACATCGCCGGCGGTGTAGCCCGGCGTGTTGACGTTGGCGATGTTGCCGGCAATGGCCGACTGGCGCACCGACAGCCATTGCGACTGCTTGGCGGCGAGATCGAAAAGATTGACGGGCTCCATGGGGATCTCCGGGCTGGTACGTACAAGACTAGGCTGCCAGTCTTGCGCGGACCTTGCGCGGCTCGGGGGTAAATCCGGTGTGCCGCTATTTGGAGAGTTCGATCACCTGGTCGGTGCTGGTGACCATGACCCACTTGCCGCCCCGTTGCTCGATCGACGAGACGACGCTGGTATCGGGCAGCTTCGAGCCGCGCTGGACGATCCACAGGCCGGCATCGTCCTCGATCATGGCGCGGCCATTGGCGACATGAACCATGCGAAATTTGGCGTCCGCCGGGAAGGGCTGCTCGTCGACGCCGGGAGGCTGGGTCTTGTCCTCGGGGTCCTGCAGCGTGCCGGTGGCGAACAGGTCGACATCGGGAACATCGTTTGCCGTCAGCGGCTGACCGCTGTTCTCCATCTGCGAGCCGCCGCTGACCCGCCCTGCATTGGTGCCGCTGCCGCCGAACTTGATCGCCTGCACGCCGAACTGGTCCTGATTGAAGAAGATATACCAGGGAAACAGCGCGCAGATCAGGCCAAGCGTGATGCCGAGCGCGGCAAAGACGATATCGCTGCGGCGGTCGGATTTCTTGTCGAGCCTGGGATATTGCGGCCTTGGCGGCTGCGGCCATGCGGTGACCGGGAACAGCCCGTCGAGAAGCGAGTCACGACTGGTCTCGATCGCTTCTTTGGGGCCGGCGCGAGGGGTCCTTGGCAATTCAGGCTTGACGACGCTGGGCAAGGCAGGCTCGGCCAAGCGAGGCACAGTGGACTCGACTACGCTGGCTACCCTGGGCAAGAATGGCCTGGCGGCCCTGGCCAGAATGGCCTCAGCCTTGGCGGCCTTGTCGAGATCGGCCTTTGCCCTGACAGCTCTCGCTTCGTTGGCCCGGGCTTCCTCGGCGGCACTGGCCTCTGCGATCATCTCGCGCAAAAGCCGCTCGGTGTACTGAAGCTCAGTCTCCTGCATCGACACTTTGCTTGCCTTTCAGATGACGGGCGAGGTCGGAGAATGCGTCGCTCGAGGCGCGATCCCTGGGCGACTGCGTCAGCGCCTCGTAGATCAGCGGCACCTGGCGCACGGCAATATCGAGCTCGGCATCGGCGCCGCCCTGATAGGCGCCGAGCAGGCGGATGTCGCGCGTGTCCTCGAAGCGCGAGATCATCGACTTCAGCCTGGTCACCAGCATGCGTTGCTCGGGGCTCCATGCCTTGTCGGCGAGGCGCGAGATCGACGACAGCGGATTGACCGGGGGGTAGCGGCCCTGTTCGGCAATGGCGCGGTCGAGCACGACATGGCCGTCGAGAATGCCGCGTACCGAATCGGCGACCGGGTCGTTGTGGTCGTCGCCGTCGACCAGCACCGAGATGATGGCAGTGATTGATCCCTGTCCTTTGATACCGGGGCCTTCAGCGCCCGGGCCAGCGCGTTCGAGCAGCTTGGGCAGGTCGGTGAAAACCGAAGCGGGATAGCCGCGGGCGACCGGCGGCTCGCCGGTGCCGGTCGCTACCTCGCGCAGCGCATGGGCAAAGCGGGTAATCGAATCCAGCACCAGCAGCACGCGATGGCCCTGGTCGCGAAAATGTTCGGCAACGCGCATGGCGGTATCCGGCGCGCGCCGGCGCATCATGGCGCTCTCGTCGCTGGTAGCGACGACGGCGACCGTCTTGGCCATGCTCTCTGCGCCGATCGTGTCTTCGAGGAATTCGCGTACCTCGCGGCCGCGCTCGCCGATCAGCGCCACGACCACGGTGTCGAAGGCGTCGGCGCCGGCCAGCATGGCGAGCAGCGTCGACTTGCCGACGCCGGAACCGGCAAAGACGCCGAGGCGCTGGCCGAGGCAGAGCGGCGTGAAGATGTCGATGACCTTGACCCCGGTCGTGAAGGCGGTGCCGACGCGCTGCCGCGCCATGGCGCCGGGCGTTGTGCCGTCGCCGCTCGCAGCCTCGCCGATCCTGATCAGCGGCGGGCCGCCGTCGATGACGCGGGTCAGCGCGTCGATGGCGCGCCCACGCCACGAAGCATGCGGCGTTACCGTCAGCGGGCCGCGGCGAAACACGGCGTCGCCGATGCCGGCGTCGGCGCTGCGTTCGAAAGGGGCGATGACGACTTCGTCGCGGCCGATCCTGACGATCTCGCCGCGGCGCGTGCCGGCATTGCCGCGCTGTTCGACGAGGTCGCCAAGCCTGGCGACTTCAGACAGGCCGCGCACCTTGTAATGCGTTGGCGAAACCTCCGAAACACGGCCGCCGCGCCGCAGCAACGTCTCGGTGTCATCGAAGCGGCGCCAGATCCGCTCCAGCGCAGCCAGCCGGTTTTCCGGTGCTGTCTCCGGTTGCCGTTCAAGCGCGCGTATCGATGATTTGCTGCTCGACATGCTGCTACGACTTGGAGCCGAGCGTCTTGATGGCGTCGTCGGTCGAGGCATCGGTCTGGCGCATCAGCGCCGCCGTGTTCTCGAAGGCGCGCTGGACCATGATCAGGCGCGTCATCTCCAGCACCGGATTGACGTTGGATTCCTCGACATAGCCCTGCGCGACGCCGAGATCGGAACGGTCGGTGACCGGCTCCGGCGCACGCGCGGGCACGATGCCAGAATTGCCGTAGCGGACGAAATTCGGGCCGGGATCGAAATTGAACAGGCCGATGGCGCCGACGAGCTTGTCGCCCTGGCGCAGCGAGCCGTCGGCGCCCGCCTTGGGTGGGCCGTCGCGCGGGTCGAGCTGGATCGGCGCACCGCCGGCGTCGAGCACCGGATGGCCTTCGAGCGACATCAACTCGCCGTTCTCGTTCATCGAAAAGCGTCCGTCGCGCGTCATCACGGTGCCGGCCGGGGTGTCGATGCCGAACCAGGCATCGCCCTGGACGGCGAAGTCGAACGGGTTGCCGGTCTGCGTCATCGCGCCATGCGCGCCGGACAAATAGGTCTTGCCGGAGGAGGCGAAGGACACCGATTTGGGGCCGCTGCCGGAGACGACATCCTCGAACTTCACGCCGGTGGCGCGAAAGCCGATGGTCGAGGCGTTGGCGACATTATCGGCGATGGTGTCGAGACGGCGCTCAAGCGCGATCTGCGAGGAAAGGGCGACGTAAAGGCTGTCCTGCATGGTGTTCTCAGAATCTCAGTTTCTGCATGGCCATCATCAGATCGGTCGAGATGCCGACGGTGGTCGGCTGCGCAAACAGCACACCGATCGATGTCTGGGCGGTCGAGGTCGGATGATTGATTTCCCAAAGGCTGGTGAAGCGGGTGAGGAATTTCTCGAGCTTGGCCGGGTCGGTGAAATCGGTGAGGTCGAGCTTTGCGTCGAAGGCCTGCGCCTGCTTGTCGATATCTGCGGCAGCGAAGGAATCGGGCAGGCCGATGGCGGTGCGTACCACGCTGGCCAGGGCCGTGTCGGCCAGCACGTCGTACCAGTTGGTGATGGTCGAGGCCTTGCGCTCGAAATAGAGCGCCAACCGCACGCCCTCATTGGTCTTGCCGGCGTCTTCTTCCAGGGTCTGGCGCATGTATTTGTCGACCACCGGCTGCTGCGACGGGCTGCGGGTCGTTGCCGCTTCGCCGTAGGCCTCGAAATTCAACGAGGTGGCGAGCCTGGCATAGGCCTTGTTGGAGAGCTTGTTGGCGACACTGGCGGGATCGCGGACACCGCCCTCAAGGACATCACGGACGAGATCCTTGTTGGTGGTCGCCGGATCGAGCCCGCTTGCGGACAGAGCATAGTTATAAAGGCGGCTGTCGGCCATCAGGTCGTCGACCGATTTCACCTTGGTGATGTTGGCGAGGTAGTAGCTGGTCTCGGCCTGGACGGCGTCCGCATTCGGCTTGATGAGGCCAAGACTGGACTCGGTCGTGTAGAGCTTCGGCGTGGTCTTCAGCACCGCGTCGCGCGTGATCGTCTGATCGCCATACTGGGCAAAATCAAAGGCGCTGACGAAGTTGGCGTAGCTCTTGTCGGTCAACAGGTTGGCGGGACTCAACGGATCGGTGACGCCGCCATTGACCATGGTGCGGATCTGCTTCGTCGTCTGGGTCGATGCATCAAGCCCATAGGCAGCCATGGCGAAGGTCAGCAGGCGCTTGTCCTTCAGCAGGTCTTCGATGGACTTCACCTTGGAGATGTTGGCTGCGTAGTAGTCGGCCTCGCCCTTGATGTATTGCGCGGTCGGCTTGACGAGCAACAGTCCGGTTCCGCCGATCACAGCCTTCGGCACCGCCTGCTGGACGGCGTCGCGCGCCGTAGCCTGGTCGCCATATTGGGCAAAGTCGAAAGCCGCGACGAAAGCCGCATAGCCCTTGTTTGTCGACGTGTTTGCGGGGCTGTTCGGGTCGGTGACGCCGCCTTCCAGCATGGCCCGCACGGTCGCAGCCGGCTCGGCGTCGGCGTCCAGGCCGAACGCGGCCATCGCATAGGTGAGCAGGCGATCGTTGCCCATCAGGTCGTCGATCGATTTTACGTTGGAAATGTTGCTCAGGTAGTACGAGGTTTCGCCCTTGTAGTAGGTGAAGCCGTTCTGCGAAGGGCCGACCGAGACCTGGAGACCATAATTGTTGGTCACGCCCTGCTGTGCCGAATTGTAGCTCGTGGCATTAGCGCCAAGTGCGGCGAAATTGAAGGCCGACACGAACTCGGCATAACGCTTGTCGCTCAGTTTGTTGGCGAAGCTGTCGGAATCCGACACCCCTTCCTTCAGGGCTTTGACCATGAAGGCCTTGGCGTAAGCCATGTCGCCGAGACCGAAGGCTTTCATGGCATATTTGAACAGCCGGTCGTTCTTGACGAAATCGTCGATCGATTTCACGCTGCCGATGTTCGCGAGATAGTAGTCGGTGTCGCGCTTGGTGATCGGCTCCGCCTCGATGCGGTCGATCGCCTTGGGGATGTCCCTGGCGATGAGCTGGTAGCTGGTAAAAGTGCTCAACACGACATGCCTCCGGTCGCAGCTTCAAAAGCAAGACTATGCGGACTTGCTTGCGCGAGGCTGAATCGCCTCACCTTGCATGATTCAAGCCTCACACAAGGCACGGGGGCTATCGGTTAGGCCTGACGTGATGCGGAAGGATCTGGCGTGGGCATTCTGATCGGACTTGTGGTGACGCTCGGCTGTGTTCTCGGCGGCTTCATGGCGATGGGCGGCCATCTGCATGTGCTGATGCAGCCTTGGGAAGCGGTGGTCATCTGTGGCGCCGCACTTGGCACCTTTCTCGTCGCCAACCCGATGAAGACGGTCAAGGACACCGGCAGGGGTATCCTCGAAGCGTTCAAGCAGGCGGTGCCGAAAGAGCGCGACTATCTGGAGACGCTGGGCGTGCTGCACAGCCTGATGCGCGAACTGCGCTCGAAGTCGCGCAGCGAGGTCGAGGCGCACATCGACAATCCGGAGGAGTCGGCAATCTTCCAGGCGTTCCCGACCGTGCTCAAGAACCACGACCTGACGAATTTCATCTGCGACTACTGCCGCATCATCATCATCGGCAATGCCCGCTCGCATGAGATCGAGGCGCTGATGGACGAGGAAATCCAGACCATCAAGTCCGACAAGATGAAGGCTTACCATGCGCTGGTGGCGGTGGGCGATGGTCTGCCGGCGCTCGGCATCGTCGCCGCCGTGCTCGGCGTGGTCAAGGCGATGGGCGCGCTCGACCAGTCGCCCGAAATCCTCGGCGGCCTGATCGGCGCTGCCCTTGTCGGAACCTTCCTCGGCATCTTCCTGTCCTATGCGGTGGTCGGGCCGGTCGCCACCAAGATCAAGACGGTGCGCGAGAAGAAGAACCGCCTCTATATCATCGTCAAGCAGACGCTGCTTGCCTACATGAACGGCGCCCTGCCGCAGGTGGCGATCGAGTTCGGTCGCAAGACCATCTCGTCCTATGAGCGGCCGACGATCGACGCCGTCGAGCAAAGCACGATGAACACAGCTTCCGCCGAGAAGAAAGCGGCTTGAGCCATGCATGACGACAGACAGGACCGCACGCCGTCATGACAAGTCCTGGCAGCCCCTCGCAAGCCCGCTCGCTGATCATTGAGCGTCTGGTCGGTGACAGCGGTGAGGCCGCTCATGTCATCGGCACCGGGCGCTCGATGGGCGAGCGCGCCCTGCCGCTGCTGCAGAAGAGCCTGGCCGGCGAACTCGGCGCACCGGTCACCGTCGACCTGCGCGCGGTCGAGATCAGCCGTGTTCCCGATGCCCGCACGAATGCCGGCGATGCCTTTGCCATGGCCATCATAGCATCGCCGACGTCTTCGGATGCGATGACGCTGGTGGCTGATGCGCCGGCCATCGCCGTGATGGTGTGCGCGCTGTTCGGCGGCGATCCGGATCAGCCGGTTTCGCCGATCGAGCGCGCTCTGTCGCAGATCGAGACCGATGTCGCGACCACGGTCTTCCAGGAAGTTGCGCAGGCGTTGAACGGATCGGGCCGGCGCTCGCTCGAGCTGCGGCTGCCGGTGCCGCGGGCGCTTTCGGGCAGCGAAGCCAAGCGCCGCGTGCTGCGCGATGGCGCGGCGGTGCGCATCGTCTTCGGCATCTCGACGCCGACCGACAGCGGAACGGTCACGGTGATGATCCCGCAGCGCATCCTGCTGGCCACACGCGGTATCGCCGATGTCCACGACAGCGAAGGCACGACCTCCGACTGGCGGGCACGTTTTTCCGAAGAGGTCATGCGCTCGACGGTGACGCTCGAAGCGACCATGCCGCTGGCCCGCCTGACGCTCGGCGATCTCGCCGGTTTCGAGCCGGGCCAGATCATCGAGTTCGAGGAAACCGCGCAGTCGCAGGCCAAGCTGAGCGCGCGCGACAAGACGCTGTTTGTCTGCGAGTTCGGTAAACTCGGGCAGAACTACACCGTCCGGATCAGGCATCCTTACGATGCCGGTCAGGATTTTATCGATGGGCTCATGCCGGGCTGACGCCGGGCAAGCCCAAGCATTTGGAGACGACTGATGGCCAAGACCAAGGTGGAAGCCAATATCGACCAGCCGGACGAACAGCTCGACCGCGCCATCGAGGAATTGCGCGGCGTCCTCCAGGAGGAGGAAAAGCGCCCCGACGCCGCCTTGCGGGCTGCCACGTCCGGCGCCAATTCCAACATCATCATGAGCATCCCCGTCGATGTGCAGATCATCCTCGGCAGTACGGAAATGCCGGTGTCGGACCTGATGGCGCTGCAGAAGGGCTCGACGGTGGCGCTCAACCGGCGCATCGGCGAACCGGTCGATGTCGTGGTCAACGGCCGCAAGATCGCGCGCGGCGAGATCACCGTGCTGGAAAGCGATCCGTCGCGCTTTGGCATCAGGCTGACCGAAATTATCGCGGCGACCAAGGGCGCTTGAGCAATGAATGACATGCGGTCTCAGCAGGAGCGGATGCCATGACGACGCCGGTGACGCTCACGCGCCCGCAAAAGGCCGCCGCCATCCTGGTGGCGATGGGCAAACCTTCGGCCAGCCGGCTGCTGAAATTCTTCAAGCAAGAAGAACTGAAGGCACTGATCGAAGGGGCGCGGCTGCTGCGCACCATTCCGCAAAGCGACCTCGAACGCATCGTTGCCGAATTCGAGGCCGAGTTCACCGAAGGTGCGGGCCTGCTCGATTCCGCCGACCGGATGGACACGATCCTCAATGAATCGCTGTCGCCCGAAGAGATGAGCGCCATCATGGGCGACAAGCGCTTCGAGGTTGCGCCGGAAGGGCCACCGCCGATCTGGCCGGAGCTGGAAAAGCTCGAACCGACGCGTCTGGGCACATTCCTTGCCGCCGAGCATCCCCAGACCGCGGCCATGGTGCTGTCGAAGCTTGCGCCGCAAGCCGCCGCCAACATTTTGCTGACCATGGAAAAGCCGATGCGCAGCGAGATCATCAAGCGCATGGTGACGATGGCGACCATTCCGGACGCGGCCACCAGGATCATCGAGAACCAGCTGCGCGCCAGCGTGCTGGCGCAGACCGCGACCAAGGATATCTCGGCGGGACAGGCGCGCGTCGCCAGTATGCTCAACGAGATGGACAAGCCTCAGTTGGAAGAGGTCATGCAGGATCTGGAAGAGGCCGGCACGCCGGACCTCGGCGGTGTTCGCTCCAGGTTGTTTGCCTTCGACGATCTGCCGCTTTTGACGCAGAAGGCGCGGGTGCTTCTGTTCGACGGGCTGTCGACCGAACTGATTACGCTGGCGCTGCGCGGTGCGGCGCCCGCATTGACGGAATCGGTGCTGTCGGCGATCGGCGCACGGTCGCGGCGCATGATCGAGTCCGAGCTCGGCCAGGGCTCGGAAGGCATTCAGCTTGCCGACATCATGACGGCGCGCAAGAACATCGCGGTGGCGACAATCCGGCTTTCGCGCGAGGGGGCTTTCGAACTGCCCTCATCGCAGCAGAGCGAAGCGGCTTAACGCCGAGCGCTGAATGGCTGAAGCGGCGGACAAAGACTCCAAAACCGAAGACGCGACCGAAAAGAAGATCCGCGACACCGTCGAACAGGGCAAGCTGCCCCATTCGCGAGAGGCCGCACTTCTGGCGTCCTTCATCGCCATACTGGTGTTCACCGTCTTCTACGCCAAGGACGCGGTCGTTGATCTCGGCATGTTCCTGTCGATGTTCCTGGAAAAGCCCGAGGCGTGGCCGATGGACACCGAGACCGACGTCATCGCGCTCTACAAGACCGTGATGATGGAAATAGGCAACGCCGTCGTCAGCCTGCTGGTGCTGCTGGTGGTGGCCGGCATCGGCGCCTCGGTGCTGCAGAACATGCCGCAAGTCGTCGGCGAGCGGATCCGGCCGCAACTGTCGCGCATCTCGATAGCCAAAGGCTGGACCAGGATGTTCGGCATTCAGGGCTGGGTCGAGTTCCTGAAATCGCTGGGCAAGCTCGGCTTCGCCAGCATCGTGCTCTACTTCACGCTATCGCAGGACTACCGCCAGCTCCTGGCCGGCATGATCACCAACCCCGTCGCTTTCGGCCTCGTCATCAAAAGCATCACCGTCGACATATTGGTGGCGATCGTCTTCGTCATGGGGCTGATCGCGGCGGTCGACGTCGTCTGGTCGCGCTTCCACTGGAAGCAGGATCTGCGGATGACCAAGCAGGAGGTCAAGGACGAGTTCAAGCAGTCCGAGGGCGACCCGATCATCAAGTCGCGGCTGCGCTCGCTGGCGCGCGACCGGGCGCGCAAGCGGATGATGACGGCGGTGCCGCGCGCGACGCTGATCATCGCCAATCCGACGCACTTTTCCATCGCGCTCAGATATGTCCGCGACGAGGATTCAGCACCCATGGTGCTGGCCAAGGGCCAGGACCTTGTGGCGCTCAAGATTCGCGAGATTGCCAAGGAGCACAACATCCCGATCTTCGAGGACGTGGCGCTCGCCCGCTCCATGTACAAGCAAGTTTCGGTTGATAGCGTGATCCCGTCGCAATTCTACCAGGCCGTCGCCGAACTGGTGCGGATCGTCTACTCCAAAAAGGCTGAGCGGAGACAAATTTCATGAACCGCCAACCGCACGCAAAATCCCGCGAACTCATCGTCGCCAAGGCCATCGAGCAGGTGGTCGACGAGTTGCGGCTGATCGACGTCGCCGACTACATCGCCTTCATCCGGCTCGAGCATTTCGCTTGCCTGTCGGATCTGGTGGATTCGGCTGTGGAGCTTTTTTTCCTCCCAGGCACGCTCAGGCTCGGCCATGGCGGAGAGGCACATGTCGACTGGAGCGGCAGCCCGCGCATCGTGCTCGATCTCGAGCTTCGGCCGCCGGGCGTCACCGTCTATTTCCAGCTGACGCTGAGCGAGGAGAGGTCTTCGGTCGCGGTCAACTATGTGTCGTTCGAAAAGCCCGGGGAAGACCCCGAGCACAACACCGCTTTGCTGGAGACGGTGATCGAAGAGGCGCGAATCCGCAGGACCGAGCCGCTCGCCTATCGCTGATCTTTTGTCTTACTCCAACTGCCAGACGCGATCACTCGATCAGCCCCAGCCGCAGCGCCTTGGCCACCGCCTGGTTGCGGTTGACCGCGTTGAGCTTCTGCGTCGACTGGGTGAGATACTGGTTGGCGGTGTGGACCGACAGCTTCAACAGCCTGGCGATCTCTTCGCTGGTGTTGCCGTTGGCGGTCAGCTTCAGGCACTCCAGTTCACGCTTGGAGATCGACCGCATCCGGCCGGCATCGTTCGGACGAATGCGGGCGACGGCGGCGAACAGCGAAAAACAGCGGGCGTGGATTTCGTAGAGCGTGTCCTCCGGCAAAGCGATCGTCGAGCCGAGGAACACCACCAGCCCGCAATGGCCGCGATCGGCATGGACGGGAAAGCCAATGCCGTTGGTGCCCGGCGCCAGCGGCTCCGTCCGCTCCGCCCAGGCGAGGTTCTTGAAGACGGCGTCCGAGCCGGCGATGCCGTCATCGGCCCACCAGCGCGGCGCTGTCGAGGCGCCGCTGTGGCGAACCATCTCCTCACCGTTGGCGCCGGCAATGAATTTGGTTGTCACCGCGGTGGCGGGATAGTCGGAATCGAAGCTCGGCACCAGGCGCGCCCGTTCCGGCGAGGGGCTGACGAAGTAGAGGCCAAACGCCGACGCGTTGATGTCGACGGCGATCCAGCGGCAGCGGCGCACCGCGTCCGGGATGGTAACGGCATGGTGCGTCTCGGAACCGATGGAGAAGGCGCCGAACGGATTGCGCTGCTCGTTGAAAAGGGCTTCGGCCGCCGCCTTGATGTCAGCATGTTTCAAATGATGCCGCTCCTGATCGCCGTGGCGATGGCCATCGCGCGGTTCGACGCCGCGAATTTCTGGATGGCGTGGGTGATGTAGCTGTTGACGGTGTTGGACGAGACCCCGAGGATCACTGCGACCTCATCGGTGGTTTTGCCTTCAGACACCCAGAACAGGCATTCGCGCTCGCGGTCGGACAGCGGGTCCTGCATGGCGACGGCGGCGATCAATTGCGGGATGGCGGACAGCGCGTAACAGCACTTCAACTGAGCCTTCATCAGCGCCGGCTGGTCGATACTGCCGGCCTCGGCCGCCGAGAAAAGCGCAAACAGCCGCTGGCGGCCGACATTGAGCCGCAGTGAATAGACTTCGGCATGTCCAAGCACGTCGAGCAGGCGCGCCTCTTCGCCTGTGAGCAGTCCGCCGGCGTCGGGTGCCGCGGCGGCGACCAGGGGCCTCGGGCGGATGCCAGGTGCAACGGTCAGCGGTCCCTGGGCAAGGCCGGCGATCAGCCGCTTGCCGATCAGTTCAATGGCGTCGAAGATCCAGTTGGATGAGACGATGCGGGCGTCGTTGCGGTCCTGGTCGTGGACGATGGCGACGAGCATGTAGCTGTCGGCGCCGATCTCGGCGGCAAGCTGCATGAAAAAGGAGGTGAGATCGCCGCGCGATTCGAGGCGCGAGCCTAACGTATCGGATTGGAGAAGCGCGGCGGAACTGCTCATTGGATGCTTTGGTTGTATGTCATGGCCGGAGTCTTTTCTTGAGCCCGGACGCTGGGGTTAGCAGCGGCCGAACTTGAAGACGCATCACGTTTACGAAGCACTCACACGGCGCGGCGGTCGCGCTGATCGCCGAATCCATTCAGGGAACGCGAAGCCGTCCGCGTCTGGTGCCGGTCATTGGCCGGAACTTGAGACTTTGGGTGGTCGCCGCGCCCCCCAAGGACCGGCTGATTCGGGTCTAATCTACCCGCAGATGAATCCGACATCAAACGCGATTTGACAAAATCAATATTATTGGACTCAAGCGACTCAGGGGCGGCTTTCGCGGCCTTTTCCGCTGCAAAAGGCCTGAAACGCCGACACGAAAAAGCCAGAGGGTGTTGCGATACTGCCGTATCGAGGGCCGATCGATTCCGATAGGGTCTCGGCAGCCGGCAGGGGTGGGCATCCCTTCGGTCATACGGCGGATTTGGCGGCGCTTGCTCGCGGCCATCAGCATCGGGGGTCATGATGAAGCAGGTTTTCCTGGCGTTCACGGTGGTGCTTGCGGTTCTTGCCGGCATGGCAGCGCCCGCCAAGGCTGAGCCGACCGTTACCTATGCGCTCGACAACGGGCTGCAGGTGGTGCTGGTGCCCGACCATCGCGTGCCGAAGGTGGTGATGAACCTGCGCTACCGCGTCGGGTCGATGAATGAACCCGCGGGACGCTCGGGCTTTGCGCATCTGTTCGAACATCTGATGTTTTCCGGCACGCCGGCCTGGCCGAACGTGTTCGGCGCGCACGCCGCGCTCGGCAACGAGATCAATGCCTGGACCACCGAGGACGGCACGGTTTATTATGTCGACGGGCTGTCGTCGTCACTGCCGATGATCTTGTCGCTTGAGGCAGACCGCATGGCCAATCTCGGCCGCTCGGTGACTCAGGCCAAGCTCGATCTGCAGCGCTCGGTGGTCAAGAACGAGATGCGCCAGAACGTGCTCGACAAGGCCGGCGCATCCGGCTGGGAAGCTTTCTGGTCCGGGCTGTTCCCGAAGCCGCATCCCTATAGCCGCATGGTCATCGGCTCGGTCGCCGATCTCGATGCGGCGACGCTCGACGATGTCAGGGGTTTCTTCAACAGCTACTATCTGCCCAACAATGCGGTGCTGGTGCTGGTCGGCGACTTGGAGATCGACGACACCAAGGCGCTGATTGCCGACACGTTCGGCCGCGTGGCGCGCGGCGCCGATGTGGTGCGGCCCGCCGTGCCGGCACCGACGCAGGCCCGGCTCAAGCTGGTGCTCGAGGATCGTGTGCCAAGCCCCATCGTCGTGGTCGGCTTCAGTGGCCCGGTGGCGCAGTCGCCCGACAATGGTGCGCTCAGCATTGCCGCCGAACTGCTCGGCAACGGCGAATATGGGTTTTTGCGCAACCGGCTGGTTTCGCAGTTGGGCATTGCCACCTATGCCAGCGCGAGCTGGACCGGCGGTCTGCTCGGTGGCCGCTTTACCTTCGAGGCGGGTGCCGCCGAAGGTGTGGCGCCGGAAGCGCTGGAAAGCGCGATGAAAACGGCGTTCGCGAATTTCCTGAAGACCCCGCTCGATCCGGTCGATGTCGAGCGTGCGCGCACCGGCATCTTGCAGGCAGCGCGGCTCGGCAGCGAAGCACTGAAGGATCGCGCCGGCGTCGTCTCCTACAATGCCGACGTGCTCGGCGATGCGCAGAGCGCGCTGGTCGACGCCCCGCGGGTGAAGGACGCCAGCGTGGCGGATGTCGAGGCAACGATGAAGCGGCTGTTGAAACCGGAAGATGCCAGCGTACTGATGCTGAAGCCCGGCCCGCGGGGCAGCTATCCCGATGCACTGATCGGCTCGTCCGGCACACCGCAGCCGTTCACCGCACCGGAGCGAGCGGCGATCGACATTCCGAAGCATGCGGCCGGGCAAGCGCCTTCGGCAACACTGCCCGCCATGGAAACGGCGACGCTCTCGAATGGCATCAAACTCGTCCACTACACAATGCCGGAAGCGCCGATGGTCTATGTCGCGGCCAGTGCCGCCGGCGGCTGGAACAGCGTGCCGGAAGGCAAGGAGGGATTGCTGGAGCTTGCAGCAAGCATGGCGACACGCGGGGCCGCCGATCGCGGCTCGGCTGATTTCGCCAAGGCGGCCAGCGACATCGGCGCCGGCGTCAGCCACCAGGCCGGAACGCTGACCACGATGATGACGCTTGGCGTGCCGCCGGAAAAGCTCGACCAGGGTATTGGCCTGCTCGCCGACGCGGTACTGAAGCCTCGTTTCGACAAGACCGAATGGACGGTGCTGATGGCGCAGACGGTCGACTGGCTAAACGCCCGCGAGGCGGATCTGCCCGGCGTTGCCGGCCGCATGGCAAAGGCGACGCTGATCCCGCAGGTGCCGGGCAAGGCAGCGGTGGACTGGTCGGCAAAGGCGCTGACCTCGATCTCGCTCGACGAGGCGAGGGACGCATTCAAGGCGGAGTTCACGCCGAAGGCGGTGACCTTCTACAGCGTCGGCCCGATGCCGGTCGCGACCGTCGCCGCCAGCCTTGAAAAAGCATTCGGCGCGTGGACAAGCGACACCGCCGGCTATGCCGTCGAGCCGTCGCCGGCGGCGCATTTCAACGGGGGACAGAAAGTGCTGCTGGTGCCCGAACCCGGCGCCAGCCAGTCGGCGCTGTTCGTGGCGCGGCCGGCGCCCGGCACCGACGAGAGCGAGCGCGCTGAATCGACCGCGGTCTCCAACCTGCTTGGCGCCGATTTCTCCAGCCGGCTGAATTCGGTGATCCGCGAGGAGAAGGGCTACTCCTATGGCGTGTCGAGCTATCTGATGAGCCCGATGAAGGTCGGCTCGGGATTGGTCGTGGCAACCACCGTCGAGCGCGCCAACACCGGGCCGGCGATTACCGAAATCCTGAAAGGATTTGCCGGCCTGACCACCTTGCCGGTGGCGCACGACGAAGTCGACCGCACGGTGACTGTCTATCGCCGGGCGCTGGCTGGATCGGCCGAGACGTCGGCTGGTCTGTTCTCCTCGCTGATTGGCGCGGTCGGCAGCGGATCGACGCTGGAGGACCAGCAAACCCGCATGGCGGCGCGCACAAAGCTGACGCTCGATGCGGTTCAGAAACAGGCGCTGGCCCTGGCGTCGCTCGATCCGTCGCTGATCGTGGTGGCGGGCGACCCCGATGTGGTGATGCCGCAGCTTGCCGCGATCGGCCTCAAGGATGTCGAGATCGTCAAGCGTGACGAGGCTGGTGAAGAGACGGCGATGCGGGCGCTCGATCTTCTCGGGGGCAATCGCCAGGCGCCGCTGTCTGCCTCGCCGTGGCGGGTTGGCGATGGCGGCACGACACGGGCGGTGCACGCCTGCGCCGGCGACAGGGATTGCGGCGCGCAGATCCACGCCGATTGACGGGTTAAACACGCGGCCGCCGGCCGCGTTGTAATTTTGGGATAACTTTGTTTCGGGGGAAACGATGAGCGATTCATTTCGGGAAGTCACATCCGTCTCGTGGTTCGGGCGGATCAAGCGCGCGGTCGGCGGGGTCATCTTCGGCCTTATCCTGATCGTGCTGATGGTGATCGGGCTGTTCTGGAACGAAGGCCGCGCCGTGCAGACGGCGCGCTCGCTGGCCGAAGGTTCTGGAGCGGTGGTTTCGGTCGGCGCCGACAGCGTCGATACCGCCAATGACGGCAAGCTGGTTCATGTCAGCGGACTGGTGACGGCGGACAGCGGCCTGGCGGATCCGGATTTCGGCATTGCGGCGCAAGGGCTGCGGCTGTCGCGCAGCGTCGAGATGTATCAGTGGAAGGAAGAGTCCAAGTCGGAGACGACCAAGAAGCTCGGCGGTGGCGAAGAGACGGTGACCACCTACAGCTATTCCAAGGTGTGGGACGACAGCCAGATCGACTCGTCGGACTTCAGAAGCCGGACGGCCACCAGAATCCGCCGATGGAAATCCACGGCCGGACCTTCCAGATTCCCGAGGGCAAGCTTGTCGCCTTCGATCTCGATACGCCGGTGCTGGACCGTATCGAGGGTGACAAGGACTATTCGCTCTCAGCCGACCAGTCGGCGGCGATAAAGGCTGCCTATACCGGAACGAAACCGCTCAGCATCGTCGATGGCAAGATTTTTCTCGGCAATGACAACACGACGCCCGCTTTGGGTGACTATCGCATCGGCTACGAACTGGCGCCGCTGGGCGTGATCAGCATCGTCGCGCGCCAGGCCGGCAGCCGCTTCGAGCCCTACCAGACGCAAGCCGGCGATGCGCTGCTGATGGTCGATACCGGCAACGTCCCGGCCGAAAAGATGTTCGCCGACGCCGTCAGCGCCAACACGCTGATCACCTGGCTGCTGCGCGGCGCCGGCTTGCTGTTGCTGACCATAGGCTTTGCGCTGTTCCTCAGCCCGATCGGGGTGATCCTCGACGTCATACCCTTCCTCGGCAGCATGGCGCGGATGGGCACCGGCATCATCGCCTTCGTTCTGGCGATCCTGGTCGGCACGGTGACGATCGCGATTGCCTGGTTCTGGTACCGGCCGTTGCTGGCGCTCGCCATCCTGGCGGCAGGCGTGATTGCGGCGGTGATTGTCTACCGCATCGGCCGGTCGCGAAGGCCAGCCGTTCCGGTGGTTGCACCCAACCCGGCTGCGGCCGCCTAGATGGTCGGGGCGGCCGGAGCCGCCCCATATCTCCTTGGCGCAATTCCGGCCGGAAAACCGCCTCACACTTATCCTGGAATTGCTTTCCTATTTGTCCTCGAAGCCGGTGAGCACGCCGACGGCGTTGATGCCGATCTCCTCGACGGCGTAGCCGCCTTCCATCACGAACAGCGTCGGCAGGCCGAGCTTGGCGATGCGATGGCCGATCTTCGGATAGTCCGGGCTTTTCAGCTTGAACTGGCTGATCGGGTCCTTCTCGAAGGTGTCGACGCCGAGCGACACGATGACGATATCGGGGGCGTAGGCGGCGAGCTTGGCGCAAGCGTCCTCCAGCGAGGCGTTCCAGGCGTCCCAATTGGTGCCGAAGGGCATGGGATAATTGACGTTGAAACCTTCGCCGGCGCTGGCGCCGCGTTCATCGGCATGGCCGAGGAAGAACGGATACTCCACCATGGGATCGCCATGCAGGTTGAGAACCTGCACGTCGGCGCGTTCATAGAAGATCTCCTGCGTGCCATTGCCGTGGTGATAGTCGACGTCGAGGATCGAGACGCGTTTTGCGCCCTGATCGAGGAACCACTGCGCGGCGACCGCGGCATTGTTGATGTAGCAGTAGCCGCCCATGAACCCGGCACCGGCGTGATGGCCGGGCGGGCGGCAGAGCGCGAAGGCCGACCGCTCGCCACCCTTGACCAAGGCCGCCGCCGTCAGCGCCACGTCATAGGACGATTTGATCGCGGTCCATGTGCCTTCGACGAAGGTGGCGCCGGCGTCGAAGGAATAGTAGCCGAGCAAGGCGTCGACGCGCTTGGGTGGCACGTCGCCGCGCAGGCCGCGCGTCGGCCAGGTGAAGGGCATCGCCGTGCCCTCGAAGCCGGCGGCCTTCCACGCCGGCCAGACGGTGGGCAGGAAGTCGATATAGTCGGCCTTGTGGATGCGCTTGGCCGCGGTGAGATCATGCTCGACCGGTCCGAGGATCGGCCCCAGCTTCTCGCTCTCGACCCGCGCCCTGATGAACTCGGCCCGCGACGGCTTTTCGAAACCCGGCACGATTGCCGACGTGACCAGTTCCATCTGGCCGGCATGGCCGGCATGAAGCGGCGAATAGACAGTCTTCATGAATTTCCTCTCGAAATAGCGAAATCAGTCAAGGTTGAGATAGGGGGTGACCAAAGCGAGCCACATTCTTTCCACATCGTCCTCGATGAGGTCGTATGTCTTGCGATCCCGCTTCAACCCCACAAGCCGGCAGGCGTGCCCGACATCCATCATCAGCACGCCGAGCCGGCTGGCGATCTTGTCTTCAAGGGCCGGGTTCACATGCTGCAGCCACGCGGCGTAAAGCGCGATGATCTGCTCGTCATATTCGTCCTGGATCGGCCTGAGGTCGGCATTGCCGGATATCGCCTCGATCACCGGCATCAGGGTGGCGTTTTCGAGATATATTCTGGAGGTATCGATGAAGAGCTTGCGCACCTCCTGCCGAAACTCGTCGCGGTTGGTGGGTGGGGTGACCTCGATGCGCCTGGCGATCACCTCGGGAAACGACGACAGCCAGCGCCGGGCGAGGTCGAGGAGAATGGCTTCCTTGTTGGGAAAGTACTGGTAGACCGAACCGACCGACAGGCCCGCGCGCCGGGCAATGGCGAGCGTCGTCGGCGTCTTGGTTCCCTGCTCCCGCGTCAGGATCAAAGCCGCATCGAGTATCCGGTCGACCACCTTGCTCGACCGTTCCTGCCGCGGCTGCTTGCGCGGTTCGAGCGCCATCCTGGTTTCGCGGCTGAGACTGCGCTTCACGGATTGATGCCTTCGTTCCCTGCCGGTTTCAACACAGGTCCCGGTCTCAACATTGGCGTGGTGTGTTGTCCACAATACATTCGAAATTCGGCACGTTGACAAACGCGAATAATTAGTCGCATTCTTTTATCCACGCTGTTTTGAGAGATCACAAGGGGAATTTCGAAGCAGCGCACTGGCATCAGTCTTCGTCCGATAACGCCGCTCCAGCGGAGTGGCAGCTTGTCGGACAAGAGGGTTGTCGGTCTCAGCCAGTCGTCAAAAGCGCGGAGTCGCGATGTCTGTCACGGGTGCGGGTCAAAATGCTGATCTGATCGTCATCAATGGTCGCGTGCGGACCATGGACGATGACAATCCCGCCGCCGAGGCGATTGCCGTCAAGGACGGCGCCATCATCGCCATCGGCAACCACGCCGCCATCGAAAAACTCAAGGGAACGACCACAGAGGTGATCGACGCCAAGGGCGGTTCGGTCCTGCCCGGTTTCATCGAAGCCCACATGCATCTGTTCTCGGGAGGGGCCGAGCTCGCGCATCTTCAACTCGGCGGTATCCATGGCTTCGAGGCGCTTCAAAGCGCCATCCGCGACTACGCAACGACGCGGCCCGAGGCGAAAATGCTTGTGGGCCAGGGCGTCGACTACACCGTGCTCGGCGACGAGCGGGTGACACGCCATCATCTCGACGCCATCCTGCCCGACCGCCCCTTCTGCATGGCAGCGCCCGACCACCATACGATGTGGGCCAACACCAAGGCGTTGGAGATAGCCGGCATCCTGAAGGGACGCACGCTCGGTCCGGGCAACGAGATCGTGATGGGTGGCGACGGCCTGGCCGCGGGCGAATTGCGCGAGGGCGAGGCCTTCGGTCCGGTGCTCGACCTTGCCGGCGAAAGCCGGGTGCGGCTGGGGCTGTCGACCGGCGGTGAGCCCGACCCAATGCCGTCGGCCGCCGAGCGGGCCGCTGACCGTGACATCATGCGGCGCGGGCTTGCATGGTGCGCGCGCCACGGCATCACCTCGATCCAGAACATGGACGGCAATCTCTACCAGCTCGAACTGCTTTCCGAGATCGAGGGCGAGGAGGGATTGCCCTGCCGCGTCAAGATCCCGTTCCACTACAAGAATTTCATGACGCTCGACATGCTCGAGAAGGCGTCCGTCATGGCCGAGCGCTACCACAGTGAGTGGCTGTCATCGGGCATGGTCAAGGTGTTCTATGACGGCGTGCTCGATTCCTGGACCGCTGTTATGGTCGAACCCTATGCGGATCGTCCCGACTGGGTGGGCGAGCCGCTGTTCACGCCGCAGCAATTTATCGATCTCGCCGTGGCTATCGACAAACGCGGGCTGCAGATCGCGGTGCACTCGATCGGTGACGGCGCGGTGCGCGCAGTGCTCGACGGTTACGAGGCGGCGCAGAAGCTCAATGGCAAGCGCGACAGCCGGCACAGGGTTGAGCACATCGAGGTCACCACAGCAGCCGACGTGCCGCGTTTTGCCGAACTCGGCGTCATCGCCTCGATGCAGCCGTCGCATCCGCCCGGCGCCATGGATTTTCCACTGGAGCCGACGGTGTCACGCATCGGACCGGCCCGCTGGCCGCTGAGCTATGCCTGGCGCACCCTGAAAAGCGCCGGCGCCCATGTCGTGTTCGCCTCGGACTGGCCGGTGGCAGCGATCGACCCGATCCTGAGCATTCAGGCGGCAGTGCAGCGCAAACCATGGGCAGAAGGCGATCCTGACCAGAGTTTCTCGCTGCAGGAAGCGATTGCCGCCTACACGGTCGAGGGCGCCTATGCCGAATTCGCCGAGCATCGCAAAGGCGTTCTGAAACCCGGCTACATGGCGGATCTGGTGGTTTTGTCGGCCGATATCGAGAAGACGGCGCCGGCCGATCTGCACAAGCTGCGACCGGTGACGACGGTCTGCGGTGGCAAGGTCACCTACCAGGCCTGACAATGGCATGCGGCTTGCACAGCTTGCCGCTTGCAAGACGAAATGACTGACTGAACTGTGATTCAATGCCGGACTTGCCAACCTACCGGCCGTGTGGTCACATCGAACAGGGGAAAAACTCCGCCAGCAAGAGCGGGGTCAACAGTGAGGCGTATCGTGCCGGAAAAACCGGATCGGAATGCAATTGAAGTCGTAAACGTCAGTAAAATTTTCGGATCGGGTGAGGGGCAGGTCGCTGCCCTCGATACGGTCTCGGTATCCATCCGCGAGAATGAGTTTTTTACACTGCTGGGACCATCCGGCTGCGGCAAGACCACGTTGCTGCGGCTGATTGCCGGCTTCGACTTTCCAACCGCCGGCGAAATCCTCCTCTACGGCCAGGACATCGCGCCGTTGCCGCCCTTCAAGCGACCGGTCAACACCGTCTTCCAATCCTACGCGCTGTTCCCGCATATGACGGTCGCCGACAATATCGGCTTTGGCCTGGAAATGCTGGGCAAGCCGAAGGCCGAGACCAAGGCGCGCGTCGCCGAGATGCTGAAACTGGTGAAGATGGAGGCGCTGGCGGGCCGCCGCACCAGCCAGATCTCCGGCGGCCAGCAGCAGCGCGTGGCGCTCGCCCGGGCGCTGGCGCCGCAGCCCAAGGTGCTCCTGCTCGACGAACCGCTCTCGGCCCTGGACTACAAGCTGCGCAAGGAAATGCAGATCGAATTGAAGCGGCTGCAGCACGAGACGGGCATCACCTTCATTTTCGTCACCCACGACCAGGAGGAAGCGCTGACCATGTCGGATCGCATCGCGGTGATGTCGTCGGGCAAAATCCTGCAGGTCGGCTCGCCGCGCGACATCTACGACCGGCCGGCCGAGCGTTTCGTCGCCGACTTCATCGGCGAGTCGAACTTCCTCAAGGCGGATGTGGTTAGCGCGACTGGTGGCCGGGCGACGGTGAAGCTGCCGTCTGGTGTGGAAATCCCAGCCTCGCTGCCGGAAGGCTTCAGCCCCAGCGGCAAGGTCACCATCGTCGTGCGTCCAGAGCATGCGCAGTTGGGCACGGCCAGCCCGAGCGCTTCGCTGTCCGGTACCGTCGAAAACATCGTCTATCTCGGCACCGACACGCACTTCCATCTGCGCCTTGCCGGTGGCGAGCCGTTCATCGTGCGGCGTCAGAACAGCCGCGGCGCCGGTGACGGCTTCGTGCAGGGCGGCCAGATCGGCATCACGATCGGCAACGACGCCGCGCAAGTGCTGAAGGACTGATCATGGCGACCGCGGAACAAGTCGCCAAGGCAGCGGAGCGACGCGATGTGCGCGACCGGTGGCTGCTGTCAGCGCCAGCCTTGCTGGTGATCTTCCTCGCCGCGACCGGCCCCTTGCTGATCGTGCTGATCTACTCGTTCCTGACGCCTGGCCCCTATGGCGATGTGAAGTGGCAGTTTTCGCCCGATGCCTGGCTGTCGGTGTTCATGGAACGCGACATTTTCGACGATACGCTTTCGCTTGCGGCAGCGCATGTCACCATCTTCTGGCGCTCGATCAAGCTGGCGGTGATAACGACGATCGCCACTTTGGCATTGGGGTTTCCAACCGCCTATTTCATGGCGACGCGGAGCGAGAAAACCAGGGATCTCTGGCTGTTCCTGATCACCATTCCGTTCTGGACCAACCTTCTGATCCGCACCTTCGCCGTGCTGCAGATCATCCGCAACGAAGGCATCATCAACACCATCCTTATCAAGCTTGGTATCGTCTCAGCGCCGGTGCAGATCCTCTTCACCGACACGGCGATCCTGATCGGCATGGCGTATGTCTACCTGCCGCTGATGGTGCTGCCGATCTATGCCAGCATGGAGAAGCTTGATTTTCGCCTCGTCGAGGCGGGCTACGACCTCTACGCGACCCGTTTCAAGGTATTGCGGAAGATCATTTTCCCGCTGGTCAAACCCGGCGTCATTGCCGGCTCCATCCTGGTCTTCATTCCAGCCCTTGGCGCCTATGTGACGCCGAGCGTGCTTGGCGGCGGCAAGAATATGATGCTGTCCAACCTGATCGAATTGCAGTTCGGCCAAGGCCGCAACTGGCCGCTCGGCTCGGCGCTGTCGATCACGGTGATGATCATCGTCATGGTGGCGCTGCTTGCCTATGTGCGCAATGCCGGCAAGTCGGGGGCGCGGCATGGCTAAGAACTTTTCCATCAAGCACCAGACCGGCTTCACGGTGATCGCTGCGACTTGTTTTATCGTGCTCTATCTGCCGATCATCGTGCTGGTCGCCTATGCCTTCAACGCGGCGAACTCGACGTCGGAATGGGGCGGCTTTTCGATGCGCTGGTTCCAGTCGGCTTGGCAGAACGTGCAAGTTATCGACGCGACGCTACGCTCGTTCCAGATCGGCGCCGTCGCTGCGGTGCTGTCGACAATCTTTGCCACCATGGCCGCGCTCGCCACCACGCGCACCGCGTCCTATCCGGGCCTCACCTTCAAATATGCGGCGATCAACCAGCCGCTGATGGTGCCCGAGATCGTCACCGGCGTGGCGCTGCTGATCTTCTTCTCGCGCATCAAGATCTTCACCGGCTATTCCGGCATTGGCTATCTGATCGCCGCGCACACGGCGTTCTGCATCCCGTTCGCCTATCTGCCGATCCGGGCGCGGCTGGAAAACATGGACCTGACGCTGGAGCGCGCGGCCGCCGATCTGTACGCGACGCCTTGGAAGACCTTCCGCCGCATCACGCTGCCGCTTTTGTGGCCCGGCATACTGGCCGGACTGATGCTGGCCTTCGTCATCTCGCTCGATGACGTCGTCATCACCGAGTTTGTCAAATCGGGCGGCCAGGATACGCTGCCCACCTACATGCTCGGCCAGATCCGCCGCGGCATCACGCCTGAGATCAACGCGATATCGACCGCCTTCCTGCTGCTTTCGGTCGCGATCGTCACGTTGTTTTTCTTCGTCAGCAGGAAAAGAGACTGAACCGACAAATGGGAGCTAAAACCATGAACTGGAAAACAACGACAGCCGCCATCGGGTTGGCGCTGCTCGCAACGACGAGCCTGGCCCGCGCCGATGGCGAGCTGAACATTTACAATTGGGGCAACTATACCAGCCCCGATGTGATCAAAAAGTTCGAAGCCAAATACAACGTCAAGGTGACGATCACCGATTACGATTCCAACGATACGGCGCTCGCCAAGGTACGCCAGGGCGGCACCGGCTTCGACATCGCCGTTCCGTCGCAAACCTACGTGCCGATCTGGATCAAGGAGGGCCTCGTGCAGGAGACCGATCCGGGCAAGATGGAGAACTTCAAGAACGTGGCGCCGGAATGGGCCAATCCAGACTTCGACCCCGGCCGCAAATATTCCGTGCCGTGGGCGCTGGGCACCGTCGGCGTCGTCGTCAACACCGATGCCTACAAGGGACCAGCCGACAGCTGGGGCATCATCTTCAACACGCCGGACGAGCTGAAGGGCAAGACCAATGTCGTTCCCGAGATGAATGACGTTATCTTCGCGGCGATCAAATATGTCGGCGGCCAGCAGTGCACCGACGACAAGACGGTGCTGAAGAAGGTGCGCGACACGCTTGTCGCGGCCAAGCCAAACTGGATCGCCATGGAATACAACACCATCGAAAAGATGGGCGCCGGCGACTTCAAGGCGACCAGCGACTGGAACGGCTCGGCGCTACGCCAGCGGTTGGCCAATCCGGCCATCCACTACAATTATCCGAAGGAAGGCTACGGCCTGTGGAGCGATAACGTCGTCGTTCTCAAGGAAGCCAAGAATGTCGAGAACGCCAAGCTGTTCCAGAACTTCATCATGGATCCGGAAAACGCGGCCGGCCTCTCGGCCTTCCACCGTTACGCAAACGCCATTACCGGCTCGGACAAATACATGCCGGCCGATATGAAGGATGCGCCGGAAGTCGTCATTCCGGAGGCTGCGAAGGCACAGGGCGAATTCCAGAAGATGTGCGCGCCTGAGATTCAGGACATCTACACCAAGATCTGGACCGAACTGCAGAAATAACCGCAGTCTGACAGACCCGGCGGCATGCGCCGCCGGGTCTTTTCTTTTCCGGAATGGCTTTCATGGACTCCTATCGCAACAGCGATCCTCGGCCGCCGATCATGCAGGGCTCGCCGCCTCAAATGGTGCTGCCGAAGCTCGACTGGGACCGGCCGCCATGGAATCGCTGGGCCTTCCAACACATCCGCGAATTCCTGCCGACCATCGAGGTCTGGCGCGGTAATGGCCATCGCCATCGTCTTGAGCGCGCAGAGACCGATCTCGACGCGCTGCCGGTGGAAGACAGCAAGGGCCGTCCGACGACGCTCGTTGGCCTGCTCGACGAGACCTACACGGACGGCTTCCTGGTGCTCAAAGACGGCAAGGTCGCCTATGAGCGCTATTTCAACGGCATGGCCGAGCGCACGCTGCATCTGTCGCAGTCGATGGCGAAGTCGGTAACAGGCACCGTGTTCGGTATTCTGGTTGGGCGCGGCTTGATCGACCCGGCCAAACCGGTGACCGCCTATCTGCAGGAGCTCGGCGCGACCGGCTGGGACGGCGCCAGCGTGCAGCATGTGCTTGACATGACGACGGGTGTTCGCTTTTCCGAGGAATACACCGATCGCTATTCCGATATCGGCCAGGTCGATGTCGCCACCGGCTGGAAGCCGGTGCCGCCGGACAGCGATCCGGATTTCCAATGGCCGCCGCATCTGTTCGAGTTGATCCTGCAGCTGAAGGACAAGGTGCGGCCGCATGGCGCCGCGTTCGAGTACCGCTCGATCGAGACCGACGTGCTTGCCTTCATCATGGAGCGGGTCACCGGTAAACGGCTGGCGCAGTTGGTGTCCGAGGAGCTGTGGCAAAAGCTCGGCGCCGACGAGAGCGCCTGCTTCACGGTTGACAGCGCCGGCTATGCGCTGGCCGATGGCGGCTTCAACGCGACGCTGCGAGACTACGCCCGCTTCGGCCAGTTGATCCTCGACAATGGCCGCGGCATCGTGCCGGCCGACTGGATCGAGGCGACGCGCAACGGCAGGCATGCGCCGGATTTCAATCCGAGCCTGCCGGAGGGCAGCTACCGCAACCAGTTCTGGATCGAAAACCCGCGCTCACGCGCACTGATGTGCCGGGGCGTGTTCGGGCAGATGATCCATATCGACTGGGACACCGGCATGGTCGTGGTCAAGCTTTCAAGCTATCCGGATTTCAGCAATGTCGCCTATTCGGTGGCAACGCTGAAGGCGGTGCACGCCATCGCCAAGAAGCTTGGTTGACCCACAACAAATCATCCCTCCGAGGAAACGTTCATGACTGGCAAGACTGCGTTCGAGATCCGCTACGGCTTTGCCCGTAATGAGGTGCTGCTCTCCAACTGGCGCGAAAACCCCTTCAACCGCTGGTCATTCCAGAACCTTGGCGAACTGGTGCCGACCGCTCCCGTGGGGGCGACGCCGGGAAGCGTCGAAGCGCCGGTGCGGGACCTGAGCGGCCTGCTCGGCGAAAAGGTTTCGATCGCCAGCGCCCCGGAAACGGTGGCCGAATTCCTCACACGTTCGAGCAGCGACGCGCTGACGGTGCTGAAGGCTGGCAAGGTCATCGGCGACTGGTTTGCGCCCATTATGGATTTCGGCGCCCGTCACATCGTCTTTTCGATCAGCAAATCGGTCACCGCCATCATCGCCGGCATATTGGAAGGCGAGGGCGTGTTCGACCCGGAAGCGCCAGTGACGGCCTACATTCCGGAAGCCGCCGGCTCGGCCTATGCCGATGCAAGCTGCCGGCATGTGCTCGACATGAGCGTCAGCCTCGATTTCGAGGAGGCCTATCTCGATCCCGAAAGCGCCTTTGCCCGTTACCGCCGCGCGACGCTGTGGAATCCGGGCGGCGGCACTGAAAGCTTGCGCGAATTCATTCTGACCTTGCAGCGGCTCGAAGAACCGCATGGCAAAACCTTCCGCTACCGTTCGCCCAATTCCGATCTGCTCGGCCTGCTGCTCGAACGAGCTTCCGGCCAGCGCTTCCCCGACCTGATGCGCGAGAAACTGTGGCTGCCGCTGGGTGCTGTCAGCGAGGCTTCGATCGGCGTCGACATGGAAGGTACGGCGCGCACCGCCGGCGGCATTTCGGTGACGCCGCGCGACCTGGCGCGTATCGGCGAGATGATGCGGCAGGGCGGCACGGCCAATGGCCGGCGCATCGTGCCGGAAGGCTGGGTGCGCGATACGACCGTTGCCGGCGGCAGCGCGGAGGCCTGGCAGCGCGGCACGATGGTGCATCTGTTCCCGAAGGGCCGCTATCGCAACAAGTGGTACCAAACGGGTGCGGCAAACGGTGCTTTCTGCGGCATCGGCATCCATGGCCAATGGCTCTACGTCGATCCGAAGACGGAAGTGGTGATTGCAAAAATGGGGTCGCAGCCGGTGCCTGAAGATTATCCGCTCGAACGCGAGATCGTTGCCTTTTTCGAGGCGCTGAGCGGGATGGTCTGAGGACGAGCCAAGGCAAGGCGCTTTCCTGTGGACCTCTTTGACGCTTGAGAACACTGCGGTTGGCGTGACGGACATCAGCGCCTATGGTCGCCGCTCTTTGCGACAGGGACCAGCATGGCAGCAGACAGCAAACGCATCGCATCCATCATCGCGGCAGAGATCGGGGCGCGGCCGGAGCAAGCATCAGCAGCTATAGGGTTGCTCGATGAGGGCGCGACGGTGCCGTTTGTGGCGCGCTACCGCAAGGAGGTCACCGGCGGGCTCGACGACACCCAATTGCGCGACCTTGCCGAGCGATTGGCCTATCTGCGCGAACTCGATGCGCGCCGCGATACCATTCTCGGTTCGATCCGCGAGCAGGGCAAGCTGACCGAGGAACTTGAGGCCAAAATTGTGGCTGCCGCCACCAAGGCTGAACTGGAAGACATCTACCTGCCCTACAAGCCCAAGCGCCGCACCAAGGCCGAGATCGCCCGGGAGCGCGGGCTGGGGCCATTGGCGGAGGCTATTTTGGCCAACCGGTCGTTGGTGCCCGCCGAGGCGGCGCTGGCTTATGTGACCGAGGATTTGACCGACGCCAAGGCCGCACTGGAAGGCGCACGCGACATCCTGTCGGAACAGTTCGCGGAAAATGCCGATCTGGTCGGCAAGCTTCGCACCTACATGAAGGAGCGCGCTTTCATGCGTGCCCGTGTCGTCGACGGTAAGCAGGAGGCCGGGGCGAAATTCTCCGACTATTTCGAGCATGTCGAGCGCTGGGCCAATGTTCCGAGCCACCGTGCGCAGGCCATGCTGCGCGGCCGCAACGAAGAGGTGTTGTCGCTCGACATAGAGGTCGATGCCGACGATGCCTCGCCGGTGAAGCCGGTCGAGCGGATGATCGCCAATGCCTACGCCATCGGCGGCAGCCTGCCGGGCGACCGCTGGCTGATGGAAGTCGTCGGCTGGACCTGGCGGATCAAGCTTTCGCTGCACCTGACGCTCGATTTGATGCGTGACCTGCGCGAGCGGGCGGAGGAAGAGGCGATCCATGTCTTTGCACGCAACCTCAAGGATTTGCTGCTGGCAGCGCCCGCCGGATCGCGGCCGACCATGGGGCTCGATCCCGGCATCCGCACCGGCGTCAAGGTCGCGGTGGTAGATGGCACCGGCAAGGTGCTGGCGACGACGACGGTCTATCCATTTCCGCCGCGGAACGATGTGCGCGGCACGCAGGCGGAACTCGCCAAGCTCATCCGCCTGCACAAGGTCGAGCTGATCTCGATCGGCAACGGCACCGGCAGCCGCGAGACTGAAAAGCTGGTCGCCCACATGCTGTCCGACATGCCTTCGGATGGTGGGCCAAAGCCGCTCAAGGTGATCGTCAGCGAAGCCGGCGCCTCGGTCTATTCGGCCTCCGCGACAGCGGCGGCTGAGTTTCCCGGGCTCGACGTGTCGCTGCGCGGTGCGGTGTCGATCGCCAGGCGCCTGCAGGACCCGCTCGCCGAACTGGTCAAGATCGAGCCGAAATCGATCGGCGTTGGCCAGTACCAGCATGATGTCGACCAGTACCGGCTTGGCCGCTCGCTGGAGGCGGTGGTGGAGGACGCGGTGAATGCTGTCGGCGTCGATCTCAACACCGCCTCGGCGCCGCTTTTGGCCCGCGTGTCAGGCCTAGGCGCGTCGCTTGCCGATGCCATTGTCGCGCATCGCGATGCGACCGGGCCGTTCGCCAGCCGCAAGGGACTGCTCAAGGTGGCGCGGCTTGGACCGCGCGCGTTCGAACAATCCGCAGGCTTCCTGCGCATTGCCAATGGCAGCGAGCCGCTCGACGCCTCGTCGGTCCATCCGGAAGCCTATGGCGTGGCCAAGAAGATCGTCGCTGCCTGCGGCCGCGATGTGCGCTCGCTGATGGGCGACAGCGCAGCGCTCAAGGCGCTCGATCCGCGCGTCTTCGTTGACGAACGGTTCGGCCTGCCGACGGTGCGCGACATCATTGCCGAGCTGGAAAAGCCCGGCCGCGACCCGCGCCCCGGCTTCAAGACCGCAACCTTTGCCGATGGCATCGACGACATCAAGGATCTGAAGCCCGGCATGCTTCTGGAAGGCACCGTCACCAATGTCGCTGCCTTCGGCGCCTTCGTCGATATCGGCGTGCACCAGGACGGGCTGGTGCATGTCTCGCAACTGGCCGATCGTTTCATCAAGGACGCGCATGAGGTGGTGAAGGCCGGCGACGTGGTGAAGGTGCGGGTCGTCGATGTCGACATCAAGCGCAAGCGCATCGCGCTGTCCATGCGCAAGGACGGCGGCGAGGGCGGGACGCCGAAGGGGCCGCGCGACAATGGCGGCGGCAAGCCGGCGCAACCTTCGCCGATGCCGCGGCGTCAGCCGGAACGACCGGCACAGCAAGGCGCGTTTGGCGCAGCACTGGCCGATGCCTTGAAGCGGAAGTAGCCTCGAATGGTTCCTTGCAATCGCTAGAGCGTTATCTACCATCCTTGTGTGGAGATACGCGCGATATGGCAAGTTTCGAGAAAGTGAGTGTCCAAGAGTTGGGGCGTCTTTGGGACGAGGGCATGGCGAGTGGCAGTTCGGTCGATGGAGACCAGGCTTTCGCCCGGATCAAAAGCAAGCTCGATGCGAAAGTTGCCGAACGCAAGTCGCAAAAACGCTGCGCTTCCAGCCGGAAACCGTGCCGATGAAGCGGAAGTAGCTACCAGGCCAGAACGGCCGGTTCCTTCTCAACCTGGCCCAGCAGCCAGTCGCGAAAGCTGACGACGGGCGGGTGGCCGCGCTTGTCGTTCGGGACGACGAGGTAGTAGGCGCTGCGGCTTTGCATCGGCTGTCCCGGCGCCGGAACGAGCTGACCGCGCTGCAATTCGCCGGCGATAAGAACTTGCGGCAGGAGCGCGACGCCAAGCCCCGCCATGCAGGCTTGGGCAACGGTGCCGAATTGCTCGAACTGCATGCCGGGTCCGATCGGTGCGCTCAAGCCCTGTTCCTCGAACCATTCGCCCCAGGCCCCGGGACGCGTCGCCATGTGCAGCAGCGGCAGGCGGCTGATGTCGGCCGCCGTGGTGATATCGCGGCTGGCAAGGAAGTCGGGCGAAACCACCGGCATCACGGTTTCGCGCATCAACAATGTGGAATCGGCGTCCGGCCAGTCGGGCTGGCCATGATGGATGGCGGCGTCGAGCCGCTCGCGGGCGAAGTCGAAGCGGCCGATGCGGGTGACAAAGTTGATGGTGATGTCAGGGTTTTCTGCGACGAAATCCGGGATCAGAGGCATCAGCCAGCGCGTGCCGAAGGTCGGCAGTATGGCGAGGTTCAGCATGCCGCTATGCCGATTGCTCATCAATCCGAGCGCGGCGTCGCGCAATTGCCCGAGTGCCGCCCGCACGGCTTCGGCATAGATTTCGCCCGCCGTGGACAGCCGAACATTGCGGCTGTCGCGCTCGAACAGCCGGCGGCCGAACTGTTCCTCCAGAAGGGCTATCTGGCGGCTGACGGCCCCTTGGGTCAAATCGAGTTCCTGGGCGGCAGCGGTGAAGGAGCCAAGGCGGGCCACGGCCTCGAAGGCGGCAAGGGCGCTGGTGCTGGGCAAAAGCCGGCGTTGGACGTTCATGATCCATTACTAAACCTCATTGATCGGTGATGCAATTTTGTTTGATTTTTCCGAAGCGAAGGCGGATAAGCCCGAGCACTTCAAGATTTTGGGAGAGAGCGAAGCCATGGCCGCCGACAAGAACGCGTTCGTTTGGGAAGACCCCTTCCTGATCGAGAACCAGCTTTCCGAGGATGAGCGCATGGTGCGCGATGGCGCGGCCGCCTTTGCCGCCGACAAGCTCGCGCCGCGCATCGAGGAGGCCTATCTCGAGGAAAAGACCGATGCCGGCATCTTTCGCGAGATGGGCGAGGCCGGCCTGCTCGGCATCACCATCCCTGAGGAATATGGCGGGCTCGGCGCCAATTACGTCACCTACGGGTTGGTGGCGCGCGAGGTCGAGCGGGTCGATTCCGGCTACCGCTCGATGATGTCGGTGCAATCGTCGCTGGTGATGTACCCCATCCATGCCTATGGCACGGAAGAGCAGCGCAAGAGATACCTGCCGAAGCTGGCTTCGGGCGAATGGATCGGCTGTTTTGGCCTGACCGAGCCGGATGCCGGTTCCGATCCGGGCGGCATGAAGACGCGGGCCGAGAAGACGGCGAACGGCTACAAGATTTCCGGCTCGAAAATGTGGATATCCAACGCGCCGATCGCCGACGTGTTCGTGGTCTGGGCGAAGCTGAAGGGCGACAACGGCAAGGACGAAATCCGCGGTTTCGTGCTGGAGAAGGGCATGAAGGGGCTGTCGGCGCCGAGGATCGGCGGCAAGCTCAGCCTTAGGGCCTCGATCACCGGCGAGGTGGTGATGGAAGGCGTCGAGGTTGGCGAAGACGCGCTGCTGCCCAACGCCAGGGGCCTCGGCGGCCCATTCGGCTGCCTCAACCGGGCCCGCTACGGCATTTCCTGGGGCGCGATGGGCGCCGCCGAGGATTGCTGGCACCGGGCCCGGCAGTATGGACTCGACCGCAAGCAGTTCGGCAAGCCGCTCGCCGGCACGCAGCTGTTCCAGAAAAAGCTCGCCGACATGCAGACCGAGATCGCGCTGGGCCTGCAGGGCTCGCTGCGCGTCGGGCGGCTGATGGATGAAGGCAAGATGGCCCCGGAAATGATCTCGATCGTCAAGCGCAACAATTGCGGCAAGGCGCTCGACATCGCCCGCCAGGCCCGCGACATGCATGGCGGCAACGGCATCCAGATCGGCTACCACGTCATGCGCCACGCGCAGAACCTGGAGACGGTCAACACCTATGAAGGCACGCATGACGTGCATGCGCTGATCCTTGGCAGGGCTCAGACGGGGATACAGGCGTTTTTCTAAGCTGTGCCGAATTCAAGTGAGGCCGGCCTGCAAATGGCCGATACCTGCGCTTCCGGTGCTCGCGTACCAAAAGTACGCTCTGCTCCGGTTCTCGGTATCAGCCATTTTCGACTCGGCCTGACCTGAATCTCGACACAGCGTAGCCGGCTTCGGCTGCTTAATTTAGGTGCAGCGCAACATCTCTGCTTGGAGAATGGCCAATAGATGTGTCAGGGTTCGGCTGAAGAAACGCCGATCTCCGGGGCCCCATGGCAATACTGGCAGCCGTCTACCACCTGACCCATTACAAATATGACCGGCCGGTGGTTCTCGGGCCCCAGGTCATCAGGCTGCAGCCGGCACCGCATTCCCGCACCAAGGTGCTCAGCCATTCGCTGAAGGTCGGGCCGGCGAACCACTTCGTCAATCTGCAGCAGGACCCCTACGGCAATTTCCTGGCCCGCTTCGTCTTCCCGGAACCAGTGACGGAATTGAAGATCGAGGTCGACCTCGTCGCCGACATGACGGTCTACAATCCGTTCGATTTCTTCGTCGAGCCATCGGCCGAGACCTTCCCGTTCGAGTACCCCGAAGACATCAGGGACGATCTCGCCATCTACCGCACGCCGGAGCCGGCGGGGCCGCTGCTGTCTGCTTTCCTCGCAACCATCGACCGTAGCGCCACCAACACCGTCAATTTCGTCGTCGACCTCAATGCGCGGCTGCAGCGGGAGATCGCTTATATCGTGCGGATGGAAACCGGCGTGTTCTCGCCGGAGGAAACGCTGGCCGCGAAAAAGGGATCGTGCCGGGATTCGAGCTGGCTGCTGGTGCAAATCCTCAGGAATCTCGGCCTCGCCGCGCGTTTCGTCTCCGGCTATCTGATCCAGCTGAAGCCCGATCTGGTCGCGCTCGATGGCCCAGCCGGAACCGCTGTCGATTTCACCGACCTGCACGCCTGGTGCGAGGTCTATCTGCCGGGCGCCGGCTGGATCGGCTTCGATCCGACGTCCGGCCTGCTCACCGGCGAAAGCCATGTGCCGCTGGCGGCCACGCCGCATTTCCGCAACGCCGCGCCCATTTCCGGCATGGCGAGCTTTGCCAATGTCGAGTTCGGCTTCGACATGCGTGTCGACCGCATTGCCGAACATCCGCGAATCACCAAGCCATTCTCGGACGAAAGCTGGCAGGCGCTGGATGCGCTGGGCAACAAGGTCGACGCCGCACTTCAAGCGGGTGATGTCAGGCTGACCATGGGCGGCGAGCCGACCTTTGTGTCGATCGACGATTTCGAGTCCGCCGAGTGGAACACCGCCGCCGTCGGCCCGACCAAGCGCGAAAAGGCCGATGCGCTGATCCGTAAATTGCGCGAACGCTTCGCGCCGGGCGGCTTCCTCCATTACGGCCAGGGCAAGTGGTATCCGGGCGAAAGCCTGCCGCGTTGGACCTTTTCGCTCTATTGGCGCACCGATGGCCAGCCGGTATGGAGCGATCCGTCGCTGATCGCGCGCGAAAAGAGCGATGCGAAGGTCGGGCCGCAGCAGGCGGAAAACCTGCTGACGGCAATCGCCGGCGAACTCGGCATCGACAAGGCGATGGTCAGCGAGGCCTATGAGGACCCGGCCGAATGGCTGCTGAAGGAAGGTAAGCTGCCCGACAATGTCGATCCGTCCAACTCCAAACTGGAAGACCCCGAAGAGCGCAGCCGCATGGCGAAAGTGTTCGAGCGCGGGCTGACCAAGCCATCCGGCTATGTGCTGCCGGTCCAGCGCTGGAACAGCCAGGCATCGGACCCGCGCTGGCGCTCGGAGAAATGGAAGACGCGGCGCGGGCGGCTGTTCCTGGTGCCGGGCGATTCCCCCGTCGGCTACCGCCTGCCGCTGGGCACGCTGCCTTATGTGCCGCCGGCACAGTTCCCCTATATCGTGCCGGTCGATCCGTCGCTGCCGCGTGGACCGCTGCCGGCGCGGGAAGCCATACTGCCAGAACCGGCTCCGGCCGAACTGGAAGGCGCCGACGAGATGGCGCGGCGCCAGCAGGCGGTATCGTTCACTGCGACGACCGGCCAGCAAGACCGGGTGGAGCAGGAGATCACCGAGATCGGCGGCGCGGTGCGTACAGCACTTTCGGTCGAGCCGCGCGACGGGCGGCTTTGCGTGTTCATGCCGCCGGTCGAGGCGCTGGAAGATTATCTCGAACTGGTCGCAGCCGCAGAAAACGCGGCCAAGTCGATCCGCCTTCCCGTGCATATCGAAGGCTATGGACCGCCGCACGATCCGCGCCTCAACGTTATCAGGGTGGCACCCGATCCCGGCGTCATCGAGGTCAACATCCATCCGGCTGCCAACTGGCAGGACTGCGTGGCGACGACGACGGCGATCTACGAGGAAGCACGGCAGACGCGGCTTGGCGCCGACAAGTTCATGATCGACGGCCGCCACACCGGTACCGGCGGGGGCAACCATGTCGTCGTCGGCGGCGCGACGCCCAATGACAGCCCGTTCCTGCGCCGGCCTGATCTGTTGAAGAGCCTGGTGCTGCAATGGCAGCGGCGCCCGTCGCTGTCCTATCTATTCTCCGGCCTGTTCATCGGCCCGACCAGCCAGGCGCCGCGCTTCGACGAGGCGCGGCACGATTCGCTTTACGAACTCGAGATCGCGATGGCGCAGGTGCCGCATCCGGGCCAGGGCAACCCACCGCTGCCTTGGCTGGTCGACCGACTGTTCCGAAATCTGTTGACTGACGTCACCGGTAATACGCACCGCTCGGAAATCTGCATCGACAAGCTGTTTTCACCCGATGGCCCAACCGGCCGGCTTGGGCTTGTTGAGTTCCGCGGTTTCGAGATGCCGCCCAATGCGCGCATGTCGCTGGCGCAGCAATTGCTGGTACGCGCCATCATCGCCCGTGCGTGGAACAACCCGCTTGATGGCCGCTTCGTGCGCTGGGGCACCTCCCTCCATGACCGTTTCATGCTGCCGCATTATGTCTGGGCGGATTTCCTCGACATGCTCGACGACCTCAAGCTCAACGGTTTCGAATTCCGGCCGGAATGGTTCGATGCCCAGCTGGAGTTCCGCTTTCCGTTCTGCGGCGAAGTCCAGCATGCCGGCATCAAGCTGGAACTGCGGCAGGCGCTGGAGCCGTGGCATGTGATGGGTGAGCAAGGCGCCATCGGCGGCACCGTGCGCTTCGTCGATTCCTCGGTCGAACGGCTGCAGGTCAGGACCGAAGGCCTCAACCCGGAACGTCATGCCATTGTCTGCAATGGCCGAATCGTGCCGATGAAGGTCACCGACAATCGCGAGGTCGCGGTGGCCGGTGTGCGCTTCAAGGCCTGGCAGCCTTCGTCGGGCCTGCATCCGGCGCTGCCGGTCAACACGCCTTTGGTCTTCGACATTTACGACCGTTGGTCGGGGCGGGCGGTGGGCGGCTGCGTCTACCATGTCGCGCATCCAGGTGGGCGCAGCTACGACACGTTCCCGGTCAACGGCAATGAGGCCGAGGCGAGGCGTCTCGCCCGCTTCGAGCCGCGCGGCCATACGCCGTCGGCCTATGTGCTGCGCAATGAAGAAGCCTCTGAAGACTTCCCCATGACCCTTGACCTCAGGCGGCCAGCAAGACTCTGATCAGCGATGGCAAAGGGGAATCAGAAAAAGATACGCGGCAAGCCGCTGAGGCACAGTCTGCTGGAGCACTACCAGCCGATTGACGGCGTCGTCGACGAGATGGTCGATGCTTCGGGCCGTCCGCGTCCGGCCTGGGCACCCTTCATCGAGGCGTTGGAGGAACTAGGCCCGGAAAAGCTCGGCCAGCGCTTTGCCCGCGCCGACCAGTATCTGCGCGACGCCGGGGTTTATTACCGCGTCTATGACAAGGCCGGCGCCAATGAGCGCGAATGGCCGCTGGCGCATATCCCGCTGCTGATCGAAGACAAGGAATGGGCCGGGATCAGCGCCGGTCTCGTCCAGCGCGCCGACCTTTTCGAGGAGATAGTCGCTGATATCTATGGCCCGAACCGGCTGATCGAGAAGGGAATCCTGCCGGCAGGCCTGATTGCGGCGAGCCCCGAATATTTGCGCCCCGTCGTCGGCACCATGCCGGCCAGCGGTCATTTCCTGCATTTTTGCGCCTTCGAGCTCGGCCGTGGACCGGATGGAAGCTGGTGGGTGCTGGGCGACCGCACGCAGGCACCGTCGGGCGCCGGCTTTGCGCTGGAAAACCGCGTCGCCACGACGCGGGCTTTGTCCGACATCTATGGCGAGATGCATGTGCATCGCCTGGCCGGTTTCTTCCGTCGCTTTCGCGATGCTCTGATCGGCATGGCGAAGGAGAATGACGGCCGCGTCGCCATTCTGACGCCGGGGCCGCTCAACGAGACCTATTATGAGCACGCCTATATCGCCCGCTATCTCGGCATCATGCTGCTCGAGGGCGAGGATCTGACCGTCGCCGGCGGCAAGCTGATGGTGCGCACGGTTTCGGGGCTGATGCCGATCAGCGTGCTGTGGCGGCGGCTCGATGCCGCCTTCGCCGATCCGCTGGAACTGCGGCCAGACTCGCATATCGGCACCCCGGGGCTGGTCGAGGCGATCCGCCGCGGCACGGTTTCGACGGTCAATGCGCTGGGTTCGGGCTTGATGGAAACCCGGGCGCTGCTCGCTTTCCTGCCGAAGATTTCGCGCGCATTGCGCGGCGAAGAACTTCTGTTGCCAAGCGTGGCGACCTGGTGGTGCGGGCAAGCAACCGAACGGGCCCATGTGCTTGCCAATATCGATCGCATGGTGATCGGTCCGGCGCTGTCGACGCGGCTGGCCTTTGAGGATGACGGCCAGACCAGGCTCGGTTCGGCACTGACGCCGGAGGAACGCATCGCGCTGATCGCGCGCATCGAGAGCGATGGCAGCGGTTTCGTCGGCCAGGAAGCGGTGACGCTGTCGACGACGCCGGTCTATGTCGGCGGCTGGCTGGAGCCACGGCCGGCAAGCCTGCGCGTTTATCTCGCGCGCACGCCCGATGGCTGGACGGTAATGCCCGGCGGTTTCGCCCGTGTCGGCCTTTCGCTCGACCCGACGGCCATCGCCATGCAGCGCGGCGGCCAGGCGGCCGACGTCTGGGTGGTCAGCGACCGGTCGGTCGAGCGCGAGACGCTGCTGCCGCAGGAGCATGACAGCTTCGTCCGCACCATGCCGGGCAGCCTGCCCAGCCGCGCGGCGGAAAACCTGACCTGGCTCGGCCGCTATATCGAGCGTTCGGAAGATACGGTGCGTATCCTGCGCGCCTATCATGTGCGGCTGGCCGAGACGTCCGATCCTGACATGCTGCTGCTCGCCGATATCAGGGACTATCTCGAACCCTTCGGCATCGATCTCGAAGCGGCCATTCCGCCCGGATTGATCGGCACGCTGGACAGCGCCGTCTACAGCGCCGGACAGATCCGCGACCGCTTTTCGCCCGATGGCTGGCTGGCGCTGAAGGACCTGTCGAAGACCATTCATCAGTTCGCCACCACGGTGGCGCCGGGTGACGACGCGACACGGGCGATGACGGTCATGCTGCGCAAGCTCGCCGGTTTCTCTGGCCTGTTGCACGAGAATATGTACCGTTTCACCGGCTGGCGTTTCCTCGAGATCGGCCGGCGGATCGAGCGCGGCATCCAGATCGCCCGTACGCTAGCCCGACTGACAAGGTCCGGTGCGCCGGACGGCTCGCTCGACATGATGCTGGAGATCGGCGACAGCGTCATGACCCACCGCCGGCAATATCCGGTGCGGGCCGGACGGCGCACGGTGATCGACCTCTTGGCGCTCGACCCACTCAACCCGCGCTCGATCCTGTTCCAGCTCGAACGGCTGAAGGCGGAGATCGGCCTGTTGCCATCGGTTGGGCCGGAGGGGCATATGTCGGTCGCGGCCAAGGAAATCCTGCAGCTCAACACGGCAATTGCCGTCATGGAGCCATCGGAGATGTCGGCGGAGGTGCTGGACGATCTCGCAACTGAGATCGGCAACCTCTATAGCAGCCTGGCTAAAGCGTATTTCGGTTAACATGCTGTACGATATCAGGCTTCATCTCAGCTACGATTATGACGCCGCGGCCGGTGGCAGCCGGCATCAGGTGCGTGTATTGCCGCCGACCATTGCCGGCGTGCAGCGCGTGATCGCGGCCTCGCTTTCGTTTGTGCCGACCCCATCGGAGCGCACGGATTTTGCCGATTTCTTCGGCAACAATGTCACCGCGATCGCCTTTCGCGACGTCCATGACGGGCTCGACATCAGAATGAGCGCGCGCGTGTCGGTGTCACGGCCGGAGCCTGGGCTCGACGTGTCGCCCGATCTGCAGCGCCTGCGGGAAGAACTCGGCGCCGTACGGTCACTGGCGCCGGATGCACCGCATCACTTTCTCGCCGCCAGCGATCATGCCGGCATCGATGCGGCGATCACCGCCTATGCCCGCGACAGCGCCGGCGGCTCGACGGTCGGCATGGCCATCGATCTGTGCAACCGCATCCACCGCGACTTCACCTATGACGGGGAAGCGACCACGGTGCGTACCGGGGCCAGCGATGCCTTCCGTTTGAAGCGGGGCGTGTGCCAGGACTTCTCCCACATCATGATCGCCGGCCTGCGCGGGCTAGGTATTCCTGCGGGTTATGTCAGCGGCTTCCTGCGCACCATTCCCCCGAAAGGGAAGCCGCGGCTCGAAGGCGCCGATGCCATGCATGCCTGGGTCAAGGTGTGGTGTGGGCGCGATGCCGGCTGGCAGGAATTCGACCCGACCAATGGCATGCGGGCCAGCAACGACCACATCACCGTTGGCTATGGCCGCGACTATTCCGACGTGGCTCCGATCGTCGGCGTGCTGAAAACCACCGGCGGCCAGGTCGGCGACCAGGCCGTCGACGTCATCCCGGTCGCGCTCGAGAAGGCCTGACAGCCTCGAAGCACAGCTTCTCAACAACGGCCATGCCCGTTATGCTCGGTCGAAACTTCGGGGAGGATCGGTCGGCAGGCATGCTGATGCGGAGTTCGGTATTGACGGCAATCAGTGTCATCATCCCGGCGCACAATGCGGCGGCAACCATTGCGGCCACGCTGGCCTCGCTTCGTTCCGAAGCCGAGGTTATCGGCGAGGTGCTGCTGGTCGACGATTCCTCCTCGGACGGGACGGCAGAAGCCGCGCTGAATGCCGCCACGCAATTCTCGTTGCCGTTGCGCGTGCTCAAGAGCAGCTGCCGGGACGCGGGCGGCTCCCGCAATGTGGCGCTGGCGCAGGCGCAATGCTCCTGGATCTACCTGATCGACGCCGACGACTTGCATCTGGAGGGCGGGCTGCGGTCGATGCTGGTCCGGGCGGGGGAGCAACCGGCCGCCGACATGGTGATCGGCGCCTACCGTCGGCGCACCGATGGCGAGAACCGGAACCTCAAGCTTCCAGCCGGCTACATAGAAGACGGTATAGCCAATGCCTCGGCCTATCTGGAAGGTCACATTCGCTCGATCGCCGTGGGCAGTGCGCTGGTTTCCCGGCGGGTCGTCGGCGACACGCGCTTCCCGACCGGGCTTGCCTATGACGAGGACACGCTGTTCTGGTCCAGGCTGATGGGCAGGGCGTCGCTTGCCCTGATCGTGCATCCCGTCATGATCTACCACGTTTCGGCAGTGCGTTCTGATGATCGCTTCATCACCAGGCCGGTGCGCCGCTTTCTCGACTGGCGGCTGGCGCTGCGCGAGCTGACTGACTGTGGCATCCCACTGTCGTCGCTAAAGACCAGGGAGGGGCTGGTCGCCCTCAAGATCGCCCGGGTTCACTATGCGCGCGGTGATCTGGAGACGGCGGCGCGGTTCCTGAGGATCGCGGCGGCGGCGCCGAAGGTGCGGTCGAACACCTGGCGCTGCAGGCGCTACCAGCTGAAGCTGGCGCTGCGGCGCTGGTTTTCCTCTCCGCGCGTCCAGTTGCAACGTGCCTGAATCAGCCCCGCCGCAGCTTGCCGTCATTGTCATCGGCTATCGCGCGCCGGCTCAAATCGTCGAGGCGGTGACATCCCTGCTGGATCAGGATGAGCCGCTCGAGATCATGGTGGTCAACTCGGGCGGAGGCGAGGTCATGGCGCTGCTGACCGGCGCCGGGGTCAAGGTGCCAGTGATCGAGGTCGGTCGAAGGCTGTTTGTAGGCGCAGCCCGCAATCTCGGCATTGCGGCCACCAAAGCGCCTTTCGTTGCCTTTCTTGCCGATGATTGCCTCGCCTGTTCGGGCTGGGCCGAGGCACGGATGCAGCGGCATCTGGCTGGCGACCGCGCCGTGGCGAGCGCGATGGTGAATAGCCATCCGCGCAATCTGATCGCCTGTGCGGCTCATCTGATCATGTTCATGCGACGGCTTCCCGGTCTGCCGTCGGATCGTGCGCTGCGTTACGGCGTGTCGTTCGATCGGCGGCTGTTCGATGAATATGGCTTGTTCGATGAAACCATGCCTGCTGCCGAAGACACCGAATTCCTGGGGCGCCTGCCGCAGGAACTGCAGCCGGTCTGGGAGCCTAAGGTACAAACCGTTCATCGCAACGAAACCCGGCTGTCCAGATTGCTTGCCGATCAGTACAGGCGCGGCTGTCGCCGCGGCGATTACCTCGCAGCGTTCGCCCTGAACACTCCGTTTCGGTGTTTTCGCGACACGTTTCGCGATCGGCGGAATGCCCGCAAGCTGGCGAAGATCGGGCTTTCCGAGCGGGATCGAACTTTCGCGATGATGTCGATGCCAATTGTCTGGCTTGCCCTGCTGGTCAAATCCGTGGGTGTCTATATTGGCGTGCGAAATCGCGTGAAAGCGGCAACAAGAAAATGATAACGAGCCAAATCAAGCCTCGACGCTGGCGACGGAGCCGACTGTTCTGGACGCGCCAGAGAACGGTCGCAGTTTTCAGCTATCGTTATGACGCGCATCTGGTTGCCGATCTGATCACCAATATCGATCCGGTCGTTGACGGCTGGATTGCCTATGACGATCGCGGGGCGACCGGCGTGTTCAGCAGCGAGCCGCAGCGGCGGCGGATCTTGCTCGACGCAGCGCATGAAGCTGCCGCCGACTGG
Source organism: Mesorhizobium sp. M0761 (assembly GCF_040320205.1). Taxonomy (NCBI): domain Bacteria; kingdom Pseudomonadati; phylum Pseudomonadota; class Alphaproteobacteria; order Hyphomicrobiales; family Phyllobacteriaceae; genus Mesorhizobium; species Mesorhizobium sp. M0761. The sequence goes on from NZ_JAMYPF010000001.1 coordinate 256,082, forward strand.
ATCCTGGCTATTGATCCCGATGAGCGGCTGGAACGCGGTACCGCGGAGCGGATCGGACAGCTGACGGGGGATTACAGGCGCATGGCCTGGGGGTTCCGGCTCCGCGAATTGTATTCGCCGACCGAGTACCGGGTCGACGGGCTGTGGGCCGAAAAGTTCCAGTATCGTCTGTTCAGAGCCTACGATCCGGCGAAGTACCGACCAGAGGACCTGCACGGGCTCTGGTATCCTCCCGATCTTGGTTTCAAGGCCCGCAACAGCGGGCTCAACCTCTATCATTTAAAGATGATGGAGCCGAAGCGGCGGATCGCCCGCCGCAATCTCTACCACCACCTTGATCCAAAGGGGCTCCTGCAGGATGTGGGCTATGACTACCTTGCCGATGAGGCAGGGGCCGTGTTCGAACAGATTCCGCCCGGGCGCGACTACCATCCGCCTCACGTCGACGATGGCGGCCTCTGGATGGCCGTGCCGGCTGGTGCCACCATTGGTGGACCCGACCACATTCCATAGCAACGGGGTGGAACCAGCAGTCCGCTTGGCGCTTATCTACGAGAAAAATTTCGTGGAGCGGGCATGCTTGACAAATCTGGGACGCCATCCGGCCGGTCGGCTGCCGGACAGGGGGACGATGGAGCGCCGAAGAACGGCGCGCAGACCGCTGCCGAACAGGCCTCGCTCACCTATATCAGCGACAGCGAGCCGGGGATCCGGCGCCTGAAGGCGGGCGAAGGCTTTTCCTACAAGGGCGCGAAAGGACAGGCCGTCGGCGCGGCAGCCATTGCCCGCATCAAGGCGCTGGCCATTCCGCCGGCATGGACGGATGTGTGGATCTCGCCCGATCCCGCCGGCCACATCCAGGCGACCGGCCGCGACCAGCGCGGGCGCAAACAGTACCGCTACCATCCGCTGTGGGCCGCCGAGCGCGACGGCGCCAAATACTCCAGCCTTGTCGCCTTTGCCGAAAGCCTGCCGGAGCTGCGCCGCCGGATCGATGCCGATCTGCGCCGCCGTGGCCTGCCGGCCGAGCGCGTCGTGGCGGCAATTGTCTGGCTGCTCGACAACACGATGATCCGGGTCGGCAATGCCGCCTATGCCCGCGACAACAAGAGCTTTGGGCTGACGACGCTGCGCGACCGCCACGTCGACATCAAGGGATCCAGCCTGCGCTTTGCCTTCAAGGGCAAGTCCGGCAAGGAATGGAAGTTGAAGCTGGTCGACCGCCGCATCGCCCGGGTCGTGCGCGGCGCGCAGGATATTCCGGGGCAGCAACTGTTCCAATATCTCGACGAGGACGGCGAGAGGCATGGAGTGCGTTCCGACGATGTCAACCGCTATATCCGCGACGCGATCGGCGCCAATTTCAGCTCCAAGCATTTCCGCACCTGGGGCGGCACCATCCATGCCGCGTCGCTGTTTGCGCGGACGGAGCTTCCCGAAAGCCAGGCGCAGACCAAGCGTGTGATGAACGCGGTCATCGACAAGGTGGCCGAGCGGCTCGGCAACACACGCGCCGTCTGCCGCAAATGCTACATCCATCCACAGGTTTTCGAAGCCTGGGTGGAAGGGCGGCTGCTTAGCGAAATGACCGAGGCCAACAAGCGCAAGCGATCGATAGACGGTCTCGATGATGAAGAGGCTCTTGTGCTGAGATGGTTGAAGGCAAGCGAAGGCTGACAAAAATGGCGTAACTTTTTTGTCGACGCCATGTCGGCACAGGCCCTACTGTTTCGTCCTTTGAGACAGAAAAGGACGTCCCATGCTCTACGCTATCCTCTGCTATGCCTCCGAAGATGTCGTCTCCTCCTGGAGCAAGGCACAGGATGACGAGGTCATGGCAAAGCTCATGCATGTGCAGGAAAAATACGCTCAAGCCGGCCGGCTTGGGCCGGTGGCGCGGCTTTTGCCCACCACCGCCGCGACGACGCTGCGCAAGGTCAAGGGCGAATCGGTCGTCATCGACGGCCCGTTTGCCGAGACCAAGGAACAGTTCCTCGGCTTCTACACGCTGGAATGCGCCGATCTCGACGAAGCCGTCGACTTCGCGCGCGAGCTTTCCGAGGTCAATCCCAGCGGCGGATCCTATGAGATCCGACCGGTTTCCGTCTTCAACCCAACCAGAGTAGCCACATGACAGACCTCGCCTGGATAAGCTCGGCGATCAGCGCTGCCCGCCCGCAGGCTATGGGTGCGCTGCTGCGCTATTTCCGCAATCTCGATACGGCGGAGGAAGCTTTCCAGGACGCGTGCCTGAGGGCACTCAAGAACTGGCCGCAGAACGGGCCGCCGCGCGATCCTGCGGCCTGGCTGATCTTTGTCGGCCGCAACACCGGCATCGACGCGGTGCGCAAGCGCGCCAAGCAGGCGCCGATGCCGGAAGAGGACCAGATCTCGGACCTGGAAGATGCCGAGAGCGATATCGCCGAACGGCTGGACGGCGCGCACTACCGCGATGACATATTGCGGCTCTTGTTCATCTGCTGCCATCCGGATCTGCCGCCTACGCAGCAGATCGCGGTGGCGCTGCGCATCGTCTCCGGTCTCACCGTCAAGCAGATCGCGCGTGCGTTCCTGGTCGGCGAAAGCGCCATGGAACAGCGCATCACGCGCGCCAAGGCGCGCATTGCCGATGCCGGCGTGCCGTTCGAGACGCCCGGCGCGGTCGAGCGCTCGGAGCGGCTCGGCGCCGTTGCCGCCATGGTCTATCTGATCTTCAACGAAGGTTATTCCACCAACAGCGGCGAGGCGCCGGCGCGTGCGCCGCTTTGCGAGGAGGCGATCCGGCTGGCGCGCCTGTTGCTGCGGCTGTTCCAGACCGAGCCGGAGATCATGGGCCTGACGGCATTGCTTTTGCTGCAGCATGCGCGCGCGCCGGCCCGCTTCGACGAGAATGGCGAGATCGTGCTGCTCGACGACCAGGACCGCTCGCTGTGGAGCCGCAAGATGATCGACGAAGGCCTGGCGCTGGTCGACAAGGCCCTGCGCCACCAGAAGCCCGGACCCTACCAGGTGCAGGCGGCGATCGCCGCCCTTCATGCGCGGGCGGCAACCCCCGAGGAGACCGACTGGACAGAGATCGACCTGCTCTACAGCCTGCTGGAGGCGATGCAACCTTCGCCGGTGGTGACGCTGAACCGTGCGGTTGCGGTCGCCAAGGTGCGCGGGCCGGAAGCTGCCCTTGCCATGATCGAGCCGCTTGGCGAGAGGCTGTCCGGCTATTTCCACTTCTTCGGCCTCAAGGGCGGTCTGTTGATGCAGCTCGGCCGTGGCGAAGAGGCGCGTGTCGCCTTCGATCGCGCCATTGCGTTGGCCAACACGGCAGCGGAAGCCGCCCATATCCGCATGCATATCGACCGGCTGATGCGAGACGGAGCCGTGAAGGCGCCGGCGAAGACAGCGCACTAAGCTGTTCCTCCTGTGGCTCAATCGTGCAATCCCGGCTTGGACCATGCCGGGGTGGCGATTTTCCCCTGAAACGAGTAATGGCACGCCATGACAGCGCCCGCGGCATGCGGGCGATAATGGCGCCAAGGCTCGACCGCCGCCCTATGATGGCGAGCGGATCTGAAAGGGATGAAAATGACGATAGCGAAGGAAACGGCCGAACTTCTGGCGAAACTGGGTGTGGCCAAGGACGCGCTGACCGGCGGCGACCTCGTCGTGCGCAGCCCGGTGACGGGTGAACAGATCGCGGCGCTGAAGACGATTTCGCCGGCCGATGCGGCCAAGACCATCGATGCCGCGCACACGGCGTTCCAGGCCTGGCGGATGGTGCCGGGTCCCCGGCGCGGCGAACTGGTGCGGCTGCTCGGCGAGGAGTTGCGCGCGCACAAAACCGAGCTTGGCCGGCTGGTGTCGATCGAGGTCGGCAAGATCCCGTCGGAAGGCCTCGGCGAAGTCCAGGAAATGATCGACATCTGCGATTTCGCCGTCGGCCTTTCCCGCCAGCTCTACGGTCTGACCATCGCCACCGAGCGTCCGGGACATCGCATGATGGAGACCTGGCATCCGCTCGGCGTCGTCGGCGTCATTTCGGCCTTCAATTTCCCGGTCGCGGTGTGGTCGTGGAACGCGGCGCTGGCGCTGGTCTGCGGCGACGCCGTGGTGTGGAAGCCTTCGGAAAAGACGCCGCTGACGGCGCTCGCCTGCGAGGCGATTTTTGCCGGCGCGGTCAAGCGCTTCGGCGCGGATGCGCCGCAGGGCCTGGCACCGGTGCTGATTGGCGACCGCTCCGTCGGCGAGATCCTGGTCGACCACCCGAAGGTGGCGCTGGTTTCGGCCACCGGCTCGACCCGCATGGGCCGGGATGTCGGCCCGCGTCTGGCCAAGCGCTTTGCCCGCGCCGTGCTCGAACTCGGCGGCAACAATGCCGGCATCGTCTGCCCGACCGCCGATCTCGACATGGCGCTGCGCGCCATCGCCTTTGGCGCCATGGGCACCGCCGGCCAGCGCTGCACGACGCTGCGGCGCCTGTTCGTGCATGACAGAGTCTATGACGCGCTGCTGCCGCGGCTGAAGAAGGCCTATGAGAGCGTCTCGGTCGGCAATCCGCTGGAGACGTCTTCGCTCGTCGGGCCGCTGATCGACAAGGCGGCCTTCGACGCCATGCAGAAGGCGCTCAAGGAAGCCACCGCTCACGGCGGCAAGCTGACCGGCGGTTCGCGGGTCGAGAATGGCCATCCCGATGCCTATTACGTGCATCCGGCGCTGGTCGAAATGCCGAAGCAGGTGGCTCCCGTCACCGAAGAAACCTTCGCGCCGATCCTCTACGTGATGAAATATTCCGATTTCGATGCCGTGCTCGACGAGCACAATGCGGTCGGCGCCGGACTGTCGTCGTCGATCTTCACCCGCGACCTGCAGGAATCCGAGCGCTTCCTCGGCGTCGATGGTTCGGATTGCGGCATCGCCAACGTCAACATCGGCACGTCGGGCGCCGAGATCGGCGGCGCCTTCGGCGGCGAGAAGGAAACCGGCGGCGGCCGCGAGAGCGGCTCCGATGCCTGGAAGGCCTATATGCGCCGCGCCACCAACACGGTGAACTATTCCAAGGCGCTGCCGCTGGCGCAGGGCGTGTCATTCGACATCGATTGAGATGCTGCGCCCGGCTTTTGACCAGTTGATCCACCCGAACCCGTCGGGCGGATCGCTGCCGCTCGCGCGGATCGTTCCGCTTTCAGGCTTCGCCCCCGCTGTCCAGATGTCCGTATCCCGACGGCGGAAAGGCCACCTCGGCCATGCGCCCGGACGGGTCCTCGCGGTCGGCACGATCGGCTGCGCAACAGCGTCTGCGCCGAACGTTCAGCCAGCGTGCGGCGACGCCGGTCGGCAGGCTTCGAACGCGGCATCGATAACGGCAAGCTTGGCGGCCTGGACGGTCATGTATTCCTGGTAGAAGCTGTTCGACACCCACATCACCGAATGCCCGCGCCGGCCCAGCCAGCCGACGCTGCCGAGCTTTTCGGCGTCGCGCAATTTGCGCGCAAGATGGGTGCGCGAGAGTTTTAGCCAACTGGCGAATTCGCCGATCGAAACCACGCTGGTCGGGATCCGGTCGAGGCCGGCATTGTCGGGATCGATGCCAGACATCAGCCAATCCATGACGATGCCGCCATTGTTGAGCCAGATGAACAGCGAAAACGTCTGCTTGGGCTCACGCACAGGGTTGGAGGAGAGCAGGCCCTCCGCCACCAGCGGCTGCAGCCTGGCAATCATGCCGTGCTGCTTGAGAAACGCGGCGAGGCGGTCGCCGCCGTCGAGACCGTCGAGCGTGCGCAGATGCGCAACCACCCAGCCATCGAATTCCTTCAGCGTCGCTGCCGTCACCTGAAAGGGATGGGCTCGTCCATCACCGGTGTGCGGCAGGTATTCGATGATGTGATAGTACAGCATCTCCTTGATGAAGGCTTCGGCCGTGTTGCGGCTGGCGACGGAATAGTGAAGCACGGCATCGATGAAGCGGGCCAGTGTCAGTTCCGTGCGGGGATCGCGCGGGTCGCGGGCGAAATGCAGGGCTAGGCCGGTGTGAGCCAGCAGCCAGCGCTGTTGCGTGGCGAACACGGCAGCCAGGCGTGGGCTCGTTTCATAGATATGCAGCAGCGCCTTCGACTGCGCCTCGACATGACGGTGCAGCGCCGGATGGCCGGCAATATATTCGAAATTCAGCGCCATCCTCCTCGTCCTCCGGCCAGCCCCCCGGCAGCGAAGACGTGCAATCACATTTCCAGCCTTAGCCGCCCGTGTCCAGCCATGCCAACCCGGACAAAAGGCCTAGAGCGATCAACCGTTCCACAGACAGGTTGAAACCCCCGTCATCTCTTGATTTCGAGGCAAATTGCTGCAGAAGCGCCGCGCGCTTCTGCAGAGAAAACCGTGTCACACTTTTTTGGAAATGCTCTGGTCCGTTCGCGCCCGGCGCGTGTCGGAAAACACTAAGCCGTTGCAAGCGTTGAAAAAACCTACCCCGATAATAGTCAGCCCAGCAGCCTGCGGTTGAATTTGCCTCAAGGTCGCCAGCACGTTGCGCGCGGCCCGTTTGTATCCAGGCGGTTCGCCACGTCGGAGCGCCTGGGCTATCGTTCCGGCTATTACGGCCGCAACCGCGAGGTGATGGAGAGCCATCGCGTCCTAGCCACGAAGACCACATCGTGGCAAACTCCTTGTTAACCACATGCTCGGTGAAAATATCGGATTAACCTCAGATGCCACTATCGAGGTTATGTTCCGTACCTTAGCGTTCAATATGAGTTCAAGGGATGTGTGGATTCGGGGGTTATTTCGGGTCAATCCGGGATGCGGAAGCTTTGCTCACGCACATGGTAGCCGCAATTGCCCATCGTGGGCCGGATGAGCAAGGGAAATTCGTAGCACCCGATGCCGGGCTCGGGCATGCGCGGCTGTCGGTGATCGGCATCGGCGATGGCCAGCAACCGATGTCCGACGAGGCCGGCAATTTGACGATTGCGTTCAACGGCGAGATTTTCAACTACATAGAACTGCGCGAAGGGCTGATCGCCAAGGGCCGGCACTTTCGGACCTCGAGCGACACAGAGGTCATCCTTCAGCTCTATGAGGAGATGGGCGAAGACTGCTTGTCTCTCCTGAACGGTGATTTCGCCTTGGCGATATGGGACAATCGGCAGCGACGAATGGTGCTTGCACGAGACCGGATGGGTGTCCGGCCGCTGTTCTACACAAGTAAGGACGGGGTGCTTTACTTTGCCTCGGAGATCAAAGCCCTGCTAAAGGTCCCGGGCGTCTCCGCTGAAATTGATCCGATTGCGCTGGATCAGATCTTTACGCTGTGGGCGCCGATCGCTCCGCGCACGGCGTTCCGCAATATCCACGAGTTGGAACCGGCAAGTGTGATGATCGCGACGCAGGGGCAGGTCACGGTCAAACGGTACTGGCACTTGGACTATCCGCATCGTGATGAGCCGTCGAAGATCACGAACGAGGACCACGCGGCAGAGGAATTGCAAGCCCTTCTGACCGATGCGGTGAGGCTTCGCATGCGGGCCGACGTGCCGGTCGGCTCCTATCTTTCCGGAGGGCTCGATTCCTCGCTTGTTTCGGCGCTTGCCGCCGGCATGACTCCTCGGAGACTGGAGACATTTTCCGTAACCTTCGACAGCGCCGAGCATGACGAAAGCGCCTTTCAGATCGAAATGGCCTCGGCGCTCGGCACGCGCCACCACGCCATAGAATGCGGCGCCCGCGATATCGCCAGCGTCTTTCCTGAGGTCATCCGCTTTGCCGAGCGGCCGATCATCCGCACGGCGCCAGCGCCACTCTACAAATTGTCCGCCCTGGTTCGCCAGGCCGGCCTGAAGGTGGTGCTGACGGGTGAAGGCGCCGACGAGGTCTTCGCCGGTTACGACGTCTTCAAGGAGGCGCGTGTCCGCCGGTTTTGCGGGCGGCAGCCCACATCGCGCATAAGGCCGCAGCTGTTCCGCCGGCTTTACCCGTATCTGCCGGGCCTGCAACAGCAATCGGTGGAGTATCTGGCTGCCTTCTTCGGCACCAGCAACGCTGCCCTCGACGATCCGCTGTTCTCGCATCGGCCACGCTTCAAGACCACGGCGGCGGCGAAAATCTTCTTTTCCGGCGACCTGCGCGCGACGTTGAAGGGTTATGACGCAGCTGAAGAGCTGACCAGCCGCCTACCCGAGGCGTTTTCCCTATGGCATCCGCTGCATCAGGCGCAATATCTCGAAACCCGCTTCCTCCTGCCCGGCTACATCCTCTCCAGCCAAGGCGATCGGATGGCCATGGCGCACGGCATCGAAGGGCGGTTTCCTTTCCTGGATCATCGCGTGGTAGAGTTCGCGGCAAGACTTCCGCCGGAGATGAAACTGAAAGGCTTGATGGAGAAGCACATATTGCGCAAGGTGGCCAGGCACCACCTTCCGGCGGCGATCGGTAAACGCACCAAGCAACCTTACCGCGCCCCGGAGGCCCGCTCCTTCGTCGGGGCGGAGGAACAAGACTATGTTCGTGACTGCCTGGGCGAGGCGAGCATTACCGCCGGCGGCCTGTTCAACGCCAAGGCGGTGGCCAAGCTCCACGAGAAATGCCGCATGGAGACCGCGACCGGATTTCGCGACAACGCCGCCTTCGTCGGCATTCTGTCGACGCAGCTGTGGCAGAAGAATTTCGCCGGCCAAGCGGTCGGCGCGGCAAGAGCGGCCTGAGACGGCGAGGAAAAGGAAAGACACGATGACGGCAATCAAGGACAGGGTCAGAAGCTTTATCGTCGACAACTTCCTGTTCGGCGACACCTCCTACAAACTGTCGGATTCAGCCTCGCTGATCGAGAACGACATTATCGACTCGACTGCGGTGCTTGAGCTGGTGGCCTTCATCGAGGACAATTTCGGCATCGCGATGGTGGATGCCGACATCGTTCCGACCAACCTGGACTCGCTTGACCGCATCTCGTCCTTCATCGAGGCGAGAGCACAAACGCTGGCAGCGTAAGCGCCAACGGCGAGGAACGTCCCGTGCGGATCGAGCATTTTCTGGTGGCGAAGGCTGCTGCCCACCCGGCCAAGACGGCATTGGTCACCAGGGGCAAAAGGCTGAGCTACGAAGAACTCGACGACCTTTCGAGCCGGCTGGCCACCGCTCTCTTCATGAATGGGATCAGGCGCGACGACCGCGTTCTGATCTTCATGGACAATTGCTGGGAGGCCGCCGTATCGATCTTTGCCGCACTCAAGGCAGGTGCGACCTTCAGTCCGATCAACCCCTCCACAAAGGCCGACAAGCTCGGTTACGTCATCGCCGATTGCGACGCCAGGGCGGTCCTGACGCAGGCGAAGCTGGTGCCCGTGGTCACCGAAGCCTGCGCATCGCAAGGCAAGACCGGCATCTTCGTGGCTTCCACCCCTGGGGCCGATGGGCAATGCCCGGCAGGGGCCGCGTCCCTGACTGACTGCCTGACGTTCGATGGCGCGGAGGTGAACCATCGCGGCATCGACGTCGACCTTGCGATGCTGATCTACACGTCAGGTTCGACCGGCCGGCCCAAGGGTGTGATGATGACGCATCGCAATTGCGACGCTGCCGCGGGGTCGATCGCCACCTATCTGCGCAACGCGCCGGACGACATCATCCTGAACGTCCTCCCGCTTGCCTTCGACTATGGCCTCTATCAGTTGCTGATGGCAGTCAGGCTCGGGGCCACGCTGGTGCTCGAGAAGTCCTTCGCCTTCCCGCACGAGATCTTCGAACGCATCCGCAAAGAGGGCGTCACCGGCCTTCCGCTGGTGCCTACCATGGCGGCGATGATCCTGCAGATGCGTGATCTGGCGCCGGGTTTCCTGCCCAGCCTCCGCTATATTTCCAACACCGCGGCCGCCTTGCCGCCAGCCCACATAGAACGCCTGCGCTCGCTGCTGCCCGGCGTCCGGATCTATTCGATGTATGGGCTGACCGAATGCAAGCGCTGCACCTATTTGCCACCCGAGGAACTTGACCGCCGGCCAGGGTCGGTCGGCATAGCCATCCCCAACACGGAAGCCTTTGTCGTCGACGACCTTGGACAACGCGTGCCGGCGGGCGTGGCAGGTGAGCTCGTTATCCGCGGTCCGCACGTCATGCAGGGCTATTGGCGCAACCAGGCCGCGACGGAACGAGCGCTCCGGCCGGGGCCTAACCCTTGGGAAAAGGTGCTCTATACGGGCGACCTGTTCCAGACCGACGAGGACGGCTTTCTCTATTTTGTCGGGCGTAAGGACGATATCATCAAGACGCGTGGCGAGAAGGTCGCCCCCAAGGAAGTGGAGGCAGTGCTCCACGCCCATCCAGGTATCGCGGAAGCGGTGGTCGTCGGCGTGCCGGATCCGGTGCTGGGGCATGCGATTGGCGCGCTCGTCGTGCGGTCCGATCCGGCGCTTGGCGGAAAGGACATCATTCGTCACTGCGCGCGGCACCTGGAGGATTTCATGGTCCCCAAAATCATAGAGTTCCGCAGCGAATTACCGAAGACGGAGTCGGGCAAGGTCAGCCGCCGGCTCGCGGCTGAGATGATGGAGGCCGAGCAATGAACATCGGCTCAACCCAGGATGCGCCGGCCTTCACGCAAGCCCTGGTCATCGATCCCGCCGCCGAAACGGACAGGATCGTGGCGGCCCTGCGCGAGCAGTTGCGCGGCATTCGCAAGCGCGGCCTCGTGCTCGGTCTTTCGGGCGGTATAGATTCCAGCGTTTCGGCTGCATTGGCCGCGCGGGCCGTCGGCCACCAGAATGTGCTGTGCGTCCTCATGCCGGAAAGCGATTCCGACCCCGAAAGCCTGCGGCTCGGCCATCTGGTCGCCGACACTTTCGGCGTCGAGGCCGTTGTGGAGGATATCGGGCCGACCCTGCGGGCAATGGGCTGCTATGAACGCCGCGACGCCTTCATCCGCGAATTGGTCCCGGACTATGGCAAGGGCTGGGCCTCGAAGATCGTGATCGCGAACGTGCTCGAAGGCGAGGGCTACAACATCTCGTCGCTGGTGGTGCAGGACCCGCAAGGCAAGCAGACGAAACTGCGGATGCCGGTGGCGGTCTATCTCGGCATCGTTGCCGCCACCAACATGAAGCAGCGCACCCGCAAGCAGCTCGAATATTATCATGCCGACCGGCTGAACTTCGCCGTGCTCGGCACACCGAACCGGCTGGAATACGACCAGGGGTTCTTCGTCAAGAACGGCGACGGCGCCGCCGACGTCAAGCCGATCGCGCATCTCTACAAGACGCAGGTCTATGCGCTAGCCGCCTATCTCGGCATTCCGGAAGAGGTCCGCAACCGGCCGCCGACCACCGACACCTACTCGCTGGCGCAGACGCAGGAAGAATTCTACTTCTCCCTGCCTTACGATCGGATGGATCTGTGTCTCTACGGCCTCAACAACGGCGTGTCCGCCGAGGTGGTAGGGCAAGCGGCGGGATTGACCGCCTCACAGATCGAACGCGTCTGGGCCGACATCGCCGCCAAGCGAAAGGCAACGCGCTATCTGCACCTGCGCCCGCAGCTCGTTGACGGCGTGGACGAAGTCGGCTCCTGACCTGATGCATATCGAGCAAAAGTGATCCGGTTTTGCGATACGACATGCATCAAAGAAAACCTTAGAGCGCCTCGCATGAACCCGATTTCATGCGAGGCGCTCTAAGCTCTTGTTTTTACGCGATTCGGGCGGAAAACCGCGCACCCTTTCCTGGAATTGCTCTGGGCGGAACGCTTCAGGTGAAGCGGCCGCCGATCAACTGGCTCCACTGCTCGCCCGCAAGCCCGTTCAGAAAGACCTGCGCGTTCTTCATGGCATCCAGAAGCTCGGGATCGCGTGAATGCACGACGGTCGAGGCGACCGGTATGAAGGCTATGCGTCTTACAAGCATGGCCTCCAGAAGTGCGGGCTGGACGCGGCCGCGCAAGCCGGAGACACCGCGCCGGGCGGCATGCTCGACCAGGCAATCGATCACCGGCCCGGCCTGGCCGGGAAGAGCGAGGACCTGCAGCACGCGGCCGATCCCGTCCGGTCGCGCGTAATAGGCGAAAGCGCCGACATTGGCGCCGTTCGGCGATGCCACCGACACGTAGACAAGCTCTCCGAAATCCGGCTTTTGCGCCGCATCGCCCAGAATATGGTCGAGCTGACCTTCCGCCCACTGCGGACGTAGCGGAGATTGGGCGCAAAGCGGCTCCAGCAGCCCCGCAAAGCTGCCGCTGTCGATCTCGGAGGTCCGAAATGCCCCCCGGCTCGATGCGTTGGCGACGACGCCGGTCCAGCGTCGTTGACTGCCCTTCATTTTGCGAAGGTAGAGCCTGTCGACGATCCGGGCGAGCGGGTTGAACATCCAGGCGAGCTTCATGTGATTGCCAAAAAGGCTGAGCATGAAGGTCGCCGGCCGCATCACGCGAACCCAGTCAAGGCTGTATTGCGGCAGCACCACGCCGCGAAGCCGCGTCCACAGTTTCACGGACGTATCATTGGCGGTTTCGCTGAAGGAGATGTCCTGCGGACCATCGAGGAAGGCCTTCAACAGGCGGGCACCGGCCATCGGATCGGTCTCGTGATCCTCGACCATCAGCGAGCTGCAGATGGCAGCGTAGAGCTGCCGGCCGTTGAATTTCATCGGCAGCGCATGAACGCCGACGAACCCGGAAACCTGGCCGGCGTCATTGACATGGACAAGCGAACGGAGCCCGCTGCCCCAGTCGGGTGCGTCCAGATAAAACCGCCTCATGTAATCGACGAGGGAGGCCGGCGCTGGCCCCCGCTTCTTGCGCAGCATGCGTTGAAACATGCCCGCGACGGCCGCAAGGTCGGCCTGATCGAGGGCGCGGACGACGCTCACGCCGGGCTCCCGGTTCCGGGAACCCGGCCACCATGTTTGCGCGCCATGGCGACACGGGGCTGGCCGTCGGCCTTCACGGCAAAGGTTGGGGTTTCGTAGGATTTCGTTCTCGATAAAAGGGTTGCTATCTGCCGATCTTGACCTTCGCCGAACTCAAACAGCAGCCATCCGCCTGGCATGAGGAAAGCTGCGGCATCCCGGACCAGCCTTTGGAGGATCGAAATACCGTAAGGGCCGCCGTCGAAAGCTTCCCGAGGTTCGTTCTCCAACAGATGCGCGCTTTGGCTATCGAGACGGGACGACGAAATATAGGGCGGGTTGCACACGACCATGTCGGCAGCGCCGTGGAGGCCGTCACCCTCGATCGCGGCAAATAGGTCGCCTTGCCGGACCTTGATCCTGTCCTGCAGGGCGAGGCGCACAACATTGCGGCGGGCAAGCGAAACCGTGCTGTCGGTCAGGTCCGCCGCCCATGCCCGAGCCCGAGGACATTCGCTGACGATGCCCACGGCAAGATTGCCGCTGCCGCAGCACATGTCGATCAGGATGGTTTCGTGCGCCTGTTCGCCAAGAATGGCCGCGGCCGTCCGGCCAAGCAGTTCCGTTTCGGCTCGCGGCACCAGAACGTCAGGCGCGAGTTCCAGCTCAACCCGCATGAAGCGGTGCAATCGCGGCCAATTGCGATCGTTTGCACGGCCGGCAGGAGGGCTGTGATGCTGCGGCAACGAAATTCCCTATGCTGAGGGGATGACACGCGGGTTCCCTGTTGTTACCAACTCTGGGTAAACTGATATTAAATATCATGATTGGATTGGGAGTAACCGGCCTATGTTGGCGGCGTCCTGTCCATCAATGGCGAATTCCTGTGCCGCCGCAAGCCGATCCATGCGCTAATTCAGAGCAACGCCTCGTACCGGTCTCCGATCTTTTCAATTTCGAAATCCGCCGCCCTGCTTTTCAGGATCGCGGCGGTTGTCGGCTGGTCGAGCATTCCGGCCATCGCCACTGCCAGGGCCGCGGCATCGCCGACCGGCACCAGGGCGCCGAAGCGGCCGTCATCAAGTATTTCGCGCGGGCCGTGCGGCGCGTCCGTGGAGACCACCGGAATCCCCGCTGCCATGGCCTCGACGAGAACATTGCCGAAGCCCTCGCTGGTCGATGATAGGACGAACAAGTCAGCTACGGCGTAGCAGGCCGCCGGATCATTGACATAGCCCGCAAACAGAACGTCTGCGCCGATACCGGATTCTTCGGCATAGGCGCGCAACTCGTCGCCCAGCGGACCCTCGCCGAAGATGACAAGCCGGGCCCGGCGGCCGGCGCGCAGCACAGCGAAGGCCCGCAGCAACGTCCAATGATCCTTAACGGGCACTAGGCGTCCGGCGGTGATGATGATGGGGCCGTCGCCCATCGCCGCGAGCTCTGCCTGCCAGGCGTAGGAGCGTTGCTGGGATGCCGCAGCCGGCGGCAGCGGGTTGTTGATGACCACGACCTTGGATTTCGGGAAGCCTCGGGCCACAAGATCGCCGCCGACACCCTCAGAAACCGCGATGGCCCTGGTGGCGCGGGCTGCAACCAGGGCCGAAAGCCAGACCGCCATTTTCGCGCCAAGGCTGCCGGAAGGCAGTGAGGCGGCGGCGTGGAAACTCGGGAAGAACCGCGCCCTGCTTCGCGCGAGGGAAAGCGCCAGCGCCACGACCAGATTGGCGAATTCCGGGGCGCTGTAGATCGCGTCGGGAGAAAGGCGGCCAAGCAGGCCCGCGCTTCGCACGATGCCTTTCAATGTCGCCCACTTGCCATAACCCTCGCCGCGAATGGGAAGGCCGAAATCGACCAGATGCACGGCAGGCGAAAGCAGGGCGGCATTGGGCCCCTGCGCGTTCCAGGTAAAAAGCGTGACGTTGTGGCCGCGCGATGCCAGCTCGTTCGCTATCAGGACGAACACACGCTCGGCGCCGCCGCCCCTGAGGCTGGCAATGTGAAAGACAATCCGCTTCGCCATTTCAGGCGCGGCTGGCAACGACATCCGGGCGGTTCGGCGGAAGCCGCATGTCGCGCACGATACCCAGGGTAATGGCGAGCAACATGCCGAGGATGATGCCGCCAATGGCCCCCAGGCCGATCATCACGACGGTGCGCGGGGGCCATGAACGGCCCTTTGGCGGCACTGCGGTGGAAATCACCTGCACATTGGTGCTGTCGATCTGTTCGCGCTCGGTTATCTGGCGTGCCCGCGACAGGAAGCTCTCATAGATAGCCGTCTTCGATGCGGCGTCACGTTCAAGCTCACGCAAGGCGACCTCGGAATCGCTATCCGAGAACACGTTGCCCTTCAAGTCATTCATCTTGGCATTGAGGGAGGCCGACGAGGTTTTGGCGGCATCGAGATTGACCTTCGCCAGGCGCAGGGTGCGCGCGTATTCGGCGCTGAGTTGCGCGCTGACCGTGTTGTACTCCGTCTTAAGCCTGACGATCGACGGATGACGGGGGCCAAAGGTCATCGACTGCGAATCGATCTGCTGGCGCAGGCCGTTGGCCGTTGCGCGCAGCGCCACAAGCGCCTCCGACGTGGCGGGACCGGAATTGGTGCCGCTTGCGCCGGCGGCAAGCAGGGCGTCGTAACTTGCCTGCGCGGCGATAACGCGCGATTGCGTCTCCACGATCTGGCCGTTGAGCTGGGTCATGGTTTGCGAGGAAACAAGCTGCCCATTGCTGGTGGCCAGATTGTGGCTGCGCCTATAGGCCTCGACCTTCTCTTCGGCCGCCTGCACATCGCTCTTGAGCTGGCCCAGCCGCCCGTCCAGCGCGGCCGCGGCACGGCTGGCGCCGGAAGCCTCGGCGCTGGCCAGCTCTTCCTGGAAAGTCTTGACGATATCCTGCGAAATCAGGATCGCCTTAGCGGGGGTTTCCGCCGATACCATCAAGGTCGTGACAAACGACTTTTCATCCGCGATGCTGCTAACCCGTTCCGCCAGGTTCTTCAGGGCGGTAAGCTTTGGATCGGGTTTGGCGCCGTCCGTCCCTGTGCGGCTACGGTCCGCGTCGAAGAACTCCGGGTCACTGGCCAGGGCAAGATCGTCTACAACACGTGAAAGCACGCTGCCCGAGGTCAAGATGCGCTCTTTGCTGCGCGCGCTGAGCAGCTGTCCATCGACCTGGGCCGATTGCGGGTAAAGATCATTCGGAACAACCTGAAGATTGGCGGGATTGATGAGGATGTCCGTGGTCACGGTGTAGCGCTGCTTGCTCAGCAGAGCGTAGGCACCGCCGATGATCCCGCCGACGATTGCCAGCAGGCATACCAGAGCGAGGCCGGCGCGCAGCCAGACAAACAGACGCCCGAAATCGAGTTCGAGAAAGGTTCCGATCTTGTTGAGCGTCACCGTCGTGACGGGCTCGGCTACAGGCGGCGCCACGGGTGCAGGCGACACAGGGGCCGACGTTACAGGGGCCGACGTTACAGCGGGTGCCGCCGCATGTGCCATGATCGGCGCGGTTTGTTGCGGCTTTGGCCTGCTGGCGCGCCGCGCATTTTCGATCCGTTCATAGGGGCTAATGCCGGCGGCGGCCGCGGTTGGAGGAGGACCGGAAGCGGCGGACATCATGCTAACCCTTTAATATTCAATACGCACAGCCTGCTTTACGGAAACATCGTTAATATTTCATTTTCCAGGCGTGTCAGGCGCGTTCTGGAACAGCGATCTATCCACCCTTGGTCGGTATTCTGCCACGCCCGTCGTAGCCTGGCAAAGCGTGCAGGCGTTTCAAATGGAAATGCAAGAGGTCGTCGCGAGGGCACCCACAAGGACGGGCTTTGGCGTCATGTCGCTGTTGATGCTGGTTGGCCTTGAAGGGGCGTGCCGGTTTGGCGCCCATCCGGCTTTCGATAAGCGAGCAACAAGATGACGAGCAGCATGATATCCGGCGCCTTCGAAGAGAGGGCATTGTTTGACAATGCCGCGAGAATGGACGCGGCCGCTGCGATATGGGCGGCCCGAGGCGTATTGCGCAGGAGCTTGAAAAGGAACCGGAAGAAAGCAAACGCGAAGAGCAAGGCGATCGGCAGGCCAAACAAAAGCGTAAGAACGACCGGCGTGCTTTCGATGAAGGGGAGGTTGAGCTTTTCGTTGACGATCTTCAACAACTCGTTGGGATTCATGCCAAGCAGGATGTCCCTCCATTCAACGAACTTGAATACATCGTAGATCTTGACGCGCGCGTCGTAATTTTGATCAAAGAGCGTGTTGCTGAAGCGGTTCAGCAGCCCCGCCGAAAAGAGTATCGCAATCAGTATGGCGCCACCGGCCAGCGTCAGCATCAGCACCAGGAGTTTGGCCTGGCGTTGATGTCTGGGTGACAAGTCCGGCCAAGGCAGGAACACGAGCAGGAACAGGATCTCGCCGCAAGCGAGCAGCAGGGCGGTGCGCGCGCCCGAAGCGGCCGTGCCGATGAAGAGAATGAAGATGCAAAGCGCGCACACCCAGATACGCCACCGCGTCAATGCAACGAAACCTATGGCGGTGGTGCAAAGCGCGCCCAGCGCCAGCGGATGGGCCGACAGTCCGATCGGCCGAAAGTCCAGCTCAACGAGGGGATAGGGCAGGAATCGATGCTGGGTGACGGCCTCGATCGTTCCGATGATGGCGCTGAGGACGATCATGCCGACGATGACATTGCCAAGCGCCCTGCGCACATGGTCACCCAAGGCAAGCATGATCATCGCCGCGGCACAAGAGACCAGATAGGAATCGATTATGAAGCCGGCCGAGCCGGCACGGCCTATCACGAAGAGATAAGGCACCAGCCACAACAGCAGCAGCGAATATAACAATGTCGCCTTGAACAGCCTGACTTCATCGCCTTCGAGCCGAATTGGCCGGGTCGTGGCGATGACGACAAGCAGCAGAAAGATGGCATAGGTCCCGATATGCAGCTTTTCGGGAAACGACCCCCCCTCCGTCGAATAGGACATCACCATATTCATCAACTGCGGAGAGATGGTCGAGCGGAGCAGGAAAGCGAAGGCCGCGAGGAGAAAGAACAGGAGTGTGAGGGCGTCTTGGCGGCTGGCCTGCGCGGTCACGAACTGTTGCTCTGTGGGGGTGACACTCACGATTATCCGACCAGCGTTGCGGCTTGCGATTGAGATGGCAGGGGACGAACGCGCCCCCGGGTACATTTTCCTGCACGAACGTAAAGGAATATGGATAACCCGATCTTAACAGTGGCGATGCCGGGCATGGGCCGCCACATGTCAGCTTTGCCGAAAAGCCGGACACCGCTCATTGAAATCTCACCAAAGTGCGCCGCGTGGGAACGAATGCACGCAATGCACTTGCGCGACATGCATCGGCAGCCGGATTTACGCTATTCGTGAACTCGGTAACCCACACTTAATTGGCCGGTCGTATTGATGGCGATGCATTGCACGGCGCCCGACGCGCTGCCTGTGGACGGCACAATGGCATCAGGCACCGGCAAAGCGCAGGAGATCAAGGTGAAGAAGTTCTATTCGATTCAGTATCTTCGCGCCTGCGCCGCCTTGCTGGTTCTGTTCGCACACGCCTTTTCCTATCAGATTGGCGTGGACAATCTGATTATTGTGACGGCGGGCCGCCTGGGCGTCGTTCTGTTCTTTGTCATCAGCGGTTTCATAATGGTCCATATTACGGGAGATGGTCCGTTTTCCGCTGCCACCTTCCTGAAACGCCGAGCAATCCGGATCATCCCCCTTTACTGGCTTTTCACCAGCCTCGCCGCGGTTCTGGCGGCGCTCGCGCCAAGTCTCTTCCAGAAGACCGTCTTTACGTGGCCCCACTATCTTCAGTCGCTCCTCTTCATTGTTCACGAAGCGCCTGGACGGGATAGCGCCAGTCCAATCCTCTCACTCGGCTGGACGCTCAATTACGAGGTATTTTTCTATATCGCTTTTGCGGTGTTCGCATTCCTGTCCGTGACCTCGCGCGTATTTGTGCTGACGGTCTTTTTCATTGCGATGTGGATAGCCGGGCTGTGGCTGGCTCCCACCAACCCTGTTATCCAGTTCTATCTCAACCCTTCTCCGGTGGCATTCGTCATCGGTATGTGGATAGGGCGGCGCTATTTGGACGGTGATTTCACTTCCGACATACGCCATGCTTGGATATTCGGCGTAATGACCGCTGCGGGCGGGGTGCTTTCATTCGTCGATGACGGTACGCCGCTCTTGGGTCAGATCAGCTTCGCGGGACAAGCAATGTGGGCGGCGGGCCTACTTCATCTCAGCCTCATTCTGGAGCCGAAACTCAAGCACTGGAGCCTTCTCGAGCAGTTGGGCGACGCTTCCTACGCGCTTTATCTGTCGCATATCTTCGTGATCGGCGCTGTGGCGTACCTGGCCAGACGCACCGTCGGATACGAGCATCCGACAACGGTATTGTTGGTGTCGGTGGTCAGCATCGTGGCAGCCTGCCTCGTCAGTCTGGTGATTTACCAGATGATCGAGAAGCCGATTCTTCAGACCCTGAACGGCAAAAGGAAGACGAGAAACACACCGCTTCCTCATATTGCCACGGAGAACAAATAAGCAGGCCAAGCAACGGGACGGTCACGGCTTTCAGCGCTTCAGTCAGCCCGCGCTGTCCACGACCTCGACATTGCCGGCGCGGTTAAGCGTATGAATGCCCGTGCGTGCCCATGCCGGACCCGCGCCGATCGGCCGGGGCGAGGCGAAGCGGACATCGGACGCGTCGAGTCGCTCAAGCTGCATCAGCCCCAGACCACCGCCATAGGCCCTCGATCCGTTCTGCACCGGCAGCACCAGGGCATCGTCCTGGCGGATAAAGGCGCCGCCCGGCCGGGTGGCCGAATGATCGACGGCAATGGGATTGAGCGGATGGGCGACCCATGGCCCGCGCAGCGAGGGCGCGCAATAGACCGCCATCGTGTCCGACGCGCTGCCGTAGCCGAACCGCTCCGTTCCAACCAGCCAGAAGCGACCGTCGGATTCGAGCAGCGTCGCGTCGTTGAAATCCCTGTCCGCCATCAGCACCGTGTCGCGGACCCAGCGGTCGGGAAACTGCGCGGCGCGATAGAGCACAAGTTCGCGAGCCGAACCACTTTCGGGGATCATGAAAATCTCGCCATCGTGTGCGAACACCTGCGGATACGACAGGTGGTGCGCTTCCTCCAATACAACCCTTGGAACACCGAAAGTGCCATCGTCACCGAGCTCGGCGACGGAAATCACGCCGCGACTCGTCGCGTAGGGGAATTCCTCGACAAACAGATGATGGCGGCGGTCGGCCTCGAAGACGAACGGGTCGGCATAGAAGCGTTGGCCATCGTCCGGCAGGACTGTGAACGGTTTGCCGTCGAGTTGCCCGGTTTCGGCGATGCCTGGTCCGTCGATCACCCGATAGGCAACCTGCCAATAGAAGGGGCGTCGTCCCCGCCTGATTTTTTGCACGGCGCGATCGATCAAAGCCCTGCCAAAAAAGGGCACATAGTGTCGAACAAAACTGTCGTTCTTCAGGATCGGCACCGGGTTGTCGCTTACCGGCACAAGCTTGCCCGCAAAGAAGCGGGCGACGGTTTGCATGATCAGCGACATGGCGCCGGCGAGCAGGTCGTTGCAGCTTCGGGATAGCCAGAGCCTGTCTGCCAGCATCGGTCTAGCCTGGGCCACGACAACGCCATCGAGGCGAGCGCCAAGTTCAGGCAATTGTCCGCTCGCCAACATTGCGGCAACGCCGGCTGGAAAGCTGTTGCGACCGCAAAATTCGAGCCTCAGGACTGGCGCGTCTTGCCCCGTTGCGCTGGCAGTGAGATCTATGACGAGGTCCGGAGGGCCGCGATCGATGGGCGGCAACGGCTCGGACCGGCCCGCCAGCGAGGGACCGAAACGCCGGCTCTCGATCGCCAAGACAGTGTCCAGCCCCCGAGCGGTTGGCGCCGGCGCCGGCGCGTGGCAACTCGAGACCACGTAACCTGCCGCATCCAACCGCATAAAAAGCTCATTTTCCCAGCGCCGGGATCCGACGGCGTGGCCGATGATTAAAATATTAGTCAACCCAAGTTATTCTCGTTAAAGCAAAAATGGCTTGCTCTGGTATCTTTCCCCACAGTTCCTGGCAAGGGTTGCCCAAGGGGGGCTGCGGACTCTAGCGTTAATCATACGTTAATTTTTTTGAACACGAAGGCGGTTCAGGGCGCTATTGTTAGGCTGAAAGCACATGTCAGCCGGGCGCCCACGCTTTCGGTGACCAGGGTCAACCATGAACGCCGTTTCACATCCGAGATTGCCCTCAAGGCGAAAACTGCTGATCGTGTTCGGCACGAGGCCGGAGGCGCTCAAATGTTTTCCGGTGGCGCGCGCCGCGCTCGCCCATCCAGGCTTTACCACGGAAATATGTGTGACGGGCCAGCATCGCGAGATGGTCGATCAGGTCATTGAATTGACGGGCCTGCCGGTGCACTACGATCTCAACATCATGCAGCCAGGTCAGACGTTGTTCGACGTGACCTCGCGCGTGCTCCTCGGAATGGCGGGGGTGCTGGAGAAGGCGAAGCCGGACATCGTCATCGTCCAGGGCGACACAACCACCGCGATGACCGCGGCTCTAGCTGCCTTCTACAAGCGGATTCCGGTTGCCCATATCGAGGCGGGATTGCGCAGCCACAACATCAACTCTCCCTTTCCGGAGGAACTGAACCGCAAGATTGCCGGCAACATCGCCACTTGGCATTTTGCGCCGACCACCGTGGCGCGCGACAATCTCATCGCCGAAGGAAAGGCTGCGAACACCATCTTCGTAACCGGCAATACCGTGATCGACACGCTGCTGCATTTCTCCAGCGAGATCGATGCCGACAAGCTGATGAACGCCAAGCTCGCCGCTCGTTTCCCCTTCATCGATCCGACCAAGAAAATGATCCTCGTCACCGGTCATCGCCGTGAGAATTTCGATGGCGGCATCCAGAGGATCTGCACCGCGCTGAAGGCATTGTCGGCGCGCAGGGATGTGCAGATCATCTACCCGGTCCATCCCAACCCGAATGTGCGCTCCGTGGTCGACGCCGAAATCGGGACGGTGCCGAACATCCACCTGATCGACCCGCAGGACTATTTGCCGTTCCTGTACCTGCAGAAACAGAGCTACCTGGTGTTGACCGACAGCGGCGGCGTGCAGGAAGAGGCGCCTTCACTCGGCAAGCCGGTGCTGGTGATGCGGGAAAACACGGAGCGACCCGAAGGGATCGCCGCTGGTACTGCCCGGCTGGTCGGTACCGATATCGAAAAAATTCTGGCCAATGCCAATAGCCTGCTCGATGATGAGAGCGTCTATCGCGGCATGGCGGAGAGGCACAACCCATACGGCGATGGCCAAGCTGCGACCCGGATCGTTGAGGAATTGCTGAATCATGGCTGAAATCAAAACCGTTTCCGTTATCGGCATGGGCTATATCGGCCTGCCGACCTGCGCCATTTTTGCCAGCCGCGGACTCGAAGTCATCGGTGTCGATATCAATGCGGCGGTGGTCGCGAAGGTCAACCGCGGCGAAATCCACATCATCGAACCGGACCTGGATGGTTTGATCCAGAAAGTCGTCGCCAATGGCAAGCTCAAGGCATTCAGCACGCCTCAGCCGGCCGATGCCTATATTATTGCCGTTCCAACTCCGATCACCCCGGACCGCAAGCCGGATGTCAGCTACGTGCTTGCGGCAGCGCGAAGCATCGCTCCGGTGCTAAAACGGGACGACCTGGTGGTGCTGGAATCAACATCGCCGGTCGGCACGACGCGCGTCATGACAGCGCTGCTCGCGGAACTGCGACCCGATCTCAAATTTCCCGTTGCGCATGGCGAGGAAGCTGACGTCCTGGTCGCCTACTCTCCCGAGCGCGTGCTGCCGGGAAAGGTGCTGACCGAGCTGATCAACAATGATCGCTCGATCGGCGGACTGTCCCGAAAGTCTTCGGAGCGGACAGCGGCACTCTATTCAAGCTTCGTCGCCGGCGACCTGTTCATAACCCAGGCCGAAAGCGCGGAACTGGTTAAGCTGACTGAAAATGCGTTCCGCGATGTCAATATCGCCTTCGCCAATGAGCTTGCGGCGGTGTGCCAGGATCTGTCGCTCAACGTCTGGGAGGTAATCGATCTCGCCAACCGGCATCCTCGCGTGAACATCCTGCAGCCGAGCCCGGGCGTGGGCGGCCACTGCATTGCGATCGATCCGTATTTTATCATCGACGCCGCACCGAACAATACGCGGCTGATCAGTTCGGCACGGCGCATCAATTCCGAGCGACCCTTGTCGGTGGTCAGGGACATCGAGGCATTGCTCGACCCGACCCGCAAGCAGACGATCGCCTGTCTTGGCCTCAGCTTCAAACCCAATATCGACGATATGCGCGAGAGCCCGGCTGTCGAGGTTGTTAAGCTTCTGTCCAAGATTCCCAATATCAAGATCGTCGCTGCCGAGCCCAATGCGCGTCAGTTGCCACACGAGCTCGAGGGCAGCGGCGTCATGTTCACCGATGCACTTTCCGCTATTGACCAATCCGATATCGTCGTCCTGCTGGTCGACCATCGACAATTCAATCTGATCGATCCCGAAGCGCTCAAGGACAAGAAGCTCGTCGACACACGGGGCCTGTGGACCTGGCGCAAGGCGCGCAAGCCCGACGCCCGCATCGAAGGCAAGAAATCCGAAATGGAACGCTCGCAGTCTCTCGCTCGCACCGGAGAAGCGGCATGAACTCGCATGACCCGGCATGGGCGCAACACTCTCTATTGGCATCACGCCGCCGCGAGTTTCTCGGTGCGACCATCCATGCGCTGACCATGGCCGAGACGCTGGCCATCGCAGACGAGGCGATGGCGACGCGGCGACCGCTTCATCATGTTGTCGTGAACGTCGCCAAGCTTGTGAACATGCGCAAGAATGCCGAACTGCGCGAGGATGTCGTCGGGGCGGATATGGTCAATGTCGACGGCAAAGGCGTGCTTTGGGGCGCGCGGCTCTGCGGCGTCGAGTTGCCGGAGCGTGTGACCGGCGTCGACGTCATGATCAACCTGCTTGCGCTGTGCGCCAAGCGTGGCTATCGCCCCTACCTTTTGGGCGCTGAACAGCACATTCTCGACGCTGTTGAAAGCCGACTTGCCAGAGATCATCCGAGCCTGGCCATTGCCGGCCGGCGCAATGGGTATTTCAAGGCGGAGGAAGAGGCCGCGATCGTCGAGGCCATCAACGCTTCAGGTGCCGACTGCCTGTTTGTGGCGATGCCGACGCCGAGCAAGGAGCGCTTTCTCAAGCGCTATCGCGACGTACTCGCTCCGAGTTTCGTCATGGGCGTGGGCGGCAGCTTCGACGTCTATGGTGGAAAGGTCGCCCGGGCACCGAAACTGGTTCAGGCGGCCGGCCTGGAGTGGCTGTTCCGCGTGGCGCAGGAGCCGCGACGCTTGTGGCGCCGCTACTACGATACCAACACCGCCTATGCACTGCTGCTGTGGCGTGAGTTCTGGTCTCGCCGGGGACGCCGAAACGTCAATCCGTAAGCTCGCGACTTTCAGACAAGCATGCCTCATAGCGCGGGATTTATGCGATCCGGAGCCGTGCCCTTAGCTTGCCGATGAACTGCGTCACGGCCGCGGGGTGAAACAACCAGGTCAGTCCCAGGAAAGCCGCAGCGCCGGCGACGCCGCCCGCCGCGAGCGGAAAGATCGCCGGCATATAGCCCAGCGCAGTGCTGGCGAGGCTGGCGGCCAATCCGGTGCAGATAGAAATTATGATTGAGACAGCGATGTCGCGCCAGGGCACCGGCACCGGCGTGAGCCTCTCGGCGATGACGATGCAGGCTGCAAGACCTGCCAGCGATCCGCCCGCCAACGCCAACGCCGCGCCAACCTCCGCCATGGTGGGAATCAATAGAAAAGACAGTGAAATCGTTGCCACCGAGCCGAAGGAATTGGCGATGATCAGCAACCACGGCCGCTTATGTGCGTGCACCACGACGCCATAAACGAAGCTTGTGAGATTGGCACAAAGAACGCTGAAGGCGATGATCGGGAACAGCAGGCCGAAGCGACCATGATATTCCGCGGGCAGCAGGAGTCGCGTGATGTCGCCGCTGAGCGCGATAAGCATTGCTGCGACCGGCAGGCAAAGGCGTATCATCAAGGCCATGAGTTGCGACAACAACCGCCCGGACGCCTCGGATCCCTCTTCGTCGAAGCGGCTGACCACTTCTGGAAATGCGCCCATGTTGATTGCGTTGGCGACCATATCGATCGGCTGCCGAGCCAATGCGTAGGCGGCTGCGAAGACGGCCACCGCGCCGGCATCGTAGTAGAGCTTGAGGAAGACGCGTTCAGCGCTGTTGAGACCGAAACCGACCAGCGCCATGATGACCAGGGGCACGCCGAGGGCAAAAAACTCCTTGTGGGTGAAGCGCGGCGGGCCGCCAATAACGCGCCCGGATGCCACCACGCACGCCACGATGCCGGCAATCAGCACGGCGAGGCTCGAGCCGAGCGATACCGTCAGAAACGAGCGTTGGAAGATAAGGATGGCGGCGATCGGCAAGGCGAGTTGCAGCAGGCCGCGCAGATATTCAAGCATCGAATAGAGGGAATGACGCTGCTGCATTTGCAGCACCGTCAACGCGAACCGGCTGATGGAGCCGGCAATCAGATAGCTGCAGACGGCGATTGCAAATTCGATCCAGCGCTCCGGCACGATCACCGCCGAGGCGATCACGGATATGATCAGGGCCAGCACCGTGGTGACAAGCAATACCTGTCCGGCAAGCATCAGGCTGCCACGGCTGACGTCGCCTTTTCCGCCAAGCCGCAACAAGGCAATGCGCAGCCAGTTGGTAACGGCAACATCCGTCATTTCGCCCACGGTGACCACCAGGGTCAGCAGGCCATACTCCGTCTGGTCGATCAGCCGCGTCATGACGACCAGCAGGAGCAGAGCGGAAACCCGCGTCAGCAGAATAGCTGGGCCATAGATGAGTGTGGAACGGAGCAGCAAAGGGTTGTTCCCGGAAAATTTGCCGTCGATTAATCGTTGACCGACGGGAATTCCAGCATGATGACGGCAAAGGGTGAACGGATACAGTTTGAACCAAAAGATTTGTCGTAAACCTTTTTTGGAACGTTTGCTTTAGGGTCACCCGGCATCCGCAATCCAAATGGTGTCATGTTGCAGCGTCTCGCCCACAATAGAAAAATACATGTCTTGGTCGCAACGCCCTCGGGCGTTTCGGGACAAGGCGGCATCGACCGGATCATGGGGGCGCTGAAGCAGGAGTTCGAACGGCAAGAGATCGCCGACATCGATCTGCGCTTTCTTTCCAGCCGTGGCCCGGGACATGTCGGGCTTTCGATCTTCTACATGCTTGGTTTTTGCGCGCGGATGCTTGCGGCCCGCCTCGACAGACGCGCCGACGTCATTCACATCAATATATCGGTCTCCGGCAGCACCTATCGCAAGATGATGATCGCCGCCTGCGCCAGGCTGTTGTCGATACCATATGTCCTTCATCTGCATGGGGCGCAGTATCAGACATTCTGGAAAGATGATCATAGTTTCATGAGCCGCCGTATCAGGGCTCTGTTCGAGCATGCCGGCCGGGTGATTGTCCTGGGGGGGCTTTGGCGCGATTTCGTCGCCAGCCGGGCACCGGCGAACGGCGGCAATATTGTCATCGTTCCCAACGCCACGGCAGTTCCTTCCCTGGCGCATGTCGGCGGAGGCGATCACGTGCACATCCTGTTCCTCGGCCGCATCGGCGAGCGAAAGGGCGTGCCGCAGTTGGGCGAGGCGCTGGAGCGGATGAAACATCTCAGGGGTTGGCGTGCCACGATCGCCGGCGATGGTGAGGTCGAGCCGGCACGAGCGAGGTCGGTCGCTCTAGGGATTGCCGACCGTATTGCTTTTCCGGGCTGGGTGGGACCTGACGAGGTCGCATCACTGATCGCTTCGGCCGATATTCTGGTGCTCCCCTCGTTCGCCGAAAATCTGCCAATGTCGGTGATCGAAGGCATGGCGGCCGGCCTGGCTGTCGTGGCCACCCCGGTTGGCGCGGTCGAGGACATCATCACCCACGAACAATCCGGTCTGTTGGTGCCGCCCGGCGATGTGGCGGCGTTGACCGAGGCGTTAACTCGGCTGGTCGAGGATACGGCGCTGCGCGCGCGGCTTGGCGCCGCCGCCATGGCGGTGCACCGGGAAAGGCTTGAGCTTGCACCGTTTGTCGACGCGATCTGCGATGTCTGGAGATCGGTCGCGTCCGAGGCGCGATCGGTCAAGCGCTGACGCTGTCCTTCATTGTCGTCACTGCGGCGGGCCAAGCGCGAATTCGCGGTGGAATATCTCCAGGTTCAAAAGCGCCCATATCAGTTTTTCGTGGTCCGCGGCGCGCTCGGCGTGCTCCGTGACAATCTGGTCCAGCTTCTTGGCGCCCAAATAGCTACGGATGACCGAATGGGACGAACACAGATGGTCTCGTACATAATCGCTCATCGACCCGCGGAACCATTCGGCGACGGGCACCTTGAAGCCGATCTTTGGCCGGTTGAGGGCCTCGTCGGGAACCATGCCGGCCATGCAGTCGCGCAGGATCTGTTTGCTGCCCAGGAGACCGAGCCTGTAACGATCGGGCAGCTGGCTGACGAAGGAAACCAGATCGCGATCAAGGAATGGCATTCGCCCCTCGATTGAACCGGCCATCATCATCCGGTCGCCCCGTTCCAAGAGGTTGTCGGGCAACCACGATGTCTGATCAAAAAACAACACACGGCGCAGATGGGATTCCGTCACACTCGAAGAGAACGGGAAATCGTTGCGGTCATGGCCGCAAGTGGCCAACCCACCGAGGAGCGAATCGCGTTCCCGCGCCGTCATGGCTCCAAACCAGGAGATCATCCGGGTTGCAAAGTCCCGTTCACCCGCGCTTCGGGCAAATATGTCGAACTTGGCCGATGCGCCGGGCAATGCGCGCATCAAAGGGGCGAGGAGATTGTTGTGAAGCGACGCTGGAACAAGTGACCGGTAGACACCCGCCAGAGACTCTGCGCGATGTTTGGGGTAGCCGCCGAGAATCTCGTCCGCCCCTTCGCCCGTAAGCACCATCTTGACGTCCCGCGAGGCTCGAACCGACATCAGGTAAATTGGAATGTCCGTACTTTGTGAAACAGGTGCCCCCCGATGGCGGACCATCTTGGGCAGATGATTCATCAGGTCATCCGCCTGGATGACGATTTCGCAATGATCGGTCTTGAAATGATCGGCGACGCGCCGGGCGAATGGAAGCTCGCTGTAAGCCTGTTCGCTGAAACCGACCGAAAACGTACGAATCGGGTTGTCGCTGTGCCTGGTCATCAGGGCAACGATTGCCGACGAGTCGAGCCCCCCGGACAGAAAGGCGCCAAACGGCGCATCACTGCGCATCCTGATCTCGACAGAACGGTCGAGCAATTCCAGAAATCGTCGCTCGGCGGTTCCTGGATCGATATCCGCTGTCAGATCGGTCTGATCCGGGGGCGCATAATAGCGCGTTTCCGTTACTTCCCCTTGCGACCACACAGCGTAGCTTCCCGGGTTGAGCTTGCGGATCTGTTTAAAAAGCGTCCGCGGTCCAGGCACGTAACGCCAGGTCAGATACTCGCGCACTCCATCCAGATCGAGCTGCTGGCCATCTGGCTGCGCAGACAACAACGCGCTGATCTCCGAGGCAAACGACAGCAAATTTCTGCCTTGCATGAGGTAAAGGGGTTTTTTTCCAAAGGGGTCGCGAGCGAGGATCAATTCGCGCCGTTGAGCGTCCCACAGCGCAAAAGCGAACATCCCGCTCAATCGGTCGAACATGGCCAGGCGCCACTGGTCATAAGCCCTGAGCAGCACTTCCGTGTCGGAGCGTGTGCGAAAACGGTGACCGAGACCGATCAACTCCTCACGCAGCTCGATGTAGTTGTATATTTCGCCGTTGAAAATAATCCGGAGCCGTCCGTCCTCGGTCTGCATCGGCTGATTTGAATCGGCGTTTAAGTCAATAATCGCCAGGCGGCGATGCACCAATGCCAACTGGTCCTCGCCTGTATTCAGGTCCAGGAGTTCGATGCCTTCGGCATCGGGACCACGATGCTGCAAGGCATTCGACATCCCGGCGACCCGATCTTGTGGCTTCTCGACCCTGCGCCCAATCCAGCCGGCAATTCCGCACATTCTTTCCCTTGGCCCTCTTTCCCTTGTTTGCGTATGATTGAGGACACCAATCTACAGCGAATATATTAAATAGCTGCTCGGTGGAGTGATTTTAAAACTGAGCCTGATTTGGTTCGATCAGGCTCTCTCGGCTGCAACTGGAGACGACAGTCCTTGGGTTTCACGCGATTGATCGCCAGCAACCACGCAGACCGCTCGAGCCGATCCTGACGCGATGACGAGTTATGGCAGGCCCAGTGCCCGCAACATCTCCCGGTCCGGGATCGCAGGCCCCTTGGGTTGGATAACACTCATTCCGTAAGGATTGGAGAATTCCCAGGCCGACCACGGCATCGCGAAGCGTTCCGCCTCTCTGCGCACTGCCATGAGATAGCGCAGGCGATCAGCATCGAAAGCTCCCATGCGGCCATCCGCAGACATCAAGATAACGCCGAATTCGCCCACGAACAGGCGTCGGCTCGCTATGCCATGGGCTTCAGCCCAGTCGACCGCCTGACGGAAACCCGCTTCGAGCTGGCTCTGCCCCCAATTCTGCTCAAAGTATCGGGCGATCGTTTCACGCGCCGAGGCCATGTTCATCACCTCTTCGATCTGGCTCAAGCCGGCGGCGTCCATCTGCGCCTTGAGGGTTTCGGCGACCACTTCGGGCGTGCTGGCGTCGGCAGGCCAGGGAAGGCCGGAGGAGAAAGCGTTCTTGTCATCGGCCCGCTGGTGCGTGAAGCTGTGCGGATCATACATGTGGAAGCTGTAATAGACGTTGGGGTCGTCGAAGTTGGGGTCCAGGTTGACCAGTCCCGCGATGCTCCCGCCGCAGGCGCCGGTCGCGACGATGGTGAGTTCGCTGCTGACGGCGCGAATATCGCGAACCGTGCCTGCCATGATCCGCTGCCAGTCATCGCTGCCGCTTGAATCGCACGGGTAGTAGGCGGGCTCGTTATAGGGCTCGAGGGCGACCTTGTCGGCGCCAATTTTGATCAGCATGGCAGCCACCGCCACTACCATTTTGCGATAGCGGGCAACACCCTCGCTGTCGGCCCCGCCATAGATCATTTCCATGCTGTAGGCCGGAACCTGGCTGACGCCATGCAGATCGAAAACCACCTTGAGCCCGCTTGAAACGACCCGCTGCACCGCAGCGGCAAGCATGTCCAGCGCCTGTTGTCGTTTGGCGCCCTCGCTGGCAAGCAGAGGGCCAGGGTCGACACTCAGCCGGACAAAGTCGAAGCCCATGGATCGAATGCGATCAAACTGGTCGCCGTCCGGCCAATCGGTGAGCGGCCTGCCGCCCGCAAGCCATTCCTTCTCGCTGCGATAGGGCGGCCATTTGTAGGAACCATCTTTCTCCACCGGCGACCAGTTGAGCCATTCATGGACGCCGACGCCGCGCTCAAGCGGGATCGGCGCCGCCTCGGCTGACATAGCCATGCCAAGCGCGCACGCTATGACGTAGACAACTTTTCTCATCGCAAAACTCCGCGTCATGGCCGAAGATATTAACCGCGGGAACGGAAAAGAGGATGCCGCCACACGCTTTTTCGACGGGATGGTGTATGAGGATCAAAATCTTGGCGGAGCGCGGATGAGGGTCGGGTGGTATTTCAACCGATTGCGCAGCATGGAGTTGGCCGAGATATTGCATCGGTTGGACGAGCAGCGCCGGAGGACCGTTTCGCGCCGCCGCGACAACGGCTGGCAGCGCTATGCGTCGCCGCAGTTGCACCCGGTGCTGCACGGATTGCGGAATGCTGTGCCGGCCGCTGCGACACCAGCCCAGCGGCAAGCTATCGAGGCGGCTGCGCAAAACACTCTTCGAGGCCAGTTTTCAGCACTTGGGCAGACCTGGCCACAGCGAGACCCCTATACTCTCTTTCCACCCGAGCTCTGGCGCCTTGATCCGGTGACCGGCCGGCTTTGGCCAGGCCCCAAGACCCATACTTTCGATATCGATTTTCGCCATGCCACCGGCCGTGGCGATGTAAAATATGTTTGGGAAATCAACCGGCTGCAGCAACTGCCGCCACTGGCTGCCCATCTGCTTCTCACCGGCGATGATCAATCCCGTGCGGCCATCGAGGCGGCGATCGAGAGCTGGCATTTCGCCAACCCACCATTTCGGGGCGTTGGCTGGGCCTCGGGCATCGAGGTCGCGCTACGAGCCATCAGCCTGATTGTCACGCTCGACCTCGTCGGCGAGCGGCTTGGCGCGGCGACGCGAGAAAAAGTCGGTGAAATACTGGCGGCAAGCGCCTATTGGCTGCCGCGGTTTCCCTCCCGTTTTTCGTCCGCCAACAACCATCTCGTCGCGGAACTGGCTGGCGAATATCTGATCGGTCTGGCTTTCGGGGCCGAGGTGGCTCGCGAGTCGCTCCTGGCTGAGGTGCTCAAACAGATCCTGGCCGATGGCGCCGGGGCCGAGCAGACCCCGACCTACGCCGCCTTCAGTGCCGAACTTTTCCTGCTGTGCGCTGCGGCGGCGCGCCAGGCCGGACTGCCTTTTCCCCAGCCCGTCGAAGCGCGTTTGGCCGCTTTCGCCAATTTCGCAGGCTGGCTCCCGCCGAAAGCCAGCGGCTTCGGCGACAATGATGAAGGCTGCGTGATCACGCTGGGGGGCGAAACCGATTATGTCGGATCGGTCGCGGCCGCCATCCATGGTTTTCTACGGATGCCGGGCAGGGCACCGGAGCCCGGCGATTTTCGCGCGCTTTTCTTCGGCGCGCCACCGCGGCCGGCGCCGGTGCCGGATGGATTGCATACGTTCACGCAAGGCGGGCTCTCCGTCTGGCGCGGCGAGATGAATGGTCGCAACGTCCATCTGACATACGACCACGGCCCGCTGGGCTACCTTTCGATAGCGGCGCACGGTCATGCCGACGCGCTGTCGCTCACCCTGTGCATTGACGGCGATCCGGTGCTGGTCGACCCCGGCACATGGCTCTATGGTTCGGGGGGAGGCTGGCGCGACTGGTTCCGCTCGACGCCGGCGCACAACACGCTGAACCTAGAGGGTAAAAGCCAAAGCATCATCTCCGGGGCGTTCAACTGGTCGCACAAGGCGGTTGCGACATTGGTGGAGAGCGAGCCGGGGCCGCACTGGAGGCTGTGTGCCCGACATGACGGGTACAAAGGCCGCTTCGGCGTTGTGCATCAACGCGCCGTGACACGCGATGGCGACGGCATCCTCGTGACCGACCAACTGCTCGGCGGCAGCCGCGTCGCTGAGATCGTCTTCCAACTCGCCGCCGACCTCCACGCCAACAGGGATGGAAACATTGTCACGATATTGCGCGGCGCTGAACCTTTGATGACTATCCACTTTCCAGACGCAGCGATCCACATCCGTTCCGGCGGCGACACACCGGGCCAGGGCGGCTGGGTTTCGCCGCGTTTTGGTGCAAGGCAGCCAGCCGAACGCCTCGCATGGCGTGGCCAAGTAGGCGAAAAGGGAGTAGTCATCCGGCTCGCGCCAAGTCCGCCGCAGACCCGATAACGGGCAGGTTGCAGGCGCAGCGTTCGACATTAATTACGTTCAGATATTTAGCGGTTTTGACACCGTTGATCTGCTAATTTGGCCATGATTGTTCTGCCAGTCGCATCCCGATACACAGTTGCGGGCAGCATATGATGGGCCTGGCAATATGTGCTTCGCGACGAGCCGGATCACCATTTCACCACCTAGGAGCCACTGCATCGATGTTTTCGGAATTCGCCAGAGTGATCGTGGAAAAACTCTCACACATCGATCTGCTGACACTCGGTCTCCTGTTGCTCACGGCGCTGGGGAGCGCGGTGGTCGCCTACTGGCGAACGGTCGAACAGAAATCCTTCCGGGACTTTTTCGACTTCGCCTTTCCCGCGGAAGTCATCATGCACCCATCGGCGCGAGCGGACGCATTGTTCTGGATCACGAAAAGGCTTGTGATGCCCTTCCTGCTCATTCCCGCCGGTGTCACCTTCGTTGCCGCCACGGGATATGCAACAAACCAGGCAGTCGGCTGGCTCTTCAGCATCTCGCAACCGCTGATACCCGGCCCCGCCGGCCCAGTGACGATCATCCTCTTCACCGCAACCATGCTCGTTGCTTACGATATCTCCTACTACCTATATCACGTTGCCCAGCACCGTTTCCCGTTCCTGTGGGAATTGCACAAGGTGCATCATTCGGCCGAAGTGATGGTTGGGATCACCAAGGACCGGGTTCACCCCCTGGACGATCTGATGAACCGGATCTGGGACGGCGTCATACCGGGGATCAGTTTCGGCTTGTGGAGCCTGATTGCGCTTGATCCGGTCGAGATCGCCATATTTGGCATCAACGTCTATGTCATTCGCAACATTCTCATGATGGACTTTGTTCGCCACACGCATCTGAAGATTTCCTTCGGCCGGTTGAACGGCGTCATCTTGTGTCCGCACTGGCACCAGGTGCATCACAGTGTCGACCCTCGCCACTACGACAAGAATTTCGGGCTGCTTTTTTCATTCTGGGATCGCATATTCGGAACGCAGTTCATCCCGGATCCGGACGAAGACCTCAAGTTTGGACTGATAGATCGCGACGTACGCGACTATCAGTCGCTTTTTGGACTTTACGTGCTGCCGCTCAAGAAAATGGCAAACCATATCATGCGACTTTTTCAAAAGCGCATCGATGTCGCGCAGCCGCAGGACCGTCTCCAACCATGAACAAAATGGCTTCGATTGACGCTGTTGGTGCGGAGCGACTGGAAATCGTCAGTTCGACGGATCGCCTGGCCGCCATCGAAGCCGAATGGGTAGACCTATGGCATCGTACCCATGCACTGATCTTTCAGAGCCATGCCTGGGTTTCGGCATGGTGGAGCACCGTGCGTGACCGCGACCGGCGCTCGCTGCGGATCGGCCTGGTATGGAGCGATGACAGGCTGGTCGCTGTCATTCCCCTGGCGATCGGCAGACGAAAAGGACTTCGGCTCCTCGAATGGGCCGCCAATAGCTATACGGACTATGGTGATATTCTTGTCGCGCCGGAATGCTCCCTATCGGCCCTCCAGAACCTCTGGAACCGGATCTGTTCGGCGGGTGGCTTCGATCTTGCTTTTATCAATCGTCTGTCGCCGGATGCGGCAGCCCGCAGGATTTTTACACCGGGCTCTTCCAGCGGCGTCAAGCTTCGCGCCAATCACCGGGAGGAAGTCAGTTATCGCGTCGCCGGACAGTGGGCCAGCGGAGCAGCGTGGCTGGCGGACCAGCCGAAAAAGATGCGCCAGAACTATCGGCGCGGCATCAAGATACTGGATGAAACAGGCGAAGTGAAATTCCGCCTCCTGTCGGCTGACGAGCCGCTGCAGCCATTGCTGGAGCGACTGTCGGCGCTGAAGCGCAGATGGCTGGAAAAGCACACGCGTGAATCCGACCTTTTCGAAGAGGGCGAGCCGGTTCTTGCCGCCCTGGTGGACGCGCTGTCACGCGCCGGTGTGCTGCGCATTTTCGTACTTGAATGCAATGGTGCGATGGTCGCGGTTTCCATCAACATCGTCCAGCACAACGTCATGATGGCATTCGTTACCACCTACGACCCTGATTTTAGCCGAGCGTCGCCGGGTGCGGTCCTGATTACGGAGTATATACAGTGGTCGTTTGATCACGGCTTGGGACTGGTCGATTTCCTCTGTGGCGGAGAGGCCTTCAAACATAGGTTTGCAACACAGGCCGTTACCCTCCAATCCGTTCTTGGGGCACGCACTGTGCAGGGCGCGCTCGCTTCTCTCGCTGATCGTATCTGTCAGACGATCCGCGTACGCTCACGCGGATTGGCGTCGGCGAATCCAGAGCGCCCGCCCGATGAGACTGCTTAATTTAGCTGGATAACTTGGGCATAAGCCGCCGAGCGTTGAGGGCTGGCGTGCGACATGGGCGCGCCATTCGAAAATCCGCGTCGATTGCGCCTCGGAATCGGGACCGAATGGGTCCGCAGGTGCAGACTTCAATTCCCGCAAATCACGTCTCTCGAGGCGCAGTTTGTCGTCTGCGAAGCGTTGCAACACGTTCGTTGGCGTCACAACGGTAGCAGGCTAGGTCCTGAGAATCATTGAAGATTTTTTCGGACAGGGCGCTACCATAGGTCGGCGTTTTTACTATGATTTCAGTAGCTTAGGTAGGCTGGTAGCGGGAGAGGGACTTGAACCCCCGACCCCAGGATTATGATTCCCGTGCTCTAACCAACTGAGCTACCCCGCCAGGGCGGCGAAAGGCCCGAAATCCGCCTTAAATCGAAAGGCATTTCGAGGCGTTCGCCAAGGTCGCGCGGATATAAGGTTGGGAGGGCGAGCCTGTCAAGCATCGATGCGCGAGGGGCGCCGGCATATTGTCGCCGGTAAAAGCTTTGCCGGGCTGGCATCTCCGGTAAGCCACCGGGGTTGAGTTCGACGGGGCACGCCGCTATGTCTCGGCCAAGAAATTAGAGTTTGAAGCTGATGAAGCCGCGCATTGCAGTCCTCGGTTGCGGATACTGGGGCAGCAACCACATCCGCACCCTCAAGGCGCTCGGCGCGCTGCATGCGGTTTCCGATGCCAATCGGGCGCGGGCCGAAGGCTTTGCCAGCGAGCAGGACTGCCTGGCGATCGAGCCCGACCAGCTGTTCGTGCGTGATGATATCGACGCCATCGTCATGGCGCTGCCGCCGCAGTTCCATGCCGATCTTGCCGTGCGCGCCGCTGAGGCCGGCAAGGACGTGCTGGTGGAAAAGCCGATTGCGTTGACCGTGCCCGACGCCGAGCGCGCCGTGCAGGCGGCCAGGGACAATGGCCGCGTGTTCATGGTCGGCCATGTCTTGCGCTTCCATCCCGCCTTCGAGACGCTGAAGGCGCTGATCGACAATGGCGAGCTCGGCGAGGTCCGCTACATCCACTCGCACCGGCTCGGCCTCGGCAAATTCCACACCGAGAACGACGCACTGTGGGATCTGGCGCCGCACGATCTGTCGATGATCCTGGCCATCACCGGCACCGAGCCGATCGAGGTCAGGGGCGAGGGGGCGGCACTCCTCGACAATCTCAGCGATTTCGCGCATCTGCACATGCGTTTTCCCAACGGGCTGCGCAGCCATCTCTTCACCTCGCGGCTCAATCCCTATCGCGAGCGGCGGCTGACCGTGGTCGGCACCAAGGCAATGGCGGTGTTCGACGATGTCGAGCCCTGGGAGCGCAAGCTGGCCGTCTACCGCCACGCGGTGTGGCAGGACAGCGGCCAGTGGGCCTTCACCACCAACGAGCCATCCTATGTCGCGGTCGGCCAGGGCATGCCGCTGACGCGCGAGCTCGAGCACTTTATCCAGTGTATCGAGACGCGGGCCGAGCCGCGCACCAGCGGCGAGGAAGCCATCAGGGTGCTGCGCATCCTGACGGCGGGTACAGTCACGCACACTAAGTCCTGAGACCGTTTCGAAACTCTGCTCTTAAGGCAGATCGAAACTAAAACTGTCTCCGAGAGGGTAGTGTTTACTCTGCGGGAATCTGCGCCGGCCTGGCTGCGAGCCGGCTGAGCATGGCTTCGGCCTCGGCGCCGCGCTCGGAGCGCTCGATGAAGCCGCCGCCGAGAACGCGGGCTTCGTTGCCGTCGTCAGAATAGAGCACGCAGGCCTGTCCCGGCGCGATGCCGGACTCGCCGTCGACCAGTTCGACAAAGGTGCTGCCGGCGCGGTGATGCAGCACGGCCGGGCGCGGCGGCCGCGTCGAGCGGACCTTGGCGAACAGCTCCATGCCGGCGGCCGGAATGTCGGACAGCGCGCGATCGCCCAGCCAGTTCATGTTGCGCAGATAGATCTTGTGGGTCTCCAGCGCCTCGCGCGGGCCGACGATGACACGGGCCCGGTCGGCGTCGAGATGGACGACGTAAAGCGGCTCGCCCGAGGCGATGCCGATGCCGCGGCGCTGGCCGATCGTATAGCGCAGGATGCCGTCATGGCGACCGAGCACGCGGCCGTCGATATGGACGATGTCGCCTGGGTTGGCGGCAGCTGGCTTCAGCTTGGCGATGATGTCGGAATATTTGCCCTGCGGCACGAAGCAGATGTCCTGACTGTCCTGCTTGGCGGCAACGGTCAGCCCCATTTCTTCGGCGATGGCCCGCACCGCAGGCTTGGACAGCCCACCCAGCGGAAAGCGCAGATAGTCGATCTGCGCCTGCGTGGTGGCAAACAGGAAATAGCTCTGGTCGCGGTCGGCATCGACGGGCCGGAATAGCGCGCGGTGGGCGCCATTGGCCCCGGAGCGGATATAATGGCCGGTGGCGAGCGCATCGGCGCCAAGGTCCTTGGCGGTGGCCAAAAGGTCGGCGAACTTCACCGTCTGATTGCAAGAGACGCACGGAATGGGCGTTTCGCCGGCAACGTAGCTCTCGGCAAACGGGTCGATGACCGCCTTGCGGAAGCGCTCCTCATAGTCGAGCACGTAATGCGGAATGCCCAATGTCTCGGAAACGCGGCGGGCATCGTCAATGTCCTGGCCGGCGCAGCACGACCCGGCCCGGTGCGTTGCGGCGCCATGATCGTAGAGCTGCAGCGTGACGCCGACGACATCGTAGCCTTCGCGCTTCAGCAGACCGGCGACGACGGACGAGTCGACACCGCCCGACATGGCGACGACGACGCGGGTGTTTTGCGGGCTGGAGGGAAGGTCGAGGCTGTTCATGGTTCTTTCGTTCTGCGCGGCGCTTCAATGGCAGTGGCGCGAATATAGGTCAACCACACCAGCGGCGCCAGCTTTGCGGCGGTGCCGATTTTGCGGGAAAATTGCGCGCCTGCCCGCCGTTGCCTCAAATGCCGATAAAAAGACTAACGCGGCGTTCATGATCCTTACCTACTCATTAGGGTTCGCTTAGGCAATTTTTAAAGCTGTGGCGGTAATGTGGTGGGGATTGGGTCTTTGAGTTTTTAGTAGAGAGTACGATGACCGATCTTGTTAGACCGCGAGTCAAATATGTTATTGGGCCTGACGGCAGCCCTCTTACGATTGCCGATCTTCCGCCGACGAATACACGTCGCTGGGTTATCCGGCGCAAGGCGGAAGTGGTTGCTGCGGTCCGCGGCGGGCTTTTGAGCCTCGACGAGGCATGCCAGCGCTACAAGCTG
The DNA here is from genome assembly GCF_040320205.1 of Mesorhizobium sp. M0761. Lineage (NCBI taxonomy): Bacteria > Pseudomonadati > Pseudomonadota > Alphaproteobacteria > Hyphomicrobiales > Phyllobacteriaceae > Mesorhizobium > Mesorhizobium sp. M0761. The sequence continues at coordinate 294,246 of NZ_JAMYPF010000001.1, forward strand.
ACCACCGAGGAATTCCTGTCCTGGCAAGCGTCGATCGACGAATACGGCCTTGCCGGGCTGCGCACGACGCGCATCCAGCAATACCGGCACTAGAGCCAGGACCACAACAGAAAAGGGCGCGGTAACCGCGCCCTTTTGCCTGTCGGTAATGCCTGCTTCAGACCGTCAGCACCACCTTGCCGATCGGCCTAGTGGCGAGAAAAGCGTGCGCGGCGCCCGCCTGTTCGAGCGGAAACGCCTTTGCCACATGGACCGCAAGCTTTCCCGCATCGACCAGTTTGCCAAGTTCGACGAGGCCTTCACGGTCGGGCACGACGGACATGCGCTCGACGCGGATCCCACGCGCAGCAGCCTTGGCTCGGGTGGTGTCGTGGACATTGAGCAGCGACACCAGGACCCCACCGTCCTTCAGGACTGTCAGCGATTGGTCGGCATGGTCGCCGCCCACCGGCTCCAGCACCAGGTCGACGTCGCTGACCTCGGCGGTGAAATCTCCCTTGGTGTAGTCGATCACTTCATCGGCGCCGAGCGAGCGGACGAAATCGAGTTTCTTCGGGCTGGCGGTGGCGATGACATAAGCGCCGCGCGCCTTGGCTATCTGCACCGCCAGATGCCCGACGCCGCCGGCCGCGGCATGGATCAGCACGCGCTGGCCGCGCTTCAGGCCGCCATGGCGGACAAGGCCTTGCCAGGCGGTCAGGCCGGCCAGCGGCAGCGCGCCTGCATGAAAGTGATCGATGCCTTGCGGCTTCGGTGCGATTTCATCGGCCGGGGCCACAGCGAGCTCCGCATAGGCCGCGGCCTGCTTGGGAAAACGCGGCATGCCGAACACGGCGTCACCGACCCTGAGGCCGCCATCGACGCCTGGGCCTACCGCCTCGACCGTACCTGAAATATCCCAGCCCAAAGTGAAGGGCGGTTCGCCCAGCAATGGATAGTAGCCGGCGCGCACCGAGCCATCGACCGGATTGATGCCGGCAGCATGCACGCGCACGAGCACTTCGCCGGACTTGGGCGAGGGCGCGGGGCGATCGGCGATGACGAGGACGTCGGGTCCGCCGACTGAATTCTGGACAACGGCACGCATGGGAGGCTCCTGCTGGGGTTTCTGTGCCACTATCATTTGGATAGTAATATTCCCTTGTCCAGTATGTACCTTTTCCATATATAGGCACCTCATGGATAGTGATAATGATTGCGGCTCCGGCTATGACGCCTTCCAGCGGACGTGTCCTTCGCAAGCCGTGCTCGAGATGCTGGCCAGCAAATGGGTCTATCTGACGGTTTGTGCGCTGCGCCGTGGCCAGATGCGCAACGGCGAACTGGCGCGTAAGCTCGAAGGCATCACGCCTAAAATGCTGACGCAGACGCTGCGCGTCCTCGAGCGCGACGGGCTTGTGCGGCGCGAAATCTTTCCGGTGATCCCGCCGCGGGTCGAATATGAATTGACCGAACTTGGCCAGAACCTGGCGGGGCTGCTCACCCAGATACGCTCCTGGTCGGAAGAGCATGTGCCTGACATCAAGCAAGCGCGGGCGAGGGCGGCGGCGAACCTGGAAAGGGATTTGGCACGGGCCTGAAGCTGCGGCCGCCTTACGGGCCGGATCAGCAGCGCCGGAGCCTTTTGGCGCGCTACACGCAAAGCAAAGCGCGGCGTCAGGCGGCGCCGGTCGGGTTAAAACCCTGCCGTCAGCCGATCATGGCGCTGCGACCGCCGAGTTCCGCGTCGCGGATCTTGGTGTCGCGCGATTCCAGCATCTCGGCCTTGGAAAGCTCCGCTTCAGCTTCGCCGAGTAATGATTCGGCAGCACTTCGCTGCTGGGCGAGGTCGCTTTGAGAGTTTCTGAGGTTATCACGGCGCAGACGCGCCGCCTTGGCGAAGGTCGGATAGGCAAAATGATTGATGTCGGTGATGCCGGCCTTCTTCTCCTCGGCGGTGATCTGAAGCTCCAGTTCAACGGCCATGCGCTCGAACTCGGCGATCATCATGTCGAGCTGCAGCAGCTGCCGCCGCTTCTCATTCACCTGAAATTGCTTCAGCCGAACGAGGTTTTCACGTGACTTCATGATTCGGTACTCCCGGAAACGCACACCTGCACATATCGTCCAATCCGTCCGCAAGGGCCTGGCGTCGCCCGTATCCACCGGCATTCCCCGAACTATGGGAAACAAATCCCTAAAGTTTTTTGCCGGCGGTAACCATTCGTTTACGCGCATTGTTAATCATAAGGGCGAGGACTTAAGGCCGGGTAAAAATTCCGGCTCCCGATACGGAAGCCGGCCAGCGAGTCCCTTGAGTCACTTAGTCCGACTTATTAATGTGTTGCATTAGCGATTTGGTTCTGTGATTCATCATTAGATTCAAGAGGGTGTAGAAAGGGGTTAAAAAATCTGGTACCGTCCTTGGTGCGGAATTAGGTTTTGTTAACCATTCGATGGCAGCCTCTGTTCAGGCAATCACTGCTCCGGTCCCGGATGGGTCGTGACATGGTCCGGCGGCAGAAAAGGGGAATGAAATGCGCGTTCTGCTGATAGAAGACGACAGTGCAACCGCTCAGAGCATCGAGCTGATGCTCAAATCTGAAAGTTTTAATGTTTACACGACCGACCTCGGCGAAGAAGGTGTCGATCTCGGTAAACTTTATGATTACGATATCATTCTTCTCGACCTCAACCTTCCCGATATGTCCGGCTACGAAGTCTTGCGGACACTTCGCCTGTCCAAGGTGAAGACGCCGATCCTGATCCTGTCCGGCATGGCCGGTATAGAGGACAAGGTGCGCGGCCTGGGCTTCGGCGCCGACGACTATATGACCAAGCCGTTCCACAAGGACGAACTGGTCGCCCGCATTCATGCCATCGTGCGCCGTTCCAAGGGCCATGCCCAGTCGGTCATCACCACCGGCGACCTGGTGGTCAATCTCGACGCCAAGACCGTCGAAGTCGGCGGCCAGCGCGTGCATCTGACCGGCAAGGAATACCAGATGCTGGAGTTGCTCTCGCTGCGCAAGGGCACCACGCTGACCAAGGAAATGTTCCTCAACCACCTTTATGGTGGCATGGACGAACCGGAACTGAAGATCATCGACGTCTTCATTTGCAAGCTGCGCAAGAAGCTCGACGCAGCATCCGGTGGCCAGAACTACATCGAGACGGTCTGGGGTCGCGGCTATGTGCTGCGCGAGCCGGAAGACATCCGCGTCAGCGCCTGAGCGAACACCATCCGATTGAACCAATGCAAAAAACCCGGCTCAGGCCGGGTTTTTTGCTGTCCTTTTTGGCCGAAAACGAGCCGAATCAGGCGGCAACCTTCAAGGTACGAAAACGTTCGAGCAGTTGCGGCCGGTTGAACGGCTTCAACAGATAACCCTGGGCGCCGGCGCGCTTTGCCTTCATGATCGAGGCAACGTCGACCTCGACCAGTGAGATCAGAATCTGTGGTTTGATCGTGCTCTCCATGGCGCGAACCTGGCGAATGACGTCGACCGCTTGCATGTCCGGCAGGGCGCCGTCGACGACAATCACATCAGGCATCTCGGCAGCGCACATCTCGACAGCATCAAGTCCAGTTGCCGCTTCGATCACCACCATGTCGGAGCCGCCAAGAATCCGTTTTGCAACTTTTCTGATGACGCTCGAATCGTCGACAAACATGCAGCGCTTCATTTCCGGGTCCTCTTTGCCATGGGGCGAACCGGCGGCATCCGGGTATCGGGATGCACACTAGGCCGATCTGGTAAAGAAGCAGAAAAGCCGTTAGGTAAAGTTTTTACAAACATGTCGTTTGCAGCCCCATTCTGCAGGGGCGTTGCCGGCAATGAAACTTGCCTGTTCTGAATTGCCGCAAATACCAGCGGGAAAAGATACTTGATTGTTCTTAATGCTCGGCGTCCTGCCGAACGGCTTCGCTCAAGCCGCGGACAGCACGATCTCTTCGGCGGTCGCGTGAATCGAGATCGTCATGTTGGCCTCACGCGCCAGCAGCAGCGTGTAGTAGGGCTGGACGGTATGGGCGTCGATAGGCTCCTCGGGCTTGTTGCCGGAATGGAGCTCGAGGAATTTCGGCGGCACGCGCAGCATCGGGCCGCTTGCGGCAAGCGCAAAGCGCGGCTCGGTGTCGAGGTTTTCCAGCGTGACCACCAATCTGCCACCGCGCGGGATGGCGGCATTGGCGACGAGCAGCAAATTGAGCAGCAGCTTGACCTTGTTCTTGGGCAGCAGGGCGCGAACCCCGTTCCAGATCAATTCCGGCTTCTCGTTCTTCAGGAAGGCGATGGCGACGGACTCGGCATCGCCGGTGTCGATCATCATGCCCGCCGAACCGGCGGCGCCGAAGGCGATGCGGGCGAATTGCAGGCGGGCCGAAGCGTTTCTGGCGCTCTGCCGGATCAGTTTCATGGCGTCTTCGTCGGCGCCGCCCTCGTCCAGGAGTTCAAGGCCGTTGTTGATGGCGCCGACCGGCGAAATGATGTCGTGGCAGACTCGGCTGCACAACAAGGCTGCGAGATCGGGTGCGGAGAGAGAGAAAAGCTCAGCCATCGGCGAAAAATCCCTGCTAAAATTCACATCCTGGTGGCCGCGCGGCCGACAGCCACGCTCACCACCCGAATCACGCTCTCTCCCCAGGCATTCTGAATACACAGCGCCCGAGCGTGCAGCAACAATCCACAATTCTTGTGAGAAAAACGGCATCTTTGCACAGGATGGGAGCCCGTGCAGACAGTCAGAAACAGCCTTCGAACCGCCATGTTCATGTGGGAGGTTAATGGTTGAAAAAGGATTACGGCATAGTTTGCCCGTAACAGCCATCCTTAACGGCCGCCTAAAGAGCCGGACGGGGTGCGAGGCGTCGGCGAAAGTGCTCCCTGACGGAGATTGGAAGCATGGTTTCCCGATTCTACGACCGGACGTTTGTCCGCGTCTTCTTCATGGCGATTGCCCTCATGGGCGCTCTCGCTTTCTCAACCTCTGCGTCGCGGGCACAGGAATACACCGCTCAGGAGATCGTCGATTCCGGTCACAAGTTCTTCGGCGCGACGTCGGGCGGTCTCGCCACCGTCGTCGAGAAGATTTTTGCCTCCTACGGCCTGCCCAATGGCTATCTGCTCGGCGAAGAGGGCTCCGGCGCGCTGATCGGCGGCCTGACCTATGGCGAAGGCACGCTCTACACCAAGAATGCCGGCGACCATAAGGTGTTCTGGCAAGGGCCTTCGCTCGGCTGGGATTTCGGCGGCGAGGGATCGCGGGTGATGATGCTCGTCTATAACCTCGACGACGTCAGCAATCTCTACAATCGGTTCGGCGGCGTTGCCGGTTCGGCCTATGTCGTGGCCGGCGTCGGCTTCAACGTGCTGCAGAACAACAGGGTGCTGCTGGTGCCGATCCGCACCGGCGTTGGCGCGCGGCTTGGCGTCAATCTCGGCTATCTGAAGCTGACGCAGAGGCCGACCTGGAATCCCTTCTGAGCGATTCCGACCACACTTCGACCCGATCAACAGATTCTGACCCGCTGCAGCTGCGGCAAACCCTTGCCGCAGCGCTGGATTTGCGTCATGCGAACATGGCAAAGTCCAGACTTGGCGGTTGCCGGATAGCGGCCCGCCCGTAACGGGTAGTCACCTTGGTTCAGTCGATCCTGTTCTTCGCCCTCGGCTTTCTGTGCGCAGGCTTTCTGGCGCTGCTGGTCGCGCCGGCCATCTGGCGGCGGGCGGTCGCGCTGACACGCAAGCGTGTCGAGGCGTCGGTGCCGCGAACGCTGGCCGAGATCCAGGCCGACAAGGACAGCTTGCGGGCCGAGTTCGCCATGACGACGCGCCGGCTCGAAATCAGCATCAAGACGCTGCGTGAGCAGGCGAATGAGCAACTCGTCGAAATCAATCGCGGCCGCGAGGCGCTGAAGGGCCTGGCGGTCGTGCGCAAGGACAAGAAGCAGGCGCTTTCGGAGCTCGGGGAAAAAAACGAATTGCTGCTGCATCGCGAGCAGCAGATACAACAGCTGTCGGACAGGCTTGCACAAACAGAGCGCATGATGGAAAAGCGCGCGCTCGAGCTGGAAAAGCTCGAACATATGTACGACGACGCGTCCTTCTCCTCCAGCAATCGTCAGATCGAACTGGTGGCTCGCGAATCCGAGCTGGAAAAACTTGCCAACGACATTTCAGTGCTGCGCGGCCAGCGGAAGGAGGCCGACAAGCGCCATCAGGAAGTCGTCGCCGAAGGCAAGGCCACGCGCGATGCCTTGAAGGCCGAAAAGAAAAGAACCGCCGACCTCGACAGAAAGCTCGAGCGCCTGCTCGCCACGCTTGCCGATCGCGAGGACAAGCTCGATCGCCGCGAAAAGGAACTGGCCCGGCTTCGCGAGCGGGTGAAGGGCGAGGCTACAGGAGGCGCCGTGGCTGCTGGCCTGGTTGGTGCGCAAGACAGTGCCCGCGCCAGGAACGAGGACATCGACAAGACGCTCGCCAAGCTCGAAGGCGACCGAGAGCGGCTCGAAGCCAGGCTGACGACGCTGGCCCGCGAAAACAAGCGGATGAAGGCGGAGCTTGGCGGTTCTGGATCCGCGAAGCCCGGGAATGGCCCCGGCAATGGCAATGATGCCGGTTCTGCCTTGCGCGAACAGATGAACAATCTGGCGGCTGAGGTCGTCCATTTGACGGCCAAGCTCGAAGGACCTGATTCACCGATCGCCAAGGCGCTGGCGGCGCCGCAGGAAACGCGGTCAGGAACCACCAGCCTGGCCGATCGCGTGCGGGCGTTGCAGAAGGCAGATTTGCCGAGCTGAGTTTCAAGCCCCGGCTTGGAATTGCCTGACTACGCCTATCAGGGCGAAAAATGGTGCAGCGCAATGGCTGACGCGGCAGCAACATTCAGGCTGTCGAACCCTCCCGACATCGCGATCCGCACCGTCCGCAGGCGGGCAAGCAGCCTCTCCGGGAGGCCCTCGCCTTCGGTGCCGAGATAGAGCGCCAGTCGTTTCGGTCGCGTGGCATCGCGAATGTCAGCCTCACCACGCGGCGACAAAGCGACCTGGCCGAAGCCCAACTCGCCGAGCTTCGCGATGAAAGCTTCAGTGTCGCCGAAGGACGCAAAGGGCACCTTCAACGCGGCGCCGACGGAGACGCGGATCGCCTTGCGATACAGTGGGTCGCAACAGGTGGCGTCGACGAAGACGGCATCGGCGCCGAAGGCGGCGGCATTGCGGAAGATCGATCCGATATTGTCATGGTTGGCGATGCCGATGAGAACGACGATCAACGCTTCGGCAGGCAAGGTGTCGAGCAAGGCCTCGGCGGGCTGTGGCGTGCCCTTGCTGCCGATCGCCAATATACCGCGATGCATGTGGAAGCCGGCGATCCTGTCCATGACGGCGCTTGCCGCAACGTAGACCGGCAGGTCGGCAGGGGCCTTGCGCAGGATGTCGTCGAGCCCGGCCAGCCGGTTTTCGAGGACCAGGACCGACTCCGCAGCAAAGCGTCCGGCTGACAGCAGGACGTCCAGCACCACCTTGCCTTCGGCAACGAACCGGCCATGGCGGCCGGTGAGATCGCGCTCGCGGATGTCGAGATAGGCGGCGACCCGCGGATCGCGCGCGTCGTCGATCTGGATCGGATCCATCAATACCTCGGCCGGCGAAAAATCGTCACCGACGTAAGGAGCGATCGGAGCCGCCAGTCAAGCCCTGCAGGTCAAGTCCCGGCGCGGCGCAGACGCGTTGCCATTTGGGACAAGTCGCCTATCCCGAAAATGCCGTCCAGCATGCGCAACAGTTCGCGCACGGCTTCGGACTTGCAGGAATAGTAGATCATCTGCCGGTCGCGGCGGGTCTCGACAAGATCGAGCGCCCTGAGCTTGGCCAGATGTTGCGACAAAGCAGACTGGCTGAGCATCACCTTTTCGGCGATGGCGCCGACCGACATTTCACCGTCGGCCAGATAGCTCATGATCAAGAGCCGCTTTTCGTTGCCCATAAGGGTCAGAAATGTCGCCGCCGATTCGGCATTGGCGATTAGTTTGGTCGAGACCATCGATGCCCCATGTTTTCCTGCTCATCCAAACGCTATGGGGGCAAATAGCGTTGGCTGCTATAATTCAGCTATGGATCACGCTGCTGATTCAGCGTCACCTGAATCGTAGATCATTTCGCCCAAATCTCAAGACGTGCTTTTGATTCATGACGATTATCCTTGCGTAGCTGGCGCACGACCGGCTTTGGCCATGTCGACCAGAACCGGCCGCAGGTCGCGCGCGGTCTTCAATGGCTGCGGAAAATAGACCCTGCAAACGGTGTCGCCCGATGCCAGGTCCATGCCATCGGCATCGAAGCCGGTCATGGTCCAACCATCACCTTCAACCCTGGCGAAATGATGGGCATAGACGGCGATGGCGTCGAGATGGTCGGCATTCATGTGGTCGAGAGCGGATTGTTCGCTGGCGGCCAGCTCGTCGACGATCAACCCCTCGGTGATGAGATCGGCACGGTCGAGCAGGTAGGCCTTGCCGAAGCCGCCATTCAGGCTGGCGCGCTCCGGCTCGAGGCGAAAGATCGAGAAATCGCCGAGCTCGGCATAGAGCTTTGCCTTGGGATTGCGGTTGAGATAGCGCCGCTCGGCGCGGGCATGCGCGCTCGACCCGCGTTCCAGCGGCTGCGCCCGGCAGACCAGCGTTATCCTGGGATGCGCCAGCGGATCGCCCTTGCCGGGTTCGCCGACAAGCAGCGAGCAGCGCGGCTCGGCAAGGATGGCGCCGGTATGGGCTGACAGCGCCGAGACAAGGATCAGAGGCGTGCCATCGATGTCGGTGGCGACTCCGACCCTGGAGGCCAGCGGTGCGCCGGTCGACGGCTCGATCACCGCGAGGGCGCCGAAACGGGCGCTGCGGATCAGCGTTGCGGCCAGCCTGATCGCCTCGGCGTCCGTCGCGCGAATGACGTCCTTCTTCGGCTGGTCCAAAATGCCCACCAGGTAAGTTGATTTTCTAAATCCAGTTATTGGCCAATCATGCCGGCTTTGACAAGCGCTTTGATCTCGGCTGTCGAAAAGCCGAAGCGCGCCAGCACAGTCTGGGGCAGCTGATCGTCATCTTCAGACATGCCGGCAAGCGCCGGCTGCGAGGCCGAGAAGCGTGGCGCGGGCGCGGGGCGCTCGAGCGCACCGGCCTTCACAAATGCGTGACGCGCCCGGTTGTGCGGATGATCCCTGGCTTCGGCCAGCGACAGAACCGGCGCCACGCAGGCATCGCTTGCGGCAAACAGCGCGTCCCAGTCGTCGCGTGTCTTCTGCCGGAACCGGTCGGCAATGGCCGCGCGCATGTCCGGCCACAACGCCTTGTCGTATTGGCCGCGGACAAAATCCTCGCCGAGCGGCAGCAGCTTTGCGAATGCGGCGAAGAAGCACGGCTCAAGGCAGCCGACCGCAACGTGGCGTGCGTCCGCCGTCTCATAGGTGTCGTAGAAGGGCGCACCGGAATCGAGCAGGTTGGCGCCGCGCCGGTCGCTCCACAGACCTGCCGACATGAAGGCGTGTATGGGGGCCGCCAGCATCGAAGCGCCCTCGACCATCGCCGCGTCGATCACCTGGCCTTTGCCGGAGCGCGAGCGCTCGAACAGCGCTGCAAGCACCCCGGCGATCAGCATCATGGCGCCGCCGCCATTGTCGGCGATCAGATTCAGCGGCGGCACCGGCCGACCTTCCTCCCGGCCGATGGCATGCAACACACCCGAATAGGCGAGGTAGGTGATGTCGTGGCCGGCACGACCTGCGAGCGGCCCGTCCTGGCCGAAGCCGGTCATGCGGCCGTAAATCAGCGCCGGATTGCGCGCCAATGCAGCATCCGGGCCGAGACCAAGCCGCTCCATCACACCGGGGCGAAAGCCTTCGACAAACAGATCGGCCTTTTCGGCAAGGCGCAGCAGCAGTTCCGTTCCTTTGGCCTGCTTGAGGTCGACGCGCAGGATGGAGCGGCCGTGACGGTCGAGATTGTACGCATCGGAGAGCGGCAGCAGGGGTTGGTCCGAACCGGTGCGCTCGATGCGCAGCACCTCGGCGCCCCATCTCCGACAGCATCAGCCCGGCCAGAGGCACCGGGCCGAGCCCAGCCATCTCGATGACTTTCAGGCCGGCCAGCGGACCGGTCTTCACTGCGCCGGCCGCCATGGCCGTCTATTTCGGCGCCATGCGGATTGCCCCATCGAGGCGGATGGTTTCGCCGTTCAGCATCTGGTTTTCGACGATATGCAGGGCGAGCGCGGCATATTCGGACGGCTCGCCGAGGCGGGACGGGAAGGGCACGGCCGCGCCGAGCGAATCCTGCACCTCCTGCGGCATGCCGGCCATCATTGGCGTCTTGAAGATGCCGGGCGCGATGGTGCAGACGCGAATGCCGGAGCGCGCCAGGTCGCGGGCAACCGGCAGCGTCATGCCGACGACGCCGCCCTTGGATGCGGCATAGGCGGCCTGGCCGATCTGGCCATCATAGGCGGCCACCGACGCGGTGTTGACGATGACGCCGCGCTCGCCGCCCTGCAGCGGTTCGAGTTTGGCGGCACGGTCGGCGACGAGGCGGATCATGTTGAAGGTGCCGATCAAATTGATCTCGATCACCTTGCGGTACTGGTCGAGCGGATGTGGACCATCCTTGCCGATCGTCTTCACGCCGATGGCAATGCCCGCGCAATTGACCAGGATGCGCGCTGGCCCAAGTCTCTTTTCCACCTCGGCGACCGCGGCCGCACCGCTGTCGGCGCTGCTCACATCGCACTGGATGGCGGCGCCGCCAATGTCGCCCGCCACCTTCGATGCCCGGTCGATGCCGATATCGAAAATGGCGACGCGCGCGCCCTTGTCGGCCAGCGCGCGGGCGGTTGCCTCGCCGAGGCCGGAGCCGCCGCCGGTTACGATCGCAATCTGGCCGTTCGGGTTCATGCTGCATGCTCCGTGCTGTTCCAGGTCATGCTACGGAGGTCGCCGCCATGGTGCAACCTGACCAATGGGGATCCATCGCGACCGGTGCCGCGACCGATCCTGGAGCTCAGGCCATCACTGGTGCCTGCTCCGCGATCCTGGCAAGGCTGGCATGGCCGACCTCGCCGGAGAGCCGCGCCACGGCACCGGGCACGATCTCGTGCGACAGCAGCCGGTCGAGGTCGACCGGGCGCGGCATGGAGATCTGGCCGCGGGGGATCTTTCTGAAGCCGAGCGGGCCGTAATAAGGCTCGTCGCCGACAAGGATCACCGCCGGCGCGCCGGCCTTGGCGGCCGCCTCCAGCGCGATCGCCACGAGCCGGCGGCCGATACCGAGATTCTTGAAGGCGGGCCGCACGGCGAGCGGCCCGAGCATCAGCGCGCGTCCGGCGCCGGCGGCGATGCGGGTCATGCGCACCGAAGCAACGACGATGTCGCCATCCATGGCGACAAAGGATAGCGAGCGCTCGTGGCCGCCGGTCTCGCGAATCTTGTAGGCGGCCAGCACGAAACGGCCGGGGCCAAAGGCTTCGTCGTTGATGGCTTCGATTTCGGGATCATGCGCCGGAGTTTCCGGCAGGTATTTCACGTCGGCAAGGCTCATGGTCTTCGCGGTCCGATAAAGAGGAAAGGTTGCTGCAAGCGGCAGCGTTCGCCAGTCAGCGCTTTCTAAGCGCGGGCGCCCTTTCGTCGTCGGTCAAACCGGATCAAGCCAAGATCGAACATGCGGAGTGTCCGCTAGCATCAATTTCCGGCGGCTGCAATCGGCTGTTTTCATCCGGCGTTTCATACGAGTGACGCTCTGTTCAGCAGATGACGGCTTCGGCATTGCCGCCTTGCGACTACATTGGCCAAGGCACGCAAGGAGATTTCGTATGGGATTGCTGGTCGAAGGCAAATGGCAGGACCGTCCGGCCAATGTCGATAGCAGCGGCAGGTTCATCCGCGCCGAGACGCAGTGGCGTGACTGGATCACGCGCGACGGCGCGCCGGCGCAAGGTCGTACGCGCGGCTTCAAGGCCGAGCCCGGACGCTACCATCTTTATGTCTCGCTCGCCTGTCCGTGGGCGCACCGCACGCTGATCTTTCGCGCGCTGAAGAAGCTAGAAGACATCATCCCGGTTTCAGTCGTGCATCATTTCCTCGGTGCTGAGGGCTGGACGTTTTTGGCCGAGGATGGCGCCACCGGCGACACGCTCTACGGCCTCGACTTCCTGCACCAAATCTACACCAAGGCCGATCCAGCCTATTCGGGCCGGGTTTCGGTGCCGGTGCTGTGGGACAAGAAGGAAGAGACCATCGTCTCCAACGAATCCGCCGAAATCATCCGCATGCTCAATTCGGCCTTCGACGAGTGGGGCGATGCCGCTCTCGATTCCTATCCGCCAGGCCTGCGCGGCGAGATCGACAAGGTCAATGCGCTGGTCTTTCCCGCCGTAAACAACGGCGTCTACCGCGCCGGCTTTGCCACCACGCAAGCGGCCTATGAAGAGGCGTTCGGCGAGCTGTTCGCGGCGCTCGACACGCTGGAGGGCCGACTGTCAAAACAGCGCTATCTCACTGGCGAGCGTGTCACCGAGGCCGATTGGCGGCTGTTCACCACGCTGGTGCGTTTCGACCCGGTCTATGTCGGCCATTTCAAATGCAATCTGCGCCGCATCGCCGACTATCCGAACCTTTCGAACTATCTGCGCGACCTCTACCAGGTGCCCGGTATCGCCGGCACGGTGAACCTGCACCACATCAAAATGCACTATTACGGCAGCCACGAGAGCATCAACCCGACGCGCATCGTGCCGGTCGGGCCTGGGCTCGACTATGGCGCGCCGCACGACCGGGCGCGGTTCAGGCAGGCGGCGTGAGCATCGGATTGACAGCCTACCAGTACGGCGATACCGGCTCGCCTTCAAAAACCTCGGCAAGCCGCCGCAGCGTCGCCGGCGTCGTGCCATGCGGCAAGCGGTCGAGCGGAAAGAAGCCTGCTTCGGCGATCTCGTGGTCCGGCAGTTTCGGCGCGGTCTGGTTGAAGGTTTCGATGAGATAGAGGCCGACATGGTCGCGGCGGCTGGAGCGGCGGTTGAAATGCATCGACTTCAGCACCGGCGGGGCGGTGAGCGCGATATTGCCTTCCTCGGCCAGTTCCCGCGCCAGCGCTTCGCCAAGCGTTTCGCCGACCTCGACGCCGCCGCCCGGCAATTGCCAGCCGGGGACATAGGTGTGGCGGATGAGGAAGACGGTGTTCGAGGCGCGATCGTGGATCAGGCCGCGCACGCCCAGCGTCATCGGCCGCCGCAGCAGGAAATAGAGATGGAACAGCCTTGCCCTGAGGCCTGCCCAGCCGGTCTGGCGAAACGCCTGCTCCGGGTCCGATATAGCCATGACTAGCGAAACCGTGGATGGGCAGGAAACAGTGAGTGGAAAGCGGGGAGCGCGTCGCCTATGAAGGAAGGATGTTCAGGCTCGCGCATATTTCCGATGTCCATCTGGGGCCGCTTCCCGGTGTAACCTATCGCGAACTCGCGTCCAAGCGCGTCGTCGGCTACGTCAACTGGCAGCGCAACCGCCGCCGCCATATGCACGATGCCGTCATCGACACCATCGTCGCCGACATGAAGGCGAGCACACCCGACCACCTCACCGTTACCGGCGATCTGGTCAATCTGGCGCTCGACGGCGAGATCGAGATGGCCAAGCACTGGCTTGAGACGCTGGGTTCGCCGGAGGATGTCTCGGTGGTGCCGGGCAACCACGACGCCTATGTGCCGGGCGCCTTCGACAAGGTCTGCCGCTCCTGGGCGGCGTGGATGAGCGGCGACGGCGTGACTGCGCCGATCGACCGCAACGCTTTTCCCTATCTGCGCGTACGCGGCAATGTCGCGCTGATCGGCGTTTCGACGGCGCGCGCCACGGCGCCGTTCATGGCCAACGGCTTCTTCCTCGAAGGTCAGGCGCAAAGGCTGGCGACAGTGCTCGACGCAACGAACAAACGCGGCCTGTTGCGGGTGATCATGATCCATCATCCGCCGGTGCGCGGCGCCGTCGCCCAGCAAAAGCGCCTGTTCGGCATCTCCCGCTTCCACAAGACCGTTCATAGGCATGGCGCCGAACTCGTGCTGCACGGCCATTCGCATCTGCCGTCGCTGTTCTTCATTGGCGGGCGCGGCGCCAGGATTCCGGTCGTCGGCGTCGCCGCCGCCGGGCAGTCGCCAGGCAGCAAGAACCCGGCGGCACAGTACAATCTGCTCGATATTGACGGGGAGAAGGGCAATTGGCTGATTCGCCTGACGCGGCGCGGCCTGACCGGGCCGGCCTTGCCGCCATCGGACCTGCAGGTCATTGAACTCGGCGCGCAGACACCGAGGCCTCCAGATCGTTGATCAGAAGCTGATCTTCATCGCCATCAGGCGATCCCAAAACAGCGCGGCCGCCACCGCCAGGCCAACAAGCGCGCCGGCGGCGACCAAGCCGAGACCGGAAAGGAACGTCGACCAGCCCTTGCGGGGCACGGCTGCTTGCAAGGGCGGCTCAGCTTCCGGCACGGCGGCGCGTTTCAGGTCGGCGACGGCCGGCTCGACACCGCCCTCCATCATGCGCTGGCGCTCGACGATACGCTCCGCCACATAGCGCGTGACCTGATCGGCGACCGGTTTCATATCGGTCGATTCGGCGAGCACGACGCGGCCGATGCGGGTATCCCTGAGAAAGCGGTAGGTGCGGCGGTCGCGCCCCATGGCGACATGGCTGACGGCGTCGATCCACAGGCGGGGCTGCAGGCCGGAGGAGACGACGAAGTCGAAATTGTCCATGTCGGCGGGCACGTCGGCAAAGACCGGGGCGAGCTCGGCGGCGAGCAGATCAAGCCGCATCCGGTGCGCCTCGCGCATGTCGACCACGACATCGTCGCGATCGGCGAAGGCATTTTTCACATCGCGAACGACGTCGGACAGTTTGCGGGAGGTGTCGATGGGGGTGATGTTTTCGCCAGTGTCCTTCATCGGCGTCGCCTCGCTGATATGGTTAATTGCGAGTTAACACAGGCGGCGGCAAAATGCACTGGCGAGATGCGGGGCGCAAGTAAGTTAGCTCGCCGCGGCCTCGAATGTCGGACGCAGGCGCCTGCCGCGGCGTGCCATGTTTCGGCGCACGGCCTGGGCGACCACATCAGGCACTTCCTCGACCAGCATATGGCCGGCATCGAGCACGTGATGAATATGAAAATGCGCCGGCAGACAATCAGCCTGGGTAAAGGGCAGCACCGGATCGTCCGTTCCCCAAACCACCATCACCGGCATGTCGAGGGTGTCCAGCTGTTCGCGGGGTATGACCCCCTGCCGCTCGTTCCTGGTCATGACGGCCGATATCTCAATCAGCTTGCGCAACTGGCCGGGGCGACGGCGTAGGTCCGCCAGGACGCCAACGATGCGTTCGGGCGGCGGGCTTCGCGGTCCCGACATGGCGGCAAGGCAGGCGCGGATTTCCCGTCTGTCGGCGGCCGCGGCGTAGCGGCGCAACAGCGGTCCGTTGATCTCTGACCCAGCACCGCCCGGCGCCAGAAGCGTCAGCGAGCCTATCCTGTCAGGCTCGGCAAGCGCCATCAGGGAGGCGACCGCACCGCCCATCGAATGACCGGCGACATGCACCCTTGCTATCCCGCGTGCGGCGATATCCGCGAGAACCGCTCGCGCCGCTGTTTTGGCCGGGCCGCTGCCAGGGAATTCGAGAGACAGTCCGTGTCCCGGAAGATCGTAGGCCAAAGTCCTGATATCGGGCCCTAGCGACGCGGTCACCTCGCGCCAGATATCATGGCAACCACCGAAGCCATGCAGCAGGACGACCGTCTTCGGCCCGGCGCCCCGCTCGGCAACATAGAGGGATGAGACCATGAAAATGTGCGATTATTGCAAGACTTGCGATTATTGCAAGACTGGAGAGGAAATTCGAATCGAGGCTGGATTGCTCCCAGTCCAGACCGATGGCCAGTAAAGTTTTCGCGATCCGGAAAGACTAGCTGGCGTTGCCGAGGCCCGCGGCGCGCAGCGCCTCAACCAGCCGGTCGGTCAGATCGGCGGGATATTTGCGCTCGGCGAAGGCCGCGCGCGGATCGGCGGCGAATTTCGGGAATTTGGTGGTCAGCTCATCCAGAAGCTTGGCTGCCAGCTGTTCGCGGCCGGCAGCCTTGGCGCCGATCAGCCGCGCCGCCAGATAATGCGATTTCATCGCCGTCGTGCGCAGCGACTCGCTGGCTATCGCGGCCTTGTTCATGTCGCCCAGCATGAACTGTCCGGCGAAAAGCCCAAAATCCCACCATGTCGGATGGCCGCTGAACGTCTCGACGGCATGGGTCAGGATCGGTGTTCCCTCGGCATATTTGCCGGCAAAGATCAGGCCATAGCCGTAAGCGGCAGCCATGCCGAGGTCGTAGGGGTTGAGCTCATAGGCCTTGCGCATCCAGCGGATCGATTCCTCGGTGTTGCCGAGGCGCGAGTTGAGGTAGCCATAGGCGCGGTGCGCATAGGGGCTGGTCGGTCCCATCTGGATGGCGCGATGGGCGAAAGACATTGCCTGTTCGACCGTCGCGCCAGGCGGATAGGCGTAATGATCGGTGGCTGCCTCAAGGGTCAGGGAGGCCAGTTCCGAATAGACCAACGACGATTTCGCACCCTGGCCGGCGAGGTTGTCCAGGCAGCGATAGGCGGCCTCGTGCGTCCTGGTGCTCTGGTCGAGATAGTATCTGTCGTTGAGGATCAGGCAGCTCGTCAGCCCGGTCTGAATGCCGTTCTGTTCGATGTAGCTGTAGAGCGGGCCGGAGGCGGGAATGGTCGAGCTGAGGATGGCGGCGATACGATCCTCGACGGTGCCAGGTGCGCTGTCGGCGGCCGTCAGACTGCGGGACAAAAGCACGCGGCCGGTCGCCACGCTCTGCAGTTCGAGCGTCACGTCACCTGCCATTGGTCCCGGCAGGACATCGAAAACGAAGCTGGTCGGGTCGGTGCTCGGATCGCGCTTGCTGTCGGCGTCGCGGCCGATGAAGTCGATCGTGTCGAAACCGGCAAGGCCGGCGCGCAGCGAAGCGGCGACGCGGCCGGCCTCGGGGCCGGTGGCCTTCACCGCGATGTAGACGAGGGGCAGGGCCTCCATCGACGGCGATGCGATGCTGCTCGTTACGCCCGCGGTCTCGACCACCGCGGTAGGATCGCTGCTGGCAAGCAATGCGCCGCTGCCCTGGCGCAGGATGAGCACGCCCAGCATGAGAATGACCAGCGTCATGGCGACCCAGAAGAACTGGAGATGGCGCGCCAGCGAAGGCCCAGGTTCTGTAACCCCCGAAGCTGTCGCGGCAGCGGGAACGGCGTCAAGAGCCGCCTGGTCGGGCGATCCGGGCAAGGCGGCTACCGCCGCCGCAAGCGGCTCCTGCCCAACCGGCAGGCGTATGGCGTTGAGCTCATAGGACGGCACGTAGCCGCCGCGCGGAATGGCAATGCGAACCGGTTCGGCTATGCCTTCATTGGCGAAATAATGCTGGAGAAGTTCGCGCAGCCGGCCTGCCTGCACCCGGACAACGGCGTCGGTCGACGAATCGAAATCGCCGTCCTTGCCGAAGACGTCCATGGCGATGGAGAAACCCTTGAGCCTGTCGGCTTCGCCGGCCTGCTCGCGCTCAACAAGATAGCGCAGCAACTTGCGCGCGCGCTCGGAACGTCCGAACGTTTCGCTGGCGAGCAGTCGCTCCAGTGTCTCGCGCACTGCGGGGGCGGCAGGCGTGGCATGCTGCAAGTGTCGATCCTCTCGAAGTCGGCACAGGTTGAGGCGCAATCATATAGAGCCTGCACTTCCATACAAGCATGCTTATGTTATGCGATCGCGTAACACACCGGATAGTTGCCGGTGGTTGACACAAAAGACCGGAATTTCCCTCGGCAAATGGGGGATTTCCGGGCGCCGCGGACATTCGGCGCCCGGGAAAATATCAGCCGGCCTTGCGGCCGATTATCCGGTTGGCGGCCGAAACAACGGCTTCCAGCGAGGCGGCGACGATGTTGGTGTTGATGCCGGCGCCGAACAGCTTGCCGCCGGGATATTCCATCTCGACATAGGAAATCGCCGAGGCGTTCGAGCCGCGCTGGAGCGAATGTTCGGAATAATCAAGCACCGACATGTCGACGCCAACATGACGCGACAGCGCATCGACGAAGCCGTCGATCGGGCCGGTGCCGGAGCCGGCGATTGTCGTCTCCTTGCCGTTGTCGAGGATCACCGCCTCGACCACGCGCCGGCCCTTTTTCTCGGTATCGGGATAGGTGTGATGGTCGAGGAACTTCAGTCGTGCGCCGGGCTGGTCGACATAGGTTTCAATAAAGCGGTCATGGATGCGTTTTGCCGGCACTTCCTTGCCTTCGGCGTCGGTGATCGCCTGGATCTCCTGGCTGAACTCGATCTGCAGGTTGCGCGGCAGATTGAGGCCGTAATCGGCCTGCAGTACATAGGCGATGCCGCCTTTGCCCGACTGCGAGTTGATGCGGATGATCGCCTCGTAGCTGCGCCCGACATCGGCCGGATCGATCGGCAGATAGGGCACTTCCCAGACCGGCGTGTTGGCCTTCTTCAAGGCCTTCATGCCCTTGTTGATGGCGTCCTGGTGCGAGCCGGAAAAGGCGGTGTAGACCAGTTCACCGACATAAGGATGGCGTTCGGATATCTTCAGCTGGTTGGAATATTCGTAGACGTCCTTCATCCGGTTGATGTCCGAGCAATCCAGATGGGGATCGACGCCTTGCGTGTACATGTTGAGCGCCAGCGTCACGATGTCGACATTGCCGGTGCGCTCGCCATTGCCGAACAGCGTGCCTTCGACGCGGTCCGCACCCGCCATCAGGCCGAGCTCGGTGGTGGCGATGCCGGTGCCGCGGTCATTGTGGGGATGCAGCGAGATCAACAAGTTTTCACGGTTGTCGAGGTTACGGCACATCCACTCGATACGGTCGGCGTAGATGTTGGGCGTCGACATCTCGACCGTCGAGGGCAGGTTGATGATCAGCTTGTTGTCGGGCGTCGGCCTGACGATCTCGGTGACGGCGTTGCAGATCTCCAACGCCACGTCGAGTTCGGTGCCGGTAAAGCTCTCCGGCGAATATTCGAAGCGGTAACCGCCACCGGCCTTGGCGGCCATGTCGGTGATCATCTTGGCGGCATCGGTGGCGATGCGCTTGATGCCGCCGACGTCCTTCTCGAAGACGACGCGGCGCTGCAGCTCGCTGGTCGAATTGTAGAAATGCACGATCGGATTGGTAGCGCCCTTCAGCGCCTCGAAGGTGCGGGTGATCAGTTCGGGACGGCACTGCACCAGCACCTGCAGCGAGACATCGGCCGGCACATTGCCTTCCTCGATGCACCAGCGGGCGAAATCGAAATCGGTCTGCGAGGCCGAGGGGAAACCGATCTCGATCTCCTTGAAGCCCATGTCGAGCAACAGGGCGAACATGCGCGCCTTGCGCTCATGGCCCATCGGATCGATCAGCGCCTGGTTGCCGTCACGCAAATCGACCGAACACCAGATCGGCGCCTTGTCGATGACCTTGTTGGGCCAGGTGCGGTCGGTGAGGCCGACGGTCGGATAGGGCTGGTACTTGCGGGCTGCGTCCGGCATGTGGCCGGCCGCGTGTTTTACGCTTTCGGCTTCGCCGGATCGGATCTCTTCTCGTGCGTTCATCGTCTTGTTCTCCCGGCGGCTCGCGGATCGGTCTTCGGACGGATTCCAGGGCGAGCAGCGCCTTATCAGATTTTCGTTCGCTTGATGTGAATTGCCAATTTCTGAACTGGCCAAGGAGCGTACGCGTAAGCGGCGGTTCGACCGCCGGGCGCTCCTTCAGCGAACCCGGCGATCGCCGATAAGGCCGAGAAGAAGCAGGGTCGATGCCAGCGCGCGCACCGTCTCGCCGGCAAAGCCGGTCGGACGGGAAGCGACGGAGGAGACGCGCGTGTTCATGGCGGGTTTCATACAGGAGCCGCCATGGACAGGCAAGTGGGCTGCCATTCCACCACTCGCGAGCACTCTTCCCCATGCGCGGCAAATGCGCCAGACTTGCGTGTAGCCGGGGCCGCAATGCTTCGCCGTCGGAGGGGTCATCCGTGAATTTCGTTTTCTTCTCGCCGCATTTTCCCGCCAACGGCGCCGATTTCTGCGACCGGCTGAAAAAGGCCGGCGCCACGGTGCTGGGCATTGGCGATGCGCCTTATGAGGCGCTGGACGGCAAGCTGAAGGCGGCCCTGTCGGAATATTACCGCATCGCCGACATGGAGGACTACGATCCGGTGTTCCGGGCCATGGGTCATTTCATCCACAAATGGGGTCGGATCGAGCGCTTCGAGTCACTCAACGAGCATTGGCTGGAGCTGGAAGCCAACATCCGCACCGACTTCAACATCTACGGCACCAAGCTCGATTTCGTGAAGAATTTGAAGCGCAAGAGCCGCATGCGTGCATTCTTTCGCAAGAGCGGCGTCGACACCATCGCCCAGCGCAAATGCTCCGACCGCGCCGGCGCCATGACCTTCATCCGCCGCGTCGGCTATCCCGTGGTGGTGAAGCCCGATTCCGGGTCCGGCGCCTCGAACACCTTCAAGATTTCCAACGCCAGGGAACTTGACCAGTTTTTCAGGGACAAGCCCGAGGACGTGACCTTCGTCATGGAGCAGTTCATCGAGGGGCTGGTGGTGACCTTCGATGGGCTGGTCAACCGTGACGGCGAGGTGGTGCTGGCGGCCAGCCACCGCTACGACCAGAGCATCATGGAAGTGGTCAACAAGGACCGCCACATGAGCTACACCTGCTTTCCCAACGTCCGACCGGCGATCGAAGAGGCCGGCCGCAAAATCCTCAAGGCGTTCGACGTGCGCGAGCGCTTCTTCCACATCGAGCTGTTCGAAACCAAGGACGACCGCGTCATCGCGCTTGAGGTCAACATGCGGCCGCCCGGCGCCTGGATGACCGATGCGATCAACTACACGTTCGACATCGACGTCTACGCGGCCTGGGCCGACATGGTGGTGAAGGATGCCGCCGGTGGTCCTTATGAGGGCAAGTATTTCACCGCTTATGCCAGCCGCAAGCAGCACCTCCACTATTTGCACAGCCATGAGGACGTGCTAGCCGCGCATCGCGACAAGATCGTCCATCATCAGCCGATAGAAAAGGTTTTCAGCCGCGCTATGGGAAATTACGCCTACCAGATGCGCTCGAAGGACGAGAGAGAGCTGCGCGCGGCCGTCGCCTACATCCACGCGGAAAAGGCTTAGACGCGATGGACATCTCCTATCACAAGGGTTTCTCCGGCAATCTCGGCCGCGACATGGAATACAAGCGCTACGGCCATGCCGGCCGGCCGGTGGTGGTGTTCCCGACCTCGCAGGGGCGGTTCTACCAGTTCGAGGATTCCGGCGGGGTAGGAGCGCTGGCCGAATTCATCGACACCGGCTGCATCCAGCTGTTCGCGGTCGACGGCGTGGATTCGGAATCGTTCTTCAACAAGCATGCCGGCGCCGCCCACCGCATCGGTCGCCACGAGGCTTATTTCCGATATGTGCGCGAGGAGGCGCTGCCGGAGTTTCTGGCGACCGCCGAGCAAGCCAATGGCGGGCGCAAATTAAAGCCGCTGTTCACCGGCTGTTCGATGGGCGGTTATCATTCCACGAACTTCGTCTTTCGCTTTCCCGAACTCGCCAGCGGCGTCATCGCGCTGTCGGGCGTCTATTCGGCGGGCGATTTCTTCGGCAAGGCGCTGGAAGGTGATATCTTCTACAATTCACCGCTCGACTATCTGCCCGGCACCGTAGACCCAAAGCTGCTTGCCCGGCTGAAGTCGCTGAGGATGATCTTCTGCTGCGGGCAGGGCGCCTGGGAAGAGCGGATGCTGGTCGAGACCCGCAGGCTGGAACAGATCCTGCGCGACAAATCCATTCCCGCCTGGGTCGACTATTGGGGCGGCGATGTCAGTCATGACTGGCCATGGTGGCACAAGCAGCTGGTCTATTTCTTCGGCCGCTGGCTGGATGATGATCTGATGCACCGGCTCGATTGATGACCACACCCGAACCTATCCGCCGCTTTATCGAGGCCACCAATGCGGGTGATAGCGAAGCCGTTCTCCACACGTTCACAGCCGACGCGTCCCTGACCGACTGGGGGCGGTCCTTCCAAGGCCGCCAGCAGATCGCGCGCTGGAACCAGTCGGACAATATCGGCGTGAAGTCCAATCTTCGCATTGTCCGCATCGCCGAGGTCGAGGGCAGCTACCGCGTCCGCATTGCCGTGAAAGGCAATGGCTTCAACGGCGAGGGTGACATGACCTTCGTGCTGGACGGCCACCGCATAGCGAGCCTCGTCATCTCCTGACGCGGCTCAGCTACCCTTCCTGGCAAACAGGCAGAGCAATGGTCTCGTGTTCCACCGCCGATCCACGGCGCAAGCCGAGAAAGACGACAAGGGCGGTGACGATGGTGATTGCCGCCAGCACGATCAGCAGCCTGTCGAACGCGATCTCATAGGCCTGGACCAGGACCGTGGCTCCGGCACCCGGCAAGCGGGCTGCCGCTTCGCCGATGTTGCCGGTCACCAGCAGCTGCGCGGCGGCGGTTGCATCCAGGGAAGACGCCGTTCCCTGAGCCGCCAGTTGGGCTGCCGTGAAACCCGACAGGACTGCCATGACGATCGCCAGAGCCACGCCTTCGCAAGCGACGCGGGTGGTGTTGAAGATGCCGACCGCCATGCCGGCACGCTCTTTCGGCACGACGCCGACGGCAAGTCCGTCCATCAGCCCCCAGGGCAAGGCGATGCCGACGCCGATGAGGATCAGCGGCGCCACCAGCGCTGCGACGACAGGCGGTGTCAGGCTCAGCCAGACAAGGCCGCCGGCGGCCACAAGCAGGCCGACACCGCAGATCGTTGCCGGAGCGATCCAGCGCGCTACCTGGCCGGCGAGCAGTGGCAGGATCAACAGCGGTCCCGACAG
This sequence comes from Mesorhizobium sp. M0761, assembly GCF_040320205.1. NCBI lineage: Bacteria > Pseudomonadati > Pseudomonadota > Alphaproteobacteria > Hyphomicrobiales > Phyllobacteriaceae > Mesorhizobium > Mesorhizobium sp. M0761. The sequence goes on from NZ_JAMYPF010000001.1 coordinate 317,209, forward strand.
GCAGATCATCAACTGCCCCGCCTTGATCTCGCTCATCCCCTCGATGCCGATGAAGCGGATAGGCAACAGCACCAGCAGGACGACGAAGCCATAGGCGGGAGCGGCCGCCAGGAACTGGACGCCGACGAAGCGGGGAAAGCGGAACAGCGAGAGATCAAGCATCGGCCGGCGCACGCGCCGCTCGACGACGACGAAAGCGGCAAAGCAAAGGGCGGCCGCCACGAGAAGCGCGATCACCAGGGGATCGGTCCAGCCGCTCTGCGGCGCTTGCAGCACGCCGTAGGTCAGCGATGCCAGCGCGATCGTAAAGGTGCCGGCTCCCGCCCAGTCGAGGCCGGTCGCATCCGGATCGCGCGATTCCCTGATGGTGCGCAGGCCGAGCAAAGCGGCTGCAATCGCGAGCACTGCCACCAAGACGAAGATCGATCGCCAGCCGAAAGCATCTATGAGCAGGCCCGACGCGATCGGCCCAAAAGCGAGGCCGATGCCGAAACTGGTGCCGAGGAAGGAGAAGGCGCGCAGCCGCAATGGCCCATCGAATTCCTGGGCAAGAGCGGAGGCGCCGCCGGCAAAGGCGGCGGCACTGCCGAGCCCTTGCGCAGCCCTGAGCACATCGAACCAGACGATATCAGGGGCAAACATCGATCCCAGCGATGCCAGCACATAGGTGGCGAGGCCAACAAGGAAGAGCCGCTTGCGGCCATGATTGTCGGCCAGCGCGCCTGATGCCATCAAGGTGGCGGCGAAGGTCAGCATGAAGGCGTTGGTCACCCAGTTGAGCGCGATCGGGCTGCCGCCGAGGTCGGCCGCAATGCGGGAAAGCGCGACGGCCGGGCCGGTGAAGGTCAAGGGCATTGTCATGGCGGCAAGGCATACCGACAACAGGACAAGCCATGGCGCGACCGCGCCGTTTGTGGTCTTCGAGGTCATGGATTTCCTATCTGAACCAGGATCCGCCGGCCTGCCGCAAGCTTGCTGCGCCGGTCGTAACGGGAAGATAGGCTCGCGACCCTTCGAGAAAAATAGTGTTAGATCTCCAGATATACCGGACTGAAACGCTCGAATGGAGAGATGCGGTGGAACGCCTCAATGGGCTCCTGGCCTTTGCCCGCACGGCTGAGTTCGGCAGCTTCATCGCTGCGGGCCGCACGCTCGGCATCTCGGCATCGGCCGTCGGCAAGAGCATCGCCAGGCTCGAGCAGGATCTCGGCGTAAGGTTGCTTCAGCGCAGCACGCGCCGCATCGGCCTGACCGAAGAGGGCAAGCTGTTCAACGAGCGGGTGCGGCGCATCCTCGACGACATCGACGATGCCGAGGCGATGCTGTCGCGGAGCCGCGAAACACCGCATGGGCGGCTGCGCGTTTCGACGCCGATCGTGACCTATCATTTGCTGTTCCCGGTGCTGTCCGAGTTCATGGCGCGCTATCCCGAAATCGAACTCGACATCGACTTTAACGACCGCATCGTCGACCTCATCGACGAAGGCGTCGACATCGCGATCCGCAGCGGCGACCTGCCGGATTCGCGCCTGGTGGCGCGGCCGCTTGCACCCTTCCGGCTGCTGTTGTGTGCGGCACCCTCCTATATCGAGCAGCACGGCAACCCGAGCCGCCCGGACGATCTCGTGAACCATTACGGCATCCGCTTCCGCTTTCCCAACAGCGGCAAGCTGCAAGGCTGGCCGTTCATCGGCGGCAGCGCCGAGCCGCAGGTCCGCTCGATGCTGACCTGCAACAACACGGAGGCGCTGAAGGGCGCCACGATGGCCGGGCTCGGCATCAGCTCGATGCCCGATTTCCTGGTCCGCGAGGCGCTGCGTGACGGCCTGCTGCGCACGGTGCTGGACGACCATGTCGACGGCCGCGGCCAGTTCCGGTTGCTTTGGCCGTCCAATCGCCATTTGTCGCCAAAGGTTCGCGCCTTCGTCGACTTTCTTCCCGACCGGCTTGCCGCGACGCTGAGCGGCTCTTGAATTAGTCCTTCGCGGCCGACAGCGACGGCGACAGCAAGGAACAGCGGCGCTTCTCAGTAGGTGGCGCGGCCGCCGGAGAGATCGAACGTTGCGCCGGTGGTGAAGGAATTTTCGTCCGATAGCATGAAGGCGATCATCGCAGCCGCCTCTTCGACTTCGACGAACCGGCCTCGCGGCACCTTGCCCAGCATGTAGGCGACCTGGGCCTCAGTGAGCTGTTCGAGGATGCGGGTGCGGGCGGGCGATGGGGTCAGCGCATTGACGGCGATGTCGTGGCCAGCCAACTCCTTACCGAGCGATTTTGTCAGCGCGAGCACGCCGGCCTTGGCGGCGGAATAGGCGGCGGCATTCGGATTGCCTTCCTTGCCTGCGACCGAGGCGATGTTGACGATGCGGCCGTAGCTGCGCGCGATCATGCCGGGCACCAGGCGCTTGCAGCAGTAGAAGACGCCGTTGAGGTCGATGTCAATTATCTGGCGCCAGGCGGCAGGATCATAATCCGCCACCGTCGCTGCCGGTCCGGCGATGCCGGCATTGTTTACCAGCAGATCGACCGGACCAAGCGAGCGCTCGGTTTCGGTCGCGGCGCTGTCGACGGCCTCCATCAGCGATTGATCGCACAGCAAACCCTCGACCCGGCCGAGCGGGGCGAGTTCGGAAACGGCCTTCGCCATGGCGGTCTCGTCCACATCCCAGATGGCGACGCTGGCGCCCGATGACAGCAGTCGCCGGGCGACAGCAAGGCCGATGCCTTGCGCGCCGCCGGTCACCACGGCGACCCGGCCTGAGAGATCGACGGCATTCACACGACGTTTCATGGGCACTTTTCCTCTTCCCTGGATATTTGAATCTCAGTCCCTGACGGCTCTCGCCACCAGCCGCGCTATGCTCGGCCCGGCGATGAGCACGACCAGGAAGCGGGTCGACTGCAAGGCCATGACGAAGGATATGTCGACGTTCTGCGCGGCGGCGGCAATGATGGCGACGCTGTCCATGCCGCCGGGGCTGGTCGCGAGATAGGCGGTCAGCGGATCGATACCAAGGACGTGGCTGATCAGCCAGGCTAGCCCGCCGCAAAAGGCGATCAGCACGACGATAGAGCCGACGATCTGCGGCAGCGCCCGTGTCGCATGACGCAGGATCGCCCGGGTAAAATTCAGCCCTATCGACCAGCCGACCATCGCATAGGAGAGCGCCAGCAGCCATGGCGGCAATTGCATCGCCACGCCGAAGCCGAGATGGACGATGGTGCCGATGATGAAGGTGCCGAGGAAGAAGGGTGACGGCAGCCGGCACAACCGGCCGAGCAGGCCGCCGACCAGCGCCACGCCGAGCGTGGCGGCAAAGGCTGCCGGTTCGATCGGCGGGAACCAGACGATGGCTGGTACCTCGATGCCCGAAGTGTCGACCCACATCTTGGCGACGAGTGCTGCCGTCATCGAGACGAAGATGACGCGCAGATACTGCATGAAGGCGACGAGGCGCTGATCGGCGCCGAAGGCACCGGCCATCAGCACCATGGCAGTGGCAGCACCCGGCGACGAGCCCCAGACCGCGGTGGTGCCGGGCAGGATGCGCCAGCGGCTGATCAACCAGCCAAGCAGGCTGGACGCCGCAAGGGTCGCCAGCACCACGACAAGGACCAGCGGCCATTCCTTGTAGAACACCGAAAAAATGTCGGTGGAGATCGACGCCGCGACCAGACAGCCGACCAAGGCCTGGGCGGCGGCGAACAGCGGCCGCGGCACGCGCACCGTGGCGCCATTGGTGCCGGCAAGGATCGCCGCCAGCATCGGGCCGATCAGCAGCGCCGCCGGCAGTGCGGCGTATTCCAGCGCGCCGGCGAACAGCAGCGAGACGATCAGCAGCACCAGCCATTGTCGGACCGGACGCATGCCCGCCATGCGTTCGACGGCCGGTTGGTCTGGCGAAGAGTCCATGTTTGGGTCTTAGACCTGGAAGAGAAAAATGCGAACGCTGTCTCGGAAGAAATTCACGACCCCGACCCCGCGTTGGGATGTCACTCGTTTTTGGTGGCGGGCAGGCCGAAACCGCCGGCCGGATGGGTCTCGACCTGGAATTCGAAGCCGGCGATGATCGGCCGGGCCTTGGCGATCGCTGCCTGGACCTCCGGCAGCTGCAGCGAAGCCTTGTGGCTTGCGGCGTCGGTCCACACTTCGGTCACCCAGATCGCGTCGGCATCGGCCGGGTCGCGGGCGATGACATAACTCAGGCAACCCGGCATGGCGCCGGTCGAGGCGAGCAGCACATCCATGATCGCGTCCCGCTGGCCGCGCGCCGCCCGCATCTTTCCGATCAATCCGTACATTGCCTCTCCCCTTTCTTCCAACCTCAGCAAACGTGCGCACGACATGCATGGTTGCGAGACGCAGTATGCAATTGCCGGCTCACGGCATCAACTGGCCACCGTTCACCTCGATGACCTGACCGGTGATGTAGCCGCTCAAAAGATCGGAGGACAAGAACAGATAGGCGCCGACGCAGTCTTCGGCCGTGCCGGCACGCCCTTGAGGAATGGTGGCGACCATGCCCTTCATCTGCTCGTCGGTGGAATAGCGCTCATGGAAGGGTGTCGCGATGGTGCCCGGCGCCACCGCATTGACGCGGATGCCGAAGCCGATCAGTTCCTTGGCCATGCCGCGCGTCACATTGGAGACAAAGGCCTTGGCCGAACCGTACAGCCCGGCGCCGCCGCCAGCGCCATTGCGCGCCGCGATCGACGAGGTGTTGACGATGAAGCCGCCCTGCTTCTTCAGCCATGGCATCGCCTTGCGCGAGGCCGTCAGCACCGAGCGGGCGTTGAGGTCCATCACCGCGTCGTAGTGCGCCTCGGTCTGCTCCGCATAGGGCACGCGGCCGAGCATGCCGCCGGCATTGTTGACCAGCCCGTCGAGCCGGCCGAATTTTTCGGCGCTCTCCTCGACTACCCGCTCGACATCGGCTGCCTGTGAGAAGTCGCCCTGTGTCAGGAACACCTCACCGCCGCTGTCGCGGATGGTTTTGGCCAGCGTTTCTGCGGCCTTCCGGCTCGAATTGTAGTGCAGCGCGACCCGGCATTTCTGGGCGGCGTAGGCCAGTGCAAGGGCGGCACCGATGCCGGTCGAAGCGCCGGTGACCAGCACCGCCTTGCCGGCAAGATCGGGGATGACGAGGGTGGTCGCGGTCATGAGCACTTTCCTTCGGGCTGTTTGGCCACCCTTCGTAGGCTCTCATGGCCTTCACGTTCAAGCCCGTGGCGGCTCAGGGCCGGAGATAGGCGTAGCCCTGGCGCTGCAGTTCGGCGAGCTTGACAACGCCGCCCTTGTCGGCGGCGTGGAAGCCCTCGAGCAGGTCGGCAAGCGTGATCTCCATGCCTTGCATGGTGTTGCCGCAGGCATGCGGCTCAAGGCCCTGCTGGACGAGGCCGGCAAAGCGTCCCGAGATCGCCGCCGATATGCCTTTCGACTTGAAGCCGGCAAGGGCCGGACCATGCACGACCAGCACGATGTCGACATTGCCGCCGGTGCCTTCATAGTGGTTGTTGATGTTGCCGAGCACGAAGTTGACCTTATCGAGGTCGCTGAGGTGATAGGCGACCTTCGGTCTGTCTTCAGCGGCGGCCGCCCGGCTCAGCCCGAACAGGCCGGCGGCGCCGGCAAGGCTGGCCCGGAACATGTCGCGTCGACGCATGGCATCCTCTCGGCTTGCGCTCACCGCAAATTGCGTGGCTGCGGCCATGATACTAGCATAAATTGACGTTACGTCCTGTCGATGCGAGGAGGGGTCACATGGCGTTCAGGAAGTGGAAGGTTGTTGCCAGCGCTGGATTTGGCTGCGTGCTGCTCGGCGCGCTTGCAAGTTCGGCCCTTGCCGGCGATGCGCTTAAATTACCCGAACTCAGCCCGAATGGCGCTGATGCGTGTTTCGGCCGCGTCTATGATGCGGCGCACCTCAAGGCGCATCCAAAGCAGAAGGTGGCGCGGATCTTCTTCCTCTATGGCCATGATCCGGTGAGCCATCCGAACGAAGAGCCGATGGCAAACGCCGACACCTCCTACAACGGTTTTCTCACCACCACGGTGCGCGGCGCCAAGGCGCCGCAATGGGCCGGCGGCTGGTGCAATCACGAGTCCGAGGACGGCAAGTCAGGTCCGATCCGCTGCGGCATGGACTGCGACCGCACCATGGCGTCGCTGAAGCTCGATGACAAAGGCCGCCTGATCCTCACCGACGTCTCGTCCGATCTCTATCTCGACGCCGGATCGGAAGACGAACTGGGCGAAGCCGAATATGACCGGCAGGCTCTGGGCTCGGCGGACGATAATTTCCGCCTCGAGCCGATGCCGGCCGCAACCTGCCAGGCTGAATTCGCCAAGATCGATCCGATCGATCCGGCGCTGGGTGCGCCGTTGCGCGAGCGGCTGAAGCCGGACCAGCCTTTCTGCTTCGGACGCAATTACGATGCCGCGCATCTCTCCTCGCATCCCGACCAGATGACGCAGTCGATCCGGGTCTTCCGCGGGCCGGTCGAACTCGCCTCCTTTGCCTCAGGCGATGTCGCCAACTGGCCCGACGGCTCCGATGTCGCCGTTTCGGTGACCACCAGGAAGAACGGGACGAAGGTCACGCAGACCTATTCCTGCCAGGGTGAAGCGGATCAATGGCGCTGCGCGGCCAGTTCGAAGATGAGCAACTTTTCCTGCGATATCGCGCAAAAGGAAATCTTCCTCAAGCGCGGCGCCAACGGCACCCTGATGCTGGCCAACCCCAATAGCAGCCTGGCGATTGTCGATCTGTGCTCGGCGGATGGCAAGACCAAGTCCGATGACAAGGTCTACCGGTTGGAGGCTATGCCGCAGTCGGCCTGCACTCGTTGAGTTCGATCTTGTCTATGACGCTACCATGGTATATATCTTTGCTATATCTCATTTGAGGATAGCACATGGACAAGGCAAAGGTGTTCTGGTCAGGCCGGTCACAAGCTGTGCGCTTGCCTAAGGAGTTTCGGTTCGAGGCAGACGAGGTTTCGATCCGTCGTCATGGGCGAACTGTCATCTTGGAGCCGCTTGCGCAGGATTGGGCATGGCTCGACCAGGTCATCGCACCGGTTGACGACGATTTCGTCCAGGGAGCGCTGGAGCGTCAGGATGGTCAGGATCGACCTGCTTTGGATGACCTCTTTAAGTGACCTACCTGCTCGACACCAATGCCGTCATAGCGATCATCTCGGGCGACGAGGGTCTGCTGGCTTTGCTTAAACGGCATGCACCACAAGACTTTGCTCTCTCGGCGGTCGTTTTGCATGAGCTGTACTACGGCGCTGAAAAGAGCCAGCGAAAGGTCCAAAATCTGGCGCGCATCGAAGCTTTGCAGTTCCCGGTACTTGAATTCGACCGAGACGACGCGAGACATGCCGGTGAGATTCGTGCTGGGCTTGCGGCACTGGGAACCCCGATTGGTCCCTACGATGCGCTGATTGGCGGGCAGGCACGTGCTCGGGACCTCGCGCTGATAACCCGCAATATCCGCGAATTCGAGCGGATCAAAGATCTCACTATCGAAACGTGGTAACTCGCCTCACGCGAACGGCACCGCCGTCGTGCCTTTCGGCAGCTTCGCCTCGTCGTCCGGTTCGACATGGATGGTGACGCGCACCGAGGGGATTTCGGCCTTCAGCGCGTCCTCGATGCGGTCGCAAATGACGTGGCTGGCGCCGACCGTCATGTCGGCGTCGACGACCAGGTGGAACTCGATGAAGGTGGCGCGGCCGGCGATGCGGGTCTTGAGGTCATGAACCTCCAGCGCGCCCTTGCAATTGGCCGAGATGATGTCGCGAATGTGCATGTGTTCGGTCGTGTCCACTGCGCGGTCCATCAGCCCGTTCATCGACGAGCCGATGACGTGCCAGCCCTGCCACAGGATGTTGAGCGCGACGATGACGGCAAGCGCCGGATCAAGGATCTGCCAACCGGTCAGGATAGCGCCGACGAGGCCGCCGAAGACGCCGACCGAGGTCACGACGTCGGTCATGATGTGCCGGCCGTCGGCGACCAGCGCCGGTGATTTTGCGCTGCGCCCGGCGCGGATCAGCGTCCAGGCCCAGAAGGCGTTGATGACGGTGGCGACACCGTTGATCGCCAGGCCCTCCCAGGGTTGTTCGAGCGGGGTCGGCGTCTGCCAGGAGCGCCAGACCTCGTTGAGGATCAAAAGCGCGGCGAGCACGATCAGCACGCCTTCCAGCACCGCCGAAAAATACTCGGCCTTGTGGTGGCCGAACGGATGGTCCTGGTCGGCCGGCTTGTAGCTGACCAGGACCGCCCAATAGGCGGCGGCCGAGGCTATGACGTTGACGATCGACTCCAGCGCATCCGAATAGAGCGCAACGGAGCCGGTGACGTACCATGCGGCAAGCTTGAGCGCGAGCACCACGCAGGCGATGACAATCGACCAGAAGGCAAGGCTGGCGATCCTTTGCCTGGCCGCTGCCTTCGCTGCGATCGCCGCCATGTTGTCGGTTGCCGCCATCGTTTCTAGGCGGCCTTTTCCTTGGCCTTGCGCGGCAGATGCGCAACGATGTTTTCGATGATGCGCATGCCGGCATTGTGGCCGAGCGTCATGATCGATTCCGGATGGAACTGGACGGCGGCGATCGGCTCCTTGCGGTGTTCGAAGGCCATGATGATGCCATCCTCGGTCTCGGCGGTGACGATGAAATCGTCGGGCAGCCGCACCGGATCGGCAAAGATCGAGTGGTAGCGGCCGACGGTCACTTCCTTGGGCAGGCCGGAGAAGATGATTCCGGGCTTGGAGACGCGGATGCGCGACGGCTTGCCGTGCATCGGCACGTGCAACTGCCTGAGTTCGCCGCCATAGGCCTCGGCCAGCGCCTGCAGGCCAAGGCAGACGCCGAAGATCGGCAGGTCGCGGGCGCGGGCGTTCTTGATGGTCGCGGCGCAGTCGAAATCCTTCGGCGTGCCCGGTCCGGGCGACAGCACGACGAGATCGGGCTTCAGCCGTTCGAAGACTTCTTCCGGCACCGGCGAACGCACGGTCGAGACATTGGCACCGGTCTGGCGGAAATAGTTGGCCAGTGTGTGGACAAAGGAGTCCTCGTGGTCGACGAGCAGGATGTTGACGCCGTCGCCGACGCGCGCGGTGGTGCGTTCGGCGCCTGCGGCATTGCCCAATTTGGCGTCGCGAATGGCGGAGAGCATGGCGGATGCCTTCAGTTCGGTTTCGGCTTCTTCTTCCTCGGGGATGCTGTCGAAGAGCAATGTGGCGCCGGCTCGCACCTCGGCAATGCCGTCCTTGATGCGGATGGTGCGGAGCGTCAGGCCGGTGTTCATGTCGCCGTTGAAATTGACCATGCCGATGGCGCCGCCATACCAGGCACGCGGGCTCTTTTCGTTCTGCTCGATGAAGCGCATCGCCCACAGTTTCGGCGCGCCGGTGACGGTGACCGCCCAGGCATGCGACAGGAAGGCGTCGAAGGCATCCATGCCTTCGCGCAGGCGCCCTTCGATGTGATCGACGGTGTGGATCAGGCGTGAATACATCTCGATCTGGCGGCGGCCGATGACGCGCACCGAGCCCGGATCGCAGACCCTGGACTTGTCGTTGCGGTCGACGTCCGAGCACATGGTCAGCTCGGATTCATCCTTCTTGGAATTGAGCAGCTTCAGGATCTGCTCGCTGTCGGAAATGGCGTCGTCGCCGCGCTTGATGGTGCCGGAGATCGGGCAGGTCTCTACGCGGCGGCCGTTGACGCGCACGAACATTTCGGGCGAGGCGCCGATCAGATACTCGTTTTCGCCGAGATTGATGAAGAAGGAATAGGGCGACGGGTTGATCGACTTCAGCTTGCGCGAGATTTCGGAAGGCTGCGTCTCGCAGCGTTCGTAGAACATCTGCCCGGGCACGACCTCGAACAGGTCGCCGCGCTTGAAACTGTCCATCGCCTTGCGCACCAGATTGGCATATTCGCCCGGCTCATGGTCGCCGCGCGGCGGGATGCGGTCGGCGGTCTTGAACGGTTCGGCAATTTCGTCCCGCGGCAGCCCCTCGGTTGAAAAACCGTCGCCGGAATAGTCGTAGCGGTCGGTCCAGGCCTTGGTCGAATAATGGTCGACGACCAGGATCTCGTCAGGCAGGAACAGCACGAGATCGCGCTGGCTCTGTTTGCGCTCGAGCTTGTAGTCGACTGGATCGAACTGGAAGGCGAGGTCGTAACCGAAGGCGCCGTAAAGGCCGAGATTGGCGTCTTCATCGGTCTTGAACAAAGCGGTGATGGCGCGCAGCACAGTAAACACAGAGGGGACGCGGCTGCGCTCTTCCTCGGTGAAGACGCGGCCGGGCTTGGCGACATCGAGGCGAATCAGCTTTTTCGAGGTTTCAGCAATCGTCACCTCGGTAATGCCGGCCAGCGTCTTGCCGATCACCGGCAGCAGCACTTCGCCACGGCCGTTCAGCGCCTCGATGCGCATGGCGCGGCCACGCGCGGAAATCACCAGCGGCGGATCGATGATGGCCGTATCCCAGCGTGTGTAGCGGCCCGGATATTCGTAATTCGAGGAAAACACCGCACCACGGCGCGAGTTCAAGCCATCGACATAAGCGTCGATCGCACCGGCGTAAGGCTTGTCGTGGCGTTCGCGGGTGATGGTGACACCACCTGCGGTAACGAAGCTTTCCGCGCCGTTTTCCAGAGCCTTCATCGTCATTGCCGTCTCCATATGGCTTGTTGGGGCAACGGACCCGGGAATGGCTTTGAAAAAACAAATGGCCGCCCGGACATTCCGTTGCGGCCACCCTCTATTTTCACGCGCACGCGTTCGAACAGGCCGCTGTCAGCGAGCCCACCACCAAATGGTCTTGATCGAGCGCATGTTCATGGGCGAAATCCATAGCGGCGAATAGCCGGATGCGCAACAGGTTTGAAAGGCCTGTTTGTGGCCGCCGCTTCTGCAGCCCATGGCACATCGCCAAGGCTTGGGGTCCTGCCTAGACTGTTCGTCCAACATTGGAAAGACGGGAAGACAGCAATGACCGAGCAGATCGAGCGCGCACGCACGTTCCATGCCCTTCATGTCAAGGGCAACCCGATCGTTCTCTACAATGCCTGGGATCCGGGCTCGGCCAAGATCGTCGAGAGGGCGGGCGCCAAGGCGATCGCCACCGGAAGCTGGCCGGTCGCGGCTGCTTTTGGTTATGCCGATGGCGAGAAAATTCCGCTGGAGCTAGCGCTGGACAACATCAGGCGCATCGTGGCGGCAGTCGACCTGCCGGTGACCATGGACCTCGAAGGCGGCTACGGCGTCGAGCCGGAGACTGTCGCCCAGACGGTGACACGTGCCCTGCAGGCCGGCGCCATCGGTTTCAATTTCGAGGACCAGATCGTCGGCGGCGCTGGTCTGCACGACATCGCGGTACAGGTGAAGCGGATCGAGGCGGCAGCGGCGGCGGTGAAGGCTTCCGGCATTCCCGCCTACATCAACGCCCGTACCGACATTTTCCTCAAGGCCAAGCCGGATGCGCATGACAGCGTGCTGCTCGACCAGGCCATCGAGCGGGCGCACGCTTATGAAAAGTCAGGAGCTAGCGGCTTCTTTGCGCCGGGGCTCGGCGACGAGGGTCTGATCGAGGCGCTGTGCAAGGCGACGGCATTGCCGGTCAACATCATCGCGCTGGCGCATGTGCCGCCGCGCCAGCGCCTGGCCGAGCTTGGTGTCGCCCGTGTCAGCCACGGCCCGGTGCCGTACCGGCAGATGGCCGAATGGCTGGAGGCCAAGGCGCGGCTGGCGATTTCGGGTTAGCTCAGTCCTCCAGCGTGCCTGACCTCGCGTCGGCGCTCTTCTTGTCGCCGACCAGCTTCAAGAGATCCTCGCCGGCGCGGATGATGCGGCGCGAGCGGCGGGTCAGGATGACGCCGTCCTGCGGCGCCAGCACTTCGGTGCGGCCGCCGGCCTCGCCCGGTGTGTGGACGATGGTGGCGAGGCGCGCGCCCTTGGCGACGCGGTCGCCGGGCTTGACGTCGTAGAGGATGGCGCCGGCCCGGGGCGCCGGCATCATGTCGATGTTCTCCAGCGGCGCGACGAGGCCCTTGAACGCGCCGGGTGCGGGAAGGGCGGTATCGGCGATGACGCCGCGCGCCGCCAGCAGCCGGTAAAGGCCTTCGGCATCGGAACTTGCCAGCGCGCCGTCGACATCCAGCATGCCACGGTATTCTACCGTGGTGGCAACGCGGCGGTCGAGCTTCGCCACGTTGGCGGGGACGTTCTGGTAGGGCATGATCGTGGCGCCCTCGAAGGTGCCGTCGGTGTCCTCGCTCCACAACACCACGGCGTCGATACCCATGGCGGCGGCGCAATCGGCCATCGCCGGCCACAGGCTGGCGTGCACGTAGAGATAGGCAAGGCCCTCGTCGTCGCAATGCAGGTCGAGCACGATGTCGTGGCCGAGCGACAGCTGCACCAGACGGGTCTTCAATCGCTGGTCGGGGGTGCCAAGCGTGGTGTCGGGCAAAAGCTTGGCGTCCGGTGCTGCGAGCAACGGAAAGCCGCGGTTGAAATTGTTGCGGGTGCCGAGATGAAAGCGGCCCTGGTGCTCGCCGAAATGATATTGCGCGCGGCCGATCGGATTGGCCCAGGGCACGACCGTGATGCTGCCCTTGATGCGGCCTTCGGCTTCGGCCTTGTTCAGCGCCGGCATCAGCGCGTCGATGGCGACGACACCAGGCAGTTCACCGGCGTGGAGTGCTGCCTGGAGATAGGCCGAAGGTGCTGCCTTGTCGGCGCCGGCGAAGCGGAACACCGGGAATTCGTAGGAAACGCCTTCGGTATCGCCGGCGATGCGTTCGATCGATTTCTGCATGGGATGCCTCCAGGATAAGAGGCAGAACACATGCACTTTTGCCGAAGGGCTGTCGATTGGTCCAGTTCGCGCCGCCATGGGCGCAATGGAATTATTCGGCGGCGGCCGGAACCGTCGTTATCGGCGCCGATCCTTCGAGCGCCTGCGAGACAACGGCTACGCTGACCGCCAGCAGGGCCAGCACCGCGCCGACCAGCGGCAAATGAGCATAGGAAACGCCGGCCGACAGAGCCACGCCGCCGATCCAGGCGCCGCTGGCATTGCCGATATTGAATGCGCCCTGGTTGAGCGTGGCGGCGAGGTTCGGCCCTTCCGAAGCCGCTTCGACGACGCGGATCTGCAGCGGCGGCACGACGACGAAGATCAGCAGTCCCCACAAGAAGACGACGCCGATGGCGACGCTGGCGATAGCGCCGAACTGCGTGAAGCCGACAAACAGAACTGCCATCAAAAGCAGCGTGCCGATGACCGTCGGCATCAATTTCCAGTCGGCCAGCCGGCCGCCGATGATGTTGCCTATGGTCATGCCGGCGCCGAACAGCAGCAGGACCCAGGTGACCGCGGAGGTCGACAGGCCGGAGACACCGGTAAGGTAGGGCTTGATGTAGGTGAAGACGGCAAACAGGCTGGCCGAGGCCAGCGAGGCGATCAGCATGGCGAGCCAGACTTGCAGCTTGCCCAGCACGCGCAGTTCACTGCGCAGGCCGCCGCCGCTCGGTTCGGCGACATTGGATGGCACCAGCCAGGCGATGGCCGCAACAGAGATCAGGCCGATGCTAACGACGGCAAAGAAGGTGGAGCGCCAGCCGAAGGCTTCGCCAAGCGCCGTGCCGGCGGGAACGCCGAGAATGTTGGAGAGCGTCAATCCCGCGAACATCATCGCCATGGCGCTGGCGCGCTTGTTGCGCGGCACCAGGCTGGCGGCAACGACCGAGCCGATGCCGAAGAAGGCGCCATGGCCGAAGGCGGTGAAAACGCGAGCGGCCATCAGGAGCCAGTAATTGGGCGCGATGGCGCAGAGCAGATTGCCGACGACGAACATCGCCGTCAGCGCGACCAGGACCGGCTTGCGCGGCAAATGCGCGGTGGCCATGGCGACGATGGGTGCGCCGAAGACGACGCCCAGCGCATAGCCGGTGACCAGCAGGCCGGCCGAGGGGATCGACACGCCGAGATCGGCCGCAACCTCCGGCAACAGGCCCATGATGACGAATTCGGTGGTGCCGATGCAGAAGGACGCAATGGCAAGCGCAAGGATCGGCAAAGGCATGGAAAATCCAGACTGAATCGGTTCAATTCAGACTGAACGAGAAGCCTTGCCGCGCGCAATGCACATTGCTGCAACGCACCAATGCAGAAAGCGCTGAGCTTGACGCGGGGCTATGTCAGGCGAGCGGCTTCAGCTCCTGGGCGATGGTTGGCAACAGCTCCGAGACGTTGGGGTGGATATGCACGGCGCGCGCCAGCGTATCGGCCGGCGCCTTGGCGTACATCAGGTCGAGCACGCAGTGCACCGCCTCGTCGCCGCCGGGGCCGAGCACGGAGCAGCCGAGGATTTGCCTGGTGTCGGCATCGACCAGGATTTTCATGAAACCTTGCGTCTCGCCCTTTTCGATGGCGCGGCCGACGCGGGTCATTGGCCGCTGGCCGACCAGCGCCTTGCGCCCGGATTTCTTCACCGCCGCCTCGGTCATGCCGCAGCGGCCGAGCGGCGGATCGATGTAGAGCGCGTAGGCCTCGATGCGGTCGCTGACCTTGCGCGGATCGTCGTCGAGCAGATTGGCGGCGACGATCTCATAATCGTTGTAGGAGGTGTGGGTGAAGGCGCCCTTGCCGTTGCAGTCGCCCATTGCCCAGATGCCGGGCACGCTGGTGCGCAGCTGGTCGTCGACGGTGACGAAGCCGCGCAGATCGACCGCGACGCCGGCCTTATCGAGGCCGAGATCGTCGGTGTTGGGGGTGCGGCCGAGTGCCAGAAGCACATGCGAGCCGACCGCCGGCGGCTTGCCGGATGAGAAGGTCACGGCGATGTCCTTGCCCTGTTGGGCAAAGCCGATGTTGTCGGCGCCGACATGGACCGCTACGCCTTCATTCTCGAGGATCGATAGGATGGCCGCCGACACGTCCTCGTCCTCGCGGCCGGTCAGGCGCGAACTCTTCTCGATGACGGTGACTTCAGAGCCGAAGCGGCGAAACATCTGCGCGAATTCAAGAGAGATGTAGCTGCCGCCGACGACGATAAGATGGCGCGGCAAAACATCGAGATCCATCATCGAGGAGTTGGTGAGGTAGTCGACGTCGTTGACGCCCGGCAGGTCGGGCACCGAGGCGCGGCCGCCGGTGTTGAGGAAGATCTTTTCGGCGGTCAGAAGGTCGCCGCCGACACGCACGGTGTTGGCGGATTCGAAGCGGGCGTGGCCGCGATAAAGCGTGCAGCCCTTCATGCCGGCGATCCACGTCTCCAGATTGCTGCGGGAGTCGTTTGTGACCTTGTCCTTGCGCGCCTTGATCCTCTTGTAGTCCACGCCGACAGGGCCTGAGAACGTCACGCCGTAGTCCGCGGCACGCCGCGCCAGATGCGCGGCATAGGCGCTGGCGACCATGGTCTTGGTCGGCATGCAGCCGGTGTTGACGCAGGTGCCGCCGACCAGCTTGCGCTCGATCAACGCCACGCTCATGCCGGCTGACGTCAGCCGGCCGGCGAGAGGAGGGCCGGCCTGTCCGGCGCCGATGATGATGGCGTCGTATGTCTTGGCGTCTGAGGCTTGGGCAGTCATACCACCGCCGCCACGATCAGCAGTCCGCCGATGATCGCCACCGCGTCCTCGATGAGGGCGGCTGGCAAATCCTTGCCGAAGGCGGCGGCCAACCGGCCGCGCGCTTCGGCGCCGCCATAGGTGCCGATGACGGCGCCGATGGCGCCGGCAATCAGGCCGCCAATGGTGGAACCGGCGGTGGCGCCGATCACCGCGCCGCTGAAGGCGCCAAGCAGGATGCGGGCGCCGAATTGCTGCGGCACCTTGCGGCTCGGCGTCGAGGGCAGCTGGTCGGTGACCAGTTCGACGATGGCGAGGATGGTGAAGATACCGACGGCGGCCCAATGGCCCATGAAACTTGCCCAGGTGCCGGCCACCGGCAGCCAGCCGAGATACGCGCCCCAGGCGATCGCGGCCGGCGCGGTCATGGCGCGAAGACCGGCAATGACGCCGATCAGAAGTGCAAGCAAATAGAGCATGTAGATCCCCTCGAAAGCAGGCCCGGGACTGGCCCACGAGGGCAAGCTAGCATAGGTCCTGCGTTTGACGAGAGTAGGCGATGGTGCTTCTTCCATCAGTGAGCATTGTACTTTGGCAAACAGTCGAACACGACGAAGGGACGGAGTCGCTGTGATGGCCGATAGCGAACGCACAAGGATGATTGCAGGCGAATGGTACACCTGCATCGACGACGAACTGGAGGCGCTGCGGGTGATCGCGCGCGATGCGGTGTTCGAGCATAATACGATACCGCCCCAGCAACGCGGCAATATCGGTCCAGCGCTATCGGTGCTGCTCGGCAGCACGGGCGAGGGCGGCCGCATCGAGGCGCCGTTCCACTGCGCCTACGGTTTCAACATCCATCTCGGCGACGGCGCCTTCCTCAATGCCGGCTGCACCATCCTCGACACCGCGCCGGTGCGTATCGGAAGCCGGACGCTTCTCGGCCCCATGTGCAGATCTACTGCGCCGAGCACCACAAGGAGGCCGCGGGCCGTCAGTCGGGACTGGAGATTGCCCGGCCGGTCACCATCGGCAATGACGCCTGGATCGGCGGCAGCGCCATCATCCTCGGCGGCATCAGCATCGGCAATGGCGTCATAGTCGGCGCCGGCGCGGTGGTGACGCGCGACGTCCCTGACAACACCACGGTGGTCGGCAATCCGGCGCGGGCGGTCAAGCGGGGCTGAACTCGTCGTGGGCGGTCAGTATGAAGCCGTGCGTGCCATGCGCTCGTCCGGACCGGCTCGCCGCGAGAATTCACGCCGGTATTGGGCCGGTGACGTCTTGAGCCGTGCGGCGAAATGCTGGCGCAGCGAGGTGGCGCTGCCGAAGCCGGCTTCGAAGGCCACCATGTCCATCGATTTTTCCGTCGCCTCCAGCAGCCGTTGCGCCAGTTCGATGCGTTGGCCGGCCAACCATTCGCCAAAGCTGGTGCCGATCGATTTCTGGAAACGGCGGGTGAAAGTGCGCCGGGTCAGGCCCGCGGCCTCCGCGACGCGGTCGAGGTTGTGCGTTTGTCCGAGCGTTGCCCGCACCGTGTCGAGCGCCAGGGTGAAGCGGTCGGTGGCCGGGGTTTTCGCCAGCGGGCGCTCGATGAACTGCGCTTGCCCACCCTGCCGGTGCGGCGACAGCACGATGTGCCTGGCCAGCCGCAGCGCTACCTCTGCGCCATAGCGGGCGCGCACAATGTGCAGGCAGCAATCGAGCCCGGCGGCGACGCCGGCCGAGGTGACGATGTCGCCGTCGTCGACATAGAGCACGTCGGCGTCGACTTCGATGTCCGGGTATAATGTTTGCAGCCGGTCGGTGGAGGCCCAATGTGTCGTCGCACGCCGGCCCGCAAGCAGCCCGGCGGCGGCAATGGCGAAGGTGCCGAGACAGAGGCCGACGATCAGCGCACCGCGCCGGTGCGCGTGGGTGAGCGCTGCCAGGAGCGGCGGCGGAAGTGGGGCCTCGAGATCCTTCCAGCTCGGAATGATGACGATGTCGGCATCGTCGAATGCGGAAAGGCCATACGGCACCGCGATGGTCAGCCCGGCATCGGTGTGGATCGCTCCATCGTCGAGTGCGCAGACGCGAAAGTCGAAACGCGGCAGGCCAAGCTTGGTGCGGTCGGTGCCGAACACCACGCACGGCACGGAGAGGTGGAACGGGCTGATGCCGTCAAAGGCGAGAACGGCAATGATCGGATCGGTCATGAGAAGTATCCAGCAAGGAAGGGACAATTGTCCCAATTCTTTCGAATGATGTCAATCGGGACACTTTTGGCAACAGGGCGATCCGGCTAGTTTCGGCCCGTCCCATTCAAGCCTGAGAGGAAAACACCATGTCCGCCAACACCCCGCGCCGCGCGCTCATCGTCATCGATGTCCAGAACGACTATGACGGCGGCAACCTCGCCATCCAGTATCCGCCGTTCCGCGACAGCGTCGTCAATGTCGCGCGCGCCATGGATGCCGCCGCTGCGGCCGGCGTGAAGGTGGTGGTCGTCAAGCAGATGGCGCCCGAGACCTCGCCAGTCTTCGCCAAGGGCAGCCATGGCGGCGAACTGCATCCCGAGATCGCCCGGCGAAGCCGCGACCACTATGTCGAGAAGTCACTGCCTAGCGCCTTTGCCGGCACCGACCTCGAGGCGTGGCTGCGCGCCAATACCATCGATACAATAACGGTGATCGGCTACATGACGCATAATTGCGACCTGTCGAGCATCATCCACGCCGCGCATGTCGGCTTTGCGGTCGAGTTCCTGTCCGACGCCACCGGTTCGCTGCCTTACGCCAACGGCGCCGGCTACGCCTCGGCCGAGGAGATCCACCGCGTGGTGTCCATCATCCTGCAGTCGCGCTTTGCGGCCGTGCTCAAGACCGCCGAATGGATCGATTGCCTGAAGACCGGTGCTTTGCCCGAACGCGACACGCCTTATGCGTCAAACCAGCGCGCGCTGGCGCGCAACGCTGCATAGGCAATCTGCGCCCGAAAAGCAAAAGGGCGGCCAGTGGCCGCCCTTCTTGGATCTCGCAACGATCTCGAAATTTTCAGAACAGGCCTTCGATCTGGCCGGCCTCGTTGAGGAAGATCTTTTCCGAGGACGGCGCCTTGGGCAGGCCGGGCATGGTCATGACCTCACCGCAGATGACGACGACGAAGCCGGCGCCCGCCGAAAGCCTGACCTCGCGTACCGGCACGGTGTGCCCGGTCGGCGCGCCGCGCAGGTTCGGGTCGGTCGAGAAGGAATATTGGGTCTTGGCCATGCAGACCGGCAGGTGCCCGTAGCCGGCCTGCTCCCAGGCATGCAGCTGGTCGCGCACCGACTTGTCGGCGATCGCCTCGTCGCCGCGATAGATGCGCTGGACGATGGTGTTGATCTTCTCGAACAGCGGCATTGCGTCGGGATAGAGCGGCGCGAACTGCGAGGCGCCGGATTCGGCGATCTCGACGACCTTGCGCGCCAACTCCTCAATGCCGGCAGAGCCATTGGCCCAATGCTTGCACAGGATCGCCTCGGCGCCGAGCGAGGCGACGAAATCCTTCATCGCCTGGATTTCCACCTCGGTATCGGTGGTGAAATGATTGATCGCCACGATCGCAGGCACGCCGAACTGTTTCACATTCTCGATGTGGCGGCCCAGATTGAGGCAGCCCTTCTTGACTGCCTCGATGTTTTCCTTGCCGAGGTCTTCCTTCTTGACGCCGCCATTCATCTTCATGGCGCGCACGGTGGCGACGATGACGGCAGCCGCCGGCTTCAAACCCGCCTTGCGGCACTTGATGTCGAAGAATTTTTCGGCTCCGAGGTCGGCGCCGAAGCCGGCTTCGGTGACGACGTAGTCGGCGAGCTTCAGCGCCGTGGTGGTGGCGACCACCGAGTTGCAGCCATGGGCGATGTTGGCGAACGGACCGCCATGGACGAAGGCCGGGTTGTTTTCCAGCGTCTGCACCAGGTTTGGCTGCATGGCGTCCTTCAGCAGCACCGCCATGGCGCCGTCGGCCTTGAGGTCGCGGGCATAGACCGGCGTCTTGTCGCGGCGGTAGGCGACGATGATGTCGCCAAGGCGCTTTTCCAGATCCTTGAGGTCGGTGGAAAGGCACAGGATAGCCATGACTTCCGAGGCGACGGTGATGTCGAAGCCGGCCTCGCGCGGATAACCGTTGGCGACGCCGCCGAGCGAGCAGATGATTTCGCGCAGCGCCCGGTCGTTCATGTCCATGACGCGGCGCCAGGCGACGCGGCGGGTGTCGATGCCGAGCTCATTGCCCCAGTAGATGTGGTTGTCGATCAGCGCTGACAGAAGGTTGTGCGCCGTGGTGATGGCGTGGAAGTCGCCGGTGAAGTGGAGGTTCATGTCCTCCATCGGCACGACCTGCGCGTAGCCGCCGCCGGCAGCACCGCCCTTGACGCCGAAATTCGGGCCGAGCGAAGCCTCGCGGATGCAGACGATCGCCTTCTTGCCGATGCGGTTCAGACCGTCACCAAGGCCGACGGTGGTGGTCGTCTTGCCTTCGCCGGCCGGCGTCGGGTTGATGGCGGTGACGAGGATCAGCTTGCCGTCCTTGTTGCCCTTCACCGATTTGATGAATTCGGCCGAAATCTTCGCCTTGTCGTGGCCGTAGGGCAAAAGGTGCTCGGTCGGGATGCCGATCTTGGCGCCGATCTCCTGGATCTGCTTTTTCTTGGCGCCGCGCGCGATCTCGATGTCGGACTTCACTTCGGCCATGACGGCTTTCCTTCGGATTGGACGGTGGAGGGGACGGGTTTGATCTCACTCGCAGGCATGTTGAACCCGGGCGTGGGCATATTCTAGCCCTGTCGCTCCCGCGGCGTCAACTTGCATGCAACTATGTTTCCTATGAAGAAAGTGTCTCCGCGGCCGGCCGACGTGTCGCCGGTTCTTCCTGGCTCCGTTGCCGCGCCGTATAGAAGCCAGAGGACGCGACGTTCCGCCGTCTCAAAACAGCCGCCCAATGCACGGAATGCGACAGAGGCGACGGCGCAAATTCGCCATCGCTCGCCGGGAAAGCTGTGAACGCTACTGAGTCAGGACGTTGCTGATCTCGACCATGTTGGAGCGCACGCGAAGCACGTAGAAACCCATCGTCGTCAGGTGCGTCGGCATGATCCAACCATCCTCGCGGCCATTGGCGATGATGAAGGGCTGGATGCGCAGCGCCGAGACGAATTGCGCATCCATCGTGTCCCACAGATTGCCGAGATGCTTTTCCTTGATGACGTCCTCGAAGTCGGCCTGGGCGCCCTTCATCAGGCCGTAATAGGCATAGAGCTGGCCATAGGCGAACCAGAAGCGGTCATCGGCGCGGAAGTCGAACCAGCCATTGTTATGGTTTTCGGCGCGCTCCTTGAGGATCGCCGAGGTCGAACCGATGTCGGAGGAGATGCGGTCGATATACTGCTTCAGATTGTCGGCGCGGGCATCGAACGTCGCCTGGCAGCTGCCGAGGCGGGCGTTGAAGGAGCGCAGCTTGGTGACGGCATCGCGATAATAGCTCGGCGTCGGCGTCTTGGGGCCGAACGGGTTGAGGCCGAAATACCAGGTCTCCTCGTCGAACTGCAGATTGCCGCGCGCATCCTGCAGGTCGCCGTCGATCTGCGATGTGGTGCGAACACGCCCGAGATTGTCGGCAAGCTCGGTGGCGGTGCGCCGCACCGCCTGGTTGATGCCGCGCTGGAACGAGGCCTTGTTGTCCATGAACGGCGTGTTGTCCCAGTCGATGCCGAACAGGCCGAGTTTGTAGAGGATCATGGACGAGATCCAGGCATTCTGGTTGACGTTGAAGTCCGTCAGGTCGGCCGCCACCTGGGCGATGCCCGAATTGCCGCAGGTCTTGGCGGTGTCGGTGCCGGCGCCGGCGGCGACCTGTTCGCCGGCGGAAATGTTGCGGTTCTCGAAGGTGTATTTGTCGACGTAGTTGGGATCGAACTTGTTCCACCACTGGGTGGCGTAGAAGAAATTGGCGTAGAGGCCGATCAACACCAGAAGCGCGAGGCCGACCACAGCCTTCAGGATCCAGCCGCGCTGCGTATACCAGCGCCCAGCCCAGAGGAACGGCCACAGGATCGCGCCGATGACGAGGCCGATGCCGCGGCCTATCCATTGGAAGATGCGGGTGAAGAAATTCACGATCGGATCAAGCATGGCTCTCGTTCACCCCTCAGTCAGTCAGGCCGTAAAGGCGCGTGCGAAACGCCACTTTGTCTTTCAAATATGTGGTTTTCAGAACGTCCACAACATGCGACCGCCAGGCGTCGCTGTAGCCGTCATAGTCCTTGTAGAAGCCCGGCTTGTTGAAGACGTAACGCGAGACGAAGTCCTGCGGCACGAAATCCGAGATCAGCTGGTTGGTCAGCCAGGCGTCGGGATGGTCGGGCTTGCCACGCACGACCAGGAAGCGCTGTTGCGGAAACACATCCTCGATCTTGAGATGGCCGAGCTGGGCGATCTCACGCTTGGCGGCGTTGAGAAAGGGGAAATTGCCGTCCTTGGTGATCAGATCGGCATGGCCATGGATCCAGGTCTGCAGCCAGACCTTGTCGACCTCGGTCAAATTGCGGTTCGGCTCTGTGTCGCGGATGAGAGCGCGCACCACCATCTCGGCGCGATGCTCGAGATAGCCCGAGCTTTCGACCCATGACGCACGGGGCAGTTCGATGCGGCCGGTGCTGGCCAGGAACTTGAACACCTTGTCGGCATCGTTGATCGAGAGATAGCTGACCTGCCAGGGCCGCGAACGGCGAAAGCCGGGGGCGGCCGGGTCGCCGATGACGGTGGTCATATCAGGATCGACGAAGACGTAGACGCCGCCGAAATGGCTGGTCCAGTAGGCGTTGTGGCGGAAGATCACCTGGTCGGGCACCAGCGCATTCTCACGGATATCGCCGCACACCTTCGCCAGTTCCACCATACGGCTCAGCATGGTGTTGTCGCGCCAGGCATCGGGCTCCTGCTTCAGCCGGTCGACCAGCTTGCCGAGTTCGGCGGCCTTGCCCAGCACGTCCTCGGCCGAAAGCACCCTGAACTCGACCTGGCTGATCGACAGCAGATCCTCGATGTCGTTGACCAGGGGAACGGAATCCTCGATCTCGCCGTAGATGACATCCTTGATGGTCAGCGCATCGATGGCGCGCTGGTTCTTGGACATGAACTCGAACATCAGCTGCGAGGTGTTGGAAAAGGCGGTGTGCACCACCGGCAGATCGATCTGCGACGGCGTCAGGATGATGAAGCGGCGGTTGACTTCATTGGGGTCGAGATAATCGTAATCGCCGCATTCCTCGGCCACTTCGGGCGAGAAGCCGGTGCGGTCGATCTGGAAGCTCTTCAGCTTGGTGGGCTTGAGGCCAAAGGCAACAAGCGCCTTGTTGTAGCGCTGGATGAGGTGCGTCTCGTCGACGGTGAGCAAGCGACCGTAGATCAGCTCATTGTCGCGGAGAAGGTCGGGCTTTTTGGCGTGGCTCATGCAGAACGTTCCGAGTGGCGTTGCCTGTTGTGGCGAAGCGCCAACGCTGACGCCTCCCTCTCCCCGTTCTTCACGGGGAGAGGGTAAGGGTGAGGGGCAGCGCTAGCATTCAAGGACATGTCTCCCCATGGCCTTTGGCGTCAATAAATCGAAGATCATTGGTCCGGATGTGCCGATCGAGGCGCTGTTCGATAGCTGCCAGTATGGTCGTAGCGATCTCTGGTCCACGCATGCGCCGCCCCTCACCCTTACCCTCTCCCCGTGAAGGACGGGGAGAGGGGGGCGTCAGCGTTAGCGCCAAGCCTTTCAGCACCCGCGGGCAGCGAAGGAAGCTCACGCATTCCAGAGCCCCTTCTTCTTCATCTCCTCCATCTCGCGTCCCGCCCGTTCGCGCAGGCGTGCTTCGCGCAGCAGCTTCTCCACCGCGGCGTCGTCGGATTTGTCGGAATAGCGGAACTCCGAGTCGGCGTAGCGGTTGATCTCCTGCATGACCATGTCCATCGAGAACGGCCCACGCAGTTCCTCGATCATGGCTTTCTTTTCGTTGTAACCCTTGTGCATGAAGGCTTCCGGCTTCTCGAACCAGTCGTCGGGCAGCTCGATGTCCATGGCGCGCATCTTGATGGCGTCGGTGACGTTCTTGATGGCTCGGCCGGTGAAGCGCGGCTCGGCATCCTTGATCAGGTGCAGATAAGTGCCGATGTCGGCCATCGATTTCGGCGCGCCATTCTCCTTCATGTAGCGCTCATAGACCTTCATCAGCCCGTCTTCCTGAGGCTTCTCGTGCTCCTCATAGGCTTCGGTCACCGCGCGCTGGATCTCCTGCGCGGCGTAGAGCTTGTGGTCGCCGAGTGGGATCTTGTGGTTCTTGCCGGCAAGCAGGACGAAGATGTCGATATAGTCGTCGCGGCTCTGTGGGCCGTCGACCAGCCAGCGGGCGCCGGCGCGCTGGCGCAGCGCATCGTCGACATTTTCGGGATAGTTGGAAAACATGCCGAACGAGCAATTGCCGCGCACCACCGTGCCGGCGCCGGCAAAGGCGTCCATCAAGACGCCGGTGATTTCCTGTTGGCCGGCCGAGGCGCGGTCGTCGGAGCGGCGGGCCGCCACCTGGTCGATGTCGTCGACGGTGCCGAAGCCGATGACGCGTGGGTTCAAGACATTGTTGATGAACTGGCGGCAGTTCTGGCCGGATTTGCCCTGGTAGGACGAGATCTGGTCGACGCCGAAATTCTCATAGGCGAAGGGATAGCCGGCAACCTGGCAATAATTGTTGACGAGGCCGGCGATCATCTGGATCAGCGTCGTCTTGCCGGTGCCCGGCGCGCCATCGCCGATGAAGGTGAAGAGGAAGCCGCCGAGCTCGACGAACGGGTTCAGCTCGCGCTCGAAATCATAGGCCATCAGCATCTTGGCGAGCTTGACCGACTGGTATTTGGCGATGTGGTTGCCGACGACCTCTTCGGGCTTCTTGAAGGTCATCACCAGCGGCTTGGAGCGCTTGCCGGGCGCGACGTCGAAGCCGTCGAGGGTGAAATCGTCGGCGTCGATGCGGATGTGGGCGTTCTCGAACGGACCGATGCCGTCGAAGCGGCCTTTGCGGGCCAGCAGCCCATCAATGGCGACCCGTGCAAAAGCTCGCGCGCGCGTCGTCAGGTCGCCATCGTCCTTGGAGCCTGCAATCGCCTTGTCCAACCCGGCGACGATCGACTTCACCGCGTCCTGCGGCGTGTCGAACAGGAAGTCCGGTTCGGGGATATCGTTGGGCGCCTCGCCGTCGCTGTCGATCAGCTGGAACAGGTAAGAGGCGAGGCTGAAGGCTGCAACGTAAGCCGAGGCTGACAGAAGCTTCTTGAAGGTCGCCGCCTCATCGCCCTCAAGAGGCGCGCGGGTGTTCTTGGCCTGGAGGCTTTCGAGGTCGGAGCCCTCGGCGAAGACGTCGGAGATGGCGAGCGCAATCGCCAGGCCGCGGCGGGCGCGGAACAACAGCGTGTGCTGCGGGATGCTCATCAGCTGGTCGTCGGGATGGATTGCGGCGACGGTCTTGACCAGCTCGACCTCGCGTGTGCGCCGCACCGAGCCGACCGAGACGGTGGAGACGAAGCGGCGGTTGGTGCCGGCCAGCGCTGTGCCGGATTCGCGCGAGGGGTCTTCCAATACGACGACGCGGGTGATGAAGCTTTGCGCGGTTGCGCGGTGCTTTTCGATAGCCGCTTCCGGGATGGTGGTCAGGCCCGTGTCCATGGTCAGCTCCTCATAGGAATACTTTTGCTGGCCGACGAATCGCGCGCCTGGCGAGCGGCGTCGAGATACATATCCAACGTCTGGTCCAGCCTGTCGAAAAGCAACTTGTCAAAGGCGGCATGGCCGCCGCCGCGTTGATCGATCTCAAGGGCGGCAATGTAGGCCGGACGATCCTCGGGACGAATCGCTACCGGCGGATAGCCGGCCCGCGCCAGAATGAGGTTCATCAACAGACGTGCCGTACGACCATTCCCGTCGTTGAAAGGATGAATGCCGACGAACCGTCTATGCGCTTCGAAGGCGGTCTTCGGCGTGTTGCGTGCCACGCCCAGCCAATGGGAAAAAGCTTCCATGAGGGCCGGGACTTCCGTCGGCGTCGGAAAATTGTGAACACCGGCATCGGTATTCACATAGCGGGCGGTATCGGCATAGCTGCCTGCAATCTCGGGCCTGGAATTCGCGACAACCAGGTGGTGGAGGTTACGGATATCGGCCTCGATTATCGGCATGTCGCGTTGCGAGGCGATTTCCAGCACCCAATTCAGTGCTCGCGCATGATCGACTGCCTCCAGATGGTCCTTAAGGGGCTTGCCGCTGATTGTGATGCCCTTCTCGAGCACCAGGGCTGTTTCGCCGGCAGTCAGCGTGTTGCCTTCGATCGCATTGGACGTGTAGGTGATGTCGATGCGCTGGCTGTGCTCCAGACCTTCCAGCGCGCCGGCCCGGACAGTCTTCCTCAGAGCATCAAGCTGTTTCTTCTTTGCGAAGACCGCTGGCATCATCGGCCACGCCTCGGCTCAGCTTGGCGATTGGCGTCACAAGCGAGACTCTTACACATCTGAAATCACCTGCCCATTTGACAGGATGTGAACCTTGTAGCCGGAAAAGATCTTTTGAGCTTCGCCGGCGGCGTAGAGTGCTTGATAGGCTTCGTGCGGGATCAGGGCGTGGTTCTCGTAGCTCGACACACCCTGGCGCGCGGCTTCGAGATCGTCGGTGTTGATAAAGAATTCCTGCGTGGTCTTCTCGCTCGAAAACAGGCCCTTGCGGCCGGGTTTCTCGCCCTTGGAGTAGACCTCCTGGATGGTCCAGGTGAGCAGCCAGGCATTTTCCGGTTTGCGCACCTTGGCCAGCACCTCGGTCACGGTCGAATTGTTGTCCGTAATGCCTGCGGAATAAAAGGGGCCGAGCACGACGCGGCGCAGCTGCTTAGGGTGCAGCGGCTCGAAATCCTTGTCGAGATTGACCGCAATCGTTGCGGGCGAAAGCGTGTAGGCGGAATTCTTCTCGGTGAAATCGTCGAAGCGATGGGCGAGTTCGGGGTTGAGCAGGCCGTCCACCGGCAGCGGGATGTCGACCCGTTCATTGAGCTTGCCGCTGCTGTCAACGAGCTGCCGGATCATGCTTTCGGAGGAATCCTCCACCGTCACCATGTAGACCAGCGGCAGGTTGGCGCTGCCGTCGAAGCTCGCCCAGTGCACGAGGTAATAGGGGCGCCCGGTCTTTGGATTGACCGAGACCTTGGCCGTCTGCGCCAGCGAGAACGGGCCAAAAGTCTGTTCGCTCTTGACGTCCTCGAGATAGAGCCGCTCGGCCATCGACTTCTGCAGCGCTTCGGGGAATTCCTTGTGGCGCAGGATGAAGTCGGCCATTTCCTCGCGCAATTCGCCGGCCAGCGGAATGTTGGCCAGCCGCGCCTCGGCCTGGCGGCGGTCGTTTTCCAGTTCGAGCAGGTTCTGGAAGACGGGATAGCCGCTGTCGGCGCGCGAAATGCGGAACGTGTCCATGAAGCCGAGCCGGTTGCGCCAGCAGGAAAACGATTTGTCCAGCCGGGCAATGTATTCGGCGACAATCTTGGCGACGATGCCGTGCCGGTAAAGCGGCGAGCGGTCGTCGCGCATGAACACTTCGAGGCCGCTGAGTGCCGCCGTGATGGCGGAAAAATAGCGCGCCGCCGCTTCGTTTTCGGGAGTCATGCCGGTGTGCCCGCGTGCAGCCGCTCCTTACGACTGCACGTAGTTGGCCGAATTGTGCTTCTTCATCACGTCGTCGAAACGGCGGGCGAAGGCGTCGTCGGCGAGCTTCTTGCGGCGCTGGATGTCGGAGCTGGCGACCATGTTCTTCTCGTGCATTTCGAGGAGATCGCCGATGTGCTTTTGCGAGGCGGCGCCAATGCCGGCCATGGTCTCTTCGGCGGTGTTGTCAACCTGGCTGCCCAGCGTGTTGATCTTGTGGGCGACATCCTGCTGGGCGGCGGTCTTCAAGGAATCTTCCAGTGCCTTGTAGAGCACGATGCGCTGCTCGGTATCGATGGTCAGCTTGTTGATCAGCGTCGACTGCGCTGCGATCTGATTGTTGAGCGAATCGACGAAGGTCTGGAACATCGAGGTGTAGCGTTCCAGCGTCTGGCTTTCGGCCAGAAGCTCCTGCTCCTTGGCCTGCTTTTCATTGTATTCGGTCGCCAGTTTCGAGCGCTCGCCCTCAAGCTGCGTGCGCTCCTTCTGACTGGTAGAAGCGGCGATCTTGTTTTCGATGTCGAGCAGCAGCGGATTGACCTCCTCGATGCGCTTCTGCACCGCCTCGAGGTTGGTCATGGTGACCTTGCGGCGCTCGATCACCTGCGACAGGCTGTTTTCCGAGGTCTTGTAGCGCTGGTCGAGGACCTCTTTCTGCGCTTTCAGGATGCCGACGATGGTGTCGGACTTGACCAGAAGCTCCTGCAGATTGCCGGCCAGCGACATGTTGCGGACGCGGTCGGTGCGCATGCGCTGCTTGCGTTGCGCCGAGAAGACGCCGACGAAGCTTTCCCAGCCGGTGTAGTTCTTCATGCTCTCGAATTCGGTGCCGAAGACGTTGGTGGCGTCTTCCAGCCCGATGATCAGGTCGGCAATGTTGCCTTCCATCACCTTCTGCTGCTTCAGCACGTCCTCGATGCGGGCATTCTCGATGTCGAAATTGGCGTCGCCGATCTTCTTGTCGGCGGTGGCCAGCGTATCAAGCACCGTGCCCGACTGCTCGATCTTGGAGCGCATGTCCTGCACGACCTGCCTGGTCTTGGCAATTTCGGCATCGAAATTCTGCAATGTCGCCATAGGGGCCTCCCGCTTCGGCTTCCGGTCGCTGGCTGCGAACAGCGGCGAATATATGTGGGGTATCAGGGGATTGAAAGACGCAAGACAAGACCCGCCCCGAAAACAAAAAAATGCCTGGTCGTCTTGAAAGGCAATGAAGGCGGGGTCATGGCGTGATTAACCAGCCGGCCAAGTATTGTTCAATTGTCATTGAACTTTGACGGCTGCGAAGAAGTCGATCTCGGACAGTGTGGGTGTGCTGAATTCGACAGAGGGCTCAATGAGTTGCAAGCGCGAGACAGCTGGCGGAAGCCGTCGCCATCACGCTACGCATCGCGCCGTTCAAGGCTTCGGATCGGCCTTCAGATAGGCGATGACGTTGGCGATGTCCTCGTCGCTGCTCAGGCCGGAGAAGCCCATCCTGTTGCCGGGTACTTTCAGCTTGGGAGCGCCGAGATAGGCTTTGAGGTTGGCTTCGTCCCAGACCAGGCCGGCCGCGCCGGCGTCCTTCATGGCCTGCGAATAGTTGAAATTCTGGGCGGTGCCGGCGGTGCGGCCGACGATACCGAGGAGATGCGGGCCGACCTTGTCGCGGTCGCTTGCCGCCTCGTGACAGGCCATGCAGCGGTAGAATACTTTCTTGCCAAGTGCTGCATCGCCGTCGGCCTGCGCGGCGAGGATACCGGCCAAGTAAATGACAAGGGCTGATGAAATGGCTCGAAGCATGGCGGTTCCCGGCTGGCTCTTGCTGAGGGCAAAATAGGCAGCAGGCCTTAACAAACGCCGTATGCCGGTGGATAGCAGCCGGGCTCAGTCCGTGCGCGGGATCGCCGCGACCGCCTGCTTGACCTGCTTTTCAATCGCCGCCGACGAATGATTGTCGCGCACGAAAGCGCGGCCGATCTCCGCCATCTCGGCGGCCGCTTGCGGGCGTGTCGCGAGATCGATGATTTTCAATGCCAACTTGCCGGCATCGTCGCTGGACAGGAAATGCCTGCCCGCCTGCAGGCCAAGCCCTTCGACGGCCTTTTCGGTGGCGGCGACGACAAGGCCCGCCGCCATCGCCTCCAGCACCTTGATGCGGGTTCCGCCGCCGAAGCGCAGCGGGATCGGCGCATAGCCGGCACGCCCAAGCAATTCCGGCAGATGCGGTGGGTTCTCGATCAACCGCAGACCATGCCTGGTGCATAGACCGCGCACGACATCGCGCGGGTTTCTGCCGGCGACGGTGATCGACCAGGGCCGGCCGGAGGCGGCGAGGCACGGCGCCATCGCGCGGCCGATCTGCTTGACGGCGTCGATGTTGGGGAAATAGCCGAGATGCCCGATGAAGCACAGGCTGAGCTCACTGAAGCGCTCGGCAGCAATCGGCAGGGAAAGCACGCTCTCGTCTGGAATGGGGTTGGCGACGAACCTGACGTCGTTGACGGGGCCGAGAGCGGACAGAAGCGCTTCGTCGGCCCGCGAACAAACCCAGACCTGGTCGGCCAGGGCAGCCGCACACCTGTCGGCTTCGCGCGCCTCTGCCTTCCTTCGCCTGTTTTGGCGCCAGTCTCGAATTTGCTGCCACAGCGTCAGGCCGGCGATCCGGTCGGACACCGTCCGGGAATCAATGTTGTGCTGGTCAAGGACGGTGCGCGCGCGATGCTTCGGCGCCAGCGTCAGCAGCTGCGAAAGCACGATCTCCTCGATCACCACGAGATCGGGCGCGAACTCCCTCCAGATGGCGTCGGCTTCGGCCAGCTCGTCGTCCGGCATCATATGCACGGTCGGGTGCGGGCTGCGCCTGCCCCAGGGCGCCCTGCCGCGCGCTGCCTCGATGATCCGGTGACGGATGTTCGGCGGTGTGGAGGGTGCCGGGGCGCCAGTCAGGCTTACCGTCAGGACCTCGCCCATCGATGCCAGGGCGCGTGCATTGGCGGCGTTCCGGATCTCTCCGCCGGAGACCGGCGGAAACGGGCAATCAACTGTGAACTGCAGAATTTTCATGTTGTCCCGGCCGTTCAGCCTCTGGTGAAGCCAATGAAATCGTCGGGCGCGGCGCGGCCCATTTCCTCTTCCCAGTGGCGGCGGCAGAGCGAGATATAGACGTCCTTGCCGATCGCCACCTGTTCGCCTTGTCTGGCCACCTTGCCGTCAGCGCCGAGACGCACGACCATCGTCGCCTTGCGGCCGCAGCGGCAGATGGTGCGCACTTCGCGCAGATCGTCTGCGATGGCCAGAAGCGCTCGCGAACCGGAAAACAGATTGCCCTGGAAATCGGTGCGCAGGCCGTAGCACATCACAGGGATGTTCAGCCGGTCGGCGATACGGGCGAGCTGCCAGACCTGCTCTTCCTCGAGAAATTGCGCCTCGTCGACAAAGATGCAATGCACCGTCGTATGTTCGTGATGCTCGGCGACGCGAGCGTAGAGATCGTCGCCGTCGCGGAACATCTCGGCCTCCGTCTCCAGGCCGATGCGCGACGAGATCAGCCCGGTGTCGCCCTTTCTGTAGTGGCCGGCGACGAACAGCATCGTCGTCATACCGCGTTCGCGATAATTGTAGGACGCCTGCAGCAGCATTGTCGTTTTGCCGGCATTCATCGTCGCATAGTGGAAGTAGAGCTTGGCCATGCCGTCCTTTTAAGCCGAGTTGGCGCGGCGCGGGGAGAGGGCACCGCTGCATTTCATGGGAAAAGCCGTCTGCAATCCAAAAAGCGGCGGGCGTGTCGCTGTTTGGCCAGTCCGCGCCGTTGATCGTGATTGTCTTAGCGCTTGAAACCACACCAGAATGGTGTTTGGCTGACGAAACAAGGCGGGCAGAGAAACCGTAACTACGCTTCGCCAAAGAATCACAATGGGAGACTGCCAATGTCGCGTATGAACACCTTCGTCGCCGGTCTCGGCCTGGCGACTTTTCTGTCCACGAGCGCTGCACTTGCCGGCGATCCGGAGAGCTGCAAGGCGGTGCGCCTTTCCGATGTCGGCTGGACCGACATCCAGGCAACCACCGGCGTCGCTTCGGTGCTGCTCACCGCGCTCGGCTACGAGCCGCAGACGATCCAGCTATCGGTACCGGTGACCATGGCGTCGCTGAAAAACAAGGATCTCGACGTCTTCCTCGGCAACTGGATGCCGTCGATGACTAACGACATCAAGGACTACACCGCCGATGGTTCGGTCGAGACGATCGGCACCAACCTGACCGGCGCCGGCTACGGCATCGTCGTACCGACCTATGTCGCGGAGGCCGGCGTCAAGTCGCTGACCGACATCGGCAAGTTCAAGGACAAGTTCAACGGCAAGATTTACGGCATCGAGGCGGGCAATGACGGCAACCGCATCATCCTCGACATGATCAAGAACCCGAAGGACAATCTCGAAGGCTTCGAGCTGGTCGAGTCCTCGGAAGCCGGCATGCTGACGCAGGCCGAGCAGTCGATCAAGAACAATGAGTGGATTGCCTTCCTCGGCTGGACGCCGCATCCGGTGATGGGCGCCATGAAGCTCACCTATCTCGACGGCATGGGCGACAGCGGCTTCGGCGCCGCCACCGTCTACACCAATGTGCGCAAGGGCTACACCACCGAATGCCCGAATGCCGGCAAGTTCATCGCCAACCTGAAGTTCAACCTGGATATGGAAGGCGAGATGATGGACGCGATCCTGAAGGGCGGCGACGCCAACACGGTCGCTGCCGACTGGCTGAAGAAGCACCCTGACGCGGTTGCGCCGTGGATTGCCGGCGTCACCACCTTCGATGGCGGTGATGCGGCAGCGGCGGTCAAGACCGCGCTCGGAAGCTGAGCCGACTGAATTCGGCAAAGCCGAACCAGGAAGGGCAGCCAATCTAGAAAAGGCTGCCCTTTTTCATATCCTGTGAGAAGATGACCTAACGACAGCGGAGGCCGGAAGCAGGCGGTCTCTCGCATGAGAGGGGCGATATGGATCCGATTTCGAAATTCATGGTCGATCACAAGATACCGATCGGCGCCTGGGGAAAGGCGTTCTTCGGTTTCCTCACCGACAATTTCGACACCGTGTTCAGGGCCTTCTCGAATGGCCTCAATTTCTTGCTCGACGGGCTGGTTGGCATCCTTTTGATGGTGCCGCCGGTGCTGCTGGCGCTGATCATCGCCATCATCGCCTGGCTGCTGCAGCGCTCGCGCCCGCTGGCCATAGGCGTCTTTCTCGGCCTGATCTTCATCATCAACCAGAACCTCTGGAAGCAGACGGTGCAGACGCTGGTGCTGGTCGTGGCCGCCGCCGCCATGGCGATGGCCATCGGCGTGCCGCTCGGCATCTGGGCCGCGCACAATCCGAAGGTCTAC
The DNA here is from genome assembly GCF_040320205.1 of Mesorhizobium sp. M0761. Lineage (NCBI taxonomy): Bacteria > Pseudomonadati > Pseudomonadota > Alphaproteobacteria > Hyphomicrobiales > Phyllobacteriaceae > Mesorhizobium > Mesorhizobium sp. M0761. The sequence goes on from NZ_JAMYPF010000001.1 coordinate 349,910, forward strand.
CGCATCATGCTGCCGGTGCTCGACCTGATGCAGACGCTGCCGACCTTCGTCTACCTGATCCCGGTCCTGACCCTGTTCGGTCTCGGCAACGCGCCCGGCCTCATCGTCACCATCATCTTCGTCATCCCGACCGCGGTCCGGCTCACCCATCTCGGCGTCGTCTCGGTGCCGAAGTCGATCATCGAGGCCGGCGAGGCGTTTGGCGCCACCAAGCAGCAGCTGCTGTGGAAGGTCGAATTGCCCTCAGCGCTGCCGACCATCATGGCCGGGCTGACGCAATCGATCATGCTGTCGCTGTCGATGGTGGTGTTTGCAGCACTCATCGGCGCCGGCGGCCTCGGCACTGAAATCAACCGCGCGCTCGGCTCGCGCCGCATCGATCTCGGGCTCGAGGCGGGCCTGGCGATTGTCGTACTCGCCATCGTGCTCGACCGGATGACGCGTATCGGCGTTGGAGGCAAGAAATGACCGTCGCCGTCGATTTCAAAAATGTCGATATCGTCTTCGGGTCCGACCAGGCCGGTTCGCTGGCGCTGATCGATGGCGGCGCCACGCGCGCCGAAATCCTTGAAAAGACCGGCAATGTGCTGGGTTGCGCCGGCGCCAGCCTGACCGTGCATGAGGGCGAAATCTCGGTGCTGATGGGCCTGTCCGGCTCGGGCAAGTCGACGCTGCTGCGGGCGGTCAACCGGCTCAACGTGGTGTCGCGCGGCCAGGTGCTGGTCAAGGACGGCGACAATATCGTCGATGTCGTGACCTGCGATCAGGCGACGCTGCGGCGGCTGCGCCAGAAGCAGGTGGCGATGGTGTTCCAGCAGTTCGGCCTGCTGCCCTGGCGTACGGTGGAGGAGAATGTCGGCCTCGGCCTCGAACTCGCCGGCGTGCCGGAGCAAGAGCGCAAGGAGCGCGTGCAACGCCAGCTGAAACTGGTCAATCTCGACCAGTGGTCGAAGAAATACGCGCATGAGCTGTCCGGCGGCATGCAGCAGCGCGTCGGCCTGGCCCGTGCCTTCGCCACCGAGGCGCCGATCCTGCTGATGGACGAGCCGTTCTCGGCGCTCGATCCGCTGATCCGCACCAAGCTGCAGGACGAATTGCTGCAGCTGCAGGCGGAGCTGAAGAAGACCATCATCTTCGTCAGCCATGATCTGGAAGAGGCGCTGAAGATCGGCACCCACATCACCATCATGGAGGGCGGTCGCATCGTGCAGACCGGGGCGCCGGAAGACATCGTGCTCAAGCCCGCCAATGACTATGTCCGCGACTTCATCGCCAATGTGAATCCGTTGTCCGTGCTGACCGCCTGGAACGTCATGCGCGACAGCCGCGACCTCGAGCACGGCGATAATGGCTGGGTGTGGCTCGACCGGCGCAAGACGACGCGCTTTAAGATCGACGAGCACGGGCTGGTGGCGGCGGCGGAACGCGACGGCAAACCGGCGGTATGGGTTTCATGCGCCGATGTCGAGGCGCAGCCGGAGGAGACGGCGCAGGTGTTCTGGGCCAACCCCGGCACGTCGCTGAAGACGGTGATGCTGGCCATGCACCGCTCGCAGACGGCACCCGTGGCGCTGTTCGACGACCAGTCGCGCTTTGTCGGCGCGATCGGGATACGCGATGTGCTGAGCGCGGTGTTGCGGCGCTAGATCATGATGAGATTTGGTTGAAATCTCATCATGATCTAACCCTTTGTTGGAGCATGATCTTTTCCAAAAACGGTACCCACTTTTTGGGATCATGCTCTAAGCCAGCCCGATGCGCGTGGCGCCGAGCTTGAACAGGGCTGTGGCATCCCGGTCGAAGCGGAAGGTGTCGATGAAGTCGTCGGCTCGGTAATCCGGAAGCGTCTTGCGGATGGCGGCGGCGAAGTTTTTCGCCTCGTCCAGCCGCCCAGCCAACGCCAGGCAGTGGGCGGCGATCGACAGGATGATGACATGTGCGTTGGGGCGGGCGGCCGCCTTCAGCGCCCATTCGGCCGCCTCGTCGAACTGGCCGAGGCGGACATGCGCCATGGCGCGTGCGCCCAGCATGCCGAACAGCATCGGGTCGAACGGCGACAGATGGCGCGAATGATCCGACGATCCGATCGCCGCGTGCGGGTCGCCCGACTGCGAATGCACGAAGGACAGCGCATAGTGGCCAAGCGCGAAGTTCGGGCTGAGGTCGACGGCTCTTTGCAGTTCTAGCACGGACGCATCACCCTCGCCGCGCAGCCACAGCGCCCGGCCCATCGCCCAGTGCGCGGCGGGATTATGATCGTCGACCAAAACGCTCTGGCCGGCCGCCTCAAAGGCAAGCACGCTGTCCTGGTCGCGGTCGCCCCAGCGCTGGAAGGCGCTCTGCCAATGGGTGAAGGACAGGCCGGCATAGGCGCGGGTAAAGGTCGGATCCTGCCTGACAGCAATGTCGAAGAAATGCCGTGCGAGGTCGTTCTCGCTGCGGGTGAAGCGATACATGTGCCAGAGGCCGCGATGGTAGGCCTCCCAGGCGTTAAGTGAATTGGGCGCTTTCAGCATGGCGCGGTTGCGCTCGACCATCTCTATCTCGGATGAGACAGAGGCCACGATGCTGTTGCCGATATCGTCGAGGACAATGAAGATGTCCTCGGCCTTGCGCTCGAAGGTCTCGGCCCAGACGATCCTGGCCGTGCGAACCTCGACAAGCTCGACAGTGACGATCAGGCGACCCGTCGCGCTGCGCACCGTGCCGGTGGCGACATAGTCGACATTCAGCCTTCGGCCGGCATCTTCCGGCGCGATGTTCCTTTCCGCCAGCGCAAAGACCGAGCCCCGGGCGATGACAAAGAAGTCCCTGAGCTTGGCGAGGCGGGTAATGATGTCGTGGGTCAAGCCATCGGCCAGCCCGCCACGAACGCCGCTACCGGCGTCTTCGGCAAATGGCATCACGGCCAGCGAAGCCTTGTGCGGCGTCGCGGCTTCTGAACCGGCAAGCATGACTGACGCCTGGTTCGGCCCGGGCGGAGCTGCCGGTTGTGCCGGCAAAATCGCGCAGGGCCGTTCGCTGCGGATGGACAGCCACGCCTCGCGCACCGGGCCGAAATCCAGCTCTTCCGACTGGAACAACTGCGCCGCAGCGGCAAGATGGTCTTCGCAGGCGCCGAACTGGCCGCGCCGCGCCAGCCTCACCAGGAGTGCGACATGGGCGCTGCTGTCGAACGGGGTCAGTTCCAGCCATTTTTCGAGATGGGCGGAGACGGCTTCGGAATCGGCCGGCAGCGTCTTGACCAAATGTTCCAGTATAGCAGCTTGGCAGGAACCGAAACGGCGGCGCTGCGCGGTCAGCCAGCTGTTGAAGAGAGGGCTGCGGTCGATCTCCAGCCCTTCGAGGAAGTCGCCGACGAACAGGTCGGAGAGCAACTGCAGTCGCGTCGGCTCGAGCGTTTCGATGCCTGCGGCAGCCGCCGCCGCGACATCCAGAACGTCGACTGAGATGCCGTCGAGATCGAGCGCGATCGTATCGCCCGATGTTTCGATCCTGCGGCGGCCCGGTTCGTCGAGCGCGGCCCGCAGCTTGCTCAGGCACCAGCGCAGCTCACCCCTGGGATCATTTGGAACATCCCACAGCAACTCGCAGAGCTTGCCACGTCCGACCGGATGGGGCGCCAGCGCCAGATAGGCCAGCAGCGCGCGCAGCTTGCGCGATGCCGGCAAGACCACCGGGACGCCGTCGCGCGCAATTGTCGGCGGCCCAAACAGGCGCACGACAACACCTTGATGGCTGCTCGCCAGGCTCGATTCCACGCCAGATACCACGCCTGCTCCCACGCTGACCTGCCGGCCCCTGCTTTACCACCGAGCACGACAAAGTGCACCCGGCTGGCAAAATTTGTGCGCCGAATGTGGTGTTTACCACACTGCCGCACGTCAAGGACCTGTAGTGCGGCAAGGTGTCGAAATCTCGCCGCTCAAACCGCCGGTGTGTAACCGGCCCGTGAGCAAGAACCAGGAGTCTACCATGTTGCATCAGCAGAAAATCAGAACCACGGCCGGCCGCGGCCGCCTGTTCGACAGCATTCTCGACACCATCGGCGACACGCCGGTCATCCGCGTCAATAATCTCGGACCGGCGCACGCCACCATCTACGTCAAGGCCGAGTTCTTCAATCCGGCTGCGTCGGTGAAGGACCGGCTGGCGCTCAACATCATCGAGGAAGGTGAACGCACCGGCGCGCTCAAGCCGGGACAGACCATCGTCGAGGCGACCAGCGGCAACACCGGCATCGGTCTTGCCATGGTCTGTGCGCAGAAGGGCTACAAGCTGGTGGTGACGATGGCCGACAGTTTCTCGGTCGAGCGCCGCAAGCTGATGCGGATGCTGGGCGCCAAGGTGGTGCTGACGCCGCGCGCCGAGAAAGGCTTCGGCATGTACAAGAAGGCGGTGGAACTGGCCGAAGCCAATGGCTGGTTCCTGGCCCGCCAGTTCGAGACCGAGGCCAACGCCGACATCCATGAAGCAACCACGGGACGCGAGATCGTCAACGATTTCGCCGGCTCGCGGCTCGACTATTTCGTCACTGGCTACGGCACCGGCGGCACCGTCGCCGGCGTGGCGCGGGTGCTGCGCCGCGAGCGGCCTGAGACTCGGATCGTGCTCACCGAACCGGTTAATGCGCAGCTTGTCGGCAGCGGCAAGCCGCAGATGCGTGGCGCCGGCGGAGCGCCGGCCGCCAGCCATCCGGCTTTCGAACCGCACCCGATCCAGGGCTGGACGCCGGATTTCATCCCGCACGTCCTGCAGGAGGCCATCGATGGCAACTTCTATGACGAGGTGATGCCGATCGCCGGGCCGGAGGGCATGAAATGGGCCAAGGCGCTGGCGCAGCAGGAAGGCATCTTCACCGGCATTTCCGGCGGTTCGGCTTTTGCCGTGGCGCGCCAGATCGCCGGCACGGCACCGGCCGGATCGGTGATCCTGTGCATGCTTCCCGATACCGGTGAACGCTACATGACCACGCCTTTGTTCGACGGCATCGAGGCCGAGATGAATGCGGAAGAGCTTGCTCTCTCGCGCTCGACGCCCGGTTGCCAGTTCCCGGCATGATGACGCGGGAGCAAATTGCATGGACGCGATGCCTGGACACTCGGCTACCAGTACCGAGGAAACGCTTGACCCCTCGGACTGGGCCGATGTGCAAAGCCTGTCGCATCGGATCGTTGACGATGCTGTCGCTTACCTGCGCGATGTCAGGCAACGGCCGGTGTGGCAGGAGATGCCTGGAGATGTGAGGCATTTCTTCACCGCCTCGCTGCCGCAATCGCCGACCCCGCTTGCCGACATCTATGGCGATGTCGTGGACAAGGTGATGCCCTATCCGATGGGCAACATCCATCCGCGCTTCTGGTCCTGGTATATGGGGTCGAGCAATTTTACCGGCGCGATCGGCGATTTCCTGGCGGCAATCCAGGGCTCCAATCTAGGCGGCGGCAACCATGCCGCCGCCCTGATGGACGGCCAGGTGGTCGACTGGTGCAAGCAGATGATGGGCATGCCGGCTTCGGCCAGCGGTACGCTGGTCAGCGGCGGCTCGATGGCCAACATCATCGGGCTCACCGTGGCGCGCAACACCAAGGCCGGCATCGACGTGCGCGAGCACGGCGTTGGAGCAATCGAAAAGCCTTTGCGCTTCTATGGCTCGGACCAGGTCCATTCCTGTCACCGCAAGGGGATGGAAGCGCTCGGTCTCGGCAACAAGGCGCTGCGCCGCATTGCCAGCGACGCCGGCCTGCGCATCGACATTGAAGGTTTGAGGACTGCGATATCGGAAGATCGCGCGGCCGGGTTCAAGCCGGCCTGCATCATCGGCAACGCCGGCACTGTCAACACCGGCGCCATCGACGATCTGCAGGCGCTGGCCAAGCTGGCGCATGAGGAGGACCTCTGGTTCCATGTCGACGGCTGCATCGGCGCGCTGATCGCGATCGCGCCTGAGAATGCACATCGCGTCGCCGGCATCGAATGGGCCGATTCCATCGCGCTCGATCCGCACAAATGGCTGCATGCGCCTTTCGAGGCAGGCTGCGCGCTGGTGCGGGATGCCTCGGCGCATCGCAAGACCTTCGCGGTGACGCCGGAATATCTGGAGTCGACACCGCGCGGCCTCGCCTCCGGGCAATGGCTGCACGATTACGGCCTGCAGACGTCACGCGGCTTCAAGGCACTCAAAGTGTGGATGGCGTTGCGAGAACACGGCGTCGAAAAATTCGGCCGCCTGATCGACCAGAACATTGCGCAGGGGCACTATCTCTCGGGCCTGATCGCGGCCGAGCCAGCGCTCGAACTGACGGCGCCGACCAGCATCAACATCGTCTGCTTACGCTATCGCGCGGATGGTCTCGATGGCGAGCGTGCGAAAGCGCTCAACACCGAGATCATGCTGAGGCTGCAGGAAGACGGAACCGCCGCCATTTCCGACACGACGGTGCACGGTCGGCATTGCCTCAGGGTGGCGATCAACAATCACCGGACCCGGCGCGAGGATCTCGACCTTCTCGTCGCCGAAACGGTCCGCTTGGGCAACGAGATCGCTTCTGCCTGACCGGCCATGGGGTAGGGCAAGCGGCTCTCAGCCGCTGGCGGCCTCCTGGAAATCGCCCTTCGTCACGGGGAACGCCAGGCCGGGAAGGTAAAATGTGATCGGCCGGATTTCGTAGACTGCCGAGGGATTCACGCGGCGCAAGTCGCGCGCGGCCGCAATCGCCGCCTCCTGCGTGGCGCAGTCGAGGACATAAAGACCCAGCAATTGTTCCTTGGTCTCGGCAAACGGCCCGTCGATGACGATGCCTTCGCCCGGACCGCGCAGCGTCACGGCGTCGGCGGTCGCGCCCAGTCTTGCCGCCGGCCCGAGCTTGCCTTCGCGGGTCAGCCTAGCGTTGACTTCGAGCAGGTCGTGCATCAGCGCCGCATCCTGCTGCGGCGTCAGGGACTGGATGGTCTGTTCGACGTGATAGGCCAGGATGGCGTAAAACATGCGGCGATCTCCTCCTGTTCGAGCGGCTGCACTATTGCAAGGTTGGGTTGGCTGATCCACCCCCGGTGCCCATTGAGACGCTAGTCTGCTGCCTTATGCCGCCAGCGGCAGGCTGAGCTCCGTCAGCAGGCCGCCGCGGGGATGGTTGGACAGGTTGACATCGCCGCCAGCGGCACGCGCAATGTTGCGGGCAATGGTCAGGCCGAGGCCGAGGCCGCCGGTCTGGCGGTTGCGCGATTGCTCCAGCCGCACGAAGGAACCGAACACCTGATCGAGCTGCGCCTGCGGTATGCCCGGCCCCTCGTCGCGGATAACCAGCGTGACCGTGCCGTCCGACTGCCGCAGGCTGACATGGGCTTTCTTGCCGTAGGTCACGGCATTCTGGACCAGATTGTTGACGCAGCGCTTGAGCGCCACCGGCCGCGCCATGCAGATCATGCCGCGGGGCCTTGCACCGTCATGGTCGAACGAGACGTCCTCGAAACTGTCCGCGATCGATTCAACCAGCGACCAGAAATCGATCCGCTCGCTCTTCTCCTCGGTGACTTCGAAGGTGGCGAAGTCGATGACGGAGCTGGCGATGCTCTCGATGTCGGCGAGGTCGTGGGCCAGCGCCTCGCGCGCCGTCGATCTGCGCAGCAGTTCGAGGCGCAGCCGCATGCGGGTCAGCGGCGTGCGCAGATCGTGGGCGAGGGCGGCGGCCAAATGTTCGCGATCCTCGACATAGTCGCGCAGCCGGACCTGCATGGCGTTGACGGCCTTGGCAGCGGCGCGGATTTCGCGGCTGCCGGTCTCGGCGATCGGGGGGCTCTTCAGGTCCGTGCCGATCCGGTTGACCGCCGTTTCCATCATCCGGTAGGGCGCCGTCAGCCGGCGCAGCGACCAGATCGACATGATCACCACCAAGGCCGCGATCAGCGAATAGAGCGGCAGGCTGTCGAAGCTCAATATCGGTCCGACCGGCGTGTTGGGCTCGGTGAAATTCAGCCATTGGCCGTCGGCGAAGCGGACAGATGCCGTCAGCTTGTCGCTCTGGGCGAAGCTGGCCGCCAGCGATAACAGGTCACGCTCCACCGCGCCGACATCCTTGGTCACGGCCACACCGCCAGGCGCGTTGGCTGCCTCGGTTGCCGGATCGCGCCGGACGCGGGCGTCGGTGATGCCGAATTTCGACAGCCGCCCGACCAGAATGTCCTCGAGCTCGGCCAGTTCGTCGTCGCCGGCGATCGACGAGGTGACCGCGGGCGTGTCCGAAACGGTGAGCGCATAGGTGGCGTTGAACAGACCGGAGGCCGTCAGCTTGCGCTGCTCCGGCGTGTCGTCATGCATCAGCTGCACCAGCGAATAGGCGCGGTCGTTAAGCCGGTAGAGATCGACCTCGTCATTGGCGACGGCGCGATCGCGCGAGACGATATAGAGCGTAGCGACCTGGCTGATCAGCAGGCCGGCAATGACGATGAGCAAAACCCAGACCGGCAGGGTTTGCGGCAGGAACCGTCTCATTCGGAGGTGGTCTCGGGCAGGAACTGGTAGCCGCCGCTGCGCACGGTCAGGATCAGTTTCGGCGTCTTGGGGTCGTCTTCCATCTTGCGCCTGAGACGGCTGACCAGGATGTCGATGCTGCGGTCGAAGGAATAGTCGCTGTCACCGCCGGAAAGCTCGATGAGCTGGTCACGGGTGAGGACGCGCTGCGCGCTTTTGACGAAGGTCTGCAACAGGTTGAACTCCGCCATCGTCAGTTCGACCCTGACGTCGCCCGGCGCCATCAGCCGGCGGCGCGAGCAGTCCATCGTCCAGCCGGCGAAATGATAGATCTGCTTGGTGGTGGCCCGCTTCGGCTCGGCAGCACCATTGCGCCTCAAAACGGCGCGGATACGGGCCAGCAGCTCGCGCGGATCGAAGGGTTTGGGCACATAGTCGTCGGCGCCCATTTCCAGGCCGACGACGCGGTCGGTGGTCTCGGTCACCGCCGTCAGCATGATGATCGGCGTCGAGTAGCTGGCGCGCAGGTCGCGGCAGAGCTCCAGCCCGCTCTTTCCTGGCAGCATCACATCAAGCACGATCAGGTCTACCTGCGTGCGGCGCAGTATGTCTTCCATCTCGACGCCGTCGGCGGCAACCGTGGTGCGCAGGCCGCGCTTCTGGAAGAATTCCTGAAGCAGGTCGCGAATGCCCTTGTCGTCGTCGACGATCAGTATGTGCGCATCGGATTTCACGGCGATCCTGTCATTGCTGGCGGCCGGTCGGCGGCTGCCTTCTGAGTCTGCTTCTGTGGCGTCACCCACACGATAGAATTCTGGCCACATGTTGGCCAGCGGCGATGATCGCCCGCAAAGCCGATTTGCCAGAAACAATCCAGAAACAAAATTCTATAGTCCGGAAAAACTCCCGAAAAAAATCAAGGGCATAAAGGGTGCCGTGGCGGTCAGGACATCGGCTGCGACGCGAAGTCTCCGGAGTAACGGACATTACCGATGCACAGGTTCACGATCAGCTTGATGGGTGCGCTGCTCAGCATTCCGCTCGTCACAGCCGCGATCGGAGCCACAACCGCAAAGGTGACGCCGATCACAAGGAGCGAGCGCTGCATCGATCTCAATCGCCAGGTAGACGAAGCCCTCGAAACCCATGCCGCGGCAACGCAGGTCACCGCGGTGAAAGCACTGCAAAGAAAGGGAAACCGGTTCTGCGCCAACAAGAAACAGGCACAGGGTATCCGGATGCTCGCGAACGCTTTGAAGCTGCTTGGAGTGACACCGATCGACCCGGTTCAGTGACACTCGAAACTCGACCCGCACAAAGAAGGAAATGAAGCCATGAAAAAGTCCATCCTCTCCGCCACCGGTCTCGCCGTCGCTCTCGCTTTCGCAATGCCGGCTCTGGGCAATGCCGCTGCCACCACGACCGCTGCTCCGGCTGCTTCCACGACCACCGCTCCGGCGACCACGACCGCCAAGCCCCCGGTGAAGAAGGTCGTCGCCAAGAAGCCCGTCAAGAAGCACAAGAAGGCGAAGAAGGTCGTCAAGACGGACGCCCCGAAGGCCTGATCCAGACAGCCAACAGGCTTGTCTGTAACAAGGCCGCTCCAGCACCCCCCCGGCTGGAGCGGCCTTGTCGTGTGAGAGCATGATTACCCGTTGATGGGTGCCGGCCACCCAGGACTTTAACCCGTTTGCAATGCCGGTCCGGTAGGACAGCCCGCATGAAGAAGCGGCTTTCATCCATTCTGCGCTCGATGGCCATCGGCGGCCTTGTGGCCTCGGCCATGGTCAGGGTGCTGATCCAGTTCACCGCCAGCCCGGTGCCCGATCCGGTGAGCGGGCGCACGGAGCCGTCGCTGTTTGCACCGGCAATCTCCAGCAGCTGGCAATACATCACACCATGGCAAAGCCTGCTGCTGACCGTGATCACCGGCGCGGCGCTGGCCTGCTTCTTCGGCTGGCTCGCGGTCGCCTGGGTCGAATACAAGGCGGCCGGATCAAGGCCCGATGCGGCATCCAGCGCACGGCAATTCCAGGCTCGTCGCGTCGCCGACCGCCAGGGCCGTTGAACCGCAGCGCACAGTTCCTAAATTTGTGAACGGCAGCACTTCCGGGAAGCCGGTTTGGCGCGCCGATCAAAATGGACGACGGCTTTCCCCCATGACAAAGTGAGAGCGACCCCTCGCGCGATACCGGTTCCCGATGCCTGAAATCAGCTCCAAACCCCGGACCAAGACCAAGCCGCAGACCGAGCGACCGAAGCTCTACAAGGTCATCCTCATCAATGACGATTTTACGCCGCGCGAATTCGTGGTGACGGTGCTGAAGGGCGAGTTCAAGCTCAGCGAAGACCAGGCGAACCGGGTGATGATCACCGCGCACCGGCTCGGCGTTTGCGTCGTTGCCGTCTTCACCAGGGATGTCGCCGAGACCAAGGCGACACGGGCCATCGACGCGGCCAAGGCCAAGGGGTACCCGCTGCTGTTTACGACGGAGCCGGAGGAGTAGGTTGAGCGTCTTTCTCCCCGTCACTATACGGGGAGAAATGTCCGGCAGGATAATGAGGGGCAGCGCCGAGGTCGATGACAGTTCGCTTGCGCGGGCCGAGGAGATTGCCAACAACCTCAGGCTCGCGCTGCCCCTCATCCGCCCTTCGGGCACCTTCTCCCCGTGAACCGGGAGAAGGATAAGCGGTGCTACCGTCCCTCTCTGTACCACATCGCGCCCATGGCCAGCAGCAGCAGGCAAAGGCCGAGGAAGCCGCCGAACAGGGGTACGCGCGAGACGGCTTTGAGCACGCTGTCGTCGGTGCTGCGCAGGCCGATCCAGTCTGCGCCCGAGGCCGCACCGGAGGCGCGGACCGGGACGATGGAGGGCAGGGCGACACTGCCGGTGATCTGGCCAAGGGTGGAGGAGGCCGCCAGCCGGCGCACGCTGCCGCCGGTGGCCTCAGTCGGAGCCTTCAACCGGTCCTCGGTGGAGACGACGTCGGAGAATTCCGGCGCGTTGACCGGGCCGACATGGGCGAGTGCGGTCAGGTCACCATTGCCGATCTGGTAGAGGCCGATCTCCTTGGTCTCGATGCTGCCCAGGAAAACGCCGGGTTCGGACTTCTCCAGCTTGACGATCAGCGCCTTGCCCGAAGGGGTGATCACCTGCGCCGGGCCGGGATCGTCGCTCATCGTCTGGCGGCGGATTTCCAGCATCATGCCGCGGCCGTCGGCGGTCAGCCGCTCTTCCTCGAGTTCAGGTTCCTTCATCAGCCAGTGGGCGATGCGGCGGTAAAGCTGGACATGCGGCCCGCCACCCTCGAAGCCGCGCGCCCATAGCCAGCCCTGATCGGACAGAAGCATGCCGACGCGGCCTTCGCCCTTATGATCGAGCAGAAGCAGCGGGCGGTTGTCGGCGCCCTTCATCACCACTTCGCCTTCGGGGTTCTGCACGCCGATGGTGCGGAACCAGCGGCTCCAGCGCGGCGGCTCGGTCGCCGAGCCGTCGAGGCCGCGCGTCACCGGATGGCGCTGGCCGAGATCGGTGAGGCGCGGATAGAAGGCCTTGTCGATGACTTCGCCGGTCGGCATTGCCGGCAGCGACGACATTAGCGGGGTGCGGGCGATCGAGGCGTCGCCGGCATATTCCGGCCCGGCGGCAATCAGCAGCGCGCCGCCCTTTTCGACATATTCGGAGATGTAGTCGTAATAGAGGATCGGCAGCACGTCGCGGTGCTGGTAGCGGTCGAAGATGATGAGATCGAAATCCTTGATCTTCTCGACGAACAGCTCGCGGGTCGGGAAGGCGATCAGCGACAGTTCGTTGATCGGCGTGCCGTCCTGCTTTTCCGGCGGCCGCAAAATAGTGAAATGGACGAGATCGACCGAGGCGTCGGATTTCAGCAGGTTGCGCCACGTGCGCTCGCCGGCATGCGGTTCGCCGGAAACCAAAAGCACGCGCAAATTCTCGCGGATGCCGTCGATCAGCGCGATGGCGCGGTTGTTGGCGTCGGTCAGTTCGCCCGGCTCGCGGTCAATGGAGAGTTCGACGATGTTGCGGCCGGCGCCGGGGATGGTCACCTGCAGCGGCATCGCCTGGCCGATGGTCGCCTCTTCGACCGCGACCTGCTCGCCATTGACCGAGACGCGGACATCGACCGGGCCGGTTTCGCCGTCGGTGGCGATGACCCGGTAGGTCATGTCGAGCGGCTTGCCGACCAAGCCGAAGCGCGGCGCATTCTCGAAGCGGATGCGGCGGTCCTTCTCGTGCTCGTTGCCGGTGATCAGCGCGTGCAGCGGCGCATTGAAGTCGGGGGCGGCCGGCGCGTCATGCACCTCGCCATCGGTGATCATGATGGCGCCACCGATGCGCGAGGGCGGCACGTCGCGGAACGCGCCTTCAAGCGCTGCAAAAAGCTTGGTCTCGGTGCGCTCGTCGGCGGCTTCCGACTTGCCGGCCTCGATGACGCGGACGTCGAACTGCTTGAAGCGGTCAAGGCGCTGCTGCAAACCGGCAAGCGCTTCGTCGGTCTGTTTGGTCCGGTCGCCGATATCCTGGCTCTGGCTGCGGTCGACGATGACGGCAACGACGCTCTTCAGCGCCTCGCGCTCCTCATCGAGGAAGACCGGATTGAGGAGTGCTGCGCCCAGCGCAATCAGCGCCGCGAAGCGGAAGATCGCGCCGCGCTGGCGAAACCACAAGCCGACAGCCGCCAGCACCAGCAGCGGTGCGAGCACCAAAGCCAGCAAGGGCCAGGACAGCAGCGGTTCGAAGGAAATCGACCAGTTCATAGGCTTACTGCCCCAACCGTTCGAGCAGGATGGGCACGTGCACCTGGTCGGATTTGTAGTTGCCGGTCAGCATGTACATCATGATGTTGACGCCGGCGCGCAGCGCATAGATGCGCTGCATCGGATCCGATGGCACGGTCGGCAAAAGCGGGTCACCATTCCCGTCGACGGCCCAGGCGCCGGCAAAATCATTGGCGGTGATCAGGATCGGCGAGACGCCGTCGCCGACGCGTACCGGCCGATTCTCGGCATTGCTGGCCTCGAGCGAGGCTTCCACCCAGAGCGGGCTGCCGGAGAAGCGGCCGGGAAATTCGGGCAGGATGAAGAAGGATTTGGTCAGCACATGGTCGGCGGGCACCGGCTCCAGCGGCGGCACGTTGAGATTGCCGAGAATGTCGCGCAACCGTTCCGTCGCCGGGCTCGCCGAATCCGCACCGATGCCGTTGGCGAACTGGTCGCGCGTGTCGAACAGCACCGTGCCGCCCTGCTGCATATAGGCGTCGATGCGGGCGATCGCGGCTTGGCTCGGCATCGGCGCGGAAGGATCGATCGGCCAGTAGATCAGCGGATAGAAGGAAAGCTCGTCCTTCGAGATATCGACGCCCGCCGGCGCGCCCGGCTCGAGCGCGGTCTTCTCGATCAGGAAGCGGGTCAGGCCTTCGAGCCCGGCGCGGCTGATCGAATCGTCACCGGGCACACCGGTCAGCACATAGGCGATGCGGGTCTTGGCAATATCCTCGATTGCCGCGGCATCGCCGGGCTTGGCGTCGTCGGCGCGGGCGAGGTCGGCATGGCCAAACAGCATGCCGAGGCCAAGCAGCAGCGCAGCCGTCGTTGCCGCGGCCGATCGGGCGCGGCGCGGTCGGCGCGACATCAGCCCGCCCATCCAGAACACCGCCAGCGTGTCGAGCAGCATAAGCACAAGGGCCCCTGTGACCAGCGATCCCTTGAGGTCGCGCGATTCATCGAAAGCGTACTGGATATTGGTCACCGGCACTGTGAATTGCGGGCGCACCAGCGGCGCGAAGGCGGTGGCCGGGTCGAGCAGATTGTGGGCGAAAACGCCGGTTTCCGAGCCATAGAGGCCGGGCGGGTTCTCGAACGTCACCGGCAGCGAGCCGGCGCCAGGGACCAGCGGTCGTGCGTCCGGCGTCGGCGGCACCAAAGTGCCGTCGGCGGCTATCATGCGATAAGGCGCCAGCGACGTAGCAGCGGCTTCGGCGTTGGCAACCGCCGCACCCTGGTTGCGCGACAGCTGCACGATGCGCCGCAGCATCTCGACGAAGCTGCCGGAGATCGGCAGCGTCGACCATGTCGCTTCCGGGGTGATATGGAACAGCACCAGCGTGCCCTTGCCCTTCTTCAACCCGGTCACCAGCGGGGTGCCATCGGCAAGGGTTGCCCAGGTGCGCTCGACGATGTCCGGCGTCGGTTCGGCCAACACCTGCCGGCTCACCGTGACCTCGGCCGGCGGTGCGAGGTCGGCGAACGGGCCGTTCTTCGGGAATTCGGTCACCGCTTGCGGCGTCGTCCATGACAGCGCGCCGCCAAGCGAGCGCTCGCCGGTGCGCAGCCTGACCGGCAGAAGGTCGTCGTCATTGCCGGCGGCGGCCAGCCGCGAACCGGCGAAGCGCACCAGCGTGCCGCCATTGTCGACCCAGTCGACCAGCCGCTGATGGACCTGCGGCGGAATGGTACCGATATCGGCCATGACGATCATCGCCGGCTTCTGGTCGAGAAGCTGCGGGATGGCGTCGGCGAGATCGACGCTCGACGGTTCGACCAGATCGGCGAAAGGCTGCAGCGCGCGCCTGATGTAATAGAGCGGCGACAGAAGCGGCTGCGCCTGGTCGGCCTCGGCCTGCGATAAAAGTCCGACGCGGCGGCGCTTGGAGCTTTCGTCGAGCACGCGCACCGCACCTGCCTGGCGTTCGCCGTCGAGCGCGATCGAGGCGAAGTCGTTGCGCAGTTCGAACGGCACCGCCATCGTGCCGGTGGCAGTAGTCTCACCCGGCGCGAAGGTCAGCGTCGCGTCGGCGATGCGGCGGCCCTTATCGTCGAAGGCGCCGGCGGTGACTTGTGCCGGCGCCGGATCGCCGGGCGCGCGGATGGCGGTCAGGGCGAAGCCGTCGACCTGATTTTCGGCGCCAGTGAGCCCAGTCAGCGCCAGCCGGTCGGAATTGGCCCAGACGACACGGGCGGCGTTTTTCGACAGCAGTGTGTTGAAGGCGGCCTCGTCGCCCTTTGCCGCAAGGCCGTCGGCGAGAACGGCAACGCTGGCGCCGGGCAAGGTTTCCAGCACGCCGGCGACGCGGGCATAGACAGCGGGTCGGTCGGTCGGGATCGGCCTCGGCTTGGCGGCGCGCAGCCGGTCGAGGGCAGCCGCCGCATCGAAGGGGCCGATCTCGGCGTTCGGCTTTTCGGCGGTGAAGGCGATGACGACCGGTACGCCGTTCGAACCGGCATCGGCGATCAGCCGCTGGGCGGTGGCGACGCGCTTGCCCCAGTCGGCGGCACTCGCCCAGTCATTGTCGATGACGAGCGCCAGGGCGGCGCCCTCGGCCGGCAATTTTTCGCGCGGATTGAAAACGGGTTCGGCTAATGCCGCGACGACAAGGGCTGCCATCAACAGCCGCAGCAGCGTCAGCCACCACGGGCTCTGCTGCGGCGTTTCCTCGCGCTTCAGCACGCGAGCGAGGATCTTCAGCGGCGGAAACATTTCGGACTGCGGCTTGGGCGGTGTGAGCCTGAGCAGCCACCAGATCACCGGCAGCGCCAGCAGGCCCCACAACACCATGGGAGCGCCAAAGGAGAGCGGCAGCCAGCTCATGCGCCGGCCCTTCCCACGAATGCGCCATCGGCGGTCATCGCCATGTGGATGCGCACCAGCGCCTCGGAAGCGAGGCGGTCGGTGTGGTTGACGGTATAGCTCCAGCCGAGGCGCTTGCACCAGCTGGCCAGCTCCTGGCGGCGGGCGGTGTAGAGCAGGCGATATTCGTCGCCGAGCATTTCGGCGCGGCCGGCGGTCAGCTTGTCGCCGGTCTCGGGATCGGTGAATTCGGTGCGGCCGGCATAGGGAAAGGTCTCCTCCGCCGGATCGGCAACCTCGATCAGATGCGCACGCACGCCATGCCGCGCCAGCACATCGAGCCATTCCATGGTCTCCTCGACCGGGTCGAGGAAATCGCTGACGACGACGATGTCGCAGAAGCGGCGGATGGCGGACAGGTCAGGCTTTGCCGGCGGGTCGGCGGCGTGCATCAATTGCGCCGCGATGCGCTCGGCGCCGTTGCGGGCGGTGAACGGATCGGTCAGGCCGGGCCAGGCGATGCGCTCGCCGCTGCGAGATAGTAATTCGGCCATGGCCAGTGCCAGCACCAGCGCGCGCGATTCCTTGGAAACGCTGGCGCCAGTCGATTTGTAGAGCATGGAGGGCGATGGGTCGGCCCAAAGCCACACCGTGTGGGCTGCTTCCCATTCGCGGTCGCGCACATAGGTGTGGTCGTCCCGGGCCGAACGGCGCCAGTCGATGCGCGAGGAATCGCCTTCGACATAGGGGCGGAACTGCCAGAAATTCTCGCCGATGCCGCGCTTGCGGCGGCCATGCCAGCCGGCAATTACCGTATTGACGATACGGCGTGCCTCGACCAGCAGGTCCGGCACCAGCGAAGCCCGCAACCGGCCCCTGGCGAGCGCGTCGCGCGTCGCTGCCGGTGCCTGGACTTCGCCGATACGCGCCATCAGATTCCTTTGGCCAGTTTCGCTACCACGTCGCGCACGGTCGTGCCCTCGGCGCGGGCGGCAAAGGTCAGCGCCATGCGGTGCTGCAGCACCGGTTCGGCCAGCGCGCGGATGTCGTCCACCGACGGCGCCAGCCGCCCGTCATAAAGCGCGCGCGCACGGGCGCACAGCGTCAGCGCCTGGCTGGCGCGCGGGCCGGGACCCCAGGCGACATGCTTGTCGGTCTCGGCATTGCCCTGGCCGGGACGCGCCGAACGCACCAGTTTGAGGATGGCGTCGACGACGCTTTCGGGCACCGGCATACGGCGGATCAGCGTCTGGATTTCCCTCAGCCGCGCCGGCTGCAGGACGTTTTGCGCCTTGGCGTCCTCGATGCCGGTGGTTTCGAGCAGGATGCGCCGCTCGGCCTCGATTTCGGGATAAAGGATGTCGACCTGCATCAGGAAGCGGTCGAGCTGTGCTTCGGGCAGGGGATAGGTGCCTTCCTGCTCCAGCGGGTTTTGCGTCGCCAGTACATGGAAGGGCGCGGGCAGGTCGTGGCGAATGCCGGCGATGGTGACGTGATATTCCTGCATCGCCTGCAGCAGCGCCGACTGGGTGCGCGGCGAGGCGCGGTTGATCTCGTCGGCCATCAGCAATTGCGCGAAGATCGGGCCGGAGATGAAGCGGAAGGAGCGCTTGCCGGCCTCGTCCTGTTCCATCACCTCTGAGCCGAGAATGTCCGACGGCATCAGGTCGGGTGTGAACTGGATGCGGCGCGAATCGAGGCCGAGCACGACACCGAGCGTTTCGACCAGCTTGGTCTTGGCAAGGCCGGGCACGCCGACCAGCAGCGCATGGCCGCCGGCAAGCAGCGCCACCAGCGTGCGCTCGACCACCACTTCCTGGCCGAAAATGACGCGGCCGACGCCGTCGCGCACCCTGGAAATATCGGCCAGCGCAGTCTCGGCCTGGGCGATCATGTCCTTTTCGCTGATTGGGCTTTCCTTGACCATTACGCTCATGCCGCATCGATCCTTGTGCTGGAAGTACCGGCTTGCACTGCAGTGTGCCTTAGAATGCCGCGATTCGGCTTCGCCTGGCGCCTACGAATGAATTTAAATCACAGACTTAGGCTGACAAGCGGAACAACAGTGACTATTTCGTGACCATGACGGAACGCTCCGAACATCGCGAACACAGCCTTGCTGCCGCAACCGAGGCGCGCGGTCTCGAAGCGTTGATCTCGCGTGCGGCTCGCGCCGGCAAGGGCGCGGCGCCGGTGGAGCGCTGGAATCCCGACTTCTGCGGCGATCTCGACATGGAGATCAAACAAGACGGAACGTGGTTCTATCTCGGCACGCCGATCGGCCGCATGCCGCTGGTGCAGCTGTTTTCCAGCGTGCTGCGCAAGGACGAGGATGGCAGGACCTATCTGGTGACGCCGGTCGAACGGGTCGGCATCCGCGTCGTGGACGCGCCTTTCATCGCGGTTGAAATGGATGTTTCCGGCGCCGGCGCCGAGCAGACCATCACCTTCCGCACCAATGTCGGCGATGTCGTCGAGGCCGGGCCTGGCCATCCGCTGCGCTTCGTCGACGAGAACGAGACCGGCGGCCTGAAACCCTATGTGCTGGTGCGCGGGCGGCTGGAAGCGCTGGTGGCGCGGCCGGTGATGTACGAACTGGTCGAGCATGGCGAGGAGATCGATATCGGCGGCAAGACGATGTTTGCCGTGCGCTCGAAAGGCGAAATCTATCCGATCATGCCGGCGGAAAAACTGAAGCGGCTGAGCGCATGATGGATCAGGTGAGGCCGCCGCCGTTTTCCACAGCGGATTTTCGCGCGCGGGTCGCGGCGCAAGCTGAAGCCCATGCCGGCGACGATTATGGCGATCATCGCTTCAACCCCGGCCATCCACGGTTGACGCAGCTCAAAGCGCTGCGCGACGCCGCGGTGCTGATCCCGGTCGTCGATCATGGACGCGATGCGACCGTGCTTTTGACCAAGCGGGCGGAAAAACTGCGCAGCCATTCCGGGCAGGTGGCTTTTCCCGGCGGCACCATTGATCCCACCGATGCGACCCCGGAAGCAGCGGCCTTGCGCGAAACCTTCGAGGAGATCGGGCTCGGCCAGGACCGCATTGAGATCATCGGCCGCATGCCCGATTATGTCGCCGGCAGCGGCTATCGCATCGCCCCGGTGCTGGCGATCGTCGAGCCCGGTTTTACGCTGTCGCTCAATTCCGACGAGGTCGACGCCGCCTTCGAAGTGCCGCTTTCGTTCCTGATGGATCCGGCCAACCACACCAGGGACAGCCGCATGTGGAACGACCTGGAATGGTTCTTCTACGATATGCCCTATGGCGGCCAGCGCATCTGGGGCGTCACTGCCGGCATCATCCGCACGCTCTATGAAAGGCTCTATGCTTGAGTGATCCGATATCGCTGGCGGGCAAGGCCGACTGGCTGGGTGAAAAGCATCTGCAGCGGCTGCTTGCCGTGCTGGCGCAAGGCGGCGAGGAAGCTCGCATCGCGGGCGGCGCGGTGCGCAATGCACTGATTGGGCAGCCGGTCGCCGATATCGACGTTGCTACCACTTGCCTGCCCGAGGAAACCGTTCGCCGCGCCGAGGCGGCGGGCTTCAAGGCGGTGCCGACCGGCATTGAGCACGGCACGATCACGGTGATTGCCGGCGGCGCGCCCTATGAGGTCACAACGCTGCGCGCCGACATCGAGACCGATGGCCGCCGCGCCAAAGTGTCGTTCGGCCGCGACTGGAAGGCCGACGCCGAACGGCGCGATTTCACCATCAACGCGCTCTATGCGGAGGCTGACGGGACGGTGGTCGACCTGGTTGGCGGCGTCGGCGATATCGAGGCACGAAGGCTGCGCTTCATTGGCGATGCCGAGCAGCGGATCCGCGAAGACTATCTGCGCATCCTGCGTTTCTTCCGCTTTTTCGCCTGGTATGGCGAGGGTCGGCCCGATGCCGAGGGATTGAAGGCCTGCGCCCGGCTCAAGGACGGTCTCGCCCATCTCTCGGCCGAACGCATCTGGTCCGAGCTGAAGAAGTTGTTATCGGCCCCAGATCCGTCGCGCGCCTTGCTGTGGATGCGCCAGGCCGGCGTGCTCACCAGCGCCCTGCCGGAAAGCGACAAATGGGGCATCGATGCCATTCATGGGCTGACCAAGACAGAAAAGGATCTGGGCTGGGCGCCGGACCCGCTGCTCAGGCTGGAGGCGATCGTGCCGCCCGATGCGGCGAGGATGAAGACACTGGCCGAGCGGCTGAAACTTTCGACCACTGAGGCGGAGCGCCTGCGCCACTGGGCGCTGACGGCTGCCGTCGAGCCCAAGACAAGCGAAGCGGAACTGGCCAAGAAACTCTATCCCGGCGAGCGCCAGGGTTTTCTCGATCGCCTGCGGCTGTCGCTGGCGTCGGCGCGAGCGCGGGCTCTCGAGGACAATGACGCGCTGGTTCAGGCCGGCGGGTTTTCGCGCCTGCTCGCTTTTGCGCTGAAATGGGAAAAACCGGTGTTCCCAGTCAAGGGCGGCGATCTGACGGCGCTTGGCGCGTCGCCGGGGCCAATACTCGGTGCGATCCTGAAAAACCTGGAAAAGGAATGGATCGGGTCCGGCTTTGCGCTCGATCGCGACGCGCTGCTGGAGCGCGCCGCGGAAGCCTTGAAGGCCAGATAGGACTGCTCAGGCCGCGTCGCGAACTTTCTCGATGCGCGAGCGGATCGCCTCGATCATCGTCTCGCGAATGACCGTTTCGCCATGTGTCTCGCGCATATGGTCGACGGCGCGGCGCATGACCTCGGCTTCCTCACCGGCACGGGTGTGCCACTCACAGCCGGGAACCAGCGAGCCGCAATGGAATTCCTTCATGGATTTTCTCCTTTTCCTCCTTGGAGCCTGTGCCTCTCATGGGCACACGAAGCTCCGCCATCTCTGTTCCGCGCCCTGTCACAGCAGTCGGGTTTCGGGGGCGCGCACGGGGGAGTTAGCATAACACGGTTCCACGAGTTTGGTTGCCGTGGGGGCGAAAAAGGCGGAGCAGCGCTGCTCCGCCCCCTCTTGCCAGGCTAAGCCAAGGCGAGAACGTTCGGTCTTGTCCCGATCACTTCTCGATCTTGACGGACTCGGCAACCTTGTTCTTGCCGCTCATGTCCCAGGAAACGCGGACCTTTTCGCCGGCCTTCAGGCCAGGATCCTTGAAGGTCTTGGGCAGCGTAAAGGTCGATCCATCGTCCAGAACGAGGCTCATGGCCGTGCCATCATAGGTCTTGACCGTGCCCGTGGTGTGCTTGACCGCGGCAAAGGCAATCGAGCCGGAAGCGAGAAGGGCAGCGGCGGCTGCCGAAACAATGAGCTTTCGCATGTAATACTCCTGGAAATGCGGGCATCCGTTTGGAAAATGCTCCGCCTTGTTCAGGGCCGTCCGGTAGCGTCGTGTCGCGGTTCGGGACTGAACCGCCGGCGCTTCCCGGCCCGAAACGACAAATAGTCGTTTTATTTCAATCGCCTATTAGACGAAAAAGATAATGGCGATGCCACATTGGCTGCCCAGATTCGGCGAATGGGACGTCAATGCGGCTCACGTTTCGCTCACCGATTTTTTACGGCCACCGGACCTCCGGCGGCAGGCTGGACAGGATCGAAGCGACATTGCCGCCGGTCTTCAGGCCGAAGATGGTGCCGCGATCGTGAAGAAGGTTGAATTCGACGTAACGGCCGCGGCGAATGAGCTGCTCGTCGCGGTCGTCGTCGGTCCAGTTCTCGTTGAAATGGGCGCGAACCAGGTGTCCGTAGACGACAAGGAAAGAACGCCCGACATCCTGGACGAAGTTCAAATCGGCATTCCAACCGCCTTTCTCCTCCCCCGAATGCAGCCAGTCGAAAAAGATGCCGCCGACGCCGCGCGGCTCGTTGCGGTGCGGCAGATAGAAATACTCGTCGCACCAGGCCTTGAACTTCGGGTGGTCGGCGACCGCGGCATTCTTCTCGCAGGCGAACTGCATGGCTCGATGGAAGGCGACCGTGTCGGGGTGATCTTCCGTGCGGTTGCGGTCGAGCACCGGCGTCAGATCGGCGCCGCCGCCAAACCAGTGGCGCGACGTCACGACCATGCGGGTGTTCATGTGCACGGCCGGCACGTTGGGGTTCCAGGGATGCGCGATCAACGAAATGCCTGATGCCCAGAAGCTCGGGTCTTCCTCGGCGCCGGGCATCTGCTTCCTGAATTCGGGCGAGAATTCGCCATAGACGGTCGAAGTATGGACGCCGACCTTCTCGAAGACGCGGCCGCGCATCATCGACATGGCGCCGCCGCCGCCCTTTCCATTGTCGCGTTCCCACGGCGTCTTCTCGAAGCTGCCGGGCGACCATTCGGCCAGTGGTCCCTGCAGTTCCTGTTCGATCTGCTCGAAGGTTGTGCAAATGCGCTCGCGCAGCGTCTCGAACCAGAGCCTAGCCTTCATTTTCTTCTGTTCGATGTCGGGTGGCAGGCCTGTCGGTATTTCTGGTCGTTCCAAAATGCTGTCTCCGGTCGCGGCCGACAAAGGACCTAGTGGAGTGAATTTGACATTTGCACACAGCGTGGCGCAGGGCACGATGCAAATGTCAAATTCGAAAACTCCACCAGAAACATAAACTTGCTAGCGGTCCTTGTGATTCCAACATTCGCAACGGCGCCTGGGGATTAGGGAGGCGAATGTTGGAATCGGACCACTAGCCTTTTCCGGGCGCGATCCCTAATCTCTTAGGGGCAAGGGTCAAGTGTCATCTGGTTCGGCCCAGGAGTTCTTTCATGCGCACGCCGGCAAGACCGCCGCTGCATGGCCTGAAGAAAAGGCTCGATCGTTCACGCGCCGAGCGCGAGCGCATGCCGCGTGACGGGTTTTTGCGCGAGACCTTCGTCCTGCCGCGCCCGGATGCGCGGCTCAAGGCCAAGGAATGGTTCGAGCGTTTTCCCAAGCAGGCCTACTGGACCGAGATCGAAAGCTGGTTCGAGCGGCCGGGCGACGTAATCGAATTCACCATACGGCGGCTGCCCGCGGCGGATTAGGATTCCACAAGCAGTCGCCTTGCGCCCGGCCCTTGCGCACTCAAGCGATCTTCCCTGTTTCGCAGCGGGCATTTGTCGATCGACATGCAGCCGCAGCCGATGCAGTCGGTAAGGCCGTCGCGCAGCTTCTTTAGCTGAGTGATCTTGCGATCGAGGTCGTCGCGCCAGCCGGTCGACAACAGGTTCCAGTCCTCGCGCGTCGGGGTACGGCCTTCTGGCAGCGATTCAAGTGCGGCGCCGATCTCGGCCAGCGAGATGCCGACCTCCTGGGCGATCCGGATGATCGCCACCCGCCGCAGCACGTCGCGGCCATAGCGCCGCTGGTTGCCCGACGTGCGGTGGCTGCGGATCAGCCCGCGCGCCTCGTAGAAATGCAGCGCCGACACCGCCACGCCGCTGCGCATGGCCAACTGGCCGACCGTCAATTCCTTTACCGGAGCCATCTCGATTTTCCGCTTGACCTCAACTTAAGTTGAGCTTGTAGCCAGGAAATGTCGATAGGGCAATTGAGGAGAAGGCGATGTGCGCCTGGGTGAGAATGATGCAAGACGCAAGGGCCGTTGGCGATGACGACAACGCGTTGAAGGTTCTAGCCGAGTTGCCGGATGGCTTCACCGGCGACCATGGCGACGGACAGCGCGACGTTGATGCTGCGCGTGCCCGGCTGCATCGGGATCGTCAGCCGCGCATCCGCCGCCTGATGGACAGGATCCGGCACGCCGGCGGATTCGCGGCCGAACAGCAGGATGTCGCCTTGGGCGAAGCTGGAGCCCGTATAGGGGGTCGCGGCTTTGGTGGTGAGCAGCACCAGCCGGCAGGCTTGGCCCTTGCGCCAATCCTCGAAGGCGTTCCAGTCGACATGCCGGGTCAGGGCAGCCATTTCGAGGTAGTCCATCCCGGCGCGCTTGAGCGCTTTGTCGGAGAGCGGAAAGCCGGCTGGTTCGATGATGTCGACGCCAAGGCCGAGGCAGGCGGCGAAGCGCAGGATTGTTCCGGTGTTGCCGGCGATGTCAGGCTGGTAGAGGGCGATGCGGAGACGGTGGTTCATTTCCGCGTCTTTCTAATAAGTGGCAGATCGGCCACAGCGGGTGGCTGGTTTTGGAAATTGCTGGACCTGCGGGTGGCCATTTTCTGCGAAGTCGATTATACCGCAGGCATTGTCAACCCGAACCGATGGAGGGGTATTTCATGCTGACCATGCACATCCTGCGCCCCTCCCGTGGGCTTACCTGCCTGCCGGCGGTTTCGGTACGACGATTTACCTGATTTCTTAGATCTGATCGCACCGATTCCCGCCGAACCCAATTTTCGGCTCTTGAAGGAATCCTGCGATGTTTTTCAACCGGTTAAAGGGGCCTAGAGCCCCAGCTGAGCATGTCGCGACCGAGGCCTATCCTCGTGTCCCGACGGATGCAATCCGTGCCTCCGGCCGAAGGCCGGCGCACGACATTGCTTCGCCTTTTTATGTCTATTTTCACACGGAGGACGGACCGATGTTCGATCCCTATAAGATACCTGGTTCAAGAAGCCTGCACGAACGCAAGACGGCGACCTGGGCGTTGCTGGTCGGCGAGACCTATTCGTCGGCGGTTCATGCCGAGACGCGCCGGCGTCCGCATCGCGGCATGTTGCCGGATGTCGATTTCTCGCGTGCGGTTCCCGACCACAGCCGGCCGTCGCTGGTGCGCCGGATCATCCGGCTGATCCGGCCGGGCGCGAAAAACCGGACTGGCGGCGGCGTGCCGTCAGCTCAGTCGAAGGCTTCTGTCGGTGAAAAGCCCGCAAGTCCCTATATTGCGCGAAGCAGGACCGATGGCCCGGGTGATTCCGGGCGTCAGTCCCCGCCGACGTACGGTCTGGGGAAGCGGAGCGCCCCGGGGATTTTTCCCGCGCCGCATGAGCGGACAACAGTTTTGTGAGCATCACTATGTTTAGCTGGTTTGAAAGAAGGCTCGATCCGTTCCCCGCAGCGGAACCGGTCGAGCCGCCGAAGACGCTGGTTGCCTTCTGCGTGCATTATACGCGCGGCGCCTGGCCATACATCATCGTCGACGCGGTGCTGGTGACGGCGATTGCCATCGCGGAAGTGTGGATGTTCGGCTTCATGGGCCACATCGTCGACTGGCTGTCCAGGCAGAACCGCGAAACCTTCCTGCAGACCGAGAGCTGGAAGCTTGCCGGCATGGCCTTCGTCGTGCTGTTCGCGCTGCCGGGTACGGTATGGCTGCATTCTTTGCTCAACCAGCAGACGCTGATGGGCAACTACCCCATGCGCATCCGATGGCAGGTGCATCGTTATCTCTTGAAGCAGTCGATGAGCTTCTACCAGGACGAATTTGCCGGCCGCATCGCCACCAAGCTGATGCAGACGGCACTCGCCGTGCGCGAATGCGTCATCAAGGTGATCGAGGTGCTCAATTACGTCATCGTCTATTTCCTCGGCATGCTGTTCATCGTCGGCTCGGCCGACTTGCGGCTGGCGGCACCTCTCGGCGTCTGGCTGCTCGGCTATATCGGGTTGTTGCGCTATATCATCCCGAAGCTGGGCAAGGTCGGCGAGGCGCAGGCCAATGCGCGCTCGACTATGACCGGCCGCGTCGTCGACAGCTACACCAATATCCAGACGGTAAAGTTGTTTTCCCATGCACGGCGCGAAGCAACGTTCGCGAGAGAAGGCATGGCAGGCTTCCTCGACACGGTCTACCGGTCGATGCGGCTGGTGACGGTGCTTTACGGCCTGCTCTATATCCTCAACGCGCTGCTCCTGTTTTCGGTGACGGCGACGGCGCTGTGGCTGTGGCTCGGCCAGGCGGTGACGATCGGCGCCGTCGCCGTGGTCATCGGCCTCGTGCTCCGTATGTGGGGCATGTCGCAGTGGATCATGTGGGAAATGTCGAGCCTGTTCGAGAACATCGGCACGGTGCAAGACGGCATCGCCTCGATCTCGCTGCCGCGCCTGGTCGAAGACCGGCCGGGGGCGAAGGACATTGCCGTCACCAAGGGCGAGATCCGCTTCGACGACATTCGTTTCCACTATGGCAAGCAGAAGGGCGTCATCGAGAACCTGTCGCTGACGGTGAAGCCCGGCGAGAAAGTCGGCATTGTCGGGCGCTCGGGCGCGGGCAAGTCGACGCTGGTCAATCTCCTGTTGCGGTTCTACGACCTCGAGAACGGCCGGATCCTGATCGACGGCCAGGAGATCGCTTCGGTGACGCAGGATTCGCTGCGCGCGCAGATCGGCATGGTGACGCAGGACACTTCGCTGCTGCATCGTTCCGTGCGCGACAACATCCTTTACGGGCGGCCCGATGCGACCGAGGAAATGGTTGTCGAGGCAGCCGGGCGGGCCGAGGCGCTGGAGTTTATCGACAGGCTTTCGGATCACACCGGACGTAAAGGGCTCGACGCTCATGTCGGCGACCGCGGCGTCAAATTGTCCGGCGGCCAGCGGCAACGCATCGCCATTGCTCGCGTTATGTTGAAGGACGCACCGATACTTATCCTTGACGAAGCGACGTCGGCGCTGGATTCCGAAGCCGAGGCCGCCATCCAGGAGAATCTCTACAAGCTCATGCAAGGCAAGACCGTTATCGCCATTGCGCACCGGCTGTCGACCATCGCGGCGATGGACAGGCTCGTCGTCCTCGACAAGGGCCGTGTCATAGAGGAAGGGTCGCACGAGGAACTCGTCGCCAGCGGCGGGCTCTACGCGCAGCTCTGGCAGCGCCAGTCGGGCGGGTTCCTGCTCGATGACGGTCCGGTCGATGCCGCCAATGACGCTGTTGCCAACGACATCGGCTTGAAGGGTGAAGCCGCAGAGTGATGACGTCAGCATGATGACAGCCGTCTATCGCTGGTTCGAGGACTGGGTCTATCCGTTCAGGGAGCCGGCGGACCTTCGGCCACCGCCAAGCGTCGGCGGCTTCCTCTGGCACTATGTCGGCCAGGCGAAGTTCGCCTTCTTCGCCATGCTGGTCATCGGCGGCATCGCGCCGCTGATCGAGGCCGGGCTGTTCTACTTCGTCGGGCGGCTGGTCGATATTCTCGACCAGCTTCCTGGCGAGCGCAGCTGGCACGCGCTGTGGACCGCCGCCGGGCCTGAGCTTGTTTTCATGATCGCAGTGGTGCTGGTCATCCGGACCGTCGTCGTCGGCCTGTCGGCGCTGGTCAACGAACAGACGATCACGCCGGGCTTCTACAATCTGGTGCGGTGGCAGGCGCACCGGCATGTGTCGCGGCAGTCCTACACTTTCTTCCAGAACGATTTCGCCGGCCGTATCGCGACAAAGGTCTGGCAGGCGGGGCAGGCGACCGGCGACCTGATGG
The DNA here is from genome assembly GCF_040320205.1 of Mesorhizobium sp. M0761. Classification (NCBI taxonomy): domain Bacteria; kingdom Pseudomonadati; phylum Pseudomonadota; class Alphaproteobacteria; order Hyphomicrobiales; family Phyllobacteriaceae; genus Mesorhizobium; species Mesorhizobium sp. M0761. The sequence continues at coordinate 377,278 of NZ_JAMYPF010000001.1, forward strand.
AGAGCTTCATCGAGGTCATCTGGTTCATGCTCATCTATACGGTGACGACCTTGGCGCTGGTCGCCGGGCTGGATCTGCGCCTGGCCGTGCTGGTGGTGATCTGGATCCTCGCTTTCGCCTGGCTGGCCAAGCTCTATCTGCCCTCGATCCGCAGGCATGCCGAGGCCACGGCCGAAGCGGGCTCGATGATCAATGGGCGCATCATCGATTCCTATTCCAACGTGCAGACGCTGAAGCTGTTCTCGGCCGATGGCGACGACCGCTACATCAAGAACGGCTTCGACATCTATCTCGATGCACTACGGCCCTTCACCCGCCGACTGACCGGCGTGCGCATGGCGCTGACGACGCTGTCGGGCATCATGATCACCGCGATTGGCTGCTTTGCCGTCTATCTCTGGGTCGAAGGGTCGATCACCGTCGGCGCCGTCGCGTTCACGCTGTCGCTGGTCTTGCGGCTCAACATGCTGCTCGGGCGCGTGATGATGCAGCTCAACGGCATATTGCGAAATCTCGGCGTCCTGGAAAACTCCAAGGCGCTGATCTCGCAGCAGCTTGGCCTTGTCGATGCGCCGGATGCGAAAGAGCTTGTCGTCGCCGGCGGCCGCATCGAGGTGAAGAATGTCGAGTTCCACTACGGCAAGGGTTTTGGCGTGCTGAATGGCATCGACCTTGTGGTCAAGCCTGGCGAGAAGGTCGGGCTGGTCGGGCCGTCGGGCGCGGGCAAGACGACGCTCGCCAACCTCATCTTGCGCCTCTACGACCTCGAGAGCGGCAAAATCCTGATCGACGGGCAAGACGTCGCCGAGGTGACGCAGAACTCGCTGCGCGCCAATATCGGCGTGGTCAGCCAGGAGACGGCGCTGTTCCACCGCTCGCTACGCGACAACATCAAGCTCGGCATGCCGGATGCAACTGACGCCGAGGTGATCGCGGCGGCGAAGAAGGCCGAGGCGCACGAGTTCATATTGGGCCTGCGCGATAACCGGGACCGTACCGGCTACGAGGCTTTTGTCGGCGAGCGCGGCGTGAAACTGTCGGGCGGCCAGCGCCAGCGCGTCGCGATCGCCCGCGTCTTCCTCAAGGATGCGCCGATCCTGATCCTCGACGAGGCGACCTCGGCGCTCGATTCCGACATCGAGGCGGCGATCCAGGAGAATCTGGCCAGGCTGATGGAGAACAAGACGGTCATCGCCATAGCGCACCGGCTGTCGACCATCGCCGCGCTCGACCGTCTTGTGGTGCTGGACGGAGGCCGCATCGTCGAACAGGGCACGCATGACGAGCTGGTGGCGCTCGACGGGCTCTATGCGCGGCTGTGGAAGCGGCAGTCCGGCGGCTTCCTCTACCACGAGGAAAGCGTGCTGGAAGAGACACGGCCGGCGGAGTAGGGCATGGCAGGGTCGCCTGATGTCGGCTACGTCCTCAAGCGGCTGCGGCCAACCGCGCCGGCCTTCGACGCGCTGAAGGAGGAGAGCCGGCTGGAGGGCTACTGGATGCTGGTGCGGCTGGCGGATGGCTGGGCGGGCGGCCGCGACAAGTTCCTGAAACGAGGCGAGGCGCTGTTTGGCGCATGGCATGGCCGAGAACTCGCTGGTGTGTGCGGGTTGAACATCGATCCTTATTTCGAAGGCAGGGACCACGGCCGGGTCAGGCACCTGTTCGTCAGCGCGCGTCATCGCCGCAGCGGCATTGGCCGCATGCTGGTCGAGACCGTCATTGACAGGGCACGTCAGCATTTTGCCGTGCTGAATACCCGCGCGCCACAAGAAGCCTTTGGGTTCTATGAACGGCTTGGTTTCCAGCCGGTGGTGAGCGAAGAATTCGTCACGCACCGCATGATGCTCTCTCAAGACAGAAAAGGAGGCTGAGATGTCACTGCATCCGCCATCCCTAGGCGCCTCGGCTGCCGAAGCCGCGTTCGACGCCCTCGGCCATGAGATACTGGCTGAAAAGGCCGCAGCGCTCGGCCGTGCCGGCCAACGGGTCGAGGAAACGCTGGCCAAGCTCCGTCAGAACAACGACGACGAGGAGCAGCGACCGCGGCTGCTCAAGGAGGCTGCCGCAGCGGTGCACGCCTATTTCATCCAGCGTGAACTCTGCGGCCTGCGCCGGCATGAGTCGGTCATCCGCGAATACGATATCCCAAGGGCCGTGCTGGTCAGGCTCGGTGCAAGCTAGAGGTCATCAGCCGGCAAAATTCATTCCAGCCATTCGGTGATGAAGCTGCCGTTTTCGTGGATGTCGGTCGTTTCGAACGGGCCTGGGCCAAGATTGGTGAATTTGTGCGGCGTATCGGGCGGCACGATCAGGATCTGGCCGGCCGTGGCCTCGATCTGCTGGTCGCCGATCGTGAACAGGCCGGTGCCTTGCCGGATGATGAATATCTCACAATAGGGATGCGTGTGCAGGCGCGGGCCGCCGCCAATCTCTTCCTGATAGTTGAAAATCAGGCAGGAGTTGGAGCCGTAGGCGCCGCATTGCAGTTCGCCCTGCCAGCGGCCGGGCGTCCTGGTCCAGGTCTCGCGGTCGATGATGTGTGCCATAGCCTCTAACCCTTCGTCGGTATCCAAGGGTTGAAAAGCTTCACGCCGGTGCCTTCAAAATCCTTGGTGTTGCGAGTCACGACTGTCAAGTTTTTGACGAGCGCGGTAGCGGCTATGAGGGCGTCGCGCTCCGGCTTTGGATCGGGAACGTGGAGGTTTGCGCAACGCACGACAACAGCCGTGTCTATGCTCAATATCCGGTCGTCAAACTGTGGAATGAGTGTCTGATCCAACCACTCACGGTACGTGGTGGCCTGGCGAGTATCCTTCCTCGACAAGAGCAATGTTCCGATTTCGAGTTCCAGGATCGAAATGACCGACATGAAAAAGCTGGCGATGTCGTGGGTCTCTGACCAGGCCAAAACGTTGCGATCGGCCTTGTCCCGACGACGCAGATTCGAAACGACATTGGTGTCAAGAATGAACATCAGTCGAGTTCGGGAATCTTGAAAAACGGTCCTTCCAGGCGAGGTGGTTCCCAGTCGAAATCTGCTTCGGGGCGATCATCGGCAATCGCGTCCGCGAGGCTTCTCGGCTTCTTCTCTAAACGCTGATATTCCTCCATCGACATCAGCACATGGGAGGGCTTGCCGCGGTCGGTAATGATGACCGGCCCGTTCTTGGCTGCCCGTTTGGCATGCGCCGTGTCCTGGTTGAATTCACGGCTCGACATGATGGTTATCGTCTTCGTCGAGATATTCATATCAACACCTCCATCCGGAAGATGTAGACATATTGCTACATTCGGCCAAGCTCGTCAAATTTCTCTTCGTGCGGAACGCCCGCGACAATCTGCCCTTGTGGCCTCAGCCCGCTGGACAAAAACGGGCTTCACGCATAAACCGAAATCCAAATGCCGGAGGAATTCGCTAGCTTGTTCGCCATGCGCTGTCGGGCCGGCGCGATGGAGCGGGGACAAAGCTCGGCCGCCGGCTCGGAAGAGGCGAAAGGATCAGGCACCCGTGAGCGCAACCGACACCCAGGATCCCAACCGTCGTGATTTTCTCTACGTCGCCACCGGCATGGCCGCAGTGGTTGGCGCAGGCGCCGTTGCCTGGCCCTTCATCGACCAGATGCGCCCCGATGCCTCGACGCTGGCGCTGGCCTCGGTCGAGGTCGACGTCGCCTCGCTGACGCCTGGCATGTCGCTGATCGTCAAATGGCGCGGCAAGCCGGTCGTGGTGCGCAACCGCACCGAGCAGGAGATGAAGGACGGCGAGGCCGTGAACCTTGCCGACCTCAAGGATCCTATTGCCCGCAACGCCAATCTGCCCGCCGATGCGCCGGCGACCGACGCCAACCGCACCACGCCCGGCAAGGAAGCCTGGATGGTGATGGTGCAGGTTTGCACGCATCTGGGCTGCATTCCGCTTGGCCAGGAAGGCGATTTCGGCGGCTGGTTCTGCCCGTGCCACGGTTCGGTGTACGATACCGCCGGCCGCATCCGTAAAGGCCCGGCGCCGGAAAACATGGCCGTGCCGGTATTCAAGTTCATTTCCGATACCAAAATCCTTATCGGTTGAGGCAGGGGATATTTCGATGAGCGAGGGACACTCGACCTATACGCCCAAGACCGGTATCGAACGCTGGTTCGACGCCCGCATGCCGCTGCCGCGCATGATCTATGACAGCTTCATCGCTTATCCGGTGCCGCGCAACCTCAACTATGCGTGGACCTTCGGCGGCATCCTCACGATCATGCTGGTGGCGCAGATCCTGACCGGTATCGTGCTCGCCATGCACTATACCGCCGACACCAATCTCGCCTTCAATTCGGTCGAGAAGATCATGCGCGACGTCAATTCCGGTTGGCTGTTGCGCTACATGCATTCCAACGGCGCCTCGTTCTTCTTCGTCGCCGTCTACATCCACATCTTCCGCGGGCTTTATTACGGCTCCTACAAGGCGCCGCGCGAGCTGCTGTGGATCCTCGGCTGCATCATCTATCTGCTGATGATGGCGACCGGCTTCATGGGCTATGTGCTGCCCTGGGGTCAGATGAGCTTCTGGGGCGCCACCGTCATCACCGGCTTCTTCAGCGCCATTCCGCTGGTCGGAAACTGGATCCAGGAACTGCTGCTCGGCGGTTTCGCCGTCGACAACCCGACGCTCAACCGCTTCTTTGCGCTGCACTATTTGCTGCCGTTCATGATTGCCGGCGTCGTCGTGCTGCACGTCTGGGCGCTGCATGTGGTCGGCCAGTCGAACCCGACCGGCATCGAGGTGAAATCGAAAACCGACACCGTTGCCTTTACGCCCTATGCGACCATCAAGGATGCATTCGGTATGATCGTGTTCCTGTTCTTCTTCGCCTATTTCGTCTTCTACCTGCCGAACTTTCTCGGCCATCCGGACAATTACACGATCGCCAACCCGCTGAAGACGCCGGCCCACATCGTGCCGGAATGGTACTTCCTGCCGTTCTACGCGATCCTGCGCGCGATCACCTTCAACATCGGGCCGATCAACTCCAAGCTCGGTGGCGTGCTGTGCATGTTCGGCGCCATCGTCATGCTGTTCCTGGTGCCGTGGCTCGACACCTCCAAGGTGCGCTCGGCGGTCTACCGGCCCTGGTACAAGCTGTTCTTCTGGCTGTTCGTCGCCGACGCTGTCCTGCTTGGCTGGCTTGGCTCGCAGCCGGCGGAAGGTGGCGGTCTGTTGACCCTCCTGATAGGTGAGGTCTCGGGCAACTACGTTGGCTACGCTCAAGCGGCGACACTGTTCTACTTCGCCTTCTTCCTCGTCATCCTGCCGGTGCTTGGCCTGATCGAGACGCCACGCAGACTGCCGAATTCGATCACCGAGGCGGTGCTGGAGAAGAACAAGGGTGCCGGAGGGGGACATCCGGCCGGTGCGACCGCGGCGCCGGAAACCAAAGGCTGAGTGAGAATCTAAGGGGATTTGGCATGAAAAAGATTCTCACCTCGCTCGCCCTGCTAGGCGTGTTTGCCGCTGGCATCGGAGCCGTCGGCAGTGTGGCGATCGCCGCTGAAGAGGCGCACAACGCGGCGGCACCGACGCATTTCCCGATCCACGAGCCGAAGGAGATGGACTGGACTTTTGCCGGTCCGTTCGGCACCTACGACAAGGCGCAGCTGCAGCGTGGCTTGAAGGTCTACAAGGAAGTCTGCTCGGCCTGCCACTCGATGAATTTGGTGGCGTTCCGCACGCTAGAGGACCTCGGCTATTCGGAAGCGCAGATCAAGTCGCTGTCGGCTGAGTACACCATCCATGATGGACCCAACGATGCCGGCGACATGTTCGACCGCCCGGGCAAGCCGTCCGACCATTTCCCGGCGCCGTTCGCCAATGAGGAGGCGGCTGCCGCTTCCAACGGCGGCGCTGCCCCACCGGATATGTCGCTGCTGGCCAAGGCCCGCGGCGTCGAGCGCGGCTTCCCGCGCTTCGTCTTCGACATATTCACGCAATATGCGCAGGGCGGCCCGGACTACATCCATTCGCTGCTGACCGGCTACGACGAGACGCCACCTGCCGGCATGGTGATCCCCGAAGGCACCCACTATAATCCATACTTCATGTCCGGCGTGTCGCTGAAGATGCCCAAGCCGCTCTCCGACGGCCAGGTCACCTACGATGACGGTTCGCCGCAGACGATCGACCAGTATTCGCGCGACGTCTCGGCGTTCCTGATGTGGGCGGCCGAGCCGCATATGGAAGACCGCAAGAAGACCGGCTTCCGCGTGCTGGTGTTTCTGCTTCTGTTTGGGGCGCTGATGTATCTGACCAAGCGCAAGGTATGGGAAGGCGTGGCCCACTAACCGCCGCTACCCCTGTGAAATCGGAAAGGGCGTCTTCGGGCGCCCTTTTTGCTTGCCGAAGCGGGCAGGGGGCTGTCGCCTTGGGTGCAACCACCCGCCTGGTCGAACAAGTCCGTTGGCAGGGCGCCATGTGATTGGTATGCACGCGCGACCGGTGATGAAGGATTGCCGGCGATAAGACACCTGGGAATCGATGATGCGGCTACGCGACTGTCACAACTTTTCCGATTTCCGGCGCATGGCCCAGCAGCGGTTGCCTGGGCCAATCTTCAACTACATCGATGGCGCGGCCGACGACGAGGTCACCTATCGCCGCAACACCGAGAGCTTCGAGCGCTGCGACCTCGTTCCCAACGTGCTGCGCGGGGTAAGCGAGATCGACATGTCGGTGACGGTGATGGGCCAGAAGCTGGCCATGCCCGTCTATTGCTCGCCGACCGCCTTGCAGCGGCTGTTCCATCATCAAGGCGAGCGCGCGGTGGCCAAGGCTTCGGCCAAATTCCGCACGATGTTCGGCGTGTCCTCGCTCGGCACTGTTAGTCTTGAGGAAGCGCGCAAGATCAGCAGCAGCCCGCAGGTCTACCAGTTCTATTTCCACCGGGATCGCGGCCTCAACCGGGCGATGATGCAGCGGGCGAAAGCGGTTGGAGTCGAAGTGATGATGCTGACCGTCGACAGCATCACCGGAGGCAACCGCGAGCGCGACAAGCGCACCGGCTTTGCCATCCCCTTCAAGCTCAACCTTGCCGGCATGCTGCAGTTCGCGCTGAAGCCGGGCTGGGCGATCAACTATTTCACCCATGAGGGGTTCAAGCTGCCGCAGCTCGACGAGCATGTCGACATGGGCGGCGGCACGATGTCGATCAGCCGCTACTTCACCGAGATGCTCGATCCGTCGATGACCTGGGACGATGTTGCCGAGATGGTCAGACTGTGGAGAGGTCCGTTCTGTCTCAAGGGCGTCATGTCGGTGGAGGATGCTGAGCGCGCCGTCGAGATCGGCTGCAGCGGCATTGTGCTGTCCAACCATGGCGGCCGGCAGCTGGACGGCTCGCGGGCGGCGTTCGACCAACTGGCCGAGATCGTCGATGCCGTCGGGGACAGAATAGACGTCATCATGGATGGCGGCGTGCAGCGCGGCACCCATGTGCTGAAGGCGCTGTCGCTCGGCGCCAAGGCTGTTGGCGTCGGCCGCTATTATCTGTTCCCGCTGGCGGCGGCCGGCCAGCCGGGCGTAGAGCGGGCGCTGGAGCAGATGCGGGTCGAGATCGAGCGCGGCATGAAGCTGATGGGCTGCAGTTCGATCGAACAATTGTCGCGCAACAACCTCCGTTTCAGGTAATCTCGACCCATGAAATCCTCGCTCGAAGACACGCTGCTCGCCGCGATCCGCACCATTCCGGACTACCCCAAGCCCGGTATCCTGTTTCGCGACATCACCACTTTGCTCGGCAATGCGCGCGCCTTCCGCCGCGCCATAGACGAGCTGGTGCATCCCTATGCCGGCCAGAAGATCGACAAGATCGCCGGCATCGAGGCGCGTGGCTTCATCCTCGGCGGTGCGGTCGCGCACCAGCTTTCGGCCGGCTTCGTGCCGATCCGCAAGAAGGGCAAGCTGCCTTACGAGACGGTACGCGTCGCCTACAGCCTGGAATACGGGCTGGACGAGATGGAGATGCACAAGGACGGCGTTGCGCCGGGCGAGAAGGTGATCCTGGTCGACGACCTGATCGCGACCGGCGGCACGGCGGAGGCGGCGGTCAAGTTGCTGAGGCAGATCGGCGCCGATATTCTTGCCGCGTGCTTCGTCATCGACCTGCCGGATCTCGGCGGACGGGCGAAGCTCGAAGCGCTGGGCGTGCCGGTGCGGACGTTGATCGGGTTTGAGGGGCATTAGTGAATAGTGAATAGTGAATAGTGAATAGTGAATAGTGAATGTCAGCGTTCAATGACAGGCGCTAGGCTTACTCACACACTCTGATATTGAATACTCACTACTCACTACTCACTACTCACTACTCACCATTCACTACCCAGCCTTCACCAGCACCGCGCTGTCGAACTCCAGCACCTTGTCGCCCGTAGAATCGAGTCCTTCCGAGCGCAGCGCGAGCAGCCGCCAGCCGGGGCGATTGGCGAGCGGGCGGTGGGACAGGGCCGTGCGCATGAAGGTGACGGTTTCTCCGGCATAGACCGGCTTTGGCCATTTCAGGTTCCTGAAGCCGGGGGAGGGGCCGAATTCTGGTACCGGGCCGGGTCCGGTCCATTGAGAAGCGTCCATAGGATTTTTGAGATTGAGCTTCATCCAGGTGGCCGCGGTGTGCCAGCCTGAGGCGCAGAGGCGGCCGAACACGCTTTTCTTCGCCGCCTCCTCGTCGACATGAAAGACCTGTGGATCGTATTTGCAGGCGAACGCCTTGATCGCCTCGGCTTCGAATGTGTGCGAACCGAGGTTGATGGTATCGCCGATGCGGAAGAACGCGTCGAGGCTCATGCGCCGGCCTCGCGGGTCAAGAACATGACAGTGTTCTCAAGTTCGAAGACGCTTTCACCGCGCTGGTTGAACAGTTCGCTGCGCAAGGTGACGAGGCCGAGTGTTGGGCGTGACTTCGACAGGCGCCTGGCGAGCACACTGGTGCTGCCGGCCAGCGTGTCGCCGGCCAGCACCGGCTTCTTCCATTTGACCTGGTCGATGCCGGGCGCGCCTTGCGCGGTCGAGTCGAGCAGGAAGGCGTCGCACAGCATGCGCATGAAGATCGCGCAGGTGTGCCAGCCGGAGGCGGCCAAGCCGCCAAGGATGCTGGCCTTGCCGGCGGCTTCGTCGAGATGCATCGGCTGCGGGTCGAATTCGGTGGCGAATTCGATGATTTCGGCCGCACTCACCTGCTTGGCGCCGAGGTCGATCGATGCGCCCTCGGTGAAATCCTCGTAGGCCCAGCTTTTTGCGGTCATGATCCCAATCCGGTTGTACGATCACCGGGCATCCGGATGCCGTCCGGGCGGCGTTTGGTCAAGCGAATTCTATTGGGCCTACAACCAGCCGCGGCGGCGGAAATACCAGAAGGGGAGGATCGCCGACAGGATCATCAGGCCGATGGCGAAGGGATAGCCGAGCTCCCATTTCAGCTCCGGGATGAGGTCGAAATTCATGCCGTAGATCGAAGCTACCAGCGTCGGCGGCAGGAAGATGACGGCGGCGACCGAGAAGATCTTGATTATGGCGTTCTGCTCGATCGAGATCATGCCGAGCGTCGCGTCGAGCAGGAACGAGATCTTCTGCGACAGGAAGGTGGCGTGGTCGGCGAGCGACAGCACGTCGCGCGATACTGTCTTGATGCGGGCGCGGACGTCCTTGCTCATCTTGATCTGGGTCGCGACATGGGCAAGGAAGCCGGTGAGGCGCTGCAGCGAGATCAGGCTGTCGCGGATCGAGGAGGCAATGTCTTCCTTGCGGCCTATGGCCTTGAGCAGTTCCTGGAAATCGCGATTGCGCTTGTTCACCTTGGTCGACCGCGCCTCGAAGATGTCGCGCGAGATCGTCTCGATGTCACGGCCGGCGCGTTCGAGAATATCGGCTAGGCGATCGACGATCGCCTCCAGCAGGCCGATCAGGATGGTGTTGCCGGTGGTGCAGCCTGTCGCCACCTTCTCGGCGCGCAGCGGAAAGGTCTTGAACGCCTTCGGCTCATGATAGCGGATGGTGACCAGTCTCGGGCCGGCAAGCACAAAGGTAACCGGTGACATCAAGGGATCATCGATTTCGGTCTGCGCCGGCAAGGTGGCGGTCATGAAGTAGGCGCCGTCCTCGATGTAGAGGCGGCTCGAAATCTCGATCTCCTCCATCTCCTCGCGCGTCGGGATGGCAACACCGAGCCAAGTCTCGATCGTTGTTTCTTCTTCCTTGGTCGGGTTGAGAAGGTCGGCCCAGACGACCTGATCGCCATTGGCCACGAGATCGTCGGCGAGGCGCAGACGATCATTGTCGACGACGAAGGCCTTGATCATCGCCGGTCTCCGTTGGTTGAGCCCAAGGTTTCGTTTAATAGCGATGGGTCTTGCACGCGCCGCCGTTCCCACGGGGACGGCCAAGTCGCATGCAAACGGCCATAGACCCGGTGCCAAGGGCAGTCAAGCGAAGCGGCATGCCGGCTCCTCCACTTGACGAAGCCGTGATCGGCCGCCGTCAGCGCGCGAGCCGCGAGATGCCTCGGCGTCTCAGGTGTTGAACTTGAACAGCAGGACGTCGCCGTCCTGGACGACATATTCCTTGCCTTCGTCGCGCGCCTTGCCGGCTTCCTTGGCCGCCACTTCGCCGCCTAGCGTGATGTAGTCGTTGTAGGCGATGGTCTGCGCGCGGATGAAGCCGCGCTCGAAATCGGTGTGGATGACGCCGGCCGCCTGCGGGGCCTTGTCGCCCTTGTGGATCGTCCAGGCGCGCGTCTCCTTCGGCCCGGCGGTGAAATAGGTGATGAGATGCAACAGATCGTAGCCGGCGCGGATGACCTTGTTGAGGCCAGGTTCGTCGAGGCCGAGCGAGGACAGGAACTCCATCTCTTCCTCGTCGGAGAGCTGGGCGACTTCGGCTTCGATCGCGGCTGAGATCACCACGGTGCCGGCGCCCTGCGCGGTCGCCATCTTTTCCACGGCCCTGGTGTGCTCGTTGCCGGTGGCGGCGTCGGCTTCGGCGACGTTGCATACATAGAGCACGGGGTGCGAGGTCAAGAGGTTCAGTCCCTGCAGGATGCGCAGGTCTTCCGCTGAAATGCCGTTGAGCAGGATGCGGGTCGGCTTGCCGGCCTGGAGGAGCTCGAGTGCGGCCTCCATCATCGGCAGCACGGTGGTTGCTTCCTTGTCCTTGCTGCCGGCGCGCTTGCGGATCTGCACGATGCGGCGCTCGAGGCTGTCGAGGTCGGCGAGCATCAGCTCGGTCTCGACCGTATCGGCGTCGGCGACAGGGTCGATCTTGCCCTCGACATGGGTGATGTCGTCATCCTCGAAACAGCGCAGCACATGCACGATGGCGTCGACCTCACGGATGTTGGCGAGGAACTGGTTGCCCAGCCCTTCGCCCTTGGAGGCGCCGCGCACCAGGCCGGCGATGTCGACGAAGGAGATGCGGGTCGGGATGATCTCCTTAGACTTGGCGATTGCGGCGATCTTCTGCAGCCGCGGATCAGGCACCGCCACCTCGCCGGTGTTCGGTTCGATGGTGCAGAACGGATAGTTGGCGGCCTGCGCCGCCGCCGTCCTGGTCAACGCGTTGAAAAGCGTTGACTTGCCGACGTTGGGCAAGCCAACGATGCCGCATTTGAAACCCATGTGTCCGGTCCTATCGGGAAACTAGAAATTTGATGAGGGCTATGGGCGATAGGGGTGAGCAACGTCAAGCCCCGCGGTCCCGATCCTATCGACGCTCAGTCCTTCTTGCCGAACAGTTTCTTCAGCATGGCGGCCATAGGGCCGCTTTCCGGCAGCTTGGCCGCCGCCTGCTGTGGCCGTGCCTGGCGGATGTGGCTTTGAGCCTTTGGACCTTCAGCCTTCGGCGCCTTGGGCGGCGGCCGGTCGTCGTCGCTGGTCGGCACCAGCTTGTCACGCAGGGCCAGAGTAATGCGGTTCATGAAGGAACTGTCGTCGCCCTTGGCCAGCAGCCCGGCATCGTCGGCGATGGTGTCGAGCAGCACGTCCAGCCACTCGCGATCGGCCTTGGCGAAGTCGCCGAGAACATGGCCATGCACCATTTCCCGGACGCCGGGGTGTCCGACGCCGATGCGCACGCGGCGAAAATTCTTGCCGACATGCTGGTCGAGCGAGCGGATGCCGTTGTGGCCGCCGGCGCCGCCGCCGACTTTGACCCGCAATTTGCCGGCCGGCAGGTCGATCTCGTCGTAGAAGACGGTCAGCGCCTCGGGGCCGAGCTTGTAGAAGCGCAAGGCTTCGCCGATCGGCTGTCCCGACAGGTTCATGAAGGTCTGCGGTTTGATCAGGAGAATCTTTTCGCCGGCAATCGTGCCTTCGGCGATCAGGCCCTGGAACTTCTTCGACCAGGGCGAAAACGAATGGCGGCGGGCAATTGCGTCCGCCGCCATGAAGCCGACATTGTGCCGGTTATCAGCGTATTTCGCGCCCGGATTGCCGAGGCCTGCAAAGACAAGCATCGTGAACTCCGGGCCCGAAAATTACTTCTCTTCGGCAGCAGGAGCCGCCGCTTCGGGGGCTGCCGCTTCCGCCGTCTCTTCCGTCTCCGGCTTCATCGCCGAGGAGCCGGCAATGGTCGCGATGGTGAAGTCGCGATCGGAGATCACCGGCTTGACGCCGGCCGGCAAGGTAACCGCCGAGATGTGGATCGAATCGCCAATGTCGGCGCCGGTGAGATCGACGGTGATGAATTCCGGGATCGCATTGGCCGGGCAGTGGAACTCGACTTCATGACGCACGATGTTGAGCACGCCGCCGCGTTTGATGCCGGGCGACTTGTCTTCATTGATGAAGTGGACAGGCACGTCGACGTTGACCTCGGTGTCCTTGCCGATGCGCAGGAAGTCGACATGGACCGGGAAATCCTTGACCGGGTCAAGCTGGAAATCCTTGGGCAGAACCTGGATTTTCTTGCCGTCGACATCGATCGTGGCGATCGTGGTCAAAAACCCGCCGCCATGGATTTTGTAGAAGACGTCCTTATAGTTCAGCGCAATCGCCAGGGGAGGCTGTCTGTCGCCGTAGATAACTGCAGGCACTTTACCGTTGCGGCGAACTGCACGGGCGGACCCCTTACCGACCTGTTCGCGCGCTTCGGCCTTGAGCTCGTAAGTATCGTGGCTCATGGCATTTCCTTTCGCGTTTTATGGAGCGTTTGCGGTGGCAGTGTGCCTGGACCGTAAACGTCGAAAGCCGCCAGGCCTGGATGTCCGAATGCCAGAAACCGCATACGCGGAGCTTTGTTCGGGATCACAAGGGAAGGCAGCCTTCCGCCGCGTTGCCTCCAAGGGTGTCTACGCGGGTGGCGGCTCTATAGCGGAAGGCGGGCAGGCGTGCAAGCCATGGCGGGCAAGGGCGGCCGATGCCTGCGTTGGGCGCCGCATTGCGCTCAGGCCGGCAGGTCGGTGGGCGGATTTGATCCGTTTCCCTTGGCGCCACCGAGCGTGGACAGAGCGCTCAGCAGTTTCGTCCGGTCCTTGCCGATCATGAGCACGCCGCTGTCGGGCGCCAGCAGCGCCGAGAACGGCAGCATGGCGGCGCCGATCGAGGAGGCTTCGGGGCCGAATTGCCCCGGCACGATCTCTGGCGCCACGATGCCGATGGCGCTGGCCTGGTTGAACTGGGTCTGCACCCTTGCCAGCAGTTCGAGATGGATCGGCCTGGGCAGGATCGAGTCGAGAACGACGGCCTCGATGTCGATGATGGAGGTGATGGCGATGATCGCCTCGACCAGCGCGCTCGCACAATCGTCGATCCATTCGAACAGCGGCACGCGCGCTTCGGGTGGCAACGGATCGAGTTCCCGCACACGATTGATCACCACGCCGCGCGACCTCAGGTGATTGACCAGCACATAGATCGAGGCGCGATGCAGCAGGCTCTGGTAGCGCGCCGGCTTCGCCGCCACCGAATCGAGGCTTGAGGGCGAGACCGGCAAGGGTCCGAGGGCAGCGCTGTTGCCATGCGGCCCGGTATGGACCCTGCCGCCTTGCACCAGGCCGCCGCCGACAAAAGTGTCGATCGAGATGTGCATGAAATCGCGAAAGCGGGCGCCGGCGCCCTGGACAAGTTCGGCCAGCGCCGCCGACGTGGCGTCGTTTTCCACGAACACCGGCGTCTTTGCCGGCGTGGCAAAGCATGTCGTTAGGTCGATCGCTTCCCAGCGGCTGCCGAGATCGTCGGGAAAGCCGAGTTCCTCGCTCCAGCCGCCGAGGAAATAGGGGGAGGCAATGCCGACGCCGACGATGCTTGCATCGCCAAGTCCGTCGACGAGTTTCTCGAACGTGGCCAGCGCCATGTTGCCGGCCTTCAGCACCAGATCAGGATCGGGGAAGCGGTATTCGTGCGACTCTCTTGCGCGGATTTCACCGGCGAAGTCGACCAGAACGGCTTCCAGCGCACGCCGGCCGATCTTGATGCCGACGCTGTAGATGCGTTCTGGTGTCAGCCGGTAAAGCGTGGAGGGCGATCCGCGTTGCCCGAACCTTTTCCCCACTTGCTTTACGAAACCGGAGGATTCCAGGCCGTCGACGATGGCAGCGACCGCCGCCGGCGTCAGGCTTGCCGCGCGCGCCAGATCGGACTTGGACGCTTCCTTGAGGCGGCGGATGGCGTCGAGCACGAAACGCTCATTATAGTGCCGAACTTTGACAGAATTGCTGCCTCTCCCTGACAAAACCCGCACTCCCCAAATGTCCCGTTCCCGGCGCGAAGCCCGCAAACCACCTGCGGCCGAGCGCACCCTGCGGTGCCTATGTTGGCGGCGACAGTGCGCGTCGGAACCATGGAAGTCAATTTTGCCGTTGCGCCTTTGCGCTATTTAATATAGCAAATTGAAAAAATAACTAGTCAGGGAGGAGACGTGCTGCACTCGGGCACACAAAGCGAAGCCGACGCTGCGGTGGTGCGGGCTGTTCCCGTTGCCCTGGTTCAGGCGACGAAGGCTTTCGGCGGCACGATTGCGCTCAAGGACGCCTCCTTCGAATTGCGCTCCGGCGAGGTGCTGGCGCTGCTTGGCGAAAACGGCGCCGGCAAGAGCACCTGCGTGAAGCTTCTGGCCGGCGTGCATTCCCCCACCAGCGGTCACGTCGAGGTCGACGGCAAGCCAGCAGCTTTCCATTCGCCGCACGACGCGCAGGCGGCCGGCATTGCGGTCATGCACCAGCATCCTGGCCTGTTTCCCGATCTTTCGGTGGCGGAAAACATCTATCTCGGCCACATGCCGCGCGACCGCTTCGGCGGCATCGACAATGCCGCCATGCTGGCCGGCGCGCGCAAGGTGCTGGCGACCGTCGGCCTCGACGTGCCGGCGGTAACGCGGCTGGGAACACTGCGCACCTCAGAACAGCAACTGGTCGAGATTGCCCGCGCGCTATCGCTGGATGCGCGCGTGCTGATCATGGACGAGCCCACGGCCGCATTGTCGCAACGCGAGGTCGAGCGGCTGTTTTCCGTCGTTGCCGATCTCAGGCTGCACGGCGTGGCGATGATGTTCGTCGGCCACCGCATGGATGAAATCTTCCGCATCGCCGACCGCATCGCCGTGCTGCGTGACGGGCGCCTGATCGGCGTCAAGCCGAAGGCCGAGCTTGGCCGCGCTGCCGCCATCAGCATGATGGTCGGGCGTGAAGTCACCGACCTCTATCCCGAACGGCGCCATGCCTCAGGCGCGCTGGTGCTGGAGGCGAAGGGACTTTCGCGCGCCGGCGGGTTTGCCGGTATCGACCTCAAGCTTCACGCCGGCGAGGTGCTGGGGCTTGGCGGCCTGGTCGGCAGCGGGCGGACCGAGATTGCACGCGTCCTGTTTGGCATCGACCGGCCCGACACCGGCGAAATCCTGATCGACGGCAAGCCCGTGCATTTCGCCTCTGCGCGCGACGCCATGGACGCGCGCATTGCCTATGTCTCGGAAGACCGCATGGGCCAGAGCCTGGTGATGGATTTCTCCATCCTCGACAATGCGGTGCTGCCGGTCCTCGACAAGGCCGCGCCTCGCGGTCTCTACGGCACCGACCGCGCCATCGGTCTGGTGGCGGACTGGCTAAAGCGCATGAAGCTGCGCTTTTCCGGTTACGGACAGCCGGTCAAGGAATTGTCGGGTGGGAACCAGCAGAAGGTGGTGCTGGCCAAGTGGCTGCGCACCGAGCCGCGCGTGCTCATCCTCGACGAGCCGACGCAAGGCATCGATGTCGGCACCAAGGCGGAAGTGCATGCAATGATCGCGGACCTTGCCGCGCAAGGCATGGCGATCCTTTTGATCTCGTCAGAGATGCCCGAGCTGATCGGCATGTGCGACCGCATTGTCGTGCTGCGCGAAGGCCGCCAGACTGCCGAGTTTTCGCGCGGGCAAGCCACGCAGGAAAAAGTACTGGAAGCGGCGACCAGGACCGATGAACGCGCCGGCCAGGCAGCGCAGATAGAACGCGCCGCCCGGGAGGAAAAGGCAAAAGGACCGTTCGATTTTCTGAAGCGGCGGGAGTTCGGGCTGCTCGCCGCGATGCTCGCCGTCGCCATCCCGGTTACCATCATCAACCCGCGCATGGTGAGCGCGGCGAACCTCACCGCTGTGTCGATGGACGCGGCCTTGCTGATTGTCGCCGCACTGGCGCAGATGCTGGTGCTGATCACCCGCAACATCGACCTGTCGATCGCAGCTGTGATCGGCCTCTCCGCCTATATGGCGGCCAGCATGGTTCAGGCCTATCCCGGATTGGACATCGGCATCGGCCTGATCACCGCCTGCGCGGTCGGCGGCTTTGCCGGACTGCTCAACGGCCTTGTCGTTACCAGGGGAAAGATCCCGGCCATCGTCGTTACGCTGGCTTCGATGTCGATCTTCCGCGGTTTCAACTCGATCTGGGCGGCGGGCGACCAGGTCAGCGCCGACGAAGTCACGCAAGCCTGGCTCGACATGACCGGGCTGAAGATCGCAGGCGTGCCGCTGATCGTCATCATCGCTATTGTCATCCTGTGCGCCGGCTATGTGCTGCTCTATCGCACCGCAACCGGGCGCGAGCTGTTTGCCACCGGCTCCAATCCCGACGGCGCACGGCTGATCGGCATTCCGGTCGACCGGCGCATTCTGCTGGCCTTCGGCATGGCCGGCCTGCTCGGCGGTCTGTGCGGGGCGCTGTGGGCATCGCGCTATGCCACCATCGATGCCCGCGTCGCGCTCGGCTTCGAACTCACGGTGATCGCCTCTGCAGTGGTCGGCGGCGTCGCCATCCGCGGCGGCTCGGGCACGCTGCTCGGCATCATCCTTGGCGCGCTCACTCTCTTGGTCATCAAGAATGGGCTGACGCTGGTGCGTGTCGACCCGCTCTGGCTGCAGGGCGTCTATGGCCTGGTGATCCTGGTTGCCATCTGCATCGACACCTTCATCGTGCGGCGTGCCGAACAGGCAAGACAGGCGAGGGCGAGATGAGAAAGTTTATCCGCTCGATCGACTTCTGGGATCTGCTGCTGGCGACCGCCTGCCTCGCCGTCTTCATCTATGCGGCGGTCTTCGTGCCGAATTTCGTTTCCGGCTTTAACCTTTCTCAGCTGGCGGCGAGCGCCTCGGAAAAGGCGTTGCTGATCCTGCCGATGACGCTGCTCATCATCACCCGCGAGATCGACCTGTCGATCGCCTCGGTGCTGGCGTTGACATCCGTGATTTTTGGCCTGCTTGTCCAGGCTGGCGTGCCGACGCTGGCCGCCATTCCGCTGACGCTCGTCTTCGGCGGCCTGCTCGGCGCCTTCAACGGCTATCTGGTGTCGGGCCTCGGGTTGCAGTCGCTGGTGGTGACGCTCGGCACCATGGCGCTGTATCGGGGCATTGGCTACATCCTGCTCGGCACCGGTTCGGTCAACATATTGCCGCCGGCGGTTGTCGATTTCGGCATCAGCAATCTGCCGGGCACACAAATCCCGTGGACCATCGTGCCGTTCCTGCTGCTGGCGCCGATCTTCGCGGTGGTGCTGCAGAAGACGCCGACCGGCAAGCGCATCTACGCGCTCGGCGGCAGTCCGGAAGTGGCGCGCTATTCCGGCATCGACACGCGCAAGATGGTGCTGAGGCTATTCGTCGTCTCCGGTGTCGTCGCGGCCATCGCCGGCATCGTCTACACCGCGCGCCTTTCCAATGCCCGCGCCAACAATGCGCTCGGCATGGAGCTCGACGTCATCACCATCGTGCTGCTCGGCGGCGTCAGTGTCTTTGGCGGCAAGGGGCGGCTCACCGGCGTCATGCTGGCGCTGCTCTTGATTGCCATCATCCGCAACGTGCTGGCGCTCAACCAGATCGGCGGCGACGCCCAAGGCATGATCATCGGCCTGCTCCTGATCGGCTCGCTGCTGGTCTCCAACTACTGGCGCTCCCTGGAGGAGCGGCTGTCAAGATCGCGCGTCCTGCGCGAAACCAAGGGGTGATCTCGGGCCCCTTTCTTCAAGCCCGAATTCTGACGGAGGAGACACAATGAAAGCGTTTAGAATAGCCCTGCTCGCATCCGCGGTTCTGCTTGCGCCGGCCTCGCTGGCATACAGCCAGGAATGCGCCAAGGAACCTGTAACGGTCGGCTTCCTGCCCAAGCTCGACACCGATCCCTACTTCAAGGTGGCTTTCGGCGGCGCCGAGGAGGCTGCGAAGGAAATTGGCGGCACCGCCACCCAGGTCGCCCCGTCGCAGGCGACGGCCGAGGCACAGATCGAATTCATCAACAGCCTGGTGTCGCAGAAGGTCGGGGTCATCGCTATCGCCGGCAACGACGCCAATGCGGTTGCGCCTGCGCTGAAGCGCGCCGTTCAGCAAGGCGTCCGGGTGATCTCGTACGATTCCGACGTCGCGGCCGATGCGCGCGCGGTGTTCGTGAACCAGGTGAAGGGCGACAGTCTGGCCGAAATGATGCTGGAAAGCGCATTCAACCTCAGCGGCGGCGAAGGCGAGTTCGCCATCCTGTCGTCGACGCCGACGGCGACCAACCAGAACGCCTGGATCGACTTCATGAAGGCGAAGATGGCGGCAGAGCCGAAATACGCCAAGATGAAACTGATGCAGGTCGCCTATGGCGAGGAGAGCGAGCAGGTCAACCAGCAGCAGGCCTTGGCGCTGGTGCAGGCGTTTCCGGATCTCAAGGTGATCATCGTGCCGGCAGGCATTGGCCTTCCGGCGGCCGCGCGCGCACTCGAGGAAGCCGGCATGATCGGCAAGGTCAAGCTGACCGGCCTTGCGCCGGCCACTTTGATTTCGAAATACATCAAGGATGGCGCTGCCCAGGATATCTGGTGGAATGTCACCGATCTCGGCTACCTGACCTATCAGGCGGCCCAGGCGCTGGCGCAGTGCAAGATCACCGGCAAGGAAGGTGAGAAGTTCACGGCAGGGAGGCTCGGCGAGTACACTATTGGGGCCAGCGGCGAACTGATCCTCGGCCCGGCCAAGATCGTGACGCCGGAAAACCTGGCCGAGTTCAAGTTCTAAGCCTCCCAAGGACCGGCGGGCGCCGGTTCAAGCCGGCGCCCGCTCAGTCGAAAAGCGTGAGGGCGACGATGAAACTCTTGCTGGCAGGCGAGACCTTCGCGGCGACGACGTCGGTCGCTGTCGGCGGCGACGTTCTGACAAGTGCGACATGGGTGAATGGCGCGACGGCCTTCAATGCCGCACTTGCCGCAGAGGGCATAGCGGTGACGCAGATCGGTGGCGATCGCTGCGCGGCCGAATTTCCGTATGACCTCGACGCGCTGGCCGAATACCAGGCGGTGGTGATCTCCGATATCGGCGCGCTGACCTTGCTGGTCACGCCGGAGGCCCGCGCCGGGCGCATCGGCGTCAACCGCCTCGACGTCCTCAAGGCCTATGTCGAAGGCGGCGGCGGGCTGATGCTGGCCGGCGGCTATATGGGGTTCCAAGGCATGTTCGGCACGGCGCGTTTCCACGACACCCCGGTCGAGGACGTGCTGCCCGTGCGCTGCCTGCCATTCTCGGACGGGCTGGAAGTGCCGCAAGGCCTGCAGCCGTCGATCCTTCAGGCGTCGCATCCGATCCTTGCCGGTGTCGCGGGTCCGTTGCCACCGATCCTCGGCATGAACAAACTCGATTTCAGGCGCGACGGCTCGTCCCAGCTTCTGGCGACCTGCCATTATCGTGGCACGGACTGGCCGCTGCTTGCGGTTCGTGAGCATGGCCGTGGCCGCACCGTCGCGTGGGCGACCGACATCGGCCCGCACTGGCTGTCGCAGGACTTTTTGGGATGGCCGCTCTACGGCAAGCTGATGGGCAACGTCGTGCGCTGGCTGGCCGGCAAGGATTAAGCCTGGCGTGTTTGTAGGGCAGCTAGTCCGGCTTGCTGCTCAACGCTTCGCGCAGCGCCTGGATCCGCCGATTCAAGGCATCGAGATCAGCCATCGTCATGCCCGAGCGTTCGATCAGGGTTTCGTTGAGGCAGTTGCACTGGACGAGCAGCGAGCGGCCGGCAGGCGTCAGGTCGACCTGCACTTGGCGCTCGTCCGTCTGGCTGCGCTGGCGGGTGACGAGACCGGCCTGTTCCATGCGCTTCACCAGCGGCGTGATGGTGCTCGATTCCAAAGCGAGCCTGTGCGCAATCGAGCCGACCGACATCCCGCCGGCTTCGGCAAGTGCGTTCAGCCCGAGGTATTGCGGATAGGTGATGCCCATCTCGTCCAGCATGGGCTTGTAGGTGCGGTTGATTGCCATGCTGGTGGCGTAAAGCGTGAAACAGAGCTGGTTGTCCAACGGGAGAGGCACGAGGCATTCCTTTGCCGACTGAGCACACCAATATGTACCACGAAAAATGATATCGCGGTACATATTTTCTGTAGACAAGGATTTGGACCTGCGCTAGTCATATGGTTATCGCGATATTGATTATCGCGGAAGCAATCAATGGAGAGCGAGATGACCAAGCCCGGCAGCAGCACGATCACCACCAAGGACGGCACCGAAATTTTCTACAAGGATTGGGGAACGGGACAACCCATCGTCTTCCATCACGGCTGGCCGCTGAGCAGCGACGACTGGGACGCCCAGATGCTGTTCTTCCTGTCCAAGGGGTACCGCGTCATTGCCCATGACCGGCGCGGCCATGGCCGCTCGACCCAGACCGATACCGGCAACGAGATGGATACTTATGCCGCCGATGTCGCGGAACTTGCGGCGCATCTCGACCTCAAGGACGCCATCCATGTCGGCCATTCTACCGGTGGCGGCGAAGTGGCCCGCTATGTCGCGAAGTACGGCTCCGGCGGCCGTGTCGCCAAGGCCGCGCTGCTCGGCGCGGTGCCGCCGATCATGCTGAAGACGGCGGCCAATCCCGGCGGCCTGCCGATCGAGGTTTTCGACGGTTTCCGCTCCGCCCAGGCAGCCAACCGCGCCCAGTTTTTCCACGATGTTGCGGCCGGCCCGTTCTACGGCTTCAACCGCCCCGGCGCCCAGGTGTCGCAGGCTGTCGTCGAGAATTGGTGGCGCCAGGGCATGATGGGCGGCACCAAGGCGCATTACGATTGCATCAAGGCGTTCTCGGAAACCGACTTCACCGACGATCTGAAGGCCATCGACGTGCCGGTGCTGGTGATGCATGGCGACGACGACCAGATCGTTCCGATCGCCGACTCCGCGCTGCTGGCTGTCAAGCTGCTCAAAAAGGGCGAGCTCAAGGTCTACAAGGGCTTCCCGCACGGCATGGCGACGACCCATGCCGATGTCATCAATGCCGACCTCCTGGCCTTCTTCAAGGCGTAGAACCGTTCAGTTGAATAGACATCGTCCAGTCGGATAAGCAAGGCACCCGCCGCCGGGCGGGTGCCTTTGCTTTCATCGAAATGTCAGCGAGGCGGTGCCTTATTTATCGAGAAAACCAGTGATCACTTTGACGGTCGCGTCGGGGTTTTCCTCCATGATCCAGTGACCGGAGTCGGGCACGATGCCGCTCGTGACATCGGTCGCAACAAGCCGCAGGAGATCGGCCTGCGTGGTGCCGGCGGATTTTTCACCGCCGACAGCCAGCACCGGCATGGTCAGTTTGCCGCCGGCGGCAAGCATCGCCTGGTTGTCGATCGCGTCCTGGTCAAACGCCTTGAACTGCTCGAAAGCGTCATGCATCGCATGCGGGCGGGCATAGAGTCTGGCGTAGTGCTTGCGCGTGGCCTCGTCGATCTTCTTGGGGTCTGCCGACAGTTCGTTGTAGAAGCGATCGAGATAGATGCGCTCGCGCCCTGCGACCAGCCGCTCCATATCCGGGCCGCGGAAGTTGAAGTGCCAAAGCAGCGGGCTTTGCTTGATCTTTTCCCAATCGCCGATGCCGGGCAGCGGCGCATCGATGATGACCCATTTGGTGATGCGCTTGGGATATTGCGCGGCAAGCGCATAGCCGACCATGTTGCCGATGTCGTGGGTGACGAGATCTGCCTTGTCGATCTTCAGGGCATCCAACACGCCGGCGATGTCGACGGCCTGGTTCTTCTTGGCGTAGCCCGCTTCCGGGTGGGCCGACAGACCCATGCCGCGCAGGTCCGGCACGATGACGGTGTGGTCCTTTGCGAGGGCGATGGCCGCGGCGCCCCACATGTCTCCGGTATCGGCAAAGCCGTGCAGCAGCACGACGGCGGGACCCTTGCCGCCAACGCGCACATAGAGTTTGGTGCCGTTGGTTTCGACGGACTGCGTCTTGAAACCCGGCGGAAAAGGAACGATGCGTGCCGTCGCCGGCAAGGTAACAAGAAGCACACCCAATACGGCCAATACGATCTTGCGCATGTCATCCCCCAGAGACGTCGAAGGCCCCAAGCCTTCGTTGATGACTATCTCTAGCAGGCTTTTCAACCAGCGCATGGTGAAAGAATCACAGAGGGCGCAGCAATGCCGCGCCCTGCGTCAAATCCGCAAAATCGACCGGTTTTATCTGGCCGCCGCCTGCGCCTTCCTGGCTTCCTTCATGTTGGGCAGGAACACCGTCAGCAGGCCGAGCAGCGGCAGATACGAGCAGATCTGGAAGACGAAATCGATGCCTTTCATGTCGGCGACGACGCCGAGCACGGCTGCGGCGATGCCGCCCATGCCGAAGGCGAAGCCGAAGAAGATCCCGGCGATCGTGCCAACACGTCCCGGCACCAACTCCTGGGCAAACACCACGATGTTGGAGAAGGCCGAGGACAGGATCAGCCCGATCAGCACCGTCAGCACCATCGTCCATTCGAAATTGGCGTAGGGCAAAGCGAGCGTGAACGGCAGCACGCCGACGATCGAGAACCAGATCATCGCCTTCTGGCCATAGCGGTCGCCGAACGGGCCGCCGAGCAGGATGCCCAGCGCCGAGGCGCCAAGGAACAGGAACAGCATGACCTGGCTCATCTGCACCGAAACGCCGAATTTATGGATGGAATAGAAGGTGTAGTAGCTGGAGAGCGAGGCGATGTAAGCGTTCTTGGTCAGCACCAGCAGCGTCAGCACCGCCAGCGCTCCCATCACCTTCTTGCGCGGGAAGGGCGAGACGAAGCTTGCTGCCTTGCGATTACCTTGCGCGGCGCGCATCCGGCTGTACCAGCCGCCGACTCGCGACAAAACGATGATGCCGATCAGCGAACCGATGGCGAACCAGGAAATGCTGGTCTGGCCGAAGGGCACGACGATGAAGGCGGCGAGCAGCGGTCCCATCGACTGGCCGAAATTGCCGCCGACCTGGAACAGCGATTGCGCCAGGCCAAAGCGGCCGCCCGAGGCAAAGCGGGCAATGCGCGAGGATTCCGGATGGAAGATCGCCGAGCCGATGCCGATCAGCGAGGCGCCGACCAGAAGCAGCGCATAATGACCGGCATAGGCCAGCACGACCAGGCCGATCAGCGAGGACGC
This sequence comes from Mesorhizobium sp. M0761, assembly GCF_040320205.1. Taxonomy (NCBI): domain Bacteria; kingdom Pseudomonadati; phylum Pseudomonadota; class Alphaproteobacteria; order Hyphomicrobiales; family Phyllobacteriaceae; genus Mesorhizobium; species Mesorhizobium sp. M0761. The sequence continues at coordinate 401,139 of NZ_JAMYPF010000001.1, forward strand.
CATGCCATAGGGCAGGGAATAGGGCATTGGCCGCTTGTCGGTGATCATGCCGATGATCGGCTGCAGCAGCGACGCCGTGACCTGGAAGGTGAAGGTCAAAAGACCAATCTGCCAGAAATCGAGACCGTAATTCTCTTTCAGCAACGGATAGATCGCCGGCAGCAGCGACTGCATGATGTCGTTGATGCCATGGCAAAAGCTTACGGCCAGGATGACGGTGAAGGCGGTTGCCTGGACTGAGGGGAGGCTAGCGCTTGGCTGCGGCGCAATGCTGGTGGCTGTCGTATCGGTCAAGGCAGGCTCCGAGGTCTTTTTGGCGGGGCATTACCCGCAGGCAGGCTTGGGCGGCCGCTCCCGCGGACCGCCGTAAGGACGCTCGTCTGAAGCGCCTTGAAGGACGCCCCTACGGAGCGCCTTGGGGATGGTTCCTTATAAGCTGCTTGCGAGGCGACTTCTTTCGTGGTTTGGTCCAATAGTTTCGCAAGTGGGCCATAGCCGATGCCACATGGCAGGGACATCTTCCGCGTCGGCAATGCCGATCTCGGCCGATTGCATGAAAGCCGCTGGCAGTGGCTGGAAGAAGTTTCCGGGCCGGCGGTGGCTTTGCCGACCGAATACCCCGATGGTTACCACGTGCCGCAACACCGCCACAGCCGCAGCCAGTTGCTGCATGCGCTGGTCGGTGTCGTGCTGGTGACGACCAGGTACGGGCGCTGGATGGTGCCGCCCGACCACGCAATGTGGATACCGGCCGGCACCGAGCATTCCGTCGAAATGCTGGGCGATGTCTCGATGCGCTCGGTCTATGTCATGCCGGGCGCGATCCCCGGCCTGCCGGAAGGCTTGCGCGTCGTCGGCGTCACCGAGCTGATGCACAGCCTGATCGTAGAATCGGAAAAGCTGCCGCAAGGCGGCGAACTGGAAGGCCGCGGCGGGCTGATCATGAACCTGTTGCTGCACGAGATCCCGACCTTGCCGGAACGGCCGCTCGGGCTGCCGTTCCCGTCCGACCCGAAGCTGGCGGCGCTCTGCCGACGCTTTGTCGCGGCACCTTCGCCGCACGCCACGATCGACGAGTGGGCGGATGCCGCAGGCATGAGCCGCCGTTCGTTCACCCGCGCCTTCCAGCGCCAGACCGGACTGTCCTTGTCGACTTGGCGCCAGCAGGCCTGCCTGTTTGCGGCACTTCCCAGGCTCGCCGATGGCGAGCCGATCACCAGGGTGGCGCTCGACCTCGGTTATGACAGCGTGCCGGCATTCATAACCATGTTCAAGCGCATGCTCGGGGCCTCGCCGCGCGGCTATATGCGCGGCGCCCGCGACGAAGGCATGCGGCGGGCTCAGCCTCGACTTGAGGCCCCGGCGCCGTAGCGCCAGGAAAAAGCCCGCAGCACTTTGTCGTAGGCCCTAGTCCAGCTGAACGCCGCTGGCCTTGACGATCGGTTCCCATTTGGCGAGTTCGGCCTTCACATGCGCTCCAAGCTCTTCCGGGGTGGAGGCCACGATCGAGGCGCTGAACTGGGCCATGCGGGCGATCACATCAGGGTCTTTCAGGGCTTCAACTGCCGCCTTCTGAAGAACGGCGACGAACTCCGGCGGCGTGCCTGCGGGCGCGAACAGAGCGTTCCAGCTGTAGGTTTCATAGCCGGGAATGGTTTCGGCAATGGCCGGTATGTCGGGGAAGGAGGGAACGCGCTCCTTGGTGGTGACGCCAAGCGCTCTCAGCGTCCCGCTCTTGATATGGCCCGATGAAGAGGGGAGGTTGTCGAACATCATCGGCACCTGATTGCCGATAACGTCGTTCAAGGCCGGTCCGGCGCCCTTGTAGGGAATGTGCTGCATACTGACGCCGGCCATCGTCTTGAAAAGCTCGCCGGAGAGATGGAGCGGGGTGCCATTGCCTGATGAGGCGTAGGCATATTTGTCCGGATCCTTCTTCAGCATCTCGATCAGTTCCTTGACGTCCTTGGCAGGGAATTCAGGGTTCACGACCAGGACGTTTGGCACCAGCACGAGCAACGATATCGGCGCAAAATCCTTCTCCGCATCGTAGGGCTTTGTCTTCAGGATCAGCGGGTTGAGCGCGTGGGTTGCGACCGTGCCCATCAGGATCGTGTAGCCGTCCGGTTCGGCTCGGGCGACCTGGGCAGCGCCGATGCTGCCCCCGGCGCCGCCGACATTTTCGACGACAATCTGCTGGCCCAGCTTTTCGGACATCTTGTTGGCGACTAGGCGCGCGACCAGATCCGTCGAGCCACCGGCGGAAAAGGGGACAACCATGGTGATGGTCCGGTCTGGAAAATCGGCGGCCCAGGCCGCCGGTGCTGAAAGGGTGGCTGCGATGGAAACCGCGAGCCCGAGCAAAGTCCTACGCCGCATCTGCTACTCCTCCGTTGATTGGAGGGGCAGTATGGCCATGGTGAACTCCTCGCACAATGCAACCATGGACTGACTGCCCGCCTCAGGAGATCGGGCTTGACACCGATGCTTCGGTTGGCGTGCGCGAGAACGCCTCACCCCTCAGTTCAATCAGCCTTGGTCCAGCTGAAAACAAGCCATTTGTATCGTGACGTCTCTTCAGGCTCGGCCGTGTAGGTCATCTGCATGTCGCCGCCCTCGGCGTAGATGTCGAGCCTGGGCGCCGTGTCCAGTTCGAGCCACAGGGAATCGTTCTTGAACGACCATGTCCCGCACCAGACGCAAGGCCCCGATGCCGGGTCACCCGGTTGGTGAAAATTGTAGCGGCCGTCCGCCGTGATCTCCAGATAGTCGAAGGCGCCATAAAAGGCGGTCACAGTCTGCTGAAATTCGGTCGCAGCCGCTTCCTGGTCGGGCTTCGCCGGCTCCTTCAGATCACGCGGTGGCCGGATTGCGGACCCTGCGATGCTCCATTTGCCGATGAAATCCTTTTCGGTGGGAAGATATTCCGTTTGCGCCTGCGCGGTCGAAACCGGAGCGATTGTCGGCGCATAGGCCGCGCTCGCGATGCCGATTGCGAGAAGCATTCCTGCGATGCCTGCAGCCTTGATTCGATTGCGCATCAGTTGCGCTCCTTTCACGACGGTTTGGGGCAGATTCCAAAACGAGATTACCCCCGAGCTAGGCCCGTGGGCACGCTTTTGGGCAACATGGATTAATCGAACAGGCTCGACACGGACTCTTCGGTCGCTGTGCGCGAAATCGCCTCGCCCATCAGGTCGGCGATGGAGATGACGCGGATATTCGGGGCGTCGAGCACGCCTTGCGTCGGCTGGATGGAATCGGTGATCACCAGTTCCTGCAGCTTCGAGCCGCTGATCCGGGCGACCGCACCGCCCGACAGCACGCCGTGGGTGATATAGGCGGTGACGCTGGTAGCGCCGTTGGCGAGCAGCGCATCGGCGGCGTTGCACAGCGTGCCGCCGGAATCGACGATGTCGTCGATCAGCAGGCAATCCTTGCCGGCGACCGCGCCGATGATGTTCATCACTTCGGATTCACCGGGACGTTCGCGGCGCTTGTCGACGATGGCCAGTTGTGCGTCGAAGCGTTTGGCGAGCGCGCGGGCGCGCACCACGCCGCCAATATCGGGCGAGACGACGACGACATTGGCAAGCTGTTTGTATTTTGCCTTCACGTCGCGGGCCATCACCGGCACCGAGAACAGATTGTCGGTCGGAATGTCGAAAAAACCTTGGATCTGGCCGGCATGGAGGTCGAGCGTCAAGACGCGGTCGACGCCGGCGCGGGTGATCATGTTGGCGACCAGCTTCGCCGAGATCGGTGTGCGGCCCGAGGCCCGGCGATCCTGCCTGGCGTAACCGAAATAGGGGATGACCGCGGTGATGCGCTTGGCCGAGGAGCGCATGAAGGCATCGATCATGATGAGCAGTTCCATCAGATGATCGTTGGTCGGGAACGAGGTCGACTGCAGGATGAAGACATCCTCGCCGCGCACGTTTTCCTGGATTTCGACGAAGATTTCCTGATCGGCGAAGCGTCTGACGCTGGCCTTGCCCAGCGGGACATTGAGATAGCGGGCGACCGCTTCGGCCAGCACCCGGTTGGAATTGCCCGCGAAAAGCTTCATGCACCGTTCCTGGCGAAGGATGGGGAGGTCCTCTTAATCGGGCTTGTAGCGAGCCGTGCCGGTATTGCAAGCCTCGTTGACGGGAATCCGCCGGCTAATCTCAAAAACGTCAACAGTGAACGGAAGCCGGTAACAGGCGGATCAGCCGGCGCTGCCGCCGAGCCAGGCCGCGAACTGGTCGATCGTCTGGTCGGCGACCGCCTGCATGGTAGCGGGTGCAACCGCGGGCCAGCCTTCGGCGGCATTGACCGAGGGCGCCTTCTGCTGGCCATTGATGCGGTGTAGCCGGTTGCCGGCGGGGTCATAGACGTCCCAGACATAGATAACGGTGGTGTCCTTGCCTTCCGTCATCGTCGAGAAGTAGCCCTTCAGCACATGGGTGGCGGCTTGGTCGGCGCTGCCGGCAAGGGTGATGCCGCGCTGCTTGGCGCGTGTCTGCAGTTCGGCCGTCAGCGGCGTTGCCGCTTCCACCGAGGCGCCGACGATCGGCGCGATCTGCAGCCGGGTCTTCGACAAAGCGGCGGCGCTCTGCGCGGGGTTGGCGGGTGTCGTGGCGCCGACGGCCGGCGCTGGTGTGGCGGCGGGCGCAATGCCCGGGGCAGCCAAGGGCTGAGCCGAGGCTGCCGGCGGCGTGATGGCGGACGGCTCAAGGACGTCCTTGGCGTTGGTGCAAGCGGCCAGCACAAGCGCTGCGAGCAATGACACGGTCGTCACATGCGATCGTCTCATCTGCCCGAAAACTCCTTAGTCGTGAACGCCCCCGCGTGGACCAACCATTATGGATTCACTGTACGATCAAGTCGAGATCATGGCGTGAAAGCGGCTTCGGCTGGGATTCGGTGGTCAGGTAGGTGCGGCCAAGCGTCATCGCCGTCTCGGTTTCGGAGTCCATGATGATCATGTGCGCGAACAATGTCATGTTGGGCGCGATCGGCTCGGGATTGCCCTGGTAGAACATCGGCATGTCCATCCAGGACGGGGTGAAGCGGGCGCCGACGGAATAGCCGCAGGCATTCAACCGATGCTTGGTCAGGCTGTGCGCCTCCAGCGTGCGGGCATGCGCGTCGAAGACGTCGCCGAAGGTGTTGCCGGGCGTCATCGCCTTCTCGACCGCCAGAAGAGCCGCGCGGGCGGCGTCGAACAGCTCCTGATGACGCTTCGACGCCTTGCCGGTCAGCACGGTGCGCATCATCGGCGCGTGATAGTGATGGAACACGCCGGCCCATTCGAGCGTCAGCTGATCGTTCTTGGTCAGCTTGCGGCGCCCGGCCTTGTAGCGGCAGAGCAGCGCGTCGATGCCCGAGCCGATGATGAATTCATTGGCCGGATAGTCGCCGCCGCCGGCAAACACCGCGCCCTGCATGGCGGCAAGGATCAGCGCTTCGTCGCCGCCCTGCTTGATCAGCGGCAGGGCCGCTTCGAGCGCGTCGTCGGAAAGGTTGGCGGCCTTTTCGGCCTTGGCGATTTCAGCCGGGCTCTTGAACAGGCGCAGACGGCCGACAATACCGGAGGCGTCGGCGATCTGGCCGAAGGTCTGCAGCTGCTCGTCGACGCGGCGGCCATTGAAGGCGGTCAGGCCATGGGTGTCGTATTCGACGCCGATGCGAGCGCCGAGGAGATTGAGGTCGTTGAGCAGGTTGCGCAGGTCGACCGCCGGGTTGGCGCCGTCGCGGTCGGTCCACAGCACGATGTTGTCGATGATCGATGTGTGGCGCGCCTGGCGCAAATCGGCCGAGCGGGTGAGCAGCACCATAGAGCCGTCAGCCTTCATAACCAGGCACTGGAAGAAACAGAAGCCGAACGTGTCGTAGCCGGTTAGCCAGTACATGCTCTCCTGGGCGAAAAGCAGTACAGCATCGAGCTTCTTTTCCGTCATCTCGATCATCAACCGGTCACGCCGGGCGTCAAATTCCGACCGTTCGAAATGCAGCGCCATTATCCGTTCTCCAAAACAATTGCCGAAACCTGCCGACCGTAGTCCGGTTCCTTGCGATGCGTCGCGCGCCGGTAGGAAAAGAAGAGATCCTCCTCAGCATAGGTGCAGCGGCCAAGCCCCTGCGCGGTCACGCCAGCCTTCTTCAGCCGGTCGACCGTATACAGGTTGAGATCGAACATTGCATGCGCCGGATTGGCCGAAGGCGCGAAATAGCCGATGTTTTCGGCATCGGCTTCGACGAAACGGGCGACGAATTCCGGCCCGACCTCGTAATTGTCGGGGCCGATCGAAGGACCGAGAACCGCAATGATGCGCTCACGGCGGGCGCCAAGGCTTTCCATCGCGGCAATGGTGTTTTCAAGCACGCCGGTAAAAGCGCCCTTCCAGCCGGCATGCGCTGCGCCAATGATGCGCGCTTGAGCATCGGCGAACAGCACGGGGCCGCAATCGGCCGTCGAGGCGCCGATGGCGATGCCCGGCCGGTCGGTGACGATGGCGTCGGCCTTGGGCCGCGGGCCGGGAAAGGGTTCCCTGGCAATAACGACATCGGGCGAGTGGACCTGATGCGCGGTCAGGAGATGGCTGGCCGGCACACCCATCCAGGCAGCGACGCGGCGGCGGTTCTCGGCGACCAGCATCTGATCGTCATCCGAGCCGGTGCCGATGTTAAGTCCCTGATAGATGCCGCCGGAGACGCCGCCGATACGGGTGAAATAGCCATGGCGGATACCTCGCGGCTTGGCCGCTTCCAGCAGCGGCGAGCGAACAGGATCCGGTTTGGTCTGATTCAGCATGGATGGGTTTGTTGTCCGCGCCGGCGTTTTCGTCAAGGCGAAGTTCGGCCGAGTGATTGCGACAGTGCTGCCGCGTCGACTTTGCATTGGCCAAAAGCAGGCATGCGACCATAGGCGGCGTCGCGGGACGGCTTGTAACGATCTCTGAGGGTCAGACTGGCTGATGCGGCAGGATTTTCAGGATTTTGAACAGCGTGCCCATGCCGTCGGATCCGGCCAGGCGCTCGACGGCATCGGCAATGGTTTGTCGTGCCTCTTGGCTTGCCTGGCTGCCCAACTGGCCAGCTCGCTCAAGCAATCCCATGCCAAGCAGAAAGTCGCCCTGCGTCGCCAATTCCACATCGAGGCCATGTGCCCGCACGACGGCGGCCAGTGCAGCGAAGTCGACATGGGCGGTGAGATCGGCTTCGCCGGGATTGGCCAGCACATCTTCGGGGGCGTGCCTGCGCACGGCCTGCAATGTGTCGCCGAAACCGGGCTGGAGATGGCCGTAATCGGGGAACAGCCCGGCGCCGCCGTGGTCGGCTATGCGTTCGGCAATGGTCGCCATCAGTGCCGCGCGGGCCGGTGCTATTTCGAAAATAGAGCCTTGTGGCGCCTCGGCGGCGTCTTCCGGCAGCAGCGTCGCCTCGACCGAGCCGGCGCCGGCGAAGAAGCTCAACTCGTCTGAGACGTCAAGGCCGATCACCCGTTCGCGCCAGCCGGCGCCGGCGCGGATGAACTGGCGGATCGGCACAGCGTCGAACAATTCGTTGCCGACAATCAGCAACGGCGCCTGCGGTAGTGTGGCGATGGTTTCGTGCCAGCCGAGCTCAACCGAAGTTTCGGCAAGCGTCTGCTTCTGGATTTCAGTCAGCCGCGGACTGGTCTCGACCAGGGCGAAGGAGGCTCCGGCGGCGATAGCCGGATCGAGCCGCGTCAGGGTGCGAAGCATGTCCTTCATCAGCGTGCCGCGGCCAGGCCCGATCTCCGCGATGGTGACCGGCAGCGGTCGGCCGATCGCCAGCCAGGCCTGATAGAGCCAGACGGCGACGAGTTCGCCGAACATCTGGCTGATCTCGGGTGCGGTGACGAAGTCGCCGGCGGCGCCGAACGGCTCGCGCGTGGTGTAGTAGCCGTCGCTGGGATCGAACAGGCAGAGCGCCATGTACTCGTTGACGGGGAGGGGCCCGAGCGCGCCGATCAGGTCGACGATGCGGGTCTTCAGCCGTGTCATGCCGGCTGTGGTTGCGGCGCCGGTTTGGCGGTGGCCATCGCCCAGATGCCGGCCAGCACCATCGGCAGCGACAGCACCATGCCCATGGTGAGCCAGCCGCCGAGGAGGTAGCCGAGCTGCTGGTCGGGCTCGCGGAAGAACTCGACGAAGATGCGTGACAGGCCGTAGCCGCAAATGAAGGCGCCGCCGACAAAGCGCGACGTCTTCAGCTTCAGCCGCGAATGGGTGAGGAAGCGCAGGACCAGGAACAGCACCGCGCCCTCGAGCAGCGCTTCGTAGAGCTGGCTCGGATGGCGAGGCTCCAGGCCCGCGACACAACCCGCCACGGTCTGCTGGAGACGCTCGTTGCAGAAGACGACGCCCCACGACACGTCGGTCACGCGACCCCAGAGTTCGGCATTGACGAAGTTCGCGATGCGGACGAGGCCGAGCCCGACCGGCACGCCGGCTGCCACCACGTCGAACAGCGTCCAGGTGCGGATGCCGCGCTTGAGGGAAAACAGCGTCATGGCGAGGATGACGCCAAGCAGGCCGCCATGGAACGACATGCCGCCCTGCCAGACGGCGAAGATGTCGAGCGGGTGGTCGATATAGCGCTTTAAATCGTAGAACAGCACATAGCCGGTGCGGCCGCCAAGCACGACGCCGACGGCAGCCCAGACGATGAAATCGTCGAGGTCGATCGGCTTCATCGGCAAGACGCCATCAGGCCACAGCCTTGTGTTGGTGACGAGCCGCTTGGCGTACCACCAGGCGAACAGGATGCCGACGATATAGCCGATGCCGTACCAGTGCACCGCCAGCGGGCCGATCTGAACCAGGATCGGGTCGATGTTGGGGAAGGACAGCGACGCCATCGGCAGCAGGAAATAGTCGTTCAACAGGATCTCCCGGGAGGGCTCGCGTTAGGGCGCGGACCATGCGGCAGGGTTTTGGCGGGGTCAAGGCAAGGTGACGACAGCCTGATCGTCAGAGATAACGGGCTCAACCCTGCGGCTTGCCGGCGACCAATTGCCTGAGCGCATCGTTGATCCTGTCTTGCCAGCCGGGGCCATCTTCCTGGAAATGGTCGAGCACGGCGCGATCGATCCTGATCGAGACAAGCTCGCGAACGTTTGGTGCGGCGGAGGGTTCGCGAACGGGAGGCGCGGGTCTCTTGACCGGCTTGAAGGCCGCTTCAGCGGCTTCCATCGGATTGGTCGGTCGGCGCGGGGGCGTTGCCATTGGTTGATCCTGAATGAGAGTGACTCTTGCCTGGAGCAAGTCGTGAGGAAAACTAGGCCGCTGGTCTGTGAAGACCAGTAACTTCACTTGGTTCTCTCTGCCATTGCCCTGTATTTGGCTTCAAGCCTGTCCAGCACCTCGTCGCCAGGCTAGACCCGGCCCGCACTGGCATCCGAAATGCCCTTTGCGAGTGCTGCATCGAGTGCTGCAAAGCGCTTCTCCAAGTCCGCACTGTCCGTCACGGCAACCGTCGTTCCAAGAATCCATTTGCGATAATAGCAATCTGTCGGCCGGACCGTGAGCCAAATCGCGTCCGACATGAAGCCGCACCAGCTTCAACGTTCTTGCATTCCGCAGGCAGTGCCACTACGTCAATTCCAGCAAGCGAGGATTTGCCATGTCGACCGGACCGAACCGCATTCTCGATGAATTCGCCAAGCTGATGACCGATGCCGCGGGTGCCGCACAAGGCGTGCGCCGCGAGGTGGAGACTGCCTTCAAGGGGCAGGCCGAGCGCATCCTCAACACCATGGATGTGGTGCAGCGCGAGGAGTTCGAGGCTGCCCGCGACATGGCTGCCAAGGCCCGCGATGAAAACACCAGGCTGGCCGCCCGCATCGACGCGCTCGAGGCCAGGCTTGCCGAATTGACCGGACAGGCCGCACCTGCGGCTGCGGCAAAGCCCAAAGCAAAAAAATAAAATTTGAACTTTTCCACAAAGCACAATCCGAAAAAATGCTTTGCCGTGAATCGTTTACCGGCAATGCATGAATCTTTGTGACAGCGCCTTTCCACATGCTGATGACGCAGTACGAAAAATTAGGCTGTTCACGCGACTCCCGATCAATAGACTGAATTTGTTGCATGATTCGGAGCAGGGTCATGCGGCCGGGCGGTGGGGTCCGGTCCGGGGTCTTTGTGTCGTGAAGTCCTGGCCGTCCGAGTTCAAGACAAGATTGTTCGTCGTGTGTGCCCCGCGGAGCGTGTGGCGCTCCCCTGAACACAGGAAGCATTCCATGGAACTTCTCGAACTCGAATTCTCCCGCGAAATCCATCCGGTGGATGTCATCGAGCAGGTCGCCCATAACAATGACTGGTCCTTCGAACGGGCCGGCGATGACGAAATCTCGATCTCGGTTGCCGGCAGCTGGACCGATTATCACGTCTCCTTCTCGTGGATGGAGGACTTCGAGGCGCTGCATCTGGCCTGTGCTTTCGACATCAAGGTGCCGGAAGCCCGCGCGCTGGAAGTGATGCGGCTTTTGTCGCTGATCAACGAGCAGATGCTGTTTGGCCATTTCGATCTCTGGGAGCAGGAGGGCGCGATCATGTTTCGCCAGTCGCTGCTGCTCGCCGGCGGGGTCGAACCGTCGAGCCAGCAGGTCGAGGTGCTTTTGTCGTCGGCGCTTGAAGCCTGCGAGTGCTATTTCCAGGCCTTCCAGTTCGTTGTCTGGTCGGGAACCTCGGCCAAGGATGCGCTGGCCGGCGTCCTGTTCGAGACCTATGGCAACGCTTGAGCTTCCATGAGTTCGAGCAGCGCGCGCAAGCCCGAGATCAGCTTTGCCGATTTTGATCGTGTCGACATCCGTGCCGGCACGATCGTCGAGGCCGAGCCTTTCCCCGAGGCGCGCAAACCCGCCTTCAAGCTGAAGATCGATTTCGGCCCTGAGATCGGCGTGAAGAAATCCTCGGCACAGATCACGAAATACTATGCGCCGGAAACGCTGGTGGGACGGCAGGTGTTTGCGGTGGTGAATTTCCCGCCGCGCCAGATCGGTCCGTTCATGTCGGAAGTGCTCACGCTCGGCTTCCCTGATGAGGAAGGCGCCGTGGTCCTTGGCGCCATCGAGCGCAAGGTGCCGGACGGCGGCAGGTTGTTTTAGGAAGATTGCGTCAGGCGGCCAGCTTGCGCCTTGTGCTCAGCGCCTCTTCGACCGTGTCCATGAACATTTCGGCGCAGGCTTTCCAGCTGTAGCGCATGGCGCGTTCGCGCGCCTCGGCGCGGTCGACATTGAGCGCGGCGAGCGAGGCCTCGCGCAGATCGGTCGACACCGCGCCGCCGATGCCGTCGCCGACAATGTCGATCGGTCCGGTGACCGGATAGGCGGCCACCGGCGTGCCGCTGGCCAGCGCCTCGATGATGACGTTGCCGAACGTGTCGGTGCGGCTGGGGAAAACGAAAACATCAGCCGAGGCGTAGATCTCGGCCAGCTCATCGTTCGGGCGATGGCCGAGGAAGTGCGCCTGCGGGTACTTCGCCCTGAGCCTAGCCAGTTCCGGTCCTTCGCCGACGATCACCTTGCTGCCGGGCAGGTCGAGATCGAGGAAGGCGCTCAGGTTCTTCTCGATGGCGACGCGGCCGACGCACAGGAATACCGGGCCGGGAAAGCCGAGGTCCTTCTTCTTGTCCGGGCGGAAGTGATCGGTGTCGACGCCCCGCGTCCACGGCCTGAGCTTGGTGAAGCCTCGCGACGCAAGGTCCTCCGCCAGCGACTGGGTGGCGACCAGCGTGCCTTGTCCCGAATTGTGGAAATCACGCAGCCAGCGATAGGCCCAGCTCTCCGGCACCGGCAGGCGGGCGCTGAGATATTCGGGAAAGCGGGTGTGATAGCTGGTGGTAAAGGGACGGCCAGCATTGCGGCAATAGCGCCGCGCCATGATGCCGAGCGGGCCTTCGGTGACGATATGGATATGGTCGGCCTTGCGAGCCTCGATCAGCCGCGCGACATGACCGGGCGTGGTCAGCGCCAGCCTGATGTCGGGGTAGGTCGGCAACGGCAAGGTGCGAAAGATGTTCGGGGTCAGGAAGTCGACCGCAACGTCGAAGGTTTTCAGCGTTTCGGTGAGCCGCTCCAGCGTGTGGACGACGCCGTTGACTTGCGGCCGCCAGGCGTCGGTGACCATCAGGATGCGCATGGCGGTCCTTTGCTCGGGTCGACGGTTGCCTTGATGCGATAGCGGTACGGGCCGGCTGCCCTCGCTTCGCTCCACCGCACCCGGGCATGCACGAGGTCGAAGTAAGGCGGCTGAGCCGAATCAACTGAGGTCGCGCGCTTCATGCGCGCTCTTGACCATGGTTTCATGACGGGCGGATGAAGGTGGTTTTTGGCCGAGCCCGCCTTCCAGATCATGCTTTGGTCAGGCGGGCACCTTGATCACCGCCCGCAGGCCGCCGAGCGGGCTGTCTTCCAGCATGATGTCGCCGCCATGGCTGCGGGCAATATCGCGGGCGATAGAGAGACCAAGGCCGGTGCCGCTGGCGTCGAGGTTGCGCGCCTCGTCGAGCCGCACGAACGGTTTGAACACGTCCTCGCGCTTTTCCGGCGGGATGCCCGGACCGTCATCGTCGATGGTGACGACGAGTGAGCCGCGGCCGTGATCGGCGCTGATCTCCACCGTCTTGGCATAGCGCAAGGCATTGCCGGCGACATTGGACAACAGCCGGGCGAAAGCGTGCGGGCGCACATGCACGTCCGGATCACCGGCAAGCACGGTCGATAGCTTGCGCTTGTGCAGCGACGCCTCCTCGCCGAGCTTTTGGAAATAGGCCTCGAGATCGAAATGGCCGGCATCTTCCGACGCTTCGCCGCGGGCAAAGGCGATATAGCCTTCCAGCATCGACTGCATGTCGTCGATGTCCTGGTTGAGCGCGGCCTTGGTCTCGGGCTTGCCGCCAGCCAGCGCCAGCTGCAGCTTGAAGCGGGTGAGGATGGTTCTGAGATCGTGGCTGACGCCGGTCAGCATGGCGGTGCGCTGTTCCAGCTGGCGTTCGATGCGCTCGCGCATCTGGATGAAGGCAAAGCCGGCCCGTCGAACCTCCTCGGCGCCGCGTGGGCGGAAATCGCGCGGCATCGGCCGGCCCTTGCCGAAGCTTTCGGCGGCCTCGGCCAGAGACAGGATCGGCCGGATCTGGTTGCGAAGGAAGGGGATGGCGATCGTCAGCAGCACCAGCGACGTCCCGACCATCCAGATCAGGAAGATGTGGGTGTTGGAGGCATAGGCCTGGCTGCGGCGCACGAAGACGCGCAGCACCTTGCCCTCGAGCTGGATGCGGACCTCGACGATGTTGGAATTGCCGACCGTGTCGATCCAGAACGGGCGGTTGATCTGGCGGGTGATCTCGGTGGAAAGGACGTCGTCAAGGATCGAGAAGAAGGGCTTGGGTCCAGGCGCCGGCAACGGGTCGGGCGGCAAGAGGTCGACCTTCAACTGCATGCGGTCCTGGGCGATGCGGATGATGTTGGCGTAGTCGCCATCATGCGGATAGGTCTCGATCATGTCGATGATCGCGGCGATGTCGCGCACGGTGGCCTGCGACAGGCGCTGCGTCACGGTTGCCCAGTGGCGTTCCATGAAGTCGAAGGCGACGACCGACTGCAGAAGGATCATCGGCGCGATGACGATGATCAGCGAGCGGGCATAAAGCCGCTTGGGCATATAGAACGCAACCAGCCGCCAGAACCGCTTCCAGGCACGCGGCATTGCTTTCAGCGCGCGTGATACGCGCGCGCCAAAGCCGCCTTGTTCCGGCCGTTCCAGTTGCGTGGTCGCCATTTATCCTTCCGCTGGGTCAATGGCCGCTGGTCTATGGCCACATATCTATGGCCAAAGGGCGGCCGTCAGCGGCATTCTATTCCACGCTGAGCCGATACCCAATACCGCGCACCGTCTGCAGCCAGACCGGATTGGACGGATCGCGCTCGATCTTGCGGCGCAGCCGGTTGATCTGAACGTCGATGGTGCGCTCGCCGACTTCCGAATCGTCGCCGACAAGCTCATGGCGCGGGATGGTTTCGCCGGCCCGCGCGGCAAAGATCGCCAGGATCTCCTGCTCGCGGTCGGTCAGCTTCAGAGCCTCGCCGCCCCGCTTCAGCTCGCGCCTGGCGATCTGGAAGGTGTAGGGGCCGAAGACCAGCTGCTCGACCTTGGGCGTCGTCGCCGGGCCGCCGCGGCGCAGGATGTTGTTGATGCGCAGGATCAGTTCGCGCGGGTCGAAGGGCTTGGGCAGATAGTCGTCGGCGCCGGCCTCGAGCCCGGTGATGCGGCTGTCGGTTTCCGATAGCGCGGTGAGCATCAGGATCGGCACGTTCTTCTCCGCCCGCAGCGCCTTGGTGAGGTCGACGCCGGTCTCTCCGGGCATCATGACGTCGAGGACAAGGAGGTCGAAGTCGAGCCCGGCGAGCTTGCGCCTGGCCTCGCCGGCATTTCCGGCGACAGTGACGCGAAAACCGTTTTCGGTCAGATATTGCTTGAGCAAATTGCGGATGCGGGTGTCGTCGTCGACCACAAGCAGATGCGGCGCATCATCGTCCGGCGCTGTCGGCTGGTCCACCCTCTCAATGGTCTCCATGGCTTTTCCCTGACATGTTTGCAGGCACAATGTCGATCTGCGCCCTTAGTTCCGGATTGACCATGGCTTCCAGGAATCGTTCGATCAAGGGGCGCTCGCTGGCTCCGGAATCTTCCAATGCAGCACGGATGCGGCGTGACTGTGGCCGCGCCAGGGCCAGCGCCAAGGCGCGGCCCTTGGCTGTCGGATAGAGCTCCCGCTGGCGGCGGTCGCGCGGACCCTGCAATTGCACGATATGGTCGGTGTCGATCAGTTGCTTGAGCACCCGCGCCAGGCTCTGCTTGGTGATCTTGAGCACGTCGAGCAGTTCAGCGACCGTCAGTCCCGGCCGGCGGTTGACGAAATGCAGCACCCGGTGATGGGCGCGGCCAAAGCCGTAATCGGCCAGGATCTGGTCCGGATCGGAAGTGAAATCGCGATACGCAAAGAAGAACAGTTCGATGATGGCGAAGTCGATGCCGTCCTCGTCGGTGATCGGCGTCTTGATCGGTTTTCCGGCAGCTGGGCTTCGATCCGTCATCATTTCTCCGTCCATAGAGGGAAATATGTCAGTACTATTGACGTAATTCCCCTGCAATGGTAATTTTTGGCAAGCTTTTGGGCGGATTGCGAACGAAAAGGGAAGGGAGTGCGGTTTTTCCGGAACTTCCTGAGTTTGCCAGAGTTCGATTCTCCGCTTACGCTTCAAGGGCCGCCCGACGCGGCTGTCGCGCAACAAAAACAACACCAATGATATGCGGGTCGCCGCCCGCGGGAGGTTTCCATGGCATCCGTTCCCTTCGACCAACTGGACGGCTTCATCTGGATCAACGGCGAGTTCGTCAAATGGGCCGACGCCAAGATCCACGTGCTGACCCACGGCCTGCACTATGCCAGCGCCGTCTTCGAGGGCGAGCGCGCCTATGGCGGTGCCATCTTCAAGCTCAATGAGCACACCGAGCGTCTGCATGAATCGGCGCGCCTGCTCGGCTTCAATATTCCCTATTCCGTGGCCGAGCTCAATGACGCCTCGACCACGCTTCTGAAGAAGCAGGGTTTCCAGGACGCCTATGTCAGGCCGATCGCCTGGCGCGGCAGCGAACAGATGGGGGTGTCGGCGCAGAACAGCCGCATCAACTGCGCCATCGCCATCTGGCAATGGCCGAGCTATTTCGACCCGGCGCAGAAGCTCAAGGGCATCCGTCTCGATCTGGCGGAATGGCGCCGGCCCGATCCGCGCACCGCGCCGTCGAAGTCGAAGGCCGCCGGCCTCTACATGATCTGCACCATGTCCAAGCATGCCGCCGAGGCCAAGGGCTATGCCGATGCCATGATGCTCGACTGGCGCGGCCAGGTCGCCGAAGCAACGGGCGCCAACATCTTCTTCGTCAAGGATGGCAAGATCCACACGCCGAAGCCCGATTGCTTCCTCGACGGCATCACCCGCCGCACCGTCATCGGCCTCGCCAAGGACCGCGGCCTTGAAGTCGTCGAGCGCGCCATCATGCCTGAGGAACTCGAAGGCTTCGAACAGTGCTTCCTCACCGGAACGGCAGCGGAAGTGACGCCGGTCTCCGAGATCGGTCCGTACCGATTCGAGGTCGGCGAGATCGCCAAGACTTTGATGAACGACTATTCTGCTGCGGTGCAACCTAAGCATGCGATAGCCGCAGAATAACGAAAGTCACAGCTTTTTTCGCAAGCAGGGGCGGTTTTGAGGCCGGCCCCTTTATTTCAGCATCTGTGCATTTGACTTTCGTACAATTCAGCGTCTCATGATGGTGTCGGCCCGGGAGGCTGGCAGCTATGGAGGGACTAGGTACATGGATACGAATACGCTCATTGCGCTCGTTGTACAGGTAATTGCAGGTGTTGTCGGTGGTCAGGCGGTCGGCGTCGCGCTGAAGAATGCGGCGATGGGCCAGTTGACCAAAATCCTCGGCGGCGCGGTTGGCGGCGTCGGCGGGGCGGCGATCCTCGGCAGCCTGCTCGGCGGCACGGCCGACCCGGCAGCGGCTGCAACGGCAGCGGGCGGATTGGGCGATACGCTGAACCTCAAAAACCTGCTCGGCGGCGCCGGCGGCGGCGCCATCCTGACCGGCATCATCGGTGCGGTCATGGGCGCGATGAAGAAGTAAGCCTCTAGATCATTCACCGTTTCACGGCGAATGATCTAGTTTGTTGTTTTACCCAATTCCGGACGGAAAACCGCTTTACACTTTTCCTGGAATTGCTCGAGACTCAGGCTTCGTCAAATGGGCGGCCGTTGGGCCGCCCATTTCTGTTTTGGGACGGACTGTTTGCCTTTCAGCAGTGGACGGCCTTCGCCCGCGCCTCTACATCACGCTGGAACAGCGAAAGGACAATCATGGGTCAGCTCAATGCCGGCATCGTGCCGGTCACGCCTTTCCAGCAGAACTGCACCATCCTGTTCGACATGGATGACAAGCATGGCGTCGTCGTCGATCCGGGCGGCGACATCGACAAGGTGCTGGCGGTGCTGAGGGACAATGCGATCACCGCCGCTGCGATCTGGATCACCCATGGCCACATCGATCACGCCGGGGGCGCCATGGAGCTGAAGGAAGCACTCGGCATCGAGATCATCGGCCCGCACGAAGCCGACAAGCTATTGCTCGACAATCTTGAGAACCAGGGCCAGCGCTACGGCATTGCCGGGGCGCGCAACTGCGTGCCCGACCGGTTTCTCGCAGAGGGCGAGACGGTTTCGTTCGGCTCACATATGTTCGAGGTGCTGCACTGCCCCGGCCATGCGCCCGGCCATGTCGTATACTACAATCGCGCGGCGAAGTTCGCTCATGTCGGCGACGTGCTGTTTCGCGGCTCGGTCGGGCGCACCGACCTGCCGGGCGGCGACCATGCGGCGCTGATCGCCTCGATCAAGGACAAGCTTTTGCCGCTCGGTGACGAGATCGGCTTCATCTGCGGCCACGGCCCGGGTGGCCGCTTTGGCGAGGAAAGGCGGACCAATCCCTTCCTGACTTAGCGATGTCTTTCTGCCAAGAAAAAAAGCGCTGGCCTTGCGGTCAGCGCTTTTTGTGGGACAGGGAAGCTCAATTCGCGACGCAGAAATGCTGCTCACCGTCATTGCCGGTGAACGTGCCGCTGCGGGCATTGAAGCTCCGGTAGCGGTCCGAGCAGTATTCGTACCAGTCGCGGGTCCACGGCTCGGCATAGCGGTCGGCATAGACGACCCGCGGTTCGGCATAGTAACGGCGCACCGGCGCCGGCCGCACTTCGCGGTAGTCGTAATCGTCGTCATAGCTGCTGTAGCGCGGCTGCGGGTTGCTCAGCGCACCGGCGATCAGAGCGCCGGCCGCAAGGCCGACGACACCGGCCGCAAGCGCGTCGCCATTATGATGACGACCATGGCCATGATGCCAGCGGTTCCAGTCCTTGGCATTGGCGGCAGGCAAGGTGGCGAGGGTGGTCGCGGCGAGAGCGGCGCCCAGGATGGCGGTCTTGAAAATGCGATTCATTTTGGTCTCCTTCGTGCCGGCCCGGATAGTTTTCGGGGATGCGGTCCAGCCTAGGGGACGATTAATAGAAGACCGTGGCTGAACGGGGGCTGAACGGAATTGGCTGATACGATCCAGTTCTTGCGGCAAAACCAAGCGCGTACGCAAGGCGCTCCGCCTCGTCAATCTCCGTCCGGACTGTCTTGAGCCGGCTTAGCCGACCGACAGGTTGACGGCCTTCGGACCCTTGCCGCGCTTGTCCGGCTCGGTGTCGAATGTCACTTTCTGTCCATCCTCCAGACCGGAAAGACCCGAAGCCTGCACGGCCGAAATATGAACGAAGACATCCTTCTGCCCGTCGTCGGGTGTAATGAAGCCGAAGCCTTTGGCATGATTGAAGAATTTGACGGTGCCGGTCTGCGGCATGGGAAGCTCCCTTTGATCCCATAAAGTCCAGTTTCGGGCCGGCAAATGCCCGAAGGGAAATTTGTCCTTTATTTTAGCGCTATCGGCAAGAGAAAGTTTTGGCCAGGGCGGCAACGCTGAAGGCTGGTCAAATAGATTGTTGCACCGAAGGCAATTCGCGCCAGACGATTGCTCCGGCGATCAGCCACGCCATGGACCGGTAGAGCGTCCTTTGCCTGCGGCGACGGCGGACATGAAAAAGGCGCGACCAGAAACGTCGCGCCTTCGAAACTCTGGACGGCTGACAAAGCCGGTTCAAACACGCTTGAGGTGCTTTTTCGAGCGCCCTGACGGGCGCGCGGGCACCGCCGGTTCAGGCCGCGCGGAGGTTGACCGCCTTCGGACCCTTGCCCATGCGGTCGGGTTCAACGTCGAAGGTGACCTTCTGGCCGTCGACGAGGGTACGCAGGCCCGAGGCCTCGATCGCGGAAATGTGGACGAACACATCCTTGGCGCCGCCGTCGGGCGTGATGAAGCCGAAGCCTTTGGTCGCGTTGAAGAATTTAACGGTGCCGGTCTGGGCCATTGGGGAAACTCCTTCACCCGTGTCAGTCTTATGGTTTGCCCGCCGCCTGGCATCGTGGGCAAGTCCCGGTGGTTGCTTCGGCAGTCCTGCATTTGCGCATGGTAAAACCCCCCGCCGAAAACGGGGCCGTCAGAGATTCACAGTATCGGGGAAAGGTCGTCCAAAACGTTCCGCTCTCCGGGTCGCAAATGCCCGAACACAAAATTTATCGCACGGAAACGTGATCGTTGCAAGATAGCGCCGCGGGCCGCGTCCATCGACGCATCCCAACGAAGGCGCTTCGATAAACCTGGGTTCTTAAGAGTTCATCAGCCAGAGCCCGGCCACGCATGGTCCAGCGGTTTGGTCCAGGGCCAAAGCAATGCGCGGGCCGGGCATCGCATGGCTCCCGCGCCGCAAACGGGGGTTGCATTTGGCAAGGGAATGGCGAGGATCGACAGGCGCGTTTTGCGCCGGGGACGGGGGTCTCGAGGGAGGCATATTCATGAGATTTCTTGCGACGATCTTCTCGCGCCAGGGTTTTACTATTCTCTTCCTGTCGGGTCTTCTTGCGGCCTGCACCGTCGTCGTCGATGACGGGCCGGGACCACGTCCGCGCCCGCCACGGCCGGAACCGGAATTCTGCACCAGGCAATACGAGCCGGTCTGCGCGCGGCGCGGCGGTGACCGCCAGACCTTCGCCAATGCCTGCCTTGCCGAACGGGAAGGCTACCGCATCGTGCGCGACGGCCCTTGCCGCGACGGCGGCGGTGGTGGCGGTGGTGGCGAAGAGCCGACATTCTGCACGCGCGAATACGCCCCGGTCTGCGCCCGCCGCCATGGCGAGCTGCGCACCTTTCCCAACGCCTGCGAGGCCCGTGCCGCCGACTACCGCGTCGTCGAGGACGGCCCCTGCTGATTTTTCCTTCTCCCCTGTCGGGTGAGTCCGCCGGAGGCGAATTCACCGTCCCACTGGCACGATAAAAAAGGCGGCGAATGCCGGGACCCTGCGAAGCAGCGGGGACCGGGCGGGTGGACCGGACCACCCTTGGTCCTTCGCAGGCTCAGGGCGTTCGAAACTCGAAAAGCCAACAATTGGCTTTTCGTCCGCTGCGCGGACCGCTTCTCACCTCCAAGGGAAGAAGGATACCTTGTCGAGCGTGGCTTCGTCGACGTCGCGCGAGCGGCTCGACGAAGAACGTCAAGCAAGCCTCCGTTGCAGAGTTTTGCGCGAGATCGTCAGTCCATTGCTGGCAGGTACGCCAGGCGCGCCCCTGCCTTGTCAGCCCTTCGACTTCGGCTTCAGGCTGCTCTCGGCTTGCTTGACCGAGGAACCGAACGGGGAGGCGGCCTTGGCCACCACCTTGTCTTTCTTGGGCTTGCGAGTTTCGCGATTGCTGCGCTGCTGACCCTTGGCCATCTGTCTGCTCCTTCGTACGTGCTGGGTGGGTGCGGTGTCAGACGGCCGGGCTGTCGGGGACAGCCGGGGCGTCCGCCACTTCGAGGTTGTCTTCCGTGGTGACCCGCTCATAGGTCTCCTGCTCGCTGCGGATGCGATATTGCGGCGAGCCATCCTTGACCGGCAATCTGCTCTTGATCTGAAACAGCTCGGCGGTCTTCTGGGCGAGCCCGCTGCGGCTCTTCATGCGCACGGTCTGGCCGACGGCGAAGAGGTGCGAGGGCGTGTCGGTGCGCGGACGCGCATTCTGCTGGAAGCGGATCATGCTGCGTTCTCCTGGTCGCGCCTCAGCGCTGTTTCGAGTTCGAGGTAGTCGATTGCGACAAGCTGGCTGGTGGCCGGGTTCTTCACCGCCCTTGCCGGCAAATGGATGAAGGTGGCGACGCGACGCCAGGCAAGCCGCGACATGCCCTCGATCAGCTCTTCGTCGTGATCGATGTCATAGTCGCCGGCCGGCAGTTGCCCTTCCAGCCCGCCAAGCACGAAGGGTGCCGCGAAATGGGCGATGGAACGGGTGGTGCGATCCGGCATTGGCTTGGCTCTGGTTCGTCGATGCTTTCCGGCATCAACCGGGAACTCAACCATCGGCGATTGGAATGAGTTTGGCGGGTCGAGTATCTCCGACGCCGCTATATGCCAAGCTTGACCCAAAAAACGATCTCAGATCAATAATCCGAAATTGTTGGCTATTCAAGCTGATTTCCGTCACGGCTCGACCGGTATAAAAAATTTCTCGTATAAACCCCTAATAAATCTGCTATCGTGGAACAATATCAGCCAATTTCTTATTTAGAGAGCATCGGAATAATTATTCCGGTGCCCCTAAGATTATTTTTGCGAAAGGCAAAAATATATGAGATTCATGAAAACGCCGGATCGTCCGACCGCAACAATCGAGCCAATCGTCCTCTTCCCCAAGGCAATATCAGTGCGCCTGACGATAAGAAGCGACGAAGCGGCACGGCGCAAGATTGCCGACACCGACGGCACGCAACGGCGGGAGCGCCGGCTCGCCGAGAGCAACCGGCTGATTTGAACGCTACATTTTCCTGGAATTCCTCTAGAGTTTCGAAGAGGTCCGCGCCCTTGGCGAGCCCACTCTTCCCTTGAACCTGCAGCGCCGATGGCCTAGATCGCGGCAAGCGGACAAAACACGGCAGGTTTCCCATCAACAGAGATCAGAGAAGAGCGGCGGGTGCTGGAGCTGGCGGACAGCCGCCGCTGGGCCTCGACCAATATGTGCAGCAGGCGCTGCAGCTGCATCAGGCCGGGCGCCGGCAGGAGGCCGAGACGCTGTACCGGCAGGTGCTGGCGCGCAAGGCCAATCACCCGGCAGCGGCGCATTTCCTGGGCCTGTTGCTGCACCAGACCGGGCGCAACCCCGAAGGGCTGGAGCTGATCGAGCAGTCTGTGCGTCTGCAGCCGAAGAATCCCGATTTCCTCAACAATCTCGGCACGGTGATGCGCGATCTCGGCCGCATCGCAGCGGCCGCCGATTTCTTCCGCGGCGCGGTAGATCTCAAGCCCGACCAACTCGCGGCACGCGACAATCTGGGTTCGGCGTTGAAACAGCTCGGCCAGTTCGAGGCTGCGGAGGACATCTATCGCGGCACAATCGGGCGCAATCCCTTCCATGTCCGCGCCCGCATCGGGCTTGCCGAAACGTTGCAGGAAGCCGGTCGTCTGGACGAGGCGCTGGCGACCTTTCGCGAGGCGCTGACGATCCGGCCCAGGGATGCCGACCTGTTGCACGGGCTCGGCGTCGGGCTGATGGAAAAAGGCAAGCTCGATGAGGCGGCCGACCTGTTCCGGCAGGCGCTGGCGATCACGCCAGGCATGGCAAAAGCCTGGCTGATGCTGACGCAGGTCAAGCGCCAGAAGGAGCGCGACGCCGAACTCGCCGGCATGGAGGCCCAGCATGCCAAGGCGCCGGCCGACAGCCTGGCACGCATGCAGCTGTCCTTCGGTCTCGGCAAGGCCAATGACGATTTGAAGGACTATAACAGGGCCTTCGACTATTTCGCTGAAGGCAATGCGATCCGCCGCAAGGGCATCGATTATGATCCGGTCAGGACGCGGGCCGAATTCGAGGCGATGAAGACGGTGTTCAACGCCGGCTTTTTCGAAAAGCACAAGCCAAGTGCAATCTCCGACGACACGCCGATTTTCGTCGTCGGCATGCCGCGCTCCGGCACCACGCTGGTCGAACAGATCATCGCCAGCCATCCACAAGTCTATGGCGCGGGCGAGCTCAGCATGTTGAAAACCGCGGTCGGCAAGCAATTTCCGCTGACCATGCCGGGAGGTTTCCCCTGGGGACTGGTCGATGTATCCGACGCGGAGTTTGCGGAGGCGGGCCAAGCCTATCTCGACATGCTGCATGAGCGCTATCCCAACTTCAGGCATGTCACCGACAAGATGCCCGGCAACTTCCTGCTCATCGGCTTCATCCATATGATGCTGCCGAAAGCCAAGATCATCCATTGCGCGCGCGATGCGGCGGCGACCTGCCTTTCGATCTACAAGGTGCATTTCCGCGGCGACAACCACCGCTACGGCTATGATCTGGGCGAGCTCGCCGACTTCCACAATATCTACACCGACATCATGGCGCATTGGCACGATGTTCTGCCGGGCGTCGTCCATGACGTGCGTTACGAGGATTTCGTGGCCGACCAAGAGGGACAGACGCGGGCGCTGATCGGGCATCTCGGCCTGTCCTGGGACGACAAGGCGCTGTCGTTCCACGAGACCGACCGTCCGGTGCGCACGGCCTCGGCCGCGCAGGTGCGCCAGCCGATGTATCAGGGCTCGGTCGATCTCTGGAAGCGCTATGGCAACAGGTTGAAGCCGCTGCTGGACAAGCTGGCCTGAGCAGCGGCTAAAGCTCGATGAAGGGCTGGAAACCGCCGAAGATCATGCGCTTCATATCGAAGGGCATAGGCCCCAAATCGGGTGTCAAACGCGGATCGGCCATCACCTTGGCCATTACCGCGTCGCGGCTTTGCCTGGATGAATAGACGGCCCATGCGAAGACCACGATCTCGTCGTCTTTTGCCTGAACGGCACGCGGAAACGAGGTCAACTCACCATAGGGCACGTCGTCGGCGATACATTCGACATAGGCGAGCGCTCCGTGTTCCTTCCATATCGGGCCTGCGAGGTTGGCCAGCTTCTTGTAGTCATCAATGTTTGCCTTCCGCACGGCGAGCACGAAACCATCGACATAGGACATTGGGTTTTCCTTGGAGTATCTCACAAAGCTCCTTACCGGCGTCAGCCGGTGAGGAGCTTTGTCAGCGGTGGTCAGTCTTTCTTCGCCGGCGCGTTCATCGCCCATTCGACCCCGAAGGGGTCGCGCATGTTGCCCCACTGGTCGCCCCAGAACATCAGCTGCAGCGGCACTGCGACTTCGCAGCCGGCACCGACCGCGCGCTTCCACCAGCCATCGATCTCGTCGGCGCCGAGATGGAGCTGCATGGTATAGCCCTGCGGCTTGACGGCAGGCATGCCGTTTTCGGGGTAGAAATCGGAAATCATCAGCGTCGAGCCGTTGATGTGGAGATGAATGTGCATCGTGCGGCCCTGCTCATCGGGCGGATAGAAGAACACCTGTTCGGCGCCGAAAGCCTTCTTGTAGAATTCGGCGGCCTTGAAGGCGCCGTCCAGCTGCAGATAGGGGGTCAATCCACCGAGAACTTTCGCGGCCGGCTGAATGGGGGTCTGGTCGGTCATGTCTTGTTCCTCTTTGGGTTTGGTCTGGGCATTTGGTTTGGCCTTGCGAACCCTAGGACGAACGAGCCGGCGGCGATCCTACATGTCTGATGCGATTTTCTGGGCCGATGCGATTTTCTGGCGAAACGAACTTGCGTCGGCGGCGCCCAATCAGAGCGCAATCCTCGCTGTCAGCAGGCTAGAAAGGGGACCGCTTCTTCAACCCGCTGAGACGACAATGATCCTCAATTACCAGACCCATTCGCCCTTTGCGCGCAAGGCGCTCGTCTTCGCCCATGAGGTCGGGCTTGCCGACCGGCTCGAGGTCATTCATCACGAGACCAGCCCGACCTTGCGCAATGCCCGTGTCTACGCCGAAAACCCGCTCGGCAAGGTGCCAGTGCTGCTGCGGCCGGATGCGTCGCCGCTCTTCGATTCCGATGTCATCTGCGCCTATCTGGATACGTTGCATGACGGCCGCAAGTTGGTGCCGCCGGAGGGCGAGGCGCGCTGGCAGGCGTTGCGGCTGCAGGCGGTCGCCCAAGGCCTGGCGCAGACGGGCATAGGCCTGCGCTGGGAGACGGAAAGGCGGCCCGAACAGTTGCGCTATGCAGCGCTTGCCGAAGGCTACCGGGAAAAAATCGAGGCCAGCTATGACTGGATCGAAAGCGCGCTGGACGACGAGACACCGCTCCATGTCGGCCATATAGCGCTTGCCACCACGCTGTCCTGGATGGCGTTCCGCCAGCTGCCGTCCTTTCGCGCGCGGGCGCGGCTGACGCGCTGGTTCGAGGCATTCGAAAAGCGTCGATCGATGCAGGCGACGCCGCTGTCGGGCGATACGCATGACTGAGCAACGGTCGCCCCGCGGCGGCCTGCATCGATCTTTCCCGACCGCATGGTCAGGGCGCCCTGCAGATCCGCGGGCCGTTTTGCGCGTCGATGAGGATTTCCGGCCAGCCGATATCCTTGCGCAGTTCGATCGGCAGGGCCAGAAGCTCGCGCTCGCTGCGATAGCGGGCGCGGTTCTGTGCGTAACGGGCGGCGACGCGGCCTATGGATGACAGGATGGACATGATGCGTTCTCCTCAGATGAAGCCGGCATCATCGTGTCGGCATCCCAAGGACGCAGCAGGTTCAGCCGATCCGACAGAACGCTGAAAATATTTACGGGAGATGCGAAAGCATGGACCGCAACACGGTGCGGCCCATGGTGGTAGTTCCTCAGCCCGCCGTTTCAGCCACCGAGCGGAAGAAATCCTCGGGGTCTTCGACTTCGGTCAGCTTCCGCTTGTCGACCAGCCAGAAGCGGTTGCCGACGGCGCGGATGAAGGAGCGGTCATGCGAGGCGAGCACACAGCTCGCCTGGTGCTTGAGCAGTTCCTCCTCCAGCGCTTCCTGGCCGTCGATGTCGAGATGGTTGGTCGGCTCGTCGAGCAGGTAGAAGTTGGGGTTGGCGAGTCTCAGCGCCAGCATCATCAGCCGCGCCTTCTGGCCGCCGGACAGCACGCCGATCTTCTTCTCCTGCATCTCAATGACAACGCCGGCGCCGGCAAGCAGCGAGCGGGCGCGTTGCTCGCCGACATCGTAGCGGCGCGAGACCATGGCCAGCGGCGTGTCGTCGCCGCTGATGCCGGCCAACGCCTGGTCGCTGTAACCGAGCACCGTCGACGGCGTCACTTTGACGTTCGGCACCGTGTCCGGCTCGGCGATGGCGTTGCGGATCAGGTTGACGAAACGCGACTTGCCGACGCCGTTGCGGCCGAGCAGCACGATGCGATCGCCCTGGCAGATGTGGCGCTTGCCGGTCTTGAACAGCAGCATGCCGTCCGGCGTTTCCACCGTGGCGTCGTCCAGCGTAATCAGCACCTTGGCATGGGTGCCGCGGTTGGCCAGCCGGATCGCGCCGGCTGATTTCTCGCGATGCGCCGATACCGCGGCGTCTTCCAGCTTCTCCGCCCGTTCCCTGAGTTGCTTGGTCTTCACCGTCAAAAGGTCGCTGCCGGAATTGATGCCGATGTTGTTGAGCTTGGCGGCCTGCTTGCGCAGTTGCTGCGCCACCTTCATGTCGCGCTCGAACCGGCGCGCCGTCGAAGCGTCCAGGTCGTCGAGCGCTTGCCTCGCCCTGGAATAGGGCAGTGCAAACACCGGCGAGTCCTCCGGGCGCAAGAACAGCGTGCGGTTGGTGACGGCCTCGAGAAAGGCGCGGTCGTGACTGGCGATGACCACCGGCACCTCGCGAGGCAGGGCGTTCAGCCAGCTTTCCAGCTGGCTGATCTTGGCGAGGTCGAGATGGTTGGTGGGCTCGTCGAGCAAAAGCACATCGGGGTCGGTGACCCAGACGCGGGCAATCAGCGCCAGCCGCTGCCATCCGCCGCTCAGCGCCTGCATCGGCCGTTCGCGCATCGGCTCGGGCACGTCGAGCGAATCCAGCGCCACGTCGACCCGCCACATCTCGCTGTCGGCCTGCCCCGCCGGCAAGGCTTCGGCCACCACCTGGTGGAAGCTGCGGCCGAGAAGGGCAGGAGGAACGGATTGTTCGACATGGCCGACGCGCAGGCCGCGCGTGCGGGAAATGTCGCCGGAGGTCGGCTCCATTGCGCCGGTCAGGCACTTCAGCAAGGTCGACTTGCCACGGCCATTGGCGGCAACGATGCCGAGCCGGTCGCCGGTGCCGATGGTGAGGTCGAGGTTGGAAAACAGCGGCGCACTCATGGTGACGCCGAGGGATTTGAGGCTGATCAGGGCCATTGTGATTTCTCTGGTCTTGCCGGTGTCCGGCTCAATGCACTTTGACGGTGCGCGTGCCGGCCATCAGGCTCAGCTTTGCGCACCACGAAGGGCAGACCAAAAAAATCGAAGCGGGAAAAAACCCGTAATGTCCCTGGTCAGCCCTGCAAGCGAACTCGCAGGGCAGAAATCGGGCCACGCTGACGATGGTGATCGATAGACACGCAGCCCTCCTTTCAAGACAAAACTTTGAGTGTGTGGAGCGATTACACCAAAGGCGGGGGTGGAGGCAAGTGGGCGACGGATGCGGCGGTGGTGGAGCGCTCTTCCCTTCTCCCACAAGGGGAGAAGGGAAGAGGTGCTATTTCCCCGGCCGTCCCGTCTTGCCCGGCCGGCGCTTTTCGCGGCGGGCGTCGGCGGGGTCTTCGTAGGAGCCGATGCCGGCGCGCTGGCGAATGATTGGCTTGGCGTCGCGTTCCTTCGCGCCCCCCTCTGCCCTGCCGGGCATCTCCCCCACTCGGGGGGAGATTGGCTGGGGCTTGGCCGGCACTTTTCCTTCGACCGGCTTTTCCGTGCGCCGCACGGTCATCTCGTCGAGCGAATTCTTCTTGAACAGTGGCTTGGTGGCGCCGCCCGGAATGCCGAAGTCGGAGCCGTGCGCTTCCTGCGCCGACTGTTTCTTGAACAGCGAGCGCGACACCGCGCCTGACGGTGTCGGCATGTCGGTACCAGGCCCCATATCGTCGATCGACGGCTTGGCAAATAGCGGTTTCTTCACCGGCACGGCGCCCTCGGCACCCATTTCGTCGAGCGCCGGTTTGCGGAAGAGGTTGGACCGGGCAGCCCTGGCCGCCTCTTCGGCGGCACGTGCGTCGTCGAACTTGCGGAAACGCTCCTGTTCCTCAGCCGTACGGTGCTTGGCCACGCCCTTGTTGTGCTTGCCCTTCTCGCGGCCGGAGACCGGGCTTTCCATGTCGGCGTATTTGGCCAGAGGGTCTTCCGAGATGGACAGTTCCATCTCGCGCAGCCGCTTGATCTCGTCGCGGATGCGGGCGGCCTTTTCGAAGTCGAGATTGGCGGCGGCGTCGCGCATCTGCTTTTCCATGGCGTCGAGATGAGCCTTGAGATTGTTGCCCATCATCGCACCGGCGCCGTCGGTGAACTGCGAGATATCGGCGCGGACATGGTCCTTCTCGTAGACCGAATCCAGAATGTCGGAGATGCGCGACTTCACCGATTCCGGGGTGATGCCGTTGGCCGCGTTCCATTCCATCTGCTTTTCGCGGCGGCGGTTGGTCTCGGCCATCGCCCGCTCCATCGAGCCGGTGACCTGGTCGGCATAGAGGATGACCTTGCCGTCGACGTTGCGGGCGGCGCGACCGATGGTCTGGATCAGCGACGTCTCGGAGCGCAGGAAACCCTCCTTGTCGGCGTCGAGGATGGCGACGAAACCGCATTCGGGAATGTCGAGGCCTTCGCGCAGCAGGTTGATGCCGACCAGCACGTCGAAAGCGCCGAGGCGGAGATCGCGCAGAATCTCGATGCGCTCCAGCGTGTCGATGTCGGAGTGCATGTAGCGAACGCGCACGCCTTGCTCATGCAAATATTCGGTCAGGTCTTCGGCCATGCGCTTGGTCAAAACGGTGACCAGCGTGCGGTAGCCGGCGGCCGTGGTGTCGCGGATTTCGCCGACGACATCGTCGACCTGGCTTTTCGCCGGGCGGACTTCGACCGGCGGATCGATCAGGCCGGTCGGGCGGATGACCTGCTCGGCGAACACGCCGCCGGCCTGTTCCATCTCCCAGGCGCCGGGAGTCGCAGAAACCGCGACGGAGAGCGGACGCATGGCGTCCCATTCCTCGAAGCGCAACGGGCGATTGTCCATGCAGGAGGGCAGGCGAAAACCATACTCCGCCAGTGTCGCCTTGCGCCGAAAGTCGCCACGATACATGCCGCCGATCTGCGGCACGGTGACGTGGCTTTCGTCGATGAAGACCAGCGCATTGTCGGGGATATATTCGAACAAAGTCGGCGGCGGATCCCCCGGCTGGCGTCCCGTGAGATAGCGCGAATAGTTCTCGATGCCGGCGCAGGAGCCGGTGGCTTCCAGCATCTCAAGATCGAAGCGGCAGCGCTGTTCGAGCCGCTGTGCCTCCAGCAGGCGGCCGGCGCGCTCGAGCTCGACGAGCCGGTGCTTGAGCTCCTCCTTGATCGACTTGATCGCCTGGTTGAGCGTTGGACGCGGCGTCACATAGTGCGAGTTGGCGTAGATCTTGACGCTCTTCAGCTCGCCGGTCTTCTGGCCGGTGAGCGGATCGAATTCGGTGATCGCCTCGATCTCGTCGCCGAACATCGAGATGCGCCACGCCCGGTCTTCAAGGTGAGCCGGGAAGATTTCGATCGTGTCGCCGCGCACGCGGAACGAGCCGCGGACGAAATTGATGTCCTGGCGTTTGTATTGCTGGGCGACGAGATCCGCGAGCAGAGCCCGCTGGTCGAGCCGGTCGCCGATCTGCATCTGGAAGGTCATCGCCGTGTAGGTCTCGACCGAGCCGATACCGTAGATGCAGGACACCGAGGCGACGATGATGACGTCGTCGCGCTCGAGCAGCGAGCGGGTCGCCGAATGCCGCATGCGGTCGATCTGCTCGTTGATCGAGGATTCCTTCTCGATGAAGGTGTCGGTACGCGGGACGTAGGCTTCGGGCTGGTAGTAGTCGTAATAGGAGACGAAATACTCGACCGCATTGTCGGGGAAGAATTTCTTGAACTCGGAATAGAGCTGCGCGGCCAGCGTTTTGTTGGGCGCCAGGATCAAAGCAGGGCGCTGCGTCTGCTCGATCACCTTGGCCATGGTGAAGGTTTTGCCGGAGCCGGTGACGCCGAGCAGCACCTGCGTGCGGTCATTGTTATCGACGCCCTCGACAAGATCCTTGATGGCGGTCGGCTGGTCGCCGGCCGGCTCGAAATCCGACACCATCTTGATGGCGATGCCGCCTTCGGATTTTTCCGGGCGGGCAGGGCGGTGCGGCGTCCACAGCACGCCGTCCTTGTGCAAGGGGTTGCCGGATTCGATCAGCGCCGACAGCGCCGCGACCGTGGCGGTGACGCTGCCCGAGGCCATGGTCTCGGCGTCTTCCAGCGAGATGTCGAGGCCGGCGACCGGATTGAGGCCGGCTGCGGTGCGTTCGCGGGCCGTGGCCGCGCCGCCCATCGAGGTGCCGCGCGAACTGCGGCCGGGGGCGGTTGAGCGTTCCGGAATCTTCTTCGCCACCTTCGGCGGCTTGGCGCCGCCGGAACTACGCCCTTCCTTCTCGGCCTCCTGCTCTATCTGCTCTGCCCAGTCGGCAATCGAGCCGCTCAGCGGCGTGCCGGTGAAATCGGCTTGCGGCGCTTCGGCGAAGCCGCCCTTGTGCAGGGGCTCCGAGGCATCGAGGAAATCGGTCAGCGGGCTGCGCCGATTGGGCGGCGAAGCGCTGTTGTCACCCGCCGGAGACGGTGTCTTTTTCTCGGGAAGTTTGGCCATGCCCCAAATATGGGCAGAGTCCGCCAAAATGGAAAGAGTGCAGTGGCAAGGGACACTAAGCGGGTCGAAGCTCCTGACACAAGGGTGTCAGGAGCTGTGTCACGCAAAGCCGGGCCACCTGCTCAATTGAACCACAGCGCGAAGGTCAAAAACCCACCGCCACCGAACTGACGCTGGATCTGGTCGAACTCGCCGCTGGTCACGATCTCACCGCTCTCGAGGTAGGGCGCGATGGCCGGGCCGGTAATCGACAGCACGAGGTCGAAAGGCTTCGGTTCTTCGAAGAAACGCTTCATGTTGATGCCCTGGCCGGTGCTGGCCGTGATGCGGAAATGCGGCAGCAGCTTGCGGCCTTCCAAAAGGTCTTCGGCCATGGTCAGAGTGGCGAGCCAGGCCTCGACCTGCTCCTCGCCGACTTCGAGCCCGGTGAGCGGGTTCTCGCCCTTCTGCTGCGGTCCCGGCAACCATTCGCGGTCATTGTCGGTCTCGGCGCGGATCGCCTTCCAGTCCTGGCGCGACAGCCGGATCATTTCGAGCAGATGGCGGCGCGCCGCTTGACGTCGCTCGGGCTCGACCACCGGCCAGTTGACGAGGTGAACCATGGAGATGAAATCCGCGATGCGCCATTCCGATGAGAAGATGCTGCTGCCCATGTCCCCGGCGGGAGGCACGAGAATGTCCTGCAGCGGCAGTTTGGCGCGCGGAAACAGCATGTGGAACGAGCCGTCGAACATGGTCCTGAAATCATGCGCCAGCCAGAAATCGGCCTGCGCCATCAGGAATTCGGCATAGCCCTGCAGCCAGAAACCGTCGGCCCGATCGAAGCGGAATGTGAGCGAGGGAGCGGCGCCGTCCGACGAGATACCGCCGCGCGACAGCGCGGCCATGACCGCCGCGATGCTTTCATCCGGCGTGATACTGCCGTCCTCGTTGAGATCGATGCCGGCATGGGTGAGGTCGACGACCATGCCGATATCGGCTCCCGCGGGCACCGAACCCAGTGTCGCCGCCGACCGTTCCAACCGGTCGCGAAAGGCGACCAGGATGGCGCGGAACTGCTCATAGGTCAGCGGTTCGGGATTGGGATTGTCCGGAACCGGCAGCCGCATCAGCGGCAGCATGAAGGATTGCGGGCTTTCGAACCCGTGGCGGTGCAGGCCGCCGGCCAGGATTTCCAGGGCGGTGAAGAATTCGCCGGCGCCGGCGGCGTAGGCTGACGCCGGATCGCCTTTCGCTGCAGACTCAAGCGTTGTGAGCGCACGGTTGCGCTCAGCCACCGTTTTGGCCTCGAACAGCCCGGTCGCTGCTTCGGGCGCGGCGGCGCGGGCCGAAGATACCGGCAGCAACAGGAGGAAGGCGGACGCCAGCAGGCCTGCAAAACGTGTCATCTCATCCCTCCACTATGCGATGCGCAGACATTACACGCATTTGGCGCCGTGTCTGCCGGCGGCAGTGTTTCAAGGACTGACGGTCGACACTCCCCGGGCAGACCGTCTACACAAGCTAACCGATTGGGCAAACGATTGGGCGTCGCGTGTCGAACTATCCGCTTTCCTACAAACTGTCATGGCTGCCGCGCTTCCTGAAGCCGTCGCTTGGCGGCGATGTCAGGGATTTTGCGCCCATCGCGGCGACGACACTCATCGATCCACCGCCAGGGCGGAAGGTGCGGCTGGCCTTTGTCGGCGATATTTCGGCGGTGGCCAACCGTAGTGCGCCGGAGTGCGATCCGGAAATCGCAAAACTCTTGGGCTCAGCCGATCTGGTGATCGGCAATTGCGAAAGTCCGGTCGTCGAGCGGCCGAGCGTGGCGCTCGGCACGCGGCTTGGCACGCACCATGCGATGAGCGAGCGGTTTCTTGCCGCGGCGCTTGCCGCCGTAGGCATCGCGCGTGAAAAGCTCGTGCTGTCGCTGGCCAACAACCATGTGCTCGACCAGGGCGTCGCCGGTTTCGACGAGACGGCTGCGGCGCTGAAGCGGCTTGGCATCCGCACCATCGGCACCGCGAAAAAAGGACCGGTCGAGCAGGTCAAGGCCGGGCCGCTGACGATCGGCTTTGCCGCCTTCACACTGTGGCGCAATGGTGACGCCGGGCCATTCACCGAGCTTGTCTCGATGCAAGGCGATCCGGCGGCATGGCCGAGCGGCGCGGCCGACAAGAACATCGATCTCACCTGTGCGGTGCCGCACTGGGACTGGGAGTTCCGGCATTTTCCGCAGCCGCAAACGCAAATGCGGGCGAGGGTGCTGGCCGGTCACGGCGTCGGGCTGATTGCCGGGCACCACGCCCATGTCGTGCAGCCGGTGCAATGGGTCGGCAAGACGCTCGTGGCTTACGGGCTTGGCGACTTCCTCGGCACGGCGCTGGCGCGACAGCCCTGGCCCGGCCGCATCGGCGGCATTTTCGTCGTCGATGTCAGCGCCGATCTCGGCAAGCGCGGCGCGATCGCCGGCTACCGGATGCATCCCTTCATGCGGCTGCGCTCAGGCGGGCATGAGCGGTTGGTTCCGGTCGAGGCGCTGACTGGCCGGATGAAGGGCAAGGTCGAAGCCAGGCTGAAGGCGATCTTTGGCGACTGACGACTTTCCCGCTATTATAGGTATAAACGGACTTTGCGAGGGGGCGATGGAAGCAGCTGAGTTCATGCCTGATGAAGCGGTGGTCGCCGGCATCAGGAAGAATATCGAGATCTATGAGGCTGGACGGGCTTCGGCCTACCGCCAGGTGCGCTGGCGGGTGCCGGTGTTTCTGGGGCTGCTGCTGGTTTTTGTCGTGCTGGTGGCCTGGCTGTTCAACAAGGTCGCTGACTTGAACGAGCAATGGTTCTCGACGCCGCATGTGTTCCTCTATGCCGGCGGTTTCTTCGCGGCGCTGCTGCTGTACTTCCTGGCGATCAGGCCGGCGACGCGGCTGCAGCAATCGTTCCGTGACACGCTGCTGCCGATCATCTTCGGCTTCATCAGGGATGTGCGCTATCAGCACAGCGTGACGCCGAATTCCTTCGACCGGCTGCCGCGCGCCGTGGTCGGCGCCTTCAACCGGCAGAGCTTCGACGACATCGTGTCAGGCCGCTACGAGGATTTTCCGTTCGAGCTCTACGAGGCGGAGTTGCGCCAAGGTTCGGGCAAAGGCTCGTCGACGGTCTTCAAGGGCGTCATCGTTGCGTTCGAGACGATCGCGCCGTTCCCCGGCATATTGGTCGCGACGCGCCGCAGCAACGCGGTGGTCGGTTTCTTCCGCGGCATCTTCGCCGGCAAGATGCAGGAACTGTCCAGCGGCGATTCGCTGCTCGACGGCGACTACGAATTTCGCACCGACAATGTCGCCGCCGCCCAGCCGTTGGTGAGCGGCCGGCTGGCGCAGGCGCTGAAATGGCTGCACGAGACATGGCGCGATGATCCGGCGCGGGTGGCGCTTAATGGCAGCGATGGTTTCCTGCTCTTGCCGCAGCCGAAGAATTTCTTCGAACTGCCCGCCATTTCCGTGCCACTCGATTACACCAAGCACATCGCGCCGATGATCGCCGATATGGGCGCGATCTTGGCGACGGCGGCGCTGGTGCGCAAGACCGGCGCGACGGATGGCGAGGCCTAAAGCGCCGCGCGTCGAAACGAATTCATGCGACGCGCTTCAGGTCTTGTTTTGATGCATATCGTTGCCCCAAAACGGAGGTCCTGTTTAGGCGCATGCATTAGCCAGGCTGCCGCGCGTCAGCAGGCGAAGCCGTAGTTCTGGCGGTAATATTCGACGTCTTCTTGCGCCATCGTCTTGAACATCACGCAGACGGTGAAGCTCCCGACCTGGCGACCGTTTCTGGTGTAGCCCCAGTCGGAAATATCGTCCCGCTTGAATTCGAGTTCCTGGCCGGCCACGACATTGTGCACCGCTTGCGGCTCATTGGCCAATGTTCCTGCAAATCCGGTCGCGGTCTTGTGGAAGGGGATGATCCAGAAATGCTCCGAGGCGTCTCCGTCCCTGACCTCGACTTTCAACTTGTAGCTGGTTGTCCCGGCTGGCGGCGCATCCGACAAGGACAGGAATTCATCGAGGCTGGCGCGCGCCTGCGCAATGGCCGCCGCCATGTCCGGATCGTCCCTGGCGACGCCTACAACCTTGTCGCCGCCCTGGCCGGAATCCTGCGCACCGGCCGGAACCGGCGCCAACGCCAGCACCAGGGACAGCACGGTTCGAACTGCATGCTTCATGAAATGGCGCTCCTGCGTGTCGATGCCTGACACCATCATGCATCTATCTGGAGTTTTCAACGGCAGTGCGACAGCGTGGTATGGTCCGAACGGCAGGC
The DNA here is from genome assembly GCF_040320205.1 of Mesorhizobium sp. M0761. Lineage (NCBI taxonomy): Bacteria > Pseudomonadati > Pseudomonadota > Alphaproteobacteria > Hyphomicrobiales > Phyllobacteriaceae > Mesorhizobium > Mesorhizobium sp. M0761. The sequence goes on from NZ_JAMYPF010000001.1 coordinate 435,890, forward strand.
CGCTCACAACCCGCTCGGCACCAGCCCTGCCAGCCAGTTCGCGGACCGCTTGGCAATGCCGACCGTTGCCGACGCGACGCGGCCGAGATCTGTCTTGACCACGGCGTAGCCGTTCCTGGTGCGGTAGAGCACGCCTGTTCCGCCATCGACCACTTGCTCGTAGGCGACGGGCCGTACCGCTGCTGCCTCCATGGCCGTCGTCGGGGAGCCGACGGGAACGCTCGGCCGATGGCTCAGTTCCGGCGGCAACGGGGTTTGGACATTCCGGCTGGCCGGCTTCAGTTCCGGGCGGGATGCGGCCGCCGCCAGTTGCGAAGAAGACGCCGACCCCTTGCTGCGGCAGATGCCAGAGACCAGCGGATAGTCGAAGTTCTTCTGGTGCAGCATCTGGCTTTTCATCGCCGCTTCGCAGTCGGCGATGGTCGCCCACTTCGCCGGCGTCTCGCCGATATATTCGCAAAGCTTGGCGTCGCAGTCGCAGCCGACAATGGTCATGGCGACAAGGGCGGTCTTGATCACGGTCTTGTCCTTCGGATTGCCCCCCGGCAGCCAGTCCTTCCATCGCGCGCGAACAAGGCGGGATTTTGGCCGCAATCACGCGATGAGCCGGGGGATGCGTTTTTCGGGTACGGCTCACTTAGGTGGATTTCGAGACACCCGGTAGCAGATGGGGCGGGGGCGTGATGCATTTGCAGGAAGAAGCCCGAATAAATCTTGTCGGCTATGGCCGCGACAACTGTATCTTGGCCCAGTTTTCTACTACGATACTCACGGGCGATACAACAATATAGGAGGGGTTAGTCATGGGAAGAATTGTCCGGTCCGCCGAGCCTGTGCCAAAAAGGGATTCAACGCTCGAGGGCATTCCAGGCGATGCTCCGCTCGGCGTCGACGATGACAACCAAGAAGATCAAGGATCGAAAGGCGGCGACGGCTATCTCGACCGGGTTGCGAAGTACGTGCCTGCCGAAGTCGTGGCATTTTTCATCTTCGTCAATTCCATCCTGGTCAATGCCACCGAGCAGCCGGTTGCCAAGGCGTTGACCGATGCGGTGGCGGAAGAGACCAAAGGCAATCCAGGGGACATTCCGGGTAAGGTGCAGGCAGCCATCTATAAGATTGAAATGGCCGGTATCAGCGTCTGGACCATTTCATGGATCATGTTGATCGTCGCGCTGGCGATGACGCCGGTGTATCTGAAATCGGTCAGCGATTCAGCCGACAATGCGGAGGCTCCGGGAGCCAACATCGTCATGTCGATGCTCGCCTTCCCATTCTGGGCCTATGCCGTCAACGCGCTGGCCCTCAGGCCATGGCATGACGGTGCGCTGGCCAGCATCATGCTCGCCACCTTCACGCTCATCAGCGGCGCCATACGGCCGGAATATATAAACGCTGGCCTCAATTTGATCCCGGGCATCGGCCCGAAGAAGTAGCTTGGCCCGCCGGGCAGGCCGCGGTGCAGGGCGCGGCTTCAGTCGTAGACGCGCTCCAGCCTCGCGCCTGCTTCGAACAGCGCCGGCAGCACGATGTGCAGCTTGCGCACGGCGACGATCAGCCCGGTGCGACGGGTGGCCGGATCGATCGGAAACGGTTGGCTGAACAGCGCCCGGGCGCCTTCGGGCGGAGCGAAGTCCGCCGCCGAAAGCACGGTGAGCATGATCGCGTCGTTGCCACCGATCTCGACGAAGGACACGCCTCTGTCGATCAGGCGCGGGATCATGTCGGTGAATTGCTGACCGCGCCTGGTGATGAAGATGGTGCCGTCAGCGCCGAAATCGCGTTCCAGCAAAGTATCGGCTTCTTACGCGTCGCTTCGCCGACCGGACCCTTGGCCCAAAAGACAGTCGGCGCCGGGATTTCTCCCAGCGCCTCCCTGTCAGATCAGGACACGGTCGCGGCAGCAACTTCCGCAAAGTCGTCGCGCCATGCCGGCCTTGATTTTGACGGTCCTGCCAGTCACCGCCCGAGGGCAGTGCCCGTTCCAGACCACGCCGTTCTCCACCCTTGCGAGCTTCGTTCGGCGCGCCATCGAAGGTTTTCGCCGTCCTTCATGGCAGCATCGGTCCGCCGTTGGCGTTCGCACGCTTTCCGCGGCCCCGTAGGTCTCGGCATCCGTCCCTCGAACAAGCAAGCCTGCTCTCGCTTCGGGCCGTACGGGCCTCAGGAAATCCGCCTTTTCGCTTTGCCTTTCGGCGTGGCGATCGGTAGCCGCCTGAGATGGTTAAACTTACGCGGGGTAAGGGTTTTGGGGAATGGGCGTGAGCCTGTGGATAACGGGATTATCGGGGATCGTTTGCCACAAAGCTCGGAATTTCGACTCCAGCTGCATTAGACGGCCCGCCCGCTTTTTGGCGCCTGATCGGCTGTGCCCCTTGCTCCGCCGGCTGGCGCGGGCTTCAATGCCGGCAAAGCATCGAGCCTATCGGCTCGGTGCGGGGAGGGTGCGCATTGAAAGTCGGGGTGGTGCTCAATCCGATTGCCGGCGGCGGCCGGCTGAAACGGCATTGGCCGGAGGTGGCTGCTTCGCTGAAAAAGCATTTCGGCGAATTCGAGCTGCGCGAGACGCAGGCCGAGGGCGACGCCGAAAGGCTGGCGCTCGACCTCGCGGCAAGCGGCTTCGAGCTGGTGATCGCGGCCGGCGGCGACGGCACCGCCAGCGAGGTGGCCGACGGATTGCTGCAGGCATTCGATGAGAGCGGCCGGACAACCGAACTTGGCTTGCTGCCTTGCGGCACCGGCATCGATTTCGCGCGCGGGCTCGGGCTGCCGAAAGAGGTGGATGCGGTGCTGAAGCGGATCGCCGAAGCCAAGGCGCGCAAGGTCGATGCCGGGCGCATCTGCTACATCGACGACCATGGCGCGCTGGCCAGCCGGCACTTCATCAATATCGCCAGCCTCGGCCTATCCGGCGCCACGGACCGTGCGGTCAATGCCGACAAGCGCAAGGGCAGGATGTCGGCCAAGGCGCTGTTTTTCTGGCGCACCGTGGTCGAGTTCATCCGCTACCGCTTCCAGGATGTCCGGATCACCGTCGACGATGGCACCCCGGTCGAGGCGCGCATGGCGCTGGTGGCGGTCGCCAACGGAAAGTTCTTCGGCGGCGGCATGATGATCGCCCCGGACGCCGAACTCGCCGACGGCCAGTTCGACATCGTCATCCTGCGCGCGGCCGGCAAGCTGAAGCTGATCTGGGATATTCGGCTGCTCTATGGCGGCCGGCACCGCAACCATCCGGCCATCACCATATTGCGTGGCCGGAAAGTGGTGGTCGAACCTATCGGCGATGTCCAGAAGAACGGCGCGCTGGTCGACATAGATGGCGAGTCGCCGGGGCGTATACCCGCGACGTTTGAGATCCTGCCCGGAGCGCTGACGCTGAGATATTGAATCAAGGCGTTGAGGGATTGATTCAGGTGGTTTGAGCGGCGATTCCGGCGAACCGGCCAAGGGCCTGAAATCGCAGGACATATTTACCCGGCTTAGCTTTCCAGCTTGGCTGGGAAACCGGGCGCGCGCAGATCCATGTCGACGGCATCCTCGAGCAGTTTGACGATCTGGGTCGACCAGGCGCCGCCGCCATATTCCTGTTTGCCCATCAGGAAAATCTCACTCACAAGCGGCGCCAGTTGGAGTGGCAGTCTGAACTCTCTGCCCATCGCAAGCGCAAAGCCGAGGTCCTTCAGTGCCAGGTCCATGGTGAAGCCAATGTCGTAGGAGCCGTTGAGGATGAGCTGGCTTTCGGTCTCATGGACGAAGCTGTTGCCGGAGGAGGCGACGATGGCGTGGTAGGATTGCGCGAGGTCGAGGCCGCCTTGCTTGGCCAACATCAGTGCCTCGCCGGCGGCGACGAGATGGATGAAGGCCAGCATGTTGGTGATCACCTTGATCACCGCCGCGGAGCCGACCGGACCCATCAGGAACGACTTTGCGCACATCGCTTCGATGGCCGGACGATGGCGCTCGTAAAGCGCAGCATCGCCGCCGACAAGCGCGGTGATCTTTCCGACCGCGGCCAGATGCACGCCGCCGGTGACCGGGCACTCCAGCGTCTCGATGCCTTTGGCCGCGGCGAGGGCGGCGAGGCGCAGGATCTCGTCGCGGCCGTTGGTCGACATCTCGATCCAGGAGCCGCCCCTGGGCAGACCCTCGAGCAGGCCGCCGGCATTCGCCAGCACCGCTTCGCTGACCTTGGGCGAGGGCAGGCAAGTAATGGCATTGCCGGCCTGTGCCGCCGCTTCGGCCGGGCTGGTCGCGGCCGTGGCGCCGAGCGCCACGAGGCGCTCGACGGCGGCGGGGTCGCGGTCGAAGACGATGACGACAAAACCGTTGCGCAACAGGCTGGCGGCAAGGTTGCCGCCGAGATGGCCAAGGCCGATGAAGGCGTAGCGTTCGCTCACGGCATCAGCGGCGTTTGCATCATCTGCAAATGCAGGTCCTTGCCGGTGTAGGGATGCGCCTCGCAGACCGCTTCGTCCAGCTCGACGCCGAGGCCCGGCTCCTTCGATGGAATGACATTGCCGTCCTGCCATTCGATCTTCTTCTTGAGCAGTGTCGCGTGGAAGCCGTCCCACTGCTTCAGCGATTCCAGGATGAGGAAATTGGGCAGCGTCACCGCCAGCTGGATGTTGGCGGCGCCAACGATCGGCCCACAATAGCAGTGCGGCGCGATTTGGATGTGGTATGCCTCGGCCATGGCGGCGATCTTCTTGGTTTCGAGAATGCCGCCGGAACGGCCAAGGTCCGGTTGCAGGATGGTGGCGGCGCGGTTCTCGATGATTCGGGCGAATTCGAACTTGGTCGTCAACCGCTCGCCGGTGGCGATCGGGATCGACGTGCCTCGCGCCACCTGAGCCATCACTTCGGGCATGTCCGGCGGCACCGGCTCTTCGAACCACAAGGGATCGTAGGGCTCGATGGCGCGTGCCATGCGCAGCGCACCCGACGCGGTGAACTGGCCATGCGTGCCGAACAGAATATCGGCGCGGGTGCCGACGGCTTCGCGGATCGCCTTGACCATGCGGGTGGAGACATCGATGTCGATCAGGCGCGGCTGGTGGCCGTCGAAGGCGGTGTAGGGGCCTGCCGGGTCGAGCTTGACGGCGTTGAACCCCTGCTCGACATATTCGAGCGCGCAGGCGGCCGCCAATTCGGGGTCATTGTAGACGTTCCGGCCGTCCGGCGCGTCCTCCGAATGGACGCTGCCGGTGTGCGGATAGAGATAGGTGTAGGAGCGCAGCGTCTCGTGCACCTGGCCGCCGAGCAGTTTGTAGACCGGCTTGTCGGCTTCCTTGCCGACAATGTCCCAGCAGGCCATTTCCAGCGCCGAGAAACAGCCCATGCCGGTAACGTCGGGGCGCTGGGTAAATCCTGAGGAATAGGCGCGGCGGAAGAAGGTCTCGATGTCATGCGGATCGTGGCCGATCAGGTAACGCTCGGCCATGTCCTCGACCAGCTTCGCTGTTATGTGAGCCGAGAAGGTGGCGTTGTAGGCCTCGCCGTAACCGACGACGCCGCCATCGGTGGTCAGCTTGACGAAGATGAAATACTTGCCGCCGATGCCCGGCGGCGGATTGCCGACTACCCAGGTCTTGACGTCGGTGATCTTCATTTTTGGTCCTCCAGAACCAGTTCGGCGCCCTTCCATCCGGTCATGACCGAGGCGGCGTTGGTGTTGCCGGTGATGTTGGCGGGAAATATCGAGGCGTCTATGACGCGCAGACCTTCGAGCCCGTGCACTTTCAGGCGCGGGTCGACGACGGCGGCCCCGGCGTCCGGCCCCATGCGGCAGGTCGAGACCGGGTGATAGACGGTGCCTGAGCGCTTCCTGAAATCCTGGATCAGGTCAGCATCCGACTGGATCGATGGGCCCGGCAAAACCTCCTCAGTGATGATCTCGGCCATGGCGGGCATCGAGGCTATCTTGCGCACGAACTTCACCGCCGCCAGCATCTCGTCGACATCGGCGTTGGTGGAATAGGCGTTGGCGAAGATCCTGGGATAATCACGCGGATTGCTGGAGCGGATCATGATCTCGCCGCGGCTGGACGGGCGGCAGTTGGAGAGGCCGATGGAAAAGCCCGGCCACGGATCTGGCGTCAGGATCGGGCGCTCGCCGCTCTTCGGGATGACGGTCGAGAAAGCCTGGAAATAAAGCTGCATGTTGGGGCGCGAAAACGCCGGGTCGGTGCGGAAGAAACCGCCGCCATGGTTCATCGACAGCGACAGCGGGCCGGAACGGGTCAGGATATACTGCATGCCGACCAGCAGCTTGCCCCACCAGGGCCGCAGGATTTGGTTGAGCGTCGGCACGTTTCCCTTGAAGGCATAGTTGATGCCGACATGGTCCTGCAGATGCGCGCCGACATTTTCGTTGGCGTGGACGACCGGGATGCCAAGCCCCTTGAGCAGTGACGAGGGGCCGACGCCGGACAGTTGCAAGAGCTGCGGCGAGTTGATCGAGCCGGCGGACAGGATGACTTCGCGGCCGGCCCGCGCCGTCTTGGTCTCGCCGTTCTGCAGATATTCGATGCCGACAGCTCGCTTGCCCTCGAACAGGATTCTGCTCGCCAGCGCATTGGCTTCGACGCGCACATTCGCGCGCTTCATCGCCGGGCGCAGGAAGGCGCGCGCGGCCGACATGCGGCGGCCATTCCTGGTCGAGATCTGGTAGACGCCGACGCCTTCCTGGGCGGCGCCGTTGAAGTCAGGGTTGAGCGGCAGCCCAGCCTGCTGGCCGGCTGCGAGGTAGCGCCTGGTCAGCGGATGGACGGCGTTCGTCGTGTCGGTGATATGCAGCGGCCCGCCGGTGCCGCGCCATCTGTCGGCGCCGGCCTCATTGTCCTCAAGCGCCTTGAAGCCCGGCAACAGATCGTCATAGCCCCAACCGGGATTTCCGGCATCGCGCCAGTCGTCAAAGTCCTCGCGCGCGCCACGGATCCAGACCATGGCGTTGATCGAGCTGGAGCCGCCAAGCAGCTTGCCGCGCGGCCAATGGTCGACATTGCCGGCAAGGCCGGGGTCCGGCTCGGGCTTGTAGTTCCAGTTGACCGCGGGGTCGAAGAAAGTCTTGCCGTAGCCAAGCGGCATCTGGACATAGAAGCGGCGGTCGCTGCCGCCGGCTTCCAGCACCAGCACGGAGTAACGGCCGGAAGCCGACAGCCTGTCGGCGAGAACCGAGCCGGCTGAGCCGGAGCCGACGATGATGAAGTCATAAGTCTGCATGATTGGTGTTGGCGGCTCCGCAAAACTGAGCGCAGCCTATCCGCGACGGCTTGGCCGCGCCCCTGCGGCTTCCGGCATGGCTTGTGAAAAAAGCGACCGTGAGACGCCTGGTCGGAAAAGCCACCATGGAACCGACATTGCGCCGGGAGCCTCGCCCGTCGCGTTGACCTCTTGGGTCCATGACGCTACGGGATCAAGGGCTATCGCTTCAGGGGAATCTCGGATGGTGCATTACGCGGACGGACGGCCGATCGGCGATCTGACCTTGCGTACGCTCGCCATGCCGGCCGATGCAAATGCGGCCGGCGACATCTTTGGCGGCTGGGTGATGGCGCAGATGGATCTTGCCTGCGGCATCCGTGCGGCCGAGCGGGCCAAGGGTCGCGTGGTGACGGCGGCTGTCAAGGAAATGTCCTTCGCCAAGGCGATGAAGATCGGCGACACGCTGTGCATCTACACCCATGTCGAGCGCGTCGGCCGCACCTCCATGACGCTCAAGGTCGAGGCCTGGGCGCAACGCTACCTCTCCGACCTGATGGAGAAGGTCACCCACGCCGATTTCATCATGGTGGCGCTGGATAGCGACGGCAAGCCGAAGCCGATTCCAACCGAAAGTTGACATCGTCGATTCTGCCAAGCTTGCGCTTATGTAACATCCCCCGCGCGGGCGATGCGCTGCGCGACATCCAATGGTTGCCTTCACATCCGATTCTGCGGGCGGCGGAGGGAAGACAATGCGTCAACACATGCTGAACGGCTGGCTCGTGGCGGCCCTCGTCGCGGTGATCTGCCTGCTTGGCACGACCGCTTATACCGAGATCAGGAAAGAGCTTCCAAGCGTTGCCTGCACGCACGACCGGACCGTTGGCAACGAGCGGACCGCCCAGCGGTCTGCAAGGGTAGAGACGTGCGGCGCAGTGTGTTGCAGCAACCCTGCGTCAAAGGCCTGAGGGCCCGTCAGCGGAAGACCTCGTCAGCCTCAAAATGATGATGCGCCGGCGAACGAAACGCTGCAGCTATGTCGCGATGGCGTGACCAACGATGCAAGGGCGGATCCAGTTAAACCCGGGTACGCGTCGTCGACGGCAAAATCCGTAAACTATTGCTGGGCAACGGTTTTCAGGCGTGCACGCCATCGAATCTTTCACGCGCCGCCTGGACCCGCGAGGTGTTCTTCCGCGCCCATTCGCCGAGCGCGCCGACCGGCACCAGCAGCTCATGGCCGAGCTCCGTCAGCTCATAGTCGACGCGTGGCGGGATGGTCGGGAACACGGTTCGGGTGACGAAGCCGTCGCGCTCAAGACCGCGCAAGGTGGTGGTCAGCATCTTCTGCGAAATGCCGCCGACAGCGGCGCGCAACTCATTGAAACGCAGCGGTCCGCCGCCCAGCTTGCCGACGACCAGAACGGTCCATTTGTCGCCGACGCGCTGCAGGATTTCCGAGACGGCGCGGCAGTCTTCGGTGTTGTGCGGGTGCCTCAGTAACATAACGGTGCCTCCTTGCGCTGCCATTTGTCAGTATCTCATATAGCGCCGGTATCCAAACGATACCAGCTTTTGCATATATGGAGAGCCCCATGTCCAAGCCCAAAATCGCCATCGTCGTCGGTTCGACACGCGCCGCGCGTTTCGCCGATGTGCCCGCCCAGTGGATCGCCAAGATCGCGAAATCTCATGCCGACATCGACGTCGAGACCGTCGACCTGCGCGACTGGCCGCTGCCCTTCTTCGACGAGGTCGCCTCGTCCGCCTGGGCGCCGTCGCAGAACGAAGTTGCCCAGCGCTGGCAAAAGAAGGTCGCCGAGTTCGACGGCTTCATCTTCACCGCCGCCGAATACAATCATGGCCCGACGGCCGTGCTGAAGAACGCCATCGATTACGCCGCCAATGAATGGAACAAGAAGCCGGCCGGTTTCGTCGGCTATGGCAGCGTCGGCGGCTCGCGCGCTGTCGAACATTTGCGTCTTGCCGCGGTCGAATTGCAGATGGCGCCGGTCAAATCCGCCGTTCACATTGCCTGGAGCGATTTCCTGGCGGTGCGCCAGGGCGAGAAGAAGCTCGAGGAGATCGAGCATCTGAACCAGGCTGCCACGGCGCTGGTCAACGACGTTGCCTGGTGGGCCCGCGTGCTCAAGGCAGCGCGTCAGGCCGACGCGATTGCCGGCGAAGCCCAGGCGGCCTGAGCCTTATCCTCCCAAGGATCGATGATTTTTCCAAAGGGCGGCGTTTGCGCCGCCCTTTTTCATTCACGTGAAGAGGCGCTCTCGGCTCCCTTGGCCGGATGGTGGAGTCGGACCGGCAAGGTCGCGCTGATGCCTTGACGATCCCGCGCGAAGGATCGCCGCCTGTCACAGCCACCCGCTGGAAAACCCGGCCCGGCGCAGTCCTGTGGTGATGGCCGGCACGCGGCGCATCAATCGCCACAGGAAGTCGGACCGGTAGTTCTCGATCATCAGGGCGATCGGCCCCTGGTTGATGCCGACATGGTCCGGCGATACCCAACCGCAGGCGCGGCCGTCGTCGGCAGCGATCGTCGGGTTGAAGCTCGCGGTGAAGCCGTAAGGGTTGCCGTCGCGCAGGTCCATCTCGTGGAAATGGCGCAGCGCCGGCAGCACGATTTCCGGCGCAAAAGGCAAGGAGGCGATTGCCGCCCATGGCGACAGCGTGCCGTCATCGGGGCCAAACGGTGCGCCGCGGGCGAGATAACCGAAGAAGCGGCGTCCATCGGCTCGCCGCGCGATCGGACCTGGGCCGTCGCTGGCGGTGACGCCCCAGCAATTCTCGCCATAGCCCGCGAACCCCCTCGGATTGCGGATTGCGTAATCGCGCTGCAGATACGTCGCCTGGCGGCTGTTTTCGAAATAGTCGCTGTCGTGACCCTGCATGAAAGCATCGCGGATGTCGCGAAAATCGATCCAGATATGCGAGAACTGGTGGATGAAAAGCGGGCCGGCATAGACCATCTCGCGGCCGTAGATTGTCTTCCACTTATAGGTGGACAGCCAGGCCGCGTAGCTCTCGGGCGGCAGCGAGTGGGTCGGCGAACCGAGACCCAGAACGTACAGGATCAGCGCCTCGTCAAATCCTTCCCAGCGGTAGCGCAGAAAGCCTTTTCCAGGCCGCCAGCCATGGGTGACGGTGGCGCCGCCGTTCTGCGCCCAGCGCCAGTCGGCACGGCGGTAGAGCGCATCGGCAAGCTTGCGGATTTCCAGTTCGAGCTCATCGTCCTCGTCGAAATAAGCGCCGGCAGCCAGAACACCGGCAAGCAGAAGTGCGGTATCGATCGTGGACAGTTCGCAATTCCAGACGCGGCGGCCGGTCTTCATGTCGAGGAAATGATAGTAGAAACCCTTGTAGCCGGTGGCATCGGGCTCCGGCCCGTGCGGGGCGTTCCAGAAGAAGCGAAGCGTGGCGAGCGTCCGCTCGATTGCGGCATCGCGCGTCATGAAACCGCGCTCGACACCGACGGGATAGGACGACAAAGCGAGCCCGACAGCGGCTATGCTGGCAGGCGACGTTGGCGTGTTGCGGTCGGCGACCAGGCCGTTGGCAGGGTTGGCCTCGTTGAGAAAATACTCGAAGGACAGGCGCTGGATATCTTGGAGAAGCTCGTCGTTTAGCGCGTGTTCGTTCGATGCATCCATGACAATCGATATAGAGGCTTTGGCTGCTTTTGCCATTCTTCCAGCGGATCAATCATGGGTGAGGGCAGGCTGGGGCCGATAGCGAAAGGCGCTGCCAACGCACCGAATTCAAATCGAGGGGCTGCGAAGATCGGTTGGACCGCCATATGCACGGCCCTGCCATCTGGCCTGTCCGTCCTCCCCTGATATATCCGGCTGCGATCCATCACATGAGCATGCCCCGTGAAGTCACCCAGCCTGTCAGGCGTCGTTTCCCCCATGACCCCGGTGCTGGTCTGTGCACTTGCGATCTTCCTTCTGTCCGCCATGGATGCGGCGATGAAAATCCTGGTCATCGCCGTCGGTGTCTACAACACGGTGCTGTGGCGAAGCATGCTTGCGAGCGTGGTCGCGGGCACGGCCTGGGCGGCGGGGCCGCGTTCCCTTCCCACGCCTTCCGTGCTGCGGCTACACGCGCTGCGCGCCGTGATCGTGGGCATCGTTCTGCTGTCGTTCTTCTGGGGCCTTGCCAGATTGCCGCTAGCGGATGGGATCGGGCTTAGTTTCGTCGCGCCGCTGTTCGCTCTCCTGCTGGCGGCGCTGCTTTTGGGCGAACGCATACAGCGCCAGGCGATCTGGGCGTCGCTGGCGGGCATCGCCGGCGTCGTCATCATCATGGCCGGACAGTTCGGGCAAGGGAACTATACCGGGGATGCCCTGCTTGGCACGGTGGCGGTGCTCGCATCGACGGTGTTCTACGCCTACAATCTGATCCTCTCACGGCGGCAGGCGCTGGTGGCCAAGCCAGTCGAGATCATGCTGTTCCAGAACCTCTGCGTTGCCGCCGTCCTTCTCCCCGCCGCTCCCTGGCTCGCGGTTGCCCTGCCGGGCAATCTCTGGCTTCCGCTGGCCGGGGTGACGGCGCTGTCGCTCTCCGGCCAGTTCCTGATGAGCTGGTCCTACGCGCGGGCCGAAGCGCAATATCTGATCCCGACGGAGTATTCCGCCTTCATCTGGGCGATCGTGTTTGGCTGGCTGTTCTTCGACGAGGCGGCGACCTGGACCACGCTGGCTGGAGCGGCCCTGATCGTGGCCAGTTGCCTGATCGCCTCGCGCTCCAATCCGAAGCTTGCCGAACCGATCGAAGCCGCGGTCTGAGCGCGCTATTCGCTTTGACGGCAGAGCGTCAACGCACCACTTCGCGATGGCCGCTGGGCAGCCGGGTGGCGATCAGCTTGTCGATGCGGCGGCCGTCGAGGTCGACGACCTCGAAACGCCAGCCTTGCGCGTCGACGCATTCGCCGGTCGCCGGCAGATGGTGCATGTGCGACAGCACATAACCGGCGACGGTCTCGTAATCCCGATTTTCCGGCAGGTCGATACCGAGAACGTCAGCCATCTCGTCGGCTTGCATGTATCCCGCGAGCAGCCATGAGCCGTCCTCGCGCTTGACGGCGTTTTCCTCGTCGCCGGCGTCGGTATCGGCCCGGAAGACGCCGGTGATGGCCTCGAGAATGTCGGCAGGTGTGACGATCCCTTCGAAATGGCCGTATTCGTCATGCACCAGCGCCATCGGCACGTCGGATTCCTTCAGCTTCTGCAGCACATCCAGCGCGTCGGCCTGGTCGTAGACGATGGGGGCGGCGCGCACATGCTTGCGCGGATCGAGTGCGCGGCCGGCGAGCAGGGCGGCCAGCACGTCGCGCGTCTGAACAACGCCAACCATGACGTCGACCCCGCCATCGCCGGCCGGGAGGCGCGAATGCTGGGTCTCCATCAAGAGCTTGCGGATGGCGCCCTCATCGGACTGCAAATTGATCCAGTCGACCTCGGTGCGCGGCGTCATCACGGCGCGCACGGCGCGATCGCCGAGCCGCATGACGCCGGCGATCATGCGCCGCTCGTCGGATTCGATGGTGCCGTGATGCTCGGCCTCGGCGACCAGCATCTTGATCTCTTCGTCGGTGACCTTCTCCTCGCTCTCGCCGCGCTGGCCAAGCAGCCACAATATGGCGCGGCCGGAAATGTCGAGCAGGAACACCAGCGGCGCGGAGACGGTGGCTAGGATGGTCATTGCAGGCGCCGCGCGGGCGGCAACGCGCTCGGGATCGCGCAGCGCGATCTGCTTGGGCACCAGCTCGCCGACGATCAGCGAGAAATAGGTGATGATGGCGACGACGATCCCGACGCCGAGCGGGTCGGCGATGTTTTCGCGCATGCCGGTCAAGGCCAGGTACACCGAAAGCCTGTCGCCCAGCGTGGCGCCGGAGAAGGCGCCCGACAGCACGCCGACCAGAGTGATGCCGATCTGCACCGACGACAGGAATTTGCCGGGATTGGAGCCGAGCGTCAGCGCACGCCCGGCGCCATTGACGCCGCGGTCGATCATCGCCTTGAGCCGCGCCGGGCGCGACGACACGATGGCGAGCTCGGACATCGACAGAAGGCCGTTCACACAGATGAGGACGACCACGGTGGCGATTTCGACGTATAGCATCAGGGCTCAATAGCATTGCGGCGGGCCGCAGGAAAATAGTCCGCGATGATTTTTGGAAAATGACAGTGGTTCAGGGGAATTGCCTGAGCACCCCGACAACAGCCTTGCCGTCGGTGAAATAGGGATCGCCGCCGCCGTTGCGTCCGGTCCTGGTGGCGCCGATGCCCGGGATGTCGCTCACCGAGATCACCATGGCGGCCGCCGACAGGTCGTGGATCACGAGATCGCGCTCGGCGTCGATGTCAGGGGCGATATGGTGGGTGATGGCGCCGGTATCGTGGCTGAGACCAACGCCGCGGTCGAAGCTGGCCGAGCCCATCCAGAGCGTTCGGCCGTCGTCGCCGGTCGCATCGCTGCGCCAGAAGCGGACATGATGGCGCCGGTCGGCGCTGCCGCCGACCGGCTTTTCGAAGGCGAGATCCTGGGCGCGGCCTTCGAACAGCAGCCGGCTGACCGGGGCGTCAGGATAGGGATGGTCGAACAGCACGCTCTCACCGATTTCGATCGCGGTCTTTAGCGTCACGCCATCGGCCGTATCCCATCCGGCCATGGCGAAGGCATGGACCATCTCTTTTTCGGTACCGACAAGGCCGATATTGATCGGGTCGCCCGGAATGCCTTGCGGCGTGTGTGTCACCATCTCGAAAGTCTGCGTGCGAAAGCCGCGGTCGCGAACCGTCCAGAATTCCGGCGCAGCGACATAGGCGAGGGCCAGCCAGACCGCCAGAAGAGCGGCGAGCCAGGTCAATGCGCGTCGTTGCAGGCTTCGTCGGCTCATGAAAGCGGCTCGATCCGTGCGGTATCTGTGCCTGACGGACCCTGGAAATCAATGGCCAGCGGCGAGCAGCCGTTCTATCGTCGGCCATCGTTTTTGCGGGGGGTGAGCAGGAATGGATAAGAAGCCGGTGGGTCGCAGCTCGATGGCATTGACCGCGGACCTCGTCGCAAGGGTCGAGCGTGTCGAACCGGATCCGGGTCCCGAGCCCGGAACAACCGAGCATACAGACGCGGAGTTCGATAGTCTTGTCGAGCAACTTCTGTCGGAGCATCGGCCTGAAGCGCTATGGGTCTTTGCCTACGGGTCGCTGATCTGGAACCCCGAATTTGCCCATGTCGAGCAGCGCCCGGCCACGGCGCCAGGATGGCACCGCTCGTTCTGCCTGACGCTGACCCGTTGGCGCGGAACCCGTGATTTGCCGGCGCTGATGCTGGCGCTCGATCGAGGCGGCAGCTGCAACGGCATCGTCTATCGGCTGCCCGCGGAAGACCATGTCGGGCAACTTGGCCAGTTGATGCGCCGCGAGATCGATGCCAATCCGCCGACTAACGTGCCATGCTGGATCAAGGTCAAGACCAAGGATGGGCCGTTGCGGGCCTTGGCTTTCGTCGCCGCGCCAGACGGCAGGGCCTATGCGGGCCGGCTGCCATTGGAGCAGGTTGCCGACACGCTGGCGCGGGCTGCCGGGCATTGGGGCTCGTCGGCTCAATACCTGTTCCGAACCGTCAGCAAGTTGGAAGAGAGCGGTATCCGCGACAGGAACCTTTGGCGCATCCAGGATCTGGTGGCCCAGCAAATCATCGCTTCCACCAGGAACGCCAATCCCGACTGATTTCTGAACGGTGAAACGCCTTAGCGGCAGGCGCGGTAGCCGCTTTTGCGGTTCTTGATGTCGAAATGGAAATGGTTGCGGTGATCGTAATTGTAGCCGGGACCGAGCACGGTGGTGAAATACTGGCAGCCGTCGGCACGCACATTGTTGAGGAAGCCGCGGGTGCGGAAGGCAAACAGGCCGGGCTTGCGCACGTCGATGTCGTCGCCGTTGTTGAGCTCGATGCTCATGACGTCGAGGGCGTTGCCCTTGCCGTGCTCGGACAGGACACCTTCGCCGGCGATGTTGCGGCAGGAATAGCTTGAGCCCTGGTGGATGGTCTTGACGCCCGAGAAATAGCGCCAGCGGGCGGAGGGAACCAGTTCGTTGCTGGTCCAGGCGGCGAAACTTGCGGCCATGTCGCAGGTCAATGTTGCGGCGGGCTTCATCTGGATGCCGCCGATGGCGGAGACCTTGACCGGCCAGTCTATGCCGCACTGTCCCTCGTGGATCGGCTGGACATCGGTGTAGACGACGCGAAGCCGCTTCAGCTCGCCACGGCAATCGGTTTCGCTGGCCGGCATCTGCTGCGGCTCCGACTCCGACATCGGCTCGTCCATGTGCGGATAGGCGGCAGTCATATAGGGATTGGACGGGACGAGCTTCTGCATGCCTTCATATTGCGGCACGGCCGCGGTCTGCGAGCCGACATCGACGGCCGGCTGCAGCGACAGCACGCTGCCAGTGTTGCAAGCCGAAACGGCGGCCAGCGCAAGACCGGCGGCCAGTATCGCTGCGCTTTTTGCCTTCGCGGCGCGAAATATTGCGGCCATGGGCGGAATCCTGTCCTTGATCGGTGGGATTTTAACGATCAAGGGTAAAGGAAAACTCAGCGTTCCCGTTCATGCCTGCGGCCGAAATGCGGCAGCCAGACCATCACCGGCATGACGATCACTGAAGGGCCATCACTGGCAGAAAGTGCCACCATTCCGGCGCGGTTCGAGATCGAGATGGAAATGCAGGGAATGGTCCGGGTCCGCGCCCGGTCCAAGCACGGTCTTGAACGGTCCGCAGGCGGCCTTGCGCACCGCATTGAGGAATTTGCCGTCCTTCTCGGGCGGCGTTGGACCGACTTCGACCTTTCTGCCATCT
Source organism: Mesorhizobium sp. M0761 (assembly GCF_040320205.1). Lineage (NCBI taxonomy): Bacteria > Pseudomonadati > Pseudomonadota > Alphaproteobacteria > Hyphomicrobiales > Phyllobacteriaceae > Mesorhizobium > Mesorhizobium sp. M0761. Next base: position 451,975 of record NZ_JAMYPF010000001.1, read on the forward strand.
GACAACGTGAAGCTGGCAATATCGAGCGCGTTGCCGAAGGCATGTTCCGACAGATGGCGCGTGCCGTTGCGCGGCCGGCAGACAAAGGCCGATGCCTGGTTGATCGATTTCAGGTCGGCTCCGAACTCGGCTTTCGCCGCCGGCTGTATGATTTCGGCGGCAAAGCGGGCTGCAGCCTCGGCCATTGGGCAGTTGAGTTCGGTCGCGGGGCCGATGGCGATGGATTTTCCGAGCGACTTCAGCACCAGGGGATAGGGGATCGAGCAGCCGATGTCGGGATTGCTTTCCGCCTTATGCTCCTCGAATTCGACACCAAGGGCCGTCAGCCGCTCGCGACAGGCGACTTCCGCCGCCGGCATTTTTGCATCGGGCAAATCGGCCGAGCGCGCATCGGGCAGCATCTTCTTGTCGCCGGCATCGGGTTTTTCAGGTGGTTGCGGAGCAACGGCCGGCGGCTGAGCTTCAGGTTCCGAAGTGTCTGGCTTTTGTGTCGGAATCGGCGCCGCGGCCGGCGGCTCGGGCTCGCTTTGCCTATCGGTCGATGGCTTCGGGGCTGACGGTCCGGGCCGCGCCTGCTTTTTAAAACCGGATTTTTCTTCGTTGAATCGATCGTCATTGGACCGGTTGGGCGCGCCAAGGGGGTTCGGACCTTCGGCCTTTTGCTTTTCGATCGGTGCCGCGCCGGTCTTCGGCGCCTCTGAAGGACGCGCCTCGGGCAGCGGGACAACGCGCGAGGGCTGCACCGGAACATCGGCGGGCGAGGGCTTTTTATCCGGGGTCCTTTGTTCCACCTGCTTTGGCGTGATGTGCCGCTTTGGACTGGGCTTCTGGCGGTGCTTGCTGCGCGGCTTAGGATGCGAGTCGACCTGCGGTGAAAACAGCTGCTCCAACCGCTGTGACAGCGGCGTGTAATGCTTTTTGCGCTGTTTGGCGTCGGCTTGCGTCAGCAGGGGCGTCAGCAGCAGAGCCGTGACGACCATGACCAGTGCAACCCTGCATGTTCGGGAAAGTACAACAGACCCCATCCTCCTCAACGGCGCGAGCGCCCGGAGGTTGCCTGCGGCCCATCACGAACGGTAACCACGCCGTTACGCGCCAATCGCTTCCAGCCCTTCTTCCAGCCAGTCGGCCAAAAGCGGCATGCCGAGCAGGTATTTCGCCGTGCGCTTGTTGGCGCGGTCGCGCGCGGCGGCAACCGCATCGGACCATTCCGCAGCGTCATAGTCGCCGCGGCCGACCCAGGCCAGCGCGATCAACTCGGCCGCTTCGTCGACGTTGAGGTCGTTGATCAGCTCGCGCAGCTCTTCCTCGGTGAGGTCTTCCGCGCTTTCCTCCGCCAGACCGTCATGGTGGTGATTGGCATGTGATTCACCATTGAGCTCGACCTCATGCTCGGCACCGTCGGCATAGTCTTCGTTGACGGCAGCACTCAGTCCCTTTGCCTTGAGAATGAACAGGCGCACGGTGTCCGGGCCGATCGATAGCTCCCATTCCCGCTCACGGCGCTGTTGCACTCTCGGGCACCCCCGCTGATCATTTCCCGAATGATAGCGGATTTGCAGCGCGCGTCACGTCATGTTCTGATCCCTGGCTCCCGCCTTTGACCGAATTCAAGTTAGGCATGGCGCACAAATAGTTTCGGCGGCTGCGGGTTTCCGGGATGAAAAGTCTGCATCCCGGCGTTAGCTTTTCATTATCGTCATTTTCCCTCAAGCTTGTCATTATCCCCTCAAGGAGGCTTCGATGCATAAAAGAGTGTTGATCCAGGCGGCTGCGGCGCTTGTCGCGCTGCAGTTCTTTGCGGTTCCGGTGTTTGCGGCCGGCGGCGGTGGCGGTGGTACCGAGACCACCACCCAGTGCAAGAAGGGGCAGGTCTGGGACAAGAAAAAGCAGAAATGCGTCGCGCCGAAGTACGGCATGCTGGACGACGACAACATCTACGATGCTGGTCACGACCTGGCCATGGCCGGTCGTTATGATGAGGCGATCGCCGTGCTCAGCCTTGCCGCCAACAAGCAGGATCCACGCATCCTCAACTATCTCGGCTATTCGCATCGCCATTCCGGCCGTGTCACCGTCGGCCTCGGCTATTACGAGGAAGCGCTCCGCATCAACCCGGATTACACGCTGGTGCGCGAATATCTCGGCGAGGCCCATCTGCAGATCGGCGATCTGGCCGGCGCCCAGGCGCAGCTGGCCGAGATCGAGAAGCGGACGGGCAAAGATTCGCGCGAATACGGCATGCTGGCCGAACAGATCTACCATTTCATGAGAAGCTGACCCCACCCCAACGGCTTCTCTGGGCCGGCTGCGAGCAATCGCAGCCGGTTTTTGTTGTCGCAACTGCAACACGCTGCACATGCCGTGACGGCAATTGCGCAAGTCGGCTCATGATTTTTCAAAAAGCCTGCTTTTTCAGCGTGAAAAACGCGCGAGGATCGCTATATTGGGGAAAATTGCGGTGAAACGGTTCCGTTAGCCCGAGGCTGCCGGACCCGTTTTCTTTTTTGTACCCATCGACAAGGCTTTCCCCGAAATGCGGGGGTGGCGGCAGGAAAGGTCAGGCATCATGAACAAGGTCCCGATGACAGGCGAGGGGTTCGCGTCATTGAAGGAAGAACTGCGCTGGCGCCAGCAGCAAGAGCGGCCGCGTATCATCGAGGCGATCTCCGAAGCGCGCTCGCATGGCGACCTGTCCGAAAATGCCGAATATCATGCCGCCAAAGAGGCGCAGAGCCTCAATGAGGGCCGTGTCAACGAACTGGAAGACTATATTGCTCGGGCCGAGGTGATCGACGTCACCAAGCTTAGCGGCGACAAGGTCAAGTTCGGCGCCACGGTGGTGCTGGTCGACGAGGACACCGAGGAAAAGAAGACCTACCAGATTGTCGGCGACCAGGAAGCGGATGTGAAATCGGGCCGTATTTCGATCTCCTCGCCGATCGCGCGCGCGCTGATCGGCAAGGAAGTCGGCGACGCCATCGAGGTCAACGCCCCCGGCGGCGCCAGGGGTTATGAGATCGTCCAGGTGCAATTTATCTAGCACCTCAGATCCTTCTGAAAGGCTCTAGGCAGGTGCTCGTGATTTGAGCGCCAGCTGCTTCTCAGCTTCCGCCACCACCTTCGCCGGCGTTAGGCGCTCCCCCGATGCGGCCAGCAGCGTTGAGGCATATTGCCCGCGCGGGCCGGTCAAACCCGGCTCGGTCGCCAGGAACACCGCGACCGTCGGCAGGCCGAAGGCGCTGGCGAGGTGGGTCAGACCGGTGTCGGCGCCGATAACCAGCGTCGAGCGGCCAAGGATCGCGGCAATGTCTGCCAGCGGCGATCTCGGCACCACGATCGTTGACGGCACGGCTTTCGAGATCGCCTTGGCCACCGCCTTCTCACGCTCGTTCGACCAGGTGGTGACCGGCGTCATTCCGCTACCAACCAGCAGGCGAGCCGTTTCGATCCAGTCTTCGGCGGGCCATTTCTTGTCCTCGCGGCTGGTGCCGTGCAGCAGGAAGGCCGTCTTGCCGTCAATGCCGGCCAGGCCGCCGGGAGGCGGCACAATCCCGGATGCGAGCGCCGAAAGATCGGGCTCGTAGCCGAGCGCCAGCCCGAACAGCCGGCGCGTGCGTTCGATGGCGTGCAGGTTGCGCGGCACGGCGTATTTGCGCTGGTAAAACAACGTTGCCGAGGGCTCCCGCGCGCTTGCGCGGTCGAAACCTGCGATTGGTGCCGCTGCCTGTTTCGCCACCAGGGCCGATTTCAGCAGCCCCTGCGCATCGATGACGAGGTCGTACTCGCCTGCTTGCAGAGCGCGGCGCAAGCTTGTCGCCTCCCGCCATGTGCCGGCGTTGAACAGATGCTTGCGCCAGCGCCGGATGGCGACGGTATGGATCTTTGCTATCGCCGGATGCAGCGCGACGATGCCGGCAAAGGCCTCTTCGACGCACCAGTCGAAGGCGATATCGGGGCGCTTGCGGCGTGCATCTTCGACGGCGGGGAAGGTGTGGATGACGTCGCCCATCGAGGAGGTCTTGACGATCAACACCTTCATGCGGCGGCCGGGAGTTCCAGCAACCTGTCCGCCGCCGCTGCCACTCGGGCAACGTCCAGCGTCTTCAGGCAGTTGAGGTGGCCGAGCGGACAGACCTTCCGGTGGCAGGGCGAACAGGACAGATGCAACCAGATCAGTTCGCGCTGTTCAGCCAACGGCGGCGTGTTTTCCGGCGAGGTCGAACCGTAGACGGCAACGACCGGCGTGCCGACGGCGGCCGCGACATGCATCAGCCCGCTGTCGTTGGACACCGCCAGCCTGGCCGCGGCGATCAGGTCGATGGCGTCCTCCAGCCGTGTCTTTCCTGCCAGATCGACGACACCGGGCGCGAGTGCTGCGATCTCGGCGGTGACGTCGCGATCGTTCTTCGAGCCGAACAACGCGACCTTGAATCCTTTCGCCATCATCTCTCCGGCGAGGCCGGCATAGCTTTCGCTAGGCCAGCGTTTGGCCGGACCGAATTCGGCGCCGGGCATCATGGCGACGAATTTTCCCGGCTGCACTGCGAAGCGAGCGAGCAGATCTTTCTGATTGCCGGCGTCGACGGTGAGCCGCGGCGGCCGGAAATGTCCGCCTTGGGCGAGGCCAAAATAGGCCTGCGCGGTGCGCCGTTTGACGGCATCGGGCAGCGGCACGATGTCGGTCAGCAGGCCGTAGCGCATTTCCCGGAGATTGCCGAAGCGGCGGGGGATGCGGGCAAAGAACGGGATCAGCGCCGATTTCCAGCTGCCCGGCAGGACGTAGGCCATGTCGTAGCGGCCGCGCAGCAGGCGGCCGAAGCGGCGGCGAATGGTGAATTCGAGCGCGCCCGGTTGCAGCGGGAAATCGATCTGCTGGCGAATCTCGGGCATGCGCTTGACCAGCGGGGCCGCCCAGGCCGGGGCAAGCACGTCGATGGCGGCGTTGGGATGGAGCTCCTTCAACGCCGAAAACAGGCACTGCGCCATGACCATATCGCCCACCCAGCGTGGGCCGATCACGAGGATCGTTGGGCTTTCAGCCATTCGACATAGTCTCTGACGCCGGTTTCCACGCTGCGGAATTGCCCATTATAGCCGGCTGCGCGCAAGCGGGACATATCAGCCTGGGTAAAACTCTGGTAGCTGCCCTTGAGGTGATCGGGGAATTCGATGAACTCGATCTCGCCCTGGCCCAGCGTATCGATCACGGTCTCGGCAATGGCGCGGAACGGCTGGGCGCGGCCGGTGCCGCAGTTGAAGATGCCGCTGGAGCCGCGCTTCCACAGCCACAGATTGACGTCGGCGACATCGCCGACGTGAATGAAGTCGCGGCTTTGTTCGCCGGGGCCGAAGCCGTCATGGGCGCCGAACAGCTTTGGGTTTTCGCCGCGCCCGACCTGATTGAACAGATGGAAGGCGACCGAGGCCATGGCGCCCTTGTGCGCCTCGCGCGGGCCATAGACGTTGAAGTAGCGCAGGCCCGCGACCTGCGAATGATCGGTGTCGAACACGGTGCGCCTGACATAGTCGTCGAATAGTTTCTTCGAATAGGCGTAGACGTTGAGCGGCCGCTCAAGTGCGGGATCCTCGCGAAACTCCGAACCGCCGCCGTAGACGGAAGCCGAGGAGGCATAGAGGAACGGTATGCGCAGCGAAAGACAGCCATGCAGCAAGCGCTTTGAGAAGGCGTAGTTCACGTCCATCATGAACTTGCCGTTCCATTCCGTGGTGGTCGAGCAGGCGCCCTGGTGGAAGACGGCCTCGACGCGGCCTAGGTCGCCGGCTTCCAAGGTGGCCAAGAATTCGTCCTTGTCGAGATAGTCGGCTATCTGCAAATCGGCCAGGTTGGCGATCTTGTGGCCGTCGGTGAGGTCGTCGACGACGAGGATGTCATCATGGCCTTCGGCATTGAGTGCGGCGACGATGTTGGAGCCGATCATGCCGGCCCCGCCCGTGACGATGATCATGAAGGCCTCTGGTTGCTTGCGATTCCGGTCCTTATAAGGGAGGCCAAGCGTACTGTCGATGAAGCACCACGACGCCACAGTGAGACCGCGAAGCGGCCCGCTTTATTCGAGGCCCGCAAGCTAGGGGACAAAAAATGCCGTCGACCGAACTGCTCATTGCGTTTTTCGCCACCACGGCGATCTTTGCCTATATTCCAGGACCGGCGATGCTCTATGCCGCCGCGCAGACCATGGCGCGCGGGCGCTGGTCGGGGCTGACGGCGGCACTTGGCATCCATCTTGGCGGTTATTTCCATGTCTTTGCGGCTGCCGCCGGGCTGTCGGTGCTCTTCCATGCGGTGCCGCCGCTCTACATGGCGGTCAAGCTCATCGGCGCGCTCTATCTGATCTGGCTTGGCGTGTCCTTGTTCCGCAAGCGCGGGGACGGTGACACGGCGCTGCCGGCGATCGAGCGCAAATCGGCGCGCCGGGCATTTTTCGAGAGCATCACCGTCGAAGTGCTCAATCCGAAGACGGCGATCTTCTTCATGGCGTTCCTGCCACAGTTCATCGATGCCTCGGCGGGGTTCCCGGTGTGGCTGCAATTCGTCGTGCTGGGCACCATCGTCAATTTAATGTTCTCTTCGGCAGATATTGTCTGCGTGTTGCTGGCAGGCATGGTGATCGCCCGGCTGAAGCGCTCCAGCCGTGCGCAGCGCATCATGCAGAGGGCGGGCGGGGCGGTGCTGGTCGGACTGGGCGTCCACGTCGCGTTGCAGAAGAGCTGACGGCCGCCCTGACGTTGCGCTGCGCGGATTTGCGGTATATCGGCTTCGCCATGAACGATCCGGCCCGTAAATTGACAATTTTCAGCGTGATTGAGGTCGGCCTTTCCCTCGCATTGCCAGTGACATGATCAAGCACAATCCGCCTTCGCCCGAACCTTTGCACCGCGCCATTGCCCGCTTTGGCGACGTTGCCGTGCTGGTGGTCGGCGACTTCATCCTCGACCGTTTCGTCAACGGCGTCATCGAGCGCATCTCGCCGGAAGCGCCGATCCCGGTGCTGCACGGGCGCGGCGAGACCTCGACGATGGGCGGCGCAGGCAACGTTGTCGCCAACATCGTCTCGCTGGGTGCCAGCGCTATTCCCATATCGGTGATCGGCACCGATGTGGCCGGCGACAATCTGGTGCGCATGCTGCGCGAACTCGGCGCCGATACGGCTGATATGGCGCAGGAGCGCGGTCGCATGACGTCGTCGAAGAGCCGCTTCAGCGCGCTCAATCAGCAGGTGCTGCGCTTCGATGAGGAAGAGATCAAGCCGCTCGACGACAAGGAACGGGCGGACCTGGTCCGGCATTTTCGCGCCGCACTCACGCGCGCCGACATCGTCATTCTGTCCGACTATGGCAAGGGCATCTTGCTCGACGGCGTCGCCGCCGACCTGATCGCCATCTGCCGCGAGGCGGGAAAACCGGTGCTGGTCGATCCCAAGGGCCGCGACTATGCGCGCTATGCCGGCGCGACCGCCATCACGCCCAACCGCAAGGAGCTTGGCGAAGCTGTCGGTCGCCCGGTTTTCGCCGACGACGAGATCGTCGCGGCGGCACGCCAGCTGATTTCGGCACATGGCTTCGACTTCGTCGTCGCCACCCGCAGCGAAAAGGGCATGAGCGTCGTCGGCGCGGATGAGGCGCGCCACATCGCCACCCAGGCGCGCGAAGTGTTCGACGTTTCGGGCGCCGGCGATACGGTAATCGCGAGCTTCGCGCTGGCTCTGGCCGCGGGCGCCGATCGCGTCATGGCCGCCTCCATCGCCAATGCCGCCGGCGGTGTGGTGGTGGGCAAACGCGGCACCGCGCGGCTGACCGTGGAGGAACTCACCGGCGCGCTGTTCCGCTCGCACGGCCCCACCGCCCATAAGGACGCCATCCTCGATGCCGCATCGGCCGCGCGCATGGTGGCGGCGTGGAAGGACGAGGGCCTGAGCGTCGGCTTCACCAATGGCTGCTTCGATATATTGCATGCCGGCCATGTCAGTCTTCTCCACGCGGCGCGCAGCCAGTGCGACCGGCTGGTGCTCGGCCTCAACAGCGATGCCTCGGTGCGTCGGCTGAAAGGCGCAGGGCGCCCGGTCAACGATCAGCATGATCGTGCCTGCGTGCTCGCCGCCCTGGCCTCGGTCGATGCGGTCGTGGTGTTCGAAGAGGATACGCCGCTGGCGCTGATCGAGGCGCTTCTGCCCGACATTCTGGTCAAGGGCGCCGACTACACGGTCGAAACCGTTGTCGGCGCCGATGTGGTGCAGAAGGCGGGCGGGCGCGTCGTCCTGGTCGACCTTGTCGCCGGCAAGAGCACCACCGGCACGATCGGCAAATTGCGCGCCGGCGGCGGTACCAACTGAGGGATTTCATGTCCGGACTGAATGACTATCTGGTCCGCTCGGCGGCCGCGATCACCGCGACAGTCGAGCGTGACCTGACCGCCGAGATGGAACGTGCTGTGAGTGCGGTCGTCGCCGCGCTTTCCTCGGGCAAGGCGCTGCTGGTCTGCGGCAATGGCGGCTCGGCCAGCGACGCCATCCACATTGCCACCGAACTGGTCGGCCGCTTCCTTAAGGAGCGCAAGGCCTACAATGTGATTGCGCTGCCGGCCAACGCGGGCATGCTGACCGCCTGGGGCAATGACTATGGCTTCGACACCGTGTTTTCGCGCCAGGTCGAGGCGCATGGCGCGCCCGGCGGCGTGCTGCTTGCCATCTCGACCAGCGGCAATTCGCCGAGCATTCTGGCTGCCGCCGAACAGGCTCGGATGATGGGCATGACGGTGGTCAGCCTCACCGGCGACAGCGGTGGCAAACTCAAGCCGCTCACCGACATACTGCTCAACGTGCCCTCGACCTCGACGCCGATCATCCAGCAGGGACATCTCTGCCTCTACCACTATCTCTGCGAGGTGGTGGAAGACCGTCTGTCGAATGGCTGACACCGGGGCCTACGGTCCATACCCGCTGGCTGAGCCCGGCCTGTGGGTTGAGCGGGTGGGTTCGCGGGTGTTTCCAGCCAACGCGCCGGCGCTGTTCCTCGACCGCGACGGCACCATCAATGTCGACACCGGCTATCCCGACGATCCCGCCAAAATGGCGCTGCGCGACGGCATCGTGCCGGTCATCGCGGCGGCCAACCGGGGCAACATCCCGGTGGTCATCGTCACCAACCAGTCCGGCATCGCGCGCGGCTATTTCGGCTGGAAGGAATTTGCCGCGGTCAACGGCCGGGTTCTCAAGCTGCTTGCCGCCGGCGATGCCTTCGTCGACATGGTTCTGGCCTGCGCCTACCACGAGGCGGGCAGCGGTCCGCTGGCGGTCGCCGACCATCCGATGCGCAAGCCCAATCCGGGCATGCTGCTACAGGCCCGGCAGCGTCTCGGCCTCGATCTCAAACGCTCGCTGATCGTCGGCGACAATCCCGCGGATATGCAGGCCGGACAACGTGCCGGCCTGCCGCGCGGCTGGCTGGTAGATGGCGAGGGAAGTAATGAGCCGGGCTTCGAGGTTCTGCCGCTGCGCAACCCCGATGATCTGGAAGGGCTTTTGAGGGCTGTCGAGTCGCTCGGATCGAGACTGATTTAGCTTTCCGGATCTGTTACTCCGCAATCTCAATGGGTTAGCTTGAGCGTTTCACCGTTTCGCAGAAACGGCGAGCCGATCCATTTCTTTGCTTTGACGCTATTCCCCAGGAAAGCACCACGCTCTTTTGCGGAAAAACTGCAGAGATCAGACATCATTCAAGCAAGAAATTTGCAGATGTCATTCCATCGAAGAACGAGGGGAATTCATTGAAGAAAGCAATCTCTGTTGCCGTTGTCTTGTTGATATTGGCTGTGCTTTCAGCCGTGGGGTATGTCTGGCAAAAACACGGCGTGTATGGGCTCAATGCACTTCTTCGCCGCGGCGGAAGCTACTGGATCGCCGTTGCACCCGACGATGCGCGTCTCTCGCCTGCCATGCAGCTTGCGTTGAAATCGGAAATTCCTGATGTGACCGCTGGAGCCAGCTCATGGAATGAAACCGAGCCTGGATTCCAGGTCAGAGAAATCCCCGTCATGGCGGGCGACCGTGAAATTGACCGGCTCTATCTCAACCGTTTCGATCCAGCCAAATTCCGTTTCGTTGCCCGTAACGAGCCCAGTGGTGCCAAGGACATCGACCAGTGGGAAGCGGCACTCAATCCACAAGGCACAGGCGGCACCGTTCTGATCGTCAATGGCAGTTATTTCGGACTGAAGGGCGAAGCCGACACGCCCTTTGTCAGCATGGGTGCGAGGCTCGGGCCGGATGAATACGATGCGAAGGCCGGCGCCTGGTTCGTGAATGCCTCCGGCACGCATGTGGTCGATCTCAATTCACGTGACTGGCGCGCAGTCACGGAGAATGCCGAAAACGCTATGGTTTCCTATCCATTGCTTGTCGGTGAGGACGGCCGCAACAATGTACGCGCCAAGAGCAACTGGTTGGCCAACCGCACCTTTATCGCGGAAGATCGTCAGGGCTGGATCATCGTCGGTTCGACCAAGGACGCTTTCTCGCTGGACCGGCTAGCAAACTTCCTGTTGCAGACCGACCTCGATCTCAAGACGGCGCTAACCCTCGATGGCGGGCCTGTTGCCTGCCTCAGCGTCCGCTCCGGGAACTACCGGTTGAAACACTATGCCAAGTGGGAAGCCCAGGTCGCGGATGGCGACGTCTCACTGCTTCAAGCACCGCTAGATGTGCCCTGGGGATTGCCTGTTGTTCTCACGGTGGAGCGCAGGTAGCAGATCCTGCCCTTGGCAGGGTGGGTCAAAGTACTCCCGATTCCGTAGCTGAAACCGGATGGCATATTCAACCTTGGCCGCTCATGTTCACGCAATCTGACCCGGAATACCCTACGATTTCGGCGCCAGAATTCGCTTTCTGGCTCATATTCGTCGTCAACATAATTGTGATCGGCGCGGCGTTTCTCGCGTCAAAAAACATTTTCCGTCTCAAATGGTTGCCGCATGTCATCACATTCGTCTGGCTCGCTTGCTCACCTATTTTGCTAGCCTTTTTAGCTTTGCCGGAGATGTCCCCTGGTGAGAGCCCCGGCCCTGGCGACGGCTTCATTCTTTTGCCGGTTTTTGGAGAGGTGGCCGCGTATCTATTGGGGTGTGTCTTGACGGGCGTCGCGATGCTTCTTCGACGTTAATCTCGCTCGGCACTAAAGACAGCCAGTGCCACCGTACCCTTCAACACTGATAATTTTGTCGTCCTTGTCGGGTGTCCATTTGACGTAGATGTGCCCTGCGCATACCAATCCAATCGTCCAATTGTATTCCATGTGATTTCTTGTGTCATAACAGGGGGTGAAGATTTTTCGCGGGGGCATCTCTCCTTCCTTGTCTGCGGAAATACAATCGGATGGTGGCGGTGGAACGTCTTGAAACCCCTCTTTGGACAATGAAGACTTCAGATCTGCTACGGCGGTTCCCGAAGGAAACGTACTTTGGAGAACCTCGGTGATAGCTGCGTCCGGCGCCATCTGGTTCGGATTTCCGCTCGCGAACAGTTGCGAGAACATCCCAGGTGGATGCCAATTATTGGCCATGAAAATGCCAGTTATTAAGGCACACAGCGCAACGACTGGTATTATTATACAGGCAGCCAGTATCCGGGATCCAATGCGCTTCAAGCTGTCGCCATCCTAAGCAGTGTCGCGTAGATATTGCTCATACGTTCGGCATAAGCGGCGCCGACATCATGGACAAGATTATCGATCATATGAATTTGGAATGGAAAGCCAGACAATCCTTGGTCGCGAAGCCGCAAGCGATGAATGGTCCAGCTCATGCGTTGAACGCAACCAACCCCTCATCCTTGACGCGGCGGATGGTCAGCGCGGTGCGCACCGTGTCGACATTGGGGGCCGAGGCCAGTTCTTCAATGACGAAGGTCTGGAACGTGCCGAGGTCGCTCGCCACGCAATGCAGCAGGAAGTCGGATTCGCCCGAGACCATCCAGGCGTCGCGCACGATCGGCCAGCCGCGAGTGCGCTCGGCGAAAGCTTTGAGCTCCGCGTCGGCTTGGTGATGCAGGCCGATCAGGCAGAAGGCGACGACATCCATGCCGAGCGCCGGCGCGTTGAGCAAGGCGCGATAGCCTCTGATGATGCCGGTTTCCTCCAGCCGCCGGACACGGCGCAGGCAGGGCGGGGCGGAAATGCCGACGCGGCTCGACAGTTCGACATTGGTCATGCGCCCGTCGGCCTGAAGCTCGCGCAGAATCTTCCAGTCGATGGCGTCGAGGTCGGCTTTCAGGGGCATGGCGGTCTCAGCTTAAGCGCAAGAATCTTTCGCGCTCTCGTCCTTAAACGACTTTTGTGTCGATGCCAGCCCTTTGGTCGGGCGATTTCGCAACCGTAACGAAAGCGGCCATTGCGCGAATAAGCCTGTAGGCCGAAGCTTTCCGGGGACGACGGCCTGATCGTCTTGCTGGTGTGATTGGCAACCCTTACATTACCAGCACCGTTTCACGTCGTTTTCCAAGGCACACTCGATTGTCTGCCCCGTAGAGGCTTTAGATGACCACCAAGCACGCGCCTGTCCTTATCATCGGTTCTGGCCCGGCCGGCTATACCGCCGCAGTCTACGCCGCGCGCGCCATGCTCAAGCCGATGCTCGTAGCAGGCTTGCAGCAGGGCGGGCAGCTGATGATCACCACCGATGTCGAAAACTATCCGGGCTTCGCCGATCCGATCCAGGGCCCGTGGCTGATGGAGCAGATGCTGAAGCAGGCCGAGCATGTCGGCACCGATATCATCAACGACATCATCACCGAGGTTGACCTCAATGTGCGGCCGTTCCGCGCCACGGGCGATTCCGGCACCACCTACACGGCCGACGCGCTGATCATTGCCACCGGCGCGCAGGCGAAATGGCTGGGCATCCCCACCGAACAGACCTTCATGGGCTTCGGCGTGTCGGCCTGCGCCACCTGCGATGGTTTTTTCTATCGCGGCAAGGATGTCGCTGTCATCGGCGGCGGCAATTCGGCGGTGGAGGAGGCGCTCTATCTCTCCAATCTGGCGAAGAGCGTGACCGTCATCCACCGGCGCAACGATTTCCGCGCCGAGCGCATCCTGCGTGAGCGGCTGTTGAAAAAGGACAATGTCCGAGTCATCTGGGACACGATCGTCGACGAGATCACCGGCCGGCCCGGCAAGACGCCGCTGCCGCCTTCGGTCGAAGGGCTGAAGCTCAGAAATGCGGTGACCGGCGAGGTCAGCCATCTCCAGGTGGACGGCGTGTTCGTGGCGATCGGCCATGCGCCGGCGGTGGAATTGTTTGTCGGCAAGCTGAAGCAGAAGCCGAACGGCTATCTGTGGACGGCGCCGAATTCGACCCGCACGGACGTTCCCGGCGTGTTCGCCGCCGGTGACGTGACCGACGATATCTACCGTCAGGCGGTGACCGCCGCCGGGCTCGGCTGCATGGCCGCGCTCGAGGCGGAAAAATACCTGGCCGGCATCGAGGTGCACCGCGAAGCGGCGGAATAAAATCTATCAAGACGGCGTCGCAAGCCGTTCAAAAGCCTGATTTTTCATTCAGACGCCAAAAACGGAACGAGGGGAACTCAATGGCGTTGGACTGGGACAAGCTTCGCGTGTTTCACGCAGCGGCGGAGGCTGGGTCGTTTACCCATGCCGCCGAGACTTTGCACCTGTCGCAATCGGCGATTTCACGCCAGGTCAGCGCGCTCGAACATGATGTCGGGGTGCCGCTGTTCAATCGCCATGCCCGCGGCCTGGTGCTGACCGAGCAGGGCGAAATGCTGTTCCGCACGGCGCATGACGTGCTGATGAAGCTGGAGACCATCAAGTCGAAGCTGACCGAGGCCAAGGACCGTCCCTCAGGCGTGCTGAGGGTAACGACCACGGTCGGGCTCGGCGCCGGCTGGCTGACCGAGCGGGTGCAGGAATTCATCGAGCTCTATCCGGAAATCAGCCTGCAGCTGATCCTGGCCAATGAGGAACTCGACCTCACCATGCGCCAGGCCGACTGCGCGATACGGCTGCGCCAGCCGCAGCAGCCCGACCTTATCCAGCGCCGCCTGTTCACCGTGCATTTCCACCTCTATGCCTCGCCGTCCTATGTCGGCAAGCACGGCAAGCCGACCTCGGTCGCCGATCTGAAGAACCATCGCATCGTCACTTTCGGTGTGCCGGTGCCGTCGCATCTGTCGGAGCTGAACTGGCTGGAAACGATCGGCGATTTCGACGGTGGGCAAAGGGTGCCGACGCTGCAGATCAACGACATCTTGTCGATCAAGCGCGCCGTGCAGGGCGGCGCCGGCATCGCCATGCTGCCCGACTACGTGATCTCCAAGGAATCGGATTTGGTGCAGCTTTTGCCGGAGACCGAGGTGCCGTCCTTCGACACCTATTTCGCCTATCCCGATGCAATGAAGAACCAGGCCAAGCTGCACGTCTTCCGCGACTTCATCATCGCCAAAGCGCGCAGCTGGTCATTTTAAACATGCCCTTGGGAGGTGCTGGTCACCCCCGCCAAGGCGTCAGCCGTGGCAGCCAGCCGGGAACATTGCGGCGGTAGGTCTCGTATTCGCCACCGTAGCGGCGGGCGAGAGTCGGCTCCTCATAGAACCTGACGAAAGAGCCCATGACGATCGCGCCGATGGCGGCATAGGCAGCGACGCTCCAGCTTGAAAACAGCAACGCCTGGCCCAGGATGATCGACAGTACTGCGACATACATCGGGTTGCGGACATGGCGGTAGACGCCGCCGATCACCAGTCTCTCGGTGGGTGCTACAGGCGCCGGCGTGCCCATGCCTTCGAGCGCGAAGCGGGCAAAGGAATGGACGAGCAGGGCGATGGCCGCGACGATTAGGATGGAGCCAGCCGGCACGAAGCCGGGCACCGTCGACAGCGGCAGACGGTAGCGGTCCGTCAGCAGCCAGGGCACCAGCCCGGCCACGACACAAGGTGCGGCGATGAAGAAGACCGCGCTGCCGGCGATCGCCTGGGGTGTCCGCATGTCAGGTCTCCCTTCTTCCGGCCGACCCTTCCCATCCCGCTGCCGCAAAAATAAACGCCTGCTGCCCGATTCAACGTCATTCGGCTTTTTGCCCGCGAGCGCGAGAATCAGCCCGACTTGCGGTTCTGCGAAGGCAACCGCACGGTCGCGCCATTCATTTGGCAACTTTTCGTGGTCCTATGGCCCCTAGACATGGGTTAGACCACAGCCTGTACCTTTTTGCATGCGTGTGTTGCAAAATAGATGCTTGTTTCTTGGGCATGAACAGCACATATATAGATCATCTCCTGGGCGCGTTCTCCTCCCATTAGCGCCCTCGAGTGTTCCCCTCTGGAGGTTAGCCTTAACAGGCACTTCCAATCAAACTCAGCCGGATCTTCATTGATCCGGCTTTTTTGTTTCCGGGCCTGCCGTAGCCAGCGAAAAATCGAGCAAAATCGCCGCGTAACAGTGACATGTAACCTCAGGTAACATGCCGCAGGCGCGATTCATCGTTTAAGCAGATCATAGGACGCGGTGTGGTTCGACCGGGAGATGGGGGCATCACTCGGAAGATCCGGGCTCAGGCGGCTACCGCGTCCGAACCTATTCGTCTGTCAGTGCCGCATGGCGCGGCGGATACGTGCGGCGGACCTGCCGTTTTCCTCCCAAGAAGACGGTCCGCAATAAGAGCGGCGTCCGGGTCATCCGGGCGCCGTTTTTTGTGCGGATCATCCTTCGGCCTGTCAGGCAGCCTTGCCGTTGGCGTTCATCGCCTCGTCGGCCAACCGACCGGTCAGCTCGGCCATGTGATCGAAGGCGCAACGATAGCTGGCGACGCCGGAGGTCGCCGAGCGCAGTTCGATGATCAGGTCGCCGATCTCGGCCTGCGGCATGGTCGCCTCCACGACATCCCATCCCGGCCAGTCAGGCCGCGCGTCGTAGCCAAGGATCTGGCCGCGCCGTTGCGGGATCAGCGCGATGATCTTCGAAGTGGCTTCGGACGGCGTGACGATCTCGACCTTCATGACCGGCTCGAGCAGCACCGGCGAGCAGGCCGCCATGCCTTCCTTCATGGCCAGCTTGGCCGCCATCTGGAAAGCCATGTCGGAGGAATCGACGGCGTGGTAGGAGCCGTCGGAGAGGTTGACGGCGACATCGACGACAGGGAAGCCGAGCGGGCCGGATTTCAGATAATCGCGCACGCCGGTTTCGACCGACTGGATGTAGGTCTTGGGCACGACGCCGCCGGTGATGGTGTCCGAGAACTGAAAGCCGGAGCCGCGCGGCAGCGGCTTGATCTCGATCACCACATCGCCGAACTGGCCATGGCCGCCGGACTGCTTCTTGTGGCGGCCGCGCTGCTGCACCGTCTTTCGGATCGTCTCGCGATAGGGGACGGCAGGCGCATGGCCTTCGACCGGAATCTGATTCTTGCCTTCCAGCCGCTCGCGCACGACCCGCAGATGCATCTCGCCATGGCCGGACAGCACGGTCTCGGCCGAGTCCTGGTTGTGGCGCAAGGTGAGCGAGGGATCTTCCTCGGCCAGGCGCTGGATGGCCGCCGACATTTTGACCTCGTCCTTGCGCTCCTTCGGCCGTAGCGCAAAGGCAAAGACCGGCTGCGGCGGCGTAAGCGTGACCAGCGGCTTGATACCGCCCTTCGTGGAACTCAACGTCTGGCCGGTCTTGACCTCGTCCAGCTTGCCCAACGCCACCGTGTCGCCGGCCTTGGCAGCGGTGAGCTTGGACTGGTCCTTGCCGAGCATCTTGTAGATGCCGGAGACCTTCGCCGTCTCGCCATTCGACAAATAGAGTTCGGCTGCATCGGCGATCTGGCCGGAGAGTACGCGCGACACGGACAGCTTGCCGCCATGCGCGGTGTGGATGGTCTTCATCACCTGGACCACGGTGTGATTGCCGTCGGGGACGCCGAGCCGTTTGCGCGTCGCCTCGACATCCGGTGCGTCATGGCGGATCGCCTTCAAAAGGCGCAGCACGCCGTTGCCTTTTTCGGCGGTGCCGATAAGCACCGGCGTTATGGCGCCGGCGCGCAGGTCGGCGGACAGATCGTCGAAGACCGCGTCTTTCGGCGGCTCGATCTCCTCCAGCAACTGCTCCATCAACTGGTCGTCATGGTCGGCAAGCGTCTCCAGCATGGAGAAGCGAGCCTCCAGTTCGCGCGCCTTGTCGTCAGTTGGAATTTCGGCAACCTGGCTTTCGGCATATTCGCGGTAGATGTAGGCGCGCTCTAGCGCCAGGTCGATGGAACCGATCACCACATTGTCCTTGCGCAGCGGAATCTGGCGCAGCAACAGCGGCGCCGCGCTCGTCGGCTGCAGCATCTTCAGCGTATCGCGTACGCCGGCGATTGCCTTGTCGACCTTGTTGAGGAACAGGATGCGCGGCACGCCGAGATCGTCGAGCTTGCGCATGATGAGCTGCAAGGCTGGGATCTTCTTCTCGTCGGCCTCGGCGACGACCACCGCGAGATCGCAGGCTGCCAGCACCGGCTCGGCCTCGAAGGAGAATTCGATCGATCCGGGACAGTCGACGAAGGTGATCTGCTCGCCCATGAATTCGGTGGTGGCAAAGGTCGCCTCGACGCTCATGGCGTGCGCCCGCGCCTCGGGCGAATGATCGGAAACGGTGCTTCCCGATGAAACGGGATTTTGGCGGGGGATGGCGCCCGTACGGGCGAGGATGGCTTCGAGAAGTGTCGTCTTACCGCTTGCAAAGGGACCGACTATGGCAATGCATTTCGGTCCCGTGCGTCGTCCTCCGGCGCGAGTACCCATGGCTGACCTCCACTCAGGCTTGGCCCTTGGAGTGCGATCAGCAAAAGTGGAAACGGTTTTGCGCCGATCGCACCCTGTCGTGAGCGGCGGCCGGCCTGTTCGACCGTCGCGGGGCGGGGTTGTTTCTCTTAGCCACCTGCCCAAGCCCATCGTCCCACGGGTTAGCCGGCAGGGCAAGGAAAATAGGAATCCGGTGCGCCGTCAGGCGGCCGAGGCAAGACCCCGGGATCAGAACCGTCCGGCGATTTCAGCTTGCCTGGGTGCGGCGCGTGGGCGTGGCGGCTGCACTCTGCTTCACCACCATCTCGGCGTAGCGCGACAGCAACGGGTTGAACAGGTCTGGGCGTTCCCAGAACGGTGCATGGCCGGCGCCTGATATGACATGGCATTGTTCCCACAGCAAGCCATAGGCCACCGTCTCGAAGTAACTCAGCCGCACCAGCGGATCATGCTCTCCATTGATCACCGCAACCGGGAACGGGGCGTGCTCGACCACCTGTTTCTGGTCGGCGCCCTTGCCGGCAAACATGCTGCGCGCCACGCCGGCGCGAAGCCTGCCGTCGGTGCGCCTTATGGCTTCGCGGAAAGACGGACTGGCGGTATCGCCGAAGCAAAGCGCCTCGAAGCGCTCGATGTCGCGTTCGGAGTAGACCTTCTTGGAGGCCAGCAGCATGTCCCAGTTGGCGTGAAAGCCGCGCAGCATGCCAAGCGGCCCCCGCGACACCGGCGGCGCTCCGGTCAGCACCAGGCCGCTGACCGCATGGTGAAAGCTGGCCAGTTCGACCGCCACATGGCCGCCGAGCGACCAGCCGAAGATGATGGCGTGGCCGATGCCCAAAGCGTCGAGAAGCCGGGCTGTGGTCTGGGCAAGGCCGGTAATCGTATAGGCGGTCGCCGGGTCGCGGGCATCGGAGGACTCGCCGTGGCCGGGAAGGTCGAAGGCGATCAGCCGATGGCCGTCGGCAAGCGGGCTATCGAACTGACGGGCAAACACGGCGCGCGAACTGCCCGAGCCATGGATCATGACGATGGGCATGCCGGACCCAGACGACTGGCTGAGGCGCAAGTCGGCCTGCGGCGTGCGGATGGTGCGGTGAGTGATGCTCATGCTGGATTAGACCTTGAGATTTGCCTGACCGCCAACATCGCATCGCTGGCTCTATATGTTCTTTAAACATGTGGTTAAGAAAGGATTTCTAAAGAGATAGCCGGCACGATCGCTGGCTCCATGGCAATCACGCGCGGAATCCCGACAATGGAACCAGTCCTCGATCTTCTTGTCTCGATCTGCAGCATCGCGATGCTTGGCCAATATGTCTGGTCGATGCGGGCGCATTTCCAATCGCAGGCGATGTCTCCAGGCGCCATGGTGATTTCGGCGGCGGTCATCGCCACGGCGCTGTTCTTTCTCGCCACCCTTTGGATCCAATCGCAGCCGGGTTCGGCAAAGCTCACCGGACTTGCCGTCGAACTGGCGAGCTCTGCCCTGTTCTGGTGGGCGATCGTCACGTCGCGCAAGGTGCGGCTGCGCTTCGTCTTCGCACCCGACGATCCGCACAGCCTGCTGACCCACGGCCCCTACGGCCATGTCCGCCACCCCTTCTATACGTCCTACATCGTCTTCTGGATCGGCTGGGGGATCGCGACCTGGTCGGTCTGGGCGTTGGTGCCGGTCGCCGGGATCGCTATCCTCTATGTGTTTGCGGCGCTGGACGAAGAGAAGAAATTTTCGCGCACGCCGCTGGCCGGAGCCTACGCGGACTATCGCGTACGTGCCGGCCTGTTCTGGCCTCGGCTGGGGTGGTAGCGAGCACCGGGGCAGGGTAGGTTCTACTGAACTCAGGGGTCACCAGAGATGAAGATCATTGCCTGCGGCAGCGTGCCGACCATCATCGCACCGGAGAAGTATTTCACCGGCCGCGTGCTGCAGACGCCCATCATCGAGAAGGAAGCGCCGGCGCGGCTGCGGGCCACGCTGGTCAGCTTCGAGCCTGGCGCGCGTACCCACTGGCACACGCATCCGCTCGGCCAAACGCTCTATGTCACGTCGGGCGCCGGCCTTGCGCAGACATGGGGCGGGCCGATCCAGGAGATCAAGGCGGGCGACGTGATCTCGTTCGAGCCGGGCGAGAAGCACTGGCACGGCGCGGGTCCAAAGACGACAATGATCCACGTCGCCATGCAGGAAGCGCTGGACGGCGTCCACGCAGATTGGATGGAAGCGGTCACCAGCGAGCAGTATGGCGGCTGAGGTCTGCTCCTGACAAAAACCCGGCTCGAAGCCGGGTTTCATGTCTCGGTGCCGCCAGTTCAGGTCAGCGATGCCGTGAACCGCTGGATGCGCGTGCAGGCTTCCTCCAGCAGCGTCTCCGACGTGGCGTAGGAGATGCGGAAGTTGGGGCCGAGGCCGAAGGCCGAGCCGAACACCACCGCGACACCCTCGCCTTCGAGCAATTCGGAGCAGAAAGTCTCGTCAGTGTCGATTATCTTGCCGGCCTTGGTCTTCTTGCCAATCAGCTGGGCGCAGGACGGGTAGACATAGAAGGCGCCTTCCGGCGACGGGCAGGTTATGCCGCGCGCCTGGTTGAGCATCGACACGACGAGGTCGCGACGGCCCTGAAAGATCGCCTTGTTCCTGGCGACGAAATCCTGCGGGCCGTTGAGCGCCTCGACCGAGGCCCATTGCGCGATGGTGCAGGCGCCCGAGGTCTGCTGGCCCTGGATCATGTCCATCGCCTTGATCAGCTGGACGGGACCCGCGGCATAGCCGATGCGCCAGCCGGTCATGGCGTAGGCTTTCGAGACGCCGTTCATGGTCAGCGTGCGCTCGTAGAGTTTCGGCTCGACCTCGGCGATCGTCCTGAAGACGAAGTCGCCATAGGTCAGGTGTTCGTACATGTCGTCGGTCAGTGTCCAGACATGCGGATGCTTCAAGAGCACGTCGGCCAGCGGGCGCAGCTCGGCTTCCGTGTATGCGGCGCCGGACGGGTTCGATGGCGAGTTCATCAACAGCCATTTGGTCTTCGGCGTGATCGCCTTTTCCAGCACGGCGGGAGTGAGCTTGAAACCATTGTCGATCGAGGTGTCGGCGAACACCGAGGTGCCGCCGCAGATCGCCACCATTTCGGGATAGCTGACCCAATAGGGGCGGGGGATGATGACCTCGTCGCCTGGGTTCAGCGTCGCCATGAAGGCGTTGAACAGGATCTGCTTGCCGCCGGTGCCGACAATGGTCTGCTCGGGCTTGTAGTCGAGATTGTTCTCGCGCTTGAATTTTTTTGCGATCGCCTCGCGCAGCGGCGCGATGCCCGAAACCGGCGGGTATTTGGTCTCGCCGCGGCGGATCGCCTCGATCGCCGCATTCTTGATGTTGTCGGGCGTGTCGAAATCCGGTTCGCCGGCGCCGAGGCCGATAATGTCGCGGCCGGCATTTTTCAGCTCGCGGGCTTTCTGCGTCACCGCGATGGTGGCGGAAGGCTTTACGCGGGCAAGGGCGTCGGCAAGAAAGGCCATGACCAGATATCTCCAGAGGGGTCGGCGCAACCGCAAACAGCTGCGGCGCTTCTCATGTCGCATCGACCCGGCAAGTGCAAGCATTGTCGGATGAGCCAGGGGTCAAGGGCCCGTGGAGATCGGCTTTTTGGAGCGCGTGCATGACGGTTTCACTCTGCGTTGCGGGCTCTGCAATCGACGCCTAACCCCGGCAAGACTAAATTCATCAACGGCCGCTAAAACCTTTGACGGCAGGATCGCCAGCCATTTCGCCTGTCTCGCGGAGCGAGGGACCCTTGTCGCGCAGCACCGGGCTTGCCCACATCATCCGTCACGATGACGGCACCGCTTCAGGTGTCTGGGGTCCCTACACGCTGCAGAGCGCCTTTCAGCCGATCTTCGCCTTCAAGGACGGCAAGCTCTCGATCGCAGCGTTCGAGGGGCTGATCCGGCCGTTTCGTGACGGCGAGCCGCAATCGCCGATGAACTTCTTCCGCACCTGTCCGGCCGGCGACCGCCTGCATATCGAGGCGCTGACGCGCACGCTGCATTTGCTCAATGCCGGCGCCTGCCTGCCGCAAGAGGCTTCGATCTTCGTCAATTTCGATCCGTCGGTGTTTACCGAGCGCTCCATCGCCGACAACGCGTTGCGCGACATGCGGCTGGTGCTGCACGAAGCCGGGATCGATCCGCGCCGCATCGTGTGCGAGGTGACCGAGCAGAAGTCGGCGTCGCAGGAAACGCTCTACAGCTTTGTCGAGGCGCTGCGGGCCAATGGCTTTCGCATTGCCGTCGACGATTACGGCGCCGATGAATCCGACATCAACCGCATCAAGGAGCTCAAGCCCGACATCGTCAAATTCGATGCGCACTGGATCACGCAGCTCATGGAATCCGGCGCCGGCTTTGCCCTCTTGACTGCCATGGTGACGAACTTCGAACTACAGGGCATCCGCACGGTGTTCGAAGGCATCGAGGAAGGCTGGCAGCTTGAATTGGCCGAGAAATCCGGCGCATCGATGGTGCAGGGCTTCGTGCTGGCCAAGCCGGAACTGGCGCCGACCAGCTTTCGCGCTTTCGGCAAGGATGGGCAGCCATCTGTCGCGGCGGCCGAGCCTGGCAAGACGCCTGCCGGCCCGACTGCAGCGCCTCCAGCGCGGCCGGGCAGGGTGTTCGGGCGCAGGACCGGGCCATGACCGGGCAGCGCGAGAGGCGTCGCGATATCGGCGAAGCGATCTTTGCCGACGAGGTCGGCATCGAATACGGCGTCTACGGCGCGTTCCGGCTGAAGAGCGCCTACCAGCCGATCTTTGCGCCACGCGGCGGCGCGTTGGCCGCGGTTGCCGTCGAGGCGCTGATCGAACCGCAGCGCGCTTCCATGCCGGTTGCACCGGCCATGTTCTTCGACAGTGTTGCGCCGGGCGACCGCCTGTTTGTCGAGTCGATGTGCCGGATGCTGCATCTGAAAAACTTCCGCAACATCGGCGTCGACGGGCTCGACCTGTTCTTCAATTACAACCCGATGATCAACGATCATCTCGGGCGGGCGCTGGCCGAGATCCGGCTGATGACGCGGCATCTTGGCGATCTCGACCTGCATGCCGCCATGCTGGTCTGCGAGATCACCGAACAGGCGGCCGACGATAATGTGCTGGCCCCGCTGGTGCGCGAGATGCGGCGCCACGGCATCCGCATCGCCATCGACGATTTCGGCACCGGCCACTCGACTGCGGAGAGGATGAGCCTGCTCCAGCCGGATATTGTGAAGATCGACGGCGGCTGGTTCGCCGAATTCTGCCGCCACGCTGCCGCCGAGCGATTCTTCCGGCCGCTCGTCTCGTCGCTGCACGATCGCGGCGCCAAGGTGCTGGTGGAAGGCATCGAGCAATCCGTGCATCTGCGCGTCGCGCTGGATGGCGGCGTCGACCTGCTGCAGGGGTTCCATCTCGGCCGGCCGGCGCTGGCCGGCACGATCTTCAACCGGGAGCCGCTGTCGATCGAGGCGCTGCTTGGCGCCGGCAACAAGGTGGTGCCGCTGCATCTGCGGCGTTAATTTTGTCCTTACGCTTGCCGCCGCTTCGCGGCTCGTTCCGGACGGGGCGCCAACGGGCGCGATGCCCGGTTGGGCTTGCGGCCTTCGGCCGTAGCGCGAATGGCTTGGGACTACTTCAGCAGATGATCGTAGTCGGTGTGAGTGCCGATCCAGAACCAGATCACATCGTCATTGTTGCGAATGGCGACAGCCCGATAACTGTCATCCACTCTGGCCGACCAATAGCGTCCGACCTGCTTGAAATGCAGTGACGGGTCAAAAGGGTCATAACGCAATCTGGCAAAACGCCTATCGGCCTTTGCTCTGACCGATAATGGCAGTTTTTCATAAGCCTCCCAGAATGATGGAGAGGCGACGTGGTTCACAGAGGCCGGGTCCGGCCAGCGCGATGGTCAGCCAAAGCTTGTTCGGCATGCTTGTCCAACCGGCCCGATTGCGCGTCCGCTTCGATCTGCCGGTCCCACATGTCCGCCTGAAGCGCCTCGAACCACGCGGCAAAAGCCTTCAGTTCGTCAGGACTCAACTCGGCGACAGATTTTTCGATTTGTTCAAGTTTGGTCATGGGCGAATGGTACCACTATTGGGCCAAATGTACCACCGGTGGGACCATGGCCGCCTATGACCTCTTAAGTCCAGACAAACAAAAAGGCGGGATAAATCCCGCCTTCCCATTTTCGGTAGCCTGATCGGAGCTTTAAGTCCGGGCCGGCAGCTATCTGCTGATCCAGCTTGTCGGGTCTTTCTGCTCCAGCGCGCTTCTCGCGCGACCGTCAGTACATCCGTGACTTGCCGCGCGCCCCGAACTCTCGTCCGGCGCGCGCTATCGCAAAATCAGGCTGCCTTGCTCAGAGAACCAGCGGACGACTTGCCTGTGCGGCGGTCCTGCTCGATCTCGAAGTTGATTTTCTGGCCTTCGACCAGGGTCGACAGTCCAGCGCGCTCGACAGCGGAGATGTGAACGAAAACGTCCGCACCGCCCGAATCAGGTTGAATGAAGCCGAAGCCCTTGGTGGCATTGAACCACTTGACCGTACCAGTTGCCATATGAATAGTCCTCGCATTTGCTTTGGTTTGACCGAACCGAGGTTCAGCCGGTTTGTATCGAGATTTTGGAGATAGACGTCAGCAAACGCGAAGATCGCGAGGCCCGGATCGATCGGCCGAAATATCAATGGAGCTGATATAGGCGGGTTTCGCACCAAAAACAAGATGGCTCGAAAAATGGCGTTGCGGTGGCGCCGCCCAAAGGCCGCCCCAATCGCATGAAAGCGTCGAGCAATCGGGAAGACCGGGACGCCCGACGGCGTTAGTCCGGTTTTGGGAGACAGTCATGAAAACCGTTGTGAAAACCATTCTGCTTGCCGCCTGCCTGACGCTGGCGGCCGCCGAGGCGCAGGCAATTTCGCGCTACGACCCCACTCGTATGAGCTGCGACAGGGTGCAAGGCACGATCGCCCGCCAGGGCGCGGTCATCCTGCGCTATCAGTCCAGGCGCGTGCCGGGGCTGCCGCTCTTCGACCGCTATGTGCAGAGCCAGCAATTCTGCAATGTCGGCGAGGTCAGGAAGCGCGCCTATGTACCGAGCGCCGATACCGAATCCTGCCCGGTCTATCTCTGCAAGCGGATCGAGAACGACCATTTTCACCGCCGCTTCCTGCGCCGTCGCTAGCCGCGCCGGGTTCTGATCTTCAGAACCCGAACGAGACCTGCGCCGCCGGCGGCGGGCCGACGCGCACGCCTTCCATGGCCAGCATCTTTTCCTTGGTGGCCGAGCCGCCGGGCGCGGAGAAGCCGCCGATCTTGCCGCCCGCGGCTAGAATCCGATGGCAGGGGATGACCAGCGGCACCGGGTTGGCGCCCAGCGCTGCCCCGGTTTCGCGCGGCAGGCCGGCTTGGCCGGCGCGCTTGGCCAGTTCGCCATAGGTGGTGGTTTCGCCATAATGCAGTTTCCGCGCCGCGTCGTAGATGGCGAGACGGAAGTCGTCGACCCCGTCGAGATCGACCGGCACGCCGGAGAAATCGACGTCCTCGCCTGACGCATACGCCTTGATCGAGGCGATCAGCTCGACCACCCATTGCGGCTGCCCAGTGTTCGCAGTGGTATTGGCGGCAACACCGGCATGCCGCATCAGCCGGCGCTCCACTGCTTCGCGGCTCCTTTCGGGCAGGCAGAGCCGGATCAGGCCCTTTTCGCTCCAGGCGATGCCCATGAAGCCGATCACTGTTTCTAACACTGCGTGGCCGGCTGTGATCGAAGATGCCGTTTCCATGATGCTCTCCTTTCCGCAAAGCGGCGAAAACCGGGATACCGACCGGTACATATGCAGAACAATATGGCATCTGAGCCCGGCTCTCGCCACCCGAAAACCACCAGATGGTCCCGATTGCCCACCAGGAATCGCTGGTGTAAGGACTTCTTAACAACCGACAAATCGGACCCGCGCGGCTTGCCAGCAAAATTCAACCTTTTCGCGATCTCTGTGATCGTCGGCGCAGCTGCCCTCAGCGGCTGCCAATCGACCTCGCAGATGAAGGCCACGCCTGCGCTGACCGAAACCGCGACCGCCGCCGGCAGCGATGCCGGCTTCACCGTGCCGCTGCCCGATACGGTTTCGGTGCTGCCGCAATCCTCGGGCATAACACCCGTCCAGGCCGCCGAAGCAACTCCCGCCACACCAGCACTTGCCGCCGCCCCGCAGCCGGCTGCCGCGACCGCGGCCTTTGCCGGCGCGACGCCCACGGCCCCGGCCCTGCCTGCGGTGATGGCCGCCAACGCCTGGCAGGCGCCTGCGCCCGCCAACGCCGGACAGCCGGTCTCGGCGCAATATACGACCGCCAGCCTTGTCATGCCGGCGACCGCCAAGGGCGGCCAGAACGCCATGCCCGGCGTGCAGCAGGTAGCCTATGTCGTGCCGCAGAACCCTGCTTCCCTGGGCCAGTTCCCCGCCGCGCCCATCGGTCTCCCGGAAGAAGAGCATGCGACCGGCATGCGCGGCGACGTCGACCGGCTGATCCAGAAATACGCTGCTCTCTACGAGGTGCCGGTCGATCTGGTGCGCCACGTCGTCAACCGCGAAAGCACCTACAATCCCAAGGCTTACAATAACGGCCATTGGGGGCTGATGCAGATCAAGCACGCGACGGCGCGCGGCATGGGCTATGACGGGCCGGCCAAGGGCCTGTTCGACGCCGAGACCAATCTGAAATACGCGGTCAAATATCTGCGTGGCGCCTGGCTGGTGGCGGGTGGCAACGCCAAGAAGGCCGATTGGCTCTACCAGACCGGCTATTATTTCGACGCCAAGCGCAAAGGCCTGCTCGAGGCCACCGGCCTCGGTGTCGACCGCAAGCGCCGCCGGCTGCAGCCCGACGCCTGAGCGCGATGCCTGAACCGCGCCCGCCGGCTCCAAACGACATCCGGCTGCGCAAGATCCTCGACGAGACGCTCGTTGCGCCGCACTGGCCGGACGGCTTTGCCATGCGCTGCTTCGAACATGGTGACGCGCAGCCCCTGCACGCGCTTTTGACCGAGGTGTTCGACGACGGCACTGACGGCCCGTTCGACGAATGGTGGCCGCGCATATCCAGCGATGCCGAATTCGACCCGGCGCTGTGTTTCCTGGTCATCGACGCCAAGGGACGGCTGGCGGCGGCAGCGCTGTGCTGGACGAGGGCCTTCGTCAAAGACCTCGCGGTCCATCCCGAAGCGCGCGGCAAAGGCATTGGCGAAGCGCTGATGTGGCAGGCTTTCAACGCCTTTCGGGATCGGGGCGCGGCCCATGTCGACCTCAAGACCAACACGGTCGAGAACGCCGCCGCGCTCCGGCTCTACGAGCGGCTGGGAATGATGCCTGTCGCCTGGGAAGGGTAAGGGCTTTTTTCTTGCCGCAATTCCCTGGGGAAAACGCTACGCGCTTTTCCCGGGAAAACCGGTTCCCACCTTTCCTGGAATTGCTCGAGCGCTGTTGAAAACCTCCGGATTGTGAACTGCTTCACATAGGCCGCCGCAACCGGATGCTAACTCACCATCCATGCCTTTCGACCGATGGCGGATCGACGACTGGCAGATGTGGGGCGGCTGCACCGGCATGTGTTCAGCCGCTCCTTGGCGGGTCCCAGGCGGGGGTTTGGGGCCCGCCAGTCGTTTTGCGGTCGCCCTCAGATATCGGGCGCATTGCCGATCTTCTTTTTGAACTCAAGCGCCCAGGCGCGGCCCTCGTCGCCGCCCCACAGCAGCCAGGCGATATGGCCGGCCGATGGATTGTCCTCATTGCCGTAATTCTTGCCGCGCTTGTCGACCTCGTGGCGGGCGAAATAGCTGACCATGCGGCGGATGGTGGATGGCGCCAGCTTTTCGCGGTTCTTGAGTTCCGTCGCCCGCGCCACGCCGATCTCGGTGCCGCCCCGGCCGAATTCTCTTCGCAGCCTCAACCCCCTGGCGGCGTTGTCGGCCACCACTTGCGGGCAGCGCAGATCGATCTCTTCATCCTCTTGCATGTGTCTCCCCAGCTCCGGAAACCTAACCTGCAGACGCAATACAGGGAAGTGCAACCGGCTCCCAATGCAGCGCCGTCCATCGGGACCAGGATCAGCGCGCCATCGGCATCTGCGAGATCCTGTGGAACCTTATGGATTTCACGCCTGAGGGTCGGCCGAACTGGAACGAACAGCTGCAATATGGCGAGGCGTGCTGTCCTGAGGTTTGTCCGCCAGGGGCTCGGGACGGCTCTTCGGCAGATCGTCGCTGACGAATAGCTCTCCGGACGCAACCCTGCCGCCAATGCCGCGTTTGATTAGCCGAGGGAAATTTTCAAATCGGAGACCTCAGATGAAAACGCTTCTCACCATTGCCGCCG
The DNA here is from genome assembly GCF_040320205.1 of Mesorhizobium sp. M0761. Classification (NCBI taxonomy): domain Bacteria; kingdom Pseudomonadati; phylum Pseudomonadota; class Alphaproteobacteria; order Hyphomicrobiales; family Phyllobacteriaceae; genus Mesorhizobium; species Mesorhizobium sp. M0761. The sequence goes on from NZ_JAMYPF010000001.1 coordinate 480,174, forward strand.
TCGCCTTGCTCGCCGGTGCCCCTGCCGCCCTTGCGGCCAACTCGACTGCGGTCGCGCCTGCCATGGCCGCCAGCAAGGTCGATACCCCAACCTTCGTCAAGACCGTGCCCAGCTCCAACGAATTCGAAATCCAGTCGAGCAAGCTCGCCGAGGAGAAATCCAAGGCGGCTGACGTCAAGAAATTCGCCAAGCAGATGGTCAAGGACCACACCAAAGCCGGCAAGGAGTTCAAGGCGGCGCTGAGCCAGGGCCAGACCACCGGTTCGACCAAAGCCGCGGGGCCGGCCCTGCAGCCGAAGGAGCAGGCAATGCTCGACGAGTTGAAGAGCGCAAGCGGCAAGGATTTTGACGCCAAGTACATCCAGATGCAGACGGACGCGCACAAGGAGGCCGTAGCCCTGTTCAGCAGCTATGCCAACTCGGGCGACGACCCGGCGATGAAGGAATTCGCCAAGAAGACGCTGCCGACGCTGCAGATGCACGAGAAGCACGTCAAGGAACTCGCGGCCGCGCATCAGGGTTGAGGGTTGGTGACTGGCCAGCAATAGCATTCTACGGCGCCCCCCTCTGTCCTGCCGGACATCTCCCCGACGAGTGGGGAGATCAGCAGCGTCGGCGCCGTGCTTTTCTTGCGACGGTGAAAATTGGCGAAGGCTGAGGCGACAGCCAATCTCCCTCCTTGTGGGGGAGATGTCCGGCAGGACAGAGGGGGGCGCCGTAGAGTGCGACGGCCGATGCCTGCCGTTGGCAAGGCATTGCGGCAAAGTGGCTCTGTGGCTGCGCCGGCAGTGACATACACTGCCGCCACCAATTCAATGGAGCTCCCATGCCCAAGATCGACCTGTCCACCGTGCCTGTCCGCAAGGGCTCCGGCTACCCCGCACCCTTCGACGCCCCTTGCGCCGAGCGCACACGCCACCGCCTCGGCGATGCCGGCGGCCTCACCGATTTCGGCGTCAACCTGATGACATTGGCATCAGGCGGCTGGTCGAGCCAGCGCCACTGGCACAGCCATGAGGACGAGCTCGTCTATGTGCTGGAAGGCGAACTGGTGCTGGTCGAGGATGGCGGCGAGACGCTGCTCAAGGCCGGCGACTGCGCGACCTTTGCCAAGAACAGCGGCAACGGCCACCACATGATCAACCGCTCGTCCACAACGGCGCGCTATCTTGAGGTCGGCTCGCGCAATCCGGATGATCTCATCACTTGCTCGGACATCGACATGATGAGCCCGAGTTCGGATGGCAGATTTCTGCACAAGGACGGCATGCCGTATCCGGGGCAGGTGTGAGGGCTGGACTATGGTCCGGCGCTGGTGTTCGCTGGGCGGGGATAAGCTCCTCACGATTAAAGGTGGCGCCGGCCCCCTCATCCGACCGCTTCGCGGCCACCTTCTCCCCGCTGGGGAGAAGAGGGAAGCGCTGGCGCTGACCGGCTCCTCTCCCCTCGGGGAGAGGTCGGCCGAGCGAAGCGGAGGCTGGGTGAGGAGGCCTTGGCGCCAGCTTGGCAAACAAAGGGAGCATCACCGTGAAAAAAGAAGTCATCGAAGTGCCCGTCATGTCGGCCAAGGTGCGGGCGCTCGGGCTGCCGTGCTCGACCGCAATCAGGGCCAATGGCTTCGTGTTCATCTCGGCAACGCCGCCGGTGGACATGGCGACCGGCGAGATGGTGCGCGGCGACATCGAGACACAGACCGAGGCGTCGCTGAAGGCGCTGAGACACTGCCTGGAGGCGGCAGGCACCTCGCTGGAAAACGTGGTGATGGTGCGCATCTACGCCGTCAATTCCGGCTTCTACAACGCCATTAACCGGGTCTATTCCAGGTATTTCAGCGTGAACCCTCCGGCGCGGAGTTTCGTGCCGGTGGCGTCATGGCCGATGGAGTTCGATATCGAGATCGAGTGTGTGGCGGTGGGGGGATGAAAATAATTCCCCACGAGAAGTGAAAGTGAGTGGTGGCGATGACGCAGATTAACGGGGACGGCGGGGAAAGAATTCCAATTCTGCTTGTCTTTCAAGTAAACTGGTTTTCAAATCCATTTCGAGCTGAGGAGGGTGCAATTGAGGTGATTGCAACCGTGACGGGCAGTTAGGTATCACTATGACCGATCTTCATAGGTTTACACGAGTAGAGTTTAATCACTTTAAGGCATTCGATAAATTTACGTTGCACCTTAGAAATTTCAACATCCTTGTTGGGCCGAATAATGCTGGAAAATCAACCATCTTAGCTGCTTTTCGGATACTGGCTTCAGGTCTTCGGAAGGCAACCTCGAGAAAGCCGGAGATTGTGAGCGGACCTCAGGGGTCTGTATATGGGTACATCGTCGATCTTGGCGCGATATCGATCGCCGAAGAGAACATTTTCTACAACTATGACGACAGCGTTCCTGCGTCAATCAGGTTTAATTTGTCCAACAGAAATGAGTTGCTATTGTTTTTCCCGGAAGCCGGGTCATGTCACTTGATAGCTATCAATAATAATGGCAAGACGCCACATTCTCCGAAGGAATTCCTCAAGCACTTCAATTGCCCAATTGGTTTTGTACCGATATTGGGGCCGGTTGATCACAATGAGGTACTTTATGAAAAGGAGGCGGCGCGTCTGGCCCTTTTTAACTATCGGTCGGCTAGGAACTTTAGAAATATTTGGTATCATTATCCCGAAAAATTCGAGGAATTTCGAGAAGTCTTGGCGCGGACTTGGCCCGGTATGGAGATCGAAAGGCCAATTGTAGACTATTCTCACAAGAACGCTAGATTGTTCATGTTTTGCCCGGAGTCCAGGATTCCTAGAGAGATTTTTTGGGCGGGGTTTGGATTTCAAGTGTGGTGCCAGATGTTAACTCACTTGATTCAGTCAAGTGACAACTCTCTTTTTCTTATCGACGAGCCGGATATCTATCTGCACTCCGAACTTCAGCGGCAACTCCTAACTCTGCTAAGAAATATTGGGCCAGATATACTCATAGCCACACATTCTACTGAAATAATAACTGAGTCTGAGGCCGACGATATCGTGGTTGTCAACAAAAAGCGAAAGCAGGCACAGCGGGTAAAAAACCCTTCCCAATTGGGAGACGTGTTTTCATCTTTGGGGTCGAACCTGAACCCAATCCTTACGCAATTGGCGAAAACGCGGCGGGCGCTGTTCGTCGAAGGAAAGGATTTTCAGATACTTGGGAAATTTGCCAGCAAACTTGGATTTGCAGAAGTAGGCAATCGCGGCAATTTTGCGGTGATACCCGTGGAAGGCTTTAACCCGGAAAGGGCCAAAAATATCAAGGCCGGAATGGAGTTGACCTTGGGTGGCAAGATATCATCGGCAATCGTTTTTGATCGGGACTATCGAAGCGAGGATGAATGTGCAGCTATTAAGGAAGCCTGTGGGAAGTTTTCAGAACTGGTGACACTTCACCGCCGGAAAGAGATTGAGAACTTTTTACTGGTCCCTGCCGCGATAGACAGAGCGGCGGCCGGCAAGGTTTCAGAGGTGTTGCGTCGCGGCGGCAGCGCGAAGGCATACGCCCCAATTGCCGATGCGACTCTGAACAAGTTCTCGTTGGAGAAAAAGAACTACGTGGCTGGGCAGTATCTCGCAAATCGTCGACGATTTGAAAGACACAATTCTCCGAGTTTGAACGACGCGACCGTCAGCGAAGCTGCGATGAATGAGTTTGACAAATTTTGGGACAGCCCGGATTCGAGGATGGGGCTTATTCCCGGCAAGGACGCCTTGAGTTTTGTAAATCAAGCCCTGCAGGATGAATATAAGATAAGTGTGACTCCGACGGCCATAATAGATGCAATGCGGAATGAGGAAATTTCTGCCGAGATGAAGGATCTCATTGCAAGCATATCGATTTTCTCGAGCTCGGGCGTCAATGAGGAACTCGATGAGAAATAAGCCACGAACCAGCCTTCGACCTCAAATGGCCTAGCTCAACTCAAACTCCCTCAAGCAAAATACTCCTGCAGCGGCCTGACTTCCAGGCTCCCTGCCTTCAGCGCCGCGATAGCCTCCGCCACCGCAGCAGCACCCGACAGCGTCGTGTAATACGGCACCTTCTGCATCAGCGTGGCGCGGCGCAGCGACTTTGAGTCCGACACCGCCTTCTGGCCATCCGTCGTGTTGAAGACGATCTGGACCTGTCGGTTGCGGATGGCGTCTTCGATGTGGGGGCGACCTTCAAGCACCTTGTTGATCTTCTGGGCGTCGACGCCGTTTTCGGCGAGGAAGCGGGCCGTGCCGGATGTCGCGAGCACCTTGAAGCCCTGGCCGGCGAGGCGCTTGACCGCCGGCAGGATGCCGGCCTTGTCCTCGTCGCGCACCGAGACGAACAGCGTGCCGGAGCGCGGCAGGTCGACGCCGGCGCCGAGCTGGCTCTTGGCGAAGGCGAGCGCAAAGTCGCGGTCGAGGCCCATGACCTCGCCGGTCGAGCGCATTTCCGGGCCGAGCAATATGTCGACGCCGGGGAAGCGGGCGAAGGGGAAGACGGCTTCCTTGACCGCGATGTGGCCGGGGTTTCTCGGGTCGGGCATGGCGCCGTAGTGGGCGAAGGCGTCTTCCAGCTTTTCGCCGGCCATGATGCGGGCGGCGATCTTGGCGATCGGCCGGCCGATGGTCTTGGCGACGAAGGGCACGGTGCGCGATGCCCGCGGGTTGACCTCCAGCACATAGACCGTGCCGTCCTTGATCGCATACTGCACGTTCATCAGCCCGCCGACATTGAGCGCGCGGGCGAGCGCCGCTGTCTGGCGCTCCAATTCGTCGACAAGCTCCGAGGGCAACGAGTGCACCGGCAGCGAACAGGCGCTGTCGCCCGAATGAATGCCTGCCTCCTCGATGTGCTCGAGAATGCCTGAGACGAAGGTCGACTTGCCGTCGCACAGGCAATCGACATCGACCTCGATAGCGCCCGAGAGATAGGTGTCGAACAGCAGCGGGTTCTTGCCCAGCAGCGTGTTGATCTGGCCGGTCTTGTCGTTGGGGTATTTCTGCTTGATGTCCTCCGGCACCAGGCCGGGCACGGTGTCGAGCAGGTAGCTCTGCAGCATGCCCTCGTCATGGATGATCTGCATGGCGCGGCCGCCGAGCACATAGGAGGGACGCACCACCAGCGGGAAACCGAGCTCGCCGGCGACGAGACGCGCCTGCTCGACCGAATAGGCGATGCCGTTCTTCGGCTGGCTGAGGTTCAGCTTGTGCAACAGCTTCTGGAAACGGTCGCGGTCTTCGGCGAGATCGATCATGTCGGGTGACGTGCCCAGGATCGGGATGCCGGCCTTCTCCAGCGCATCGGCCAGCTTCAGCGGCGTCTGGCCGCCGAACTGGACGATGACGCCGACCAGTTCGCCCGAGGCCTGTTCGGCGCGCAGGATCTCCAGCACGTCTTCCACCGTCAGCGGCTCGAAATAGAGCCGGTCGGAGGTATCGTAGTCGGTCGACACCGTCTCCGGGTTGCAGTTGATCATGATCGCTTCATAGCCGGCGTCGCGCAGTGCGAAGGCGGCATGGCAGCAGCAATAGTCGAACTCGATGCCCTGGCCGATGCGATTGGGACCGCCGCCGAGGATGACGACTTTTTTTCGCGACGACACTTGCGCTTCATTGGCCAGCGCGCCGGCGAAGGGCACTTCATAGGTCGAGTACATGTAGGCGGTGGGCGAGGCGAACTCGGCGGCGCACGTGTCGATGCGCTTATAAACCGGATGAACGTCGAGCTTTTCACGAATCTTCGCAATCACTTCGGCGTCGGTCTTCGTCAGCGAGGCGAGGCGGGCATCGGAGAAGCCCATCGCCTTCAGCATGCGCAGATTGACGGCGTCCTGCGGAATGCCGTGCTCGCGGATGCGGGCTTCCATGGAAACGATGCCGGCGATCTGTTCGAGGAACCACGGGTCGATCTTGCACATTGCGTGCACGTCTTCCAGCGAGGTGCCCATGCGGATCGCCTGCGCCACCATGCGCAGCCGGTCGGGCGTCGGCGTGCCGAGTGCGGCGCGAACGGCGTTGCGGTCGTCGGCGTGGTTGGCAGCCACGGCGCCGTGGCCGAGGCCGGGGATCTCGATTTCGTCGAGACCAGTCAGGCCGGTTTCCAGCCCACGCAGCGCCTTTTGCAAGGACTCCTGGAACGTGCGGCCGATGGCCATGACTTCACCGACCGACTTCATGGCGGTGGTCAGCACCGGCTCCGCGCCGGGGAATTTCTCGAAGGCAAAGCGCGGGATTTTTGTGACGACGTAATCGATGCTTGGCTCGAAGGAGGCGGGCGTGGCGCCGCCGGTGATGTCGTTCTCCAGCTCGTCCAGCGTGTAGCCGACGGCGAGCTTGGCCGCGATCTTGGCGATGGGGAACCCGGTCGCCTTGGACGCCAGCGCCGACGAGCGCGAGACGCGCGGGTTCATCTCGATGACGACGAGGCGGCCATCGGCCGGGTTGACGGCGAACTGCACGTTGGAGCCGCCGGTCTCGACGCCGATCTCGCGCAGCACCGCGAGCGAGGCGTTGCGCATCATCTGGTATTCCTTGTCGGTCAAGGTCAGCGCGGGGGCAACGGTGATCGAGTCGCCCGTGTGTACGCCCATCGGGTCGATGTTCTCGATCGAGCAGACGATGATGCAATTGTCCGCCTTGTCGCGGACGACCTCCATCTCATACTCCTTCCAGCCGAGCACGCTTTCCTCGATCAGCACTTCGGTGGTCGGCGAGGCGTCGAGCCCGGACTGGACGATGTCGTAAAATTCGGCGCGGTTGTAGGCGATGCCGCCGCCTGTGCCACCCATGGTGAAGGACGGGCGGATGATGGCGGGCAGGCCGACATGGTCGAGCGCCTGGGCGGCGATCGCCATGCCATGGCTGATGTAGCGCTGCTTGCGGTCGCCTTCGCCGAGATTCCAGCGGGTTTCCAGCGCGTCGAGCGCGGCATCGAGGTCGGCAGGCGCCTCGGCTTTTACGGCGGCGCGCTCGGCCTCGTGCGTCTTGCGGTCGGCGTTCTTGACATCGGTGGCATTGGCAAGCATCGACTTCGGCGTTTCCAGGCCGATCTTCTTCATCGCCTCGCGAAACAGCGCCCGGTCCTCAGCCTTGTCGATCGCCGTGGCGTCGGCGCCGATCATCTCGACATTGTAGCGTTCGAGCACGCCCATGCGGCGCAGCGACAGAGCAGTATTGAGCGCGGTCTGGCCGCCCATGGTCGGCAGCAGCGCGTCGGGCCGCTCCTTGGCGATGATCTTGGCGACGACTTCAGGCGTGATCGGCTCGATATAGGTGGCGTCGGCCAGTTCCGGGTCGGTCATGATGGTGGCCGGGTTGGAATTGACCAGGATGACGCGAAAGCCCTCCTCCTTCAGCGCCTTGCAGGCCTGTGTGCCGGAATAATCGAACTCGCAGGCCTGGCCGATGACGATGGGGCCGGCCCCGATGATCAGGATCGACTTGATGTCGGTGCGTCTTGGCATCGTTGTGAGTTCCGTTCGGCGAGCGGCTTGCACGAAAAACCGGGACGGGAAGACCCGGCCGGTTGTGCTTGCGATTCTGGTATCAGGCTAGGAGGGCCTTATAGGGAAGAGTTTTGGGAGATGTAACCCCGAAAATGAGGCTAGGCAGTAGGGATTAGGCAGTAGGGATTAGGCAGTAGGGATCAGGCAGTGGGGATTAGGCAGGAGCGAGGTTAAGGCGCCTATTGCCCATTCCCTACTGCCTGACACCTAACCCCCCAGCGCGAGCTGATCCGTAATCTCAAACCGCTCGGATACCCCGACGCGGATCATGTTGAGGCTGCCTTCCCTTGTGAAGCGGAAGTCCTTGCCCAAATCCGAGCCGGCCGGCATGCCGGCATTGAAGGAGATGACGCGCGTGCCGCCATCGGGCCAGGTCACGGTGATGTCTGCCTTGCCGGCGCCATTGTGGACGATGTTGACGGCGCAGCGGGTCATCGGCTGGCCGACATAACGGGCGCAGGGGATATCGGCGGCGGCGCCGAGGGCGGGCGGGGGTTCCAGCCGTGCATCGGTTTGCGTAGCGGTCGCAGCTTTGGCCTGGTCCGGCCGTGGCGTCGGGGATGGTACCCCCGGCGCGGACGTCGCATCTGGTGCGACTTCCGCATTCGCGGCGGAATCCTGTACCGGCTTCCCTGTGGTCTCCGTCGCCGGAGCCTCCGTGGCGGCGATCTCGCCCGTCGTCGGGCTTTCATTGGCTGCGAAGGCGAGGCCATAAGCATCCTGCATGGCGGTCCTGCCGATCTCGGCGGCGGATTTCGGTGCGCCTGGATCCGTGCCGCCAAGGCGCTCCGTCAGGTCGAGTGGGGCCGGCTCGGGTGCAGCCGGGGTGGGTGGAGGCTGAGTGGGTGCAGCCGGAGCGGCAGAGGCGGCGGGTGCAGTTGTCGGGGGCGCTGCGGCCACGTCGGCCGGCTGCGTCGGCATGTCGGGCGCGAGCGCCGGGCCGCCGGCTTCAGCGCTGGCGGTCACCTGGGGCGGCGCGGCGTCAACTTCGACCACGGTCGGGTTGTCGGGGATAAGATAGCGCGCGGGCGCCCAGCCTTTGACCAGTGGATTGTCAATCTCCTCGACCTTGCACCAGCGGTGGCCGTCCACTTCGTTGCAGCCGAAATTCCTGACGCTCGAGCCGATCGGCAGACGCGCCTGGGTTCTGCCGACCGGCGACGGCGTGGCGCGGATGTTGAGGAGATCGCCTGGGCCGAGCTCGGTCACTATGGAAACGATGTCAGCAGGCGCGTCCTCGGCATTGGCCGGCAAGCTCACCAACAACGGGCCCACCACCAACGGACCCGCCAACAACCGGGCTGCCCGCAGGAGCGGAGCGCCAGTCAGTCGATGCAAAATGGTTCGGATTGTGCGCCTCATCATTTGGCCGTGCGCCGATTACCCTTGCGGCAGCAGTCCTGCCGTATGCCAAGGCGGTTTTATAAGGGACGATACGCGGCCATGTAAGTCTGAAAATGCGTCCGATGTTTGGTGCCGCGAGGCGGAAGCAGGGCGCAGCCATGCGGTCAAGCGGAGCCTTGCCAAGAGGGTTTCGGCATGAAGCCGGTCCTCAGCGCATGCGCCCATTCCGGTCGGCCCGCCTGTGCGGCCTGTCTCGCCGCCGCTTCGTGGTCGTAGTCGACGGCGATGGTCTCGAAACGGTCTGGACCATCGCCATCCAAGGTGAGGATGCCGTAGCGCGCATGCGGGCTGCCTTGCTCCGAAACATGCGCCGGGGGCGTGTCATCTTCATAGGCGGGGGCGCCGACGCTGCCGGGATTGAAGAGCAAGGGGCCGCCGGGGATACGGACCAGTTCCGCGCGGTGGCTGTGGCCGCACAGCACGATGCGGCAGGCCGGGTCCAGCGCCTGCAACCGCCGCTGAATAGCGGCAAGCGGCGCGCGCACCAGTTGGCCATCGACGATCGCGTCGAGCAGGTATTTCTCGTCATGGTCGGGCCGCGCATGGAAAGCGACCACGCCGGGAACAATCTCCAGCGTGAAAGGCAGGGCGAACAGCGCCTCGCGCTGCGTCTCCGTCAGCCGCTCCTGGGCGTACCGGTCAGAAGCCCACATCGTATCGTCGGCCGGATCGACGGCGACGCGGCGGTCATGGTTGCCGCGCACAGTCGGCAGGTCGAGCGCTTCGAGCCGCTCGAACGTCTCGCGCGGCCAAAGCGGACCGGAGACGCAGTCGCCCAGGTTGACGGTTAGATCGGCGCCGCCGCGCCGCGCCAGATCGGCGAGCACGGCATCCAGCGCCAGCACATTGCCATGGATGTCGGCGAGAACGGCAATGCGCATGCGGCGGGCTCCTTGGTGCAGCCCCGTTGGAGGCTTGCGGCCCGTCTTCCTATCAAGGCGCTGCCTTCATTATCAAGCCTTTGAGATCGTTCGAGACAGCCGGGAGCTGGCTATCGCGGAAGCACTCCATCTGCTAGCGTCCACGCCGTTCCAGAGTTCATCTGGGGAGGGACCAGGCGATGACCCGCGACCAGATGGTTGCCCACCTCCGCGCCGCCAATGACGTCGCGCGCGAGACTGCCGCGCATGGGCACCATCCTTTCGGCTGCGTGCTCGTCGGCCCCGACGATCGCATCCTGATGCGGCAAGGAAACATCAACACCGTGCGCCACGCCGAAACCGAGCTCTCCCGGCGTGCCGCGGACGCCTATCCGCCGGAATTCCTCTGGTCCTGCACGCTGGTCACAACCGGCGAGCCCTGTGCGATGTGCACGGGAACGCTGTACTGGGCCAATATCGGCCGGCTGGTCTACGGCTTCGAGGAGACCAAGCTTCTCGCGCTGACTGGCAACCACGCCGAGAATCCGACGATGAACCTCTCGTCGCGCACAGTCCTCGGCTCCGGGCAGAAGCCGGTCGATGTCCACGGCCCTTTCCCCGAGATGGACGAGGAGCTCCTCGCCCCGCATATCGGTTTTTGGGAGCGCTAGGACCTTGACTTCTAAACCGGTTAGGCCGGCATTTCGATGTCGTGGCCACCGACGATGGGCAGTGCCGGATCATCTCCGGCCGCCGCAATCACGCTATCGAGCAGGCCGGGGAAGCGGGCGTCGAGGTCGGCGCGGCGCAGCGTGATCATCCGGTTGGTGCCAGCCACTTCGGCGCGGGTGACGCCGGCCTCGCGCAGTTTGGCCAGGTGATAGCTGAGATTGGTCTTGGAGCCGAGGTCGAGGAACCGGCTGCAGTTCAGCGGCACGCCTTCCTTGCTGGCGAGATAGCGCACGATGGCGAGCCGGGTCGGGTCGCCAAGCACGCCGAGCACAACCGGCAGGCTGATCTGGTCTGTATTGGGGTGCGGCAAAGTCATGGCCCGAAACTAAGCACAGTCGGTGGCGATTTCAACGCGTCCATGTTTCGCGGGCATGCACAGTCCGCTTCGCGATTGGCCCAATGGCTGTCCTGACACAGGGCTGTCAGCAGGCTTCAGCTATTTTCACCTGGCTTCATTGACATCACGCTCTGTTATGTCCAATTGTTCAATAAGTTTTGAACTAAGGACACGCCCTATGGACAAGCGCCTCTTCTGGCTTGCGCTCGGATCGTTCACGATCTCGACCGAAGGCTTCGTCATCTCCAGCCTGCTGCCTGACATCGCCACCGACGCCCGCATTTCCATTCCGCTCGCCGGCACGCTGATCACCGCCTTCGCGCTGGCTTACGCCATCGGCACGCCGATCCTGGCAACGCTGACCGGCGAATGGGACCGGCGCCGCGTCATCTTGTGGACGCTGGCGTTCTTCGTCATCGGCAATGTGGTGGCGGCGCTGAGCTCGTCCTTCGAGCTGCTGCTCATTGCCCGCATCATCATGGCGCTGTCGTCAGGCCTGTTTGCCGCGACCGCTCAAGGCACGGCGGTGGCGCTGGTCGATGACCACCACCGGGCGCGGGCCATTGCAGTCGTCGTCGGCGGAACCACGGTGGCGGTTGCGCTGGGTGCACCGCTCGGCGCGCTGGTTGCCACGATAGCCGGCTGGCGCGGGACCTTCTTTGCCATTGCCGGGCTCGGCGCGCTGGTCGGCGCCATCCTGTGGTACCGGCTGCCGCGCGGAATTGTCGGCACCAAGCTGCCGCTCAGGCGGCGGCTGGCTGCGGCGCTGCGCCCCGGCGTCATGCCGATCCTGCTGACCACCGCTCTTGCCCTGATCGGCGCCTTCTCGGTGTTTTCCTATATCGCGCCGCTGGCCATCCAGAGCGGCGGCCTCAGCCCGATTGCGCTGCCCGGCATGCTGCTCGCCTTCGGTGTCGGCGCCGTCATCGGCAACATAGCCGGCGGCCAGGCGGCCGACCGTTTTGGTGCGACGCGCACCGTCGGCTGGTCTCTGGCGCTGAGCGCCGTCATGCTGGTGATGCTCTCGGTCATCCCGACCTTCCTGCCGCAGCATCTCGCCGGGCCGGCATTGATGGCCATGATGGTGCCGTGGGGCATGGTCGGCTGGGCATTTCCGCCGGCGCAGGCCAGCCGCATCATCAAGCTGGCGCCCGACGCCGCCCCGATCGTGCTGTCGCTCAACGCTTCGGCCCTCTATCTCGGCGTGGCGCTGGGTGCTGTGGTCGGCGGCGCCGTGCTGCGCTACGGCGTGCCGGCCGATCTCGGCCTGGTCGCCGCCATCTTCCCGCTGATCGGGCTTGGCGTGGTGCTGGCCGGCCGCTGGGCGGCCCGGCCGGTCGCCATGCCGGCCGAATAGATCTTTGCAAAGGACCGGCGGCCGCTCTTTCAGCTTGAAGGGGCGGCCGCCGGCACGTCGTACTCCAGCGCCGCGACTTCATCCAGCATAGCGCGCAGATCTGCCGCTCGCTGCTGGCCGACCAGCGCCTCGAAGCGCTGCTGGGCAATGGTCCACAATTTCGTCGTCTCCTCGAGCTTGGCCTGGCCTTGCGGCGTCAGCCGCACCCGCTTGACGCGGCGGTCGTCCTTGTCGGCGAAGGTGTCGACATAGCCGTCGCGGATCAGCGGCTTCAGCGTATGGCCGAGCGCCGAGAGATCCATGACCATCGCTTCGGCTATCATGCCCATCGCCGGCTCGTTGCTGACATGGATCTGATAGAGCAGACCGTACTGCGTGCCCTTCAGACCCGAAGGCGAGATTACATCGTCATAGAAGCGGCCGAGCTTGCGCGCGGCGCGCCGCAGCGTGGCGTTGTTGCAAAGGCTGAATCCCGGCAGCACGGTCTTGCTCATCACGACTCCTTGCCGGCAAAACCGCTGCCGGCCTGTCGCAGAAATAGTTTCTGCCGCCTCCGTTGACAAGATGGTGGTATATGCCTACTTCCTGAAAGTGGTATATGCCACTAATTGGAGACCAGGGCGGGACGAGGGTTCATCGACCTGTCTCGCCGGGCAGAAAAAAGGAACAGGACAATGAGTGGACAGGACAACAAGGGTACCGCAGTCGTCACCGGCGCATCGGCCGGCATAGGTGCTGTCTATGCCGACCGGCTGGCCGGGCAGGGCTACGATCTGGTGCTGGTGGCGCGGCGCGCCGACCGGCTGCAGGAACTGGCTGAAAAGCTGCGATATGCTTACAAGCGCAAGGTCAGCGTGATATCAGCCGATCTTGCCGACGACAATGATGTGCGCCGCGTCGAGCAGGCGATCGCAGCCGACGATAGCACCACGTTCCTGGTCAACAATGCCGGCATTGGCGGCCAGGCCGTGGTGGCAACGGCCGACGCCGACGAGGCCGAGCGCATGATCAAGGTCAACGTCATCGCCTTGACCCGCCTGACCCGCGCCGTTCTGCCGGGGCTTCTTGCGCGCAACCGCGGCGCCATCGTCAACATCGCCTCTGTGCTCGCCTATGATACCTCGTTCGGCGGCATCTACAGCGGCACCAAGGCCTATGTCGTCAACTTCACCGAGGCGCTGCACCGCGAAGTCGCCGGCACCAATGTGAAGGTGCAGGCGGTGCTGCCGGGCGCGACCCGCACCGATTTCTGGGAGCTTGCCGGCGGCGACATCGACAATCTGCCGAAGGAGATCATCATGTCCGCCGACGATATGGTCGATGCCGCGCTTGTGGGCCTATCCAGGGGCGAAGCCGTCACCGTGCCGGCACTTGCCGATGCGACCAAGCTCGACACCTTCCTCGGCGCAAGGCAAGTCTTCTACGGCAGCCTGCACGCCGACAAGCCTGCTGCCCGCTATGCTGCTTGAGAGTAGCTGGTTAGCTTCGCGAACCAGGACCCCCACCTCGCTCACTTCGTTCGCGGCCCTCCCCACAAGGGGGAGGGTAAAGTGCGCGCTCCCCTACCTCCCCTTTGTGGGGAGGTCGGACCGCAGGTCCGGGTGGGGGTACTGGCGCCGACCTCTGCGTTTACGCTCCCCGCCACATCGGTATGATCGATGCAGCCAGCACCAGCGCCAGCACGATGTTGAGCGCGCGCCATTGCCATTCGGTCTCGAGCAGCCGTGCCAGCACCATGCCCGCCACGCACCAGATCGACAGCGAGACGGCTGCAGTGAGGCCGAAGGTCGAGCCGAGCAGCAGCGCGAGTTGTCCCGGCCCGTCGGCAAGGGCTGCGAACGAGGCCGCCGCCCCCAGTCCCATCGCCCAGCCCTTCGGGTTCATCCATTGAATGCCGGCGCCGCCGAAGAAGCTGTTGGGTTTTGCCATCGCCACATCGAGATTGGGCGGCCCGGCGCGGCCGATCTTGATTGCCAGCCAGATGAGATAGAGCGAGCCGATGATTTTCATCGCCAGTTGCAGCGAAGGCATGGCCAGCAGCAGACCGGCGAGCCCGGCGGCGGCAGCAGCGGTCACGGTGGCGAGACCGGCGGCGCTGCCGACCAATAGGGGAACGGAACGGCGAAAACCGAACTGTGCACCTGAGGCAGTCGACAGGGTGGTGGCGATGCCGGGCGTGACGGTGGCCACGAAGGCAAACAGGATGAGCGGAAAGATGGGCTGCAACATGAGGCGTCCTTCATCAAAAGTCCAATGGTAGACTTCCGCATACTTCAGTAAATGCAATGTTTGCGATGGTTGGCATTAGCAGATATAATGCCAACCATGATCCGCAACCTCGACACAGCGCTGATCCGCACCTTCGTCACTGTCGCCGACAAGGCCAGCATGACGGCGGCGGCGAACGCGCTGCATCTGACGCAAGGCGCCGTAAGCCAGCAGATCAAGCGGCTGGAAGAAGCGCTCGGCTGCAGCCTGTTCGAGCGCGACCGGCGTGGCTTGCGGCTGACGCGGCCCGGCGAGCGGCTGTTCGGCAAGGGCAAACGGTTGCTTGGCCTCAATGACGAGATCTGGGCCGAGATGGCGGGCACCGAGGTCGCCGGCCAGGTGCGGCTCGGTGTGCCCTATGACCTTGTCGGCACTTTGCTGGCGCCGGTGCTGAAGGCCTATGCCGAGACCTATCCGCAGGTCGAGATTTCACTGCTCTGTGCGGCTTCGCCGGACCTTGCCGCGGCCCTCGCGGCCGGCACCATCGACCTTGCCGTCATCGAGGAACGGGTCGGCCCGTCGGCCGGTGAGTGCCTGGCCATTGACCGGCTGGTCTGGGTGGGGGCCAAGGGCGGCGTCGCCCGCGCCAAGCGGCCGCTGCCGGTGTCGATCGTCGCCGACACCTGCGCCTTCCGCCCGGTGGTGCTGTCGGCGCTGAACGAGCACGGGCTGGAATGGCGCACCGTGTTCGAGAACGGCAACATCGACGCCACGACCGCGACGGTGCGCTCCGACCTTGCCGTCACCGCCTGGCTGGCCTCCACCGTGCCCGCCGACCTCGACATCCTGCCTTTCGATGCCGGGCTGCCGCCGCTGCCGAATTTTTCCATCAATCTGCATTTGCCGAGGTTTGGCGCGGCGCCTGCCGCGCAGGAGTTCGCGCGGTATATCCGGGATGGGCTGGAACGGCGGGCTGTGGCGGCTTGACAGAACTTGGATTTGCTCTCCCCCGTCGATCGGGGGAGAGGTGTCGCCCGCAGCGCGACGGAGTGGGGGTCGCCCTTTACTCGGTGCGGGAAGATTCTTGCGCCTTGGTGGTTCCCCCACTCCGTCGCTGCTTCGCAGCGCCACCTCTCCCCCCTCCGGAGGGAGAGGAAAGGTGCCAAGCCTGTCCCTGTCACTTCCAGTTCTTACGCCGCTCGAGCTCGGCCTCTGACGGCTTCTGCGTAGCGAACGACCCGACCTTGACCTCACCCCCGCGTTCGTAGGTCGCCATGATGACGCCTGTGGTAGTGGCCTGCGACTTGACCAGCTTGAAAGCGGCGGGCATCGCACCACCATCGAACAGCCGCTTGCCCTTGCCCAGCAGCAGCGGGAAGATCATCAACCGGATCTCGTCGATCAGCCCGTTGGCGAGCAAAGTCTGGATCAGCTCGCTCGAACCCTGGATGAGCAGGTCAGGCCCATCTTCCTTCTTGAGGCGGCGCAACGCCGCGACGATATCTTCTCCAAGCCATTGCGTATTTTCCCAGGTGAGCGAATCCGGCCGATGCGTCGCCACATATTTAGTCGCAGGGTTGAAGGCATCTCCGATGGCATCTTTCTGGTACGGCCAGTAAGCGGCGAAGATGTCGTAGGTTCTGCGGCCGAGCAGCAGGGCGAAGCGCTTAGAGAACAATTCCTCCATGGCCACGCCCGCCACCTCGTCGAAGTAGTGGAACGTCCAGCCGCCGAACTCGAAGCCGCCAACCGGGTCTTCTTCCGGGCCGCCCGGCGCCTGCATGACGCCGTCGAGGCTGACGAAGGTAGCGGCGATGATCTTTCGCATTGGATTTTCCTTTTCCAGGATCCGCGCCGTCAGGGCCGGATTTCGATCTAAGGACGGACAGGCCGGCGGCCGCCCGACAGGCGTTGGCAAAAAAACGCTGCGGCCGACAAGAGTACCTACCGCCGTCGCCCGCCGCCAAGCGCCTGCGACGAAAACCAGACATCGCCGATGATGGCGGTGGCGGTCCGGTCCGGCGCCCTGTCTGATGTCAGCCAGATCGAACGGCTGCGCGCGGCCTTCTGGAGGTCGGGGATTTTGGCCGCCGAACCGGCGACCGAGGCGCCGACGCAGGGGATGAACCACGAGCGCATGAAGGGGTCGCAGGCAAAACCTTGTTTGGTGCGGGTCACCATTACGGCCAGGCCGACGCCCTGGGACGGGCGCCAGGGAAAGATCATGCGGCCGCCCGCTTTCAGCGCCCTCAGCCAGGCAGCCGGCGGTGCGACGACACCGGCATTGACATAGATGATGTCGGACGGCGGCAGATCGCCGGTGACGGCATCGCCGTGGACGACGCTTACATTGCCGTAGGTTTCGAGATTCTTTGTTGCTCTGGCAGCAAGATCGGCCTCCATTTCGAAGGCGGTCACCGGGCCGGGCGCAACCAGCCGGGCCAGCAAGGCGGTGTAGTAGCCGGTGCCGGCGCCGATATGGGTGACGGCCTCGTCCGGCCTGGGAGCGATCCTGCCTATCCACATGGCGTGCAGGGAGGGTTCGCCATTGTTGATGCCCTTGTCGGCATCGAGCGCCACCAGCACGTCCTGATAGATGTGAACAGGATCGGCGCTCGGCGTCATGATCTTGCCGTTGCCGGTGGTGAGCGCCCTGCCGGCGACGACCGCCCAGGGTCCGGGACCGAGAAAGGCCTCGCGCGGCACGGTGGCAAACGCCTCTTCGAGGCGCGGGTCGGCCGAGCCGGCATTGGCCGCCATCAGTTGCGCGTAAAATTTCCTGGCGTCTTCGACACTTGTCATGATGGCGATCAAGATAGCGCAAGCGGCCGGTTTGTCGCGGTCGGGAATGAAACTCAGCCGACGCCGAAGACGGTGTCGTAGAGCAGCTTGAAGTTGAGCACCAGGATGACCGCCGCGACGACCCAGGCGAGGACCGCCACGCCGCGGGGAATGGCAAGGTTGCCCATCTTCTTCTTGTCGGAGACGAACTGCACCAGCGGGATGACTGCGAAGGGCAGCTGCATCGACAGCACCACCTGGCTGAAGACCAGCAACTGGCCGGTGCCCTTTTCGCCATAGAGCGCGGTGACGACCACCACCGGGACGATGGCGATGCCGCGCGTCAGCAGCCGGCGCGCCCATTGCGGAATGCGCAGGCGCAAAAAGCCTTCCATGACGATCTGGCCGGCAAGCGTTGCCGTAACCGTCGAGTTGAGGCCGGAGGCCAGCAGCGCCACCGCAAACAGGATGGAGGCGATGCCGAGGCCGAGCAGTGGCGACAAGAGCTCGAAGGCTTGGCCGATCTCGGCGACATCCTGATGGCCGGTGCCATGGAAGGCCACCGCCGAGACGATCAGGATCGAGGCGTTGACGAACAGCGCCAAGACGAGCGCGATGGTCGAGTCCGTCGTCGCCCATTTAATGGCGTCGCGCTTGCCTTTTTCGGTCCGTTCATAGGCGCGTGTCTGTACGATCGAGGAGTGCAGGTAGAGATTGTGCGGCATCACCGTGGCGCCGATGATGCCGATGGCGATGTAGAGCATCGCCGGATTGGTGACGATCTCCGTCGACGGCACGAACATCGAATGCAGGATCGAGCCGACCGGAGGGGCAGCGGCAAAGATCTGGATGGCGAAACAGCCGAAGATGATGATCAAAAGCGCGATGACGAAGGCTTCGAGATAGCGGAAACCCTTGTTCATCAAGAGCAGCACGATGAAGGCGTCGAGCGCCGTCAGCAACGCGCCGCCGATCAGCGGAATGCCGAACAGAAGCTGCAGCGCGATCGCCGTGCCGATCACCTCGGCGAGGTCGCAGGCGATGATGGCGAGTTCGCAGGCGATCCACAGCACGAAACTGACGGGACGCGGATAATAGGCGCGGCAGGCCTGGGCGAGGTCGCGGCCGGTGGCGATGCCAAGCCGGGCGGCAAGCGCCTGCAGCAGGATCGCCATCAGGTTGGACAGCATGATGATGAACAATAGCGTGTAGCCGAACTGGGCGCCGCCGGCGAGGTCGGTGGCCCAGTTGCCCGGATCCATATAGCCGACCGAGACCATGTAGCCCGGTCCCATGAAGGCGAACAGGCGACGGAACCAGACGCCGGACTGCGGCACCGCGATCGTGGAGTTCACCTCGCGCAGGCTGGGAGGATTGTCCTCCGGCCTGTCAAATCGCCAGGATGATCCCAAGGTAGCGTCAGCTTCGGACATGGAGGGCTTTCCACTGGGTGGATCGGTTGACGTCATCCTATCTATGCCAGGGCTCAACATTATGCAATAGGCTATATTTCATTGTATGTGCTTCCTGTTGCGCCGACCGGCAGGCCGGCCGGGGATCGCAAACGCCGGTTGCGCCTACCATGGAATGGAAATAAACGGCTGGAACAGTTAAGCCCGTGCTATGAATGGCAAAGGGCGATTGCTTTGCCCAAAGCCGATTCTTGTCAAAAGATAGGAAGGAGCGCGTGTTGGCGCTGAAGCACAGACCGGTTGGACGCGAGGAGCCGCTGCCTGACGCCGAGATTCATTCGAAAGGGTTCCGGCAGCAGCGCGAAGCGCGCCGCGGCGCGCTGGTCGAGGATTATGTCGAGCTGATCGCCGACCTGATCGAGGACGGCAATGAGGCGCGTCAGGTCGATATTGCTGCGCGGCTCGGTGTCGCCCAGCCGACGGTGGCCAAGATGCTGACCAGGCTGTGCGCCGACGGGCTCGTTTCCAGAAAACCCTATCGCGGTGTGTTCCTGACCGACGCCGGGCGCAAGGTGGCGGAAGAGAGCCGCATCCGCCACCAGACGGTAGAAGCGTTTTTGCGTTCGCTCGGTGTCAGCGCCGAGACGGCGCGCATCGATGCCGAGGGCATCGAGCATCATGTCAGCGCCGAGACGCTGGAAGCCTTTCGCAAGGCGATGATCGCGCCGCGCTGAGGGGTGCCGGGGCCGCACCACTGGAACCTCCGCACGTCAGGCTCGTTGCTCCTGACGTTGCGCGTGATTGTCGCGCGCCAAGGAGGAAAACATGGGCGTCGAACAGGCACCGACCGCGAAGGGCAAGCAGGCGGCCGAGGGTTTGAGGCAGGCAGCGGCAAAGGACGAACGCAAGACCGAGGTCGAAACCGGCCATGCGCTGAAAAAGGGCGCCGCGCGTTTCGAGGAACGCTCCAAAAGCTCGGACGGCAAAAGCGCCGGCACCAAGCAGAAGATCTGAGTTCTGTTCGCAAGCGGCAACCTGCCGCTCATTCCTCGGTGTCCTGCACCCAACTGCGCGGATGGCCGTCGACGCGGAACTGGAATATGAAATAGGGCGGAATGCAGGAGCCCTTGCCAGGCTTGGCTGCGGCCAGATCGTCGTAGCCGGCGGTGCAGATATAGTCCTCGCGGCAGGGATGCGCCTTGTCGCAGGCGCGCAGGCCGGCGGTCTTGGTGAATTCCTTGGTGCAGAATTTGTGGTCCTTGCCCGACGCGATGCAGTCGTTGAAACCGGTCTTGGCGAGGCGGCCGCAAGTCGCCTCGTCGGGAAGCTTGTCGCAGCTTGCCTTGCGCAGCATGCCCCCGGGAAAGCCACCGGTCTTCTGCTCGGGGTTGTCGTAGCGTTGGCGCGCCGCGCCATAGCCGGCGAGCTTGATTACCGGTTTCTTGTCGCGCGCCGGATCGATGGCGCAGGCTTTTGCGGTGGCCGGCGACAGGCGGCAATATTTGTCGCTGCCCCAGCTCGACATCTTAATCTCGCCGAACTCGACGGGGTCGCCGACTGCGGTGGCCGCCTCGCTGACGCAGGTGCCGAAGCCCGGATGGATGTCGCTTTCATGGACGCCGGCGCAGCGCAGGCTTTCGCCGCAGCTCCAGTCCTTGAAGCTGGCATCCTTGCCGCTGTAGCAGATCGAGCCCCAGCCATTGTAGAGATCAGTGCCTTTCAGCGCTTCGGCGAGTTTGGCGTCCGGACGGGCGGCGAAGCCGCGTGAGAAATCCGGATGGCCGCCGGCGGCGAAGTCCTCGACGATGGCGCGGCGGCGAGGCAGGTCGGCGAAGAACACCGCCGAGCCGGGGACGAAGACGGCGTTGCGGCGCGGCTCGCTGGCCGGATCGGCGCCGGTGTAATGGAAGCCGGCAATGCCGTGCGTCTGGTGGCAGCCGGTGCAGGTCATTTCGTTGAGACGCAGATTGAAGCCGGCCACCGATTTCACGCTGCGCAGCTCGTTGCCCTTGGCGACATAGTCCTGCAGTGCCTTGTCGATGTCGGCATCGTCGAGCAGCCCATAGGCGATATTGTTTTGCGACCTGGCCATGCCGCCGGGTGCGACCGAGACGGCGCTGGTCGCCAGGAATTTGTCGTCGATGACCAGCCGGCCGCGATCGAGGTCGTAGAGGTTGCGGTCGGTCAGCAGCCATTTGGCGAAGGCCGGCCGGTCGGCCAGAACCACTTTCCGGTCGATCTGGTTCTCCATCTTCGATTCCTGGAAGGTGGACGTCGTTGGGTCCCATTTGAAAATCTTGAGGAGATATTCGGCGTGGCCACCGAAGTCGCGGCGGCTCGAGGCCGACAGCCGGAGAACCTGCATGTTCAGCTCAAGCCGCATGATCTGCGACGAATTCAGCATGGCGTTGGAGAGCGGCCCTTCGTCGGAGCGCAGCCAGGCTGCCAGTTGCTCGGGCGCAAGGTTCTTCTGGCCGGCGGCGAGCCAGCGCTTGGCGATTTCGGCACAGGAAACGGCGGTGGCGCTTGGACGGTCTCTCGAAGCGCGGGCGTGAGCCTCACCGGGCCTGGCGTTGAAGACCAGGCTCATGGTCAGCGGCAGCCGCGACGAGATTCGTTGCGCTGTCTTTCCCTTCGTGGGCTTCTCCGCCACCGAATAATGGAAGCGGTAGATCAGCCTGATCTCGCCGCATTCGGTGTGGCCGAGATAGCCGCGGTCCATGCGGTTGACGACGCCGGTCAGGTCGAGCGTCGAGCCGTCATCGTCGATGTATTTCGGGTTGAATTTCTGGCTGGTGTCCTTCGACTTGGCCATGGCCGCGACGTAAGGATCGGGGCTATTGGCAGGCTCGTCGGCGATCTCCTGCTTGACGGCGTTGCGCACAGGGGTCAGCGCGCGCACCGAAAACAGGCCGCGATTGTCGACCTCGCGCGTGAGACCCAGCGCCGGGCCGAGCAGCCGGCTGATCGAGAGGCCGCCACGCTCAAGCGCCTGCAATGTCTCGGGATCGGTTACGGCGACGCTGGAATCGAGCGTCACGGCGCGCGCCGGCGACGGGCCGAGGCATAGCACCACCGCCAGCAGCAGAAATCGACCGATTGTCCGCAAGTCCCCGACACCCCCGTTCGAACCGGATGCTACAGCGCGCATGCCGCCTCGACCAGAGTGCGAACGCGATGCCGCTGCCACGAAAAATACTGTGACTTGGCGCAACCATTGCGATAATTGTCTGTTGGGTCGGACTGGGCCACGACATCGGCCAAGCCAGCCGAAATTTGCATACGGGGAGTTGCCATGCTCTGGAAGGGCCGCCGTCAGAGTGACAATGTCGAGGACGAGCGCAGCGACAGCGGCGGCGGTGGTGGTTTCGGCGGCGGCAGCCCTGGCCAGTTCCGCATCCCGATCGGCGGCCGCACCGGCGGCGGCGGCAGCATATTGCTGGTCGTCCTCGTGGTGCTGGCCGGATGGTATTTCGGCTTCGACCCGTCGCAGATCCTGGGCAGCGGCGACGGCGGCGGCGTGCTGCCGGGTGGCGGTGGCCAGATTACCGACAACAGCGGCGCCCAGGACGACGGCGCCGGCACGCCTGCTTCCGACGAGATGAAGCAGTTCGTGGCGACCGTGCTGGCCGAGACCGAAGAGACCTGGACCGGCATCTTCCAGTCGCAGGGCCTGAAATACGAGGACCCGAAGCTTGTGCTGTTCAGCGGCCAGATCCGCTCGGCCTGCGGCTCCGCCTCGACGGCAGCCGGACCGTTCTATTGTCCCGGCGACCACAAGGTCTACCTCGACACCACCTTCTTCCAGCAGCTCGACCAGCAGTTCGGCGCCTCGGGGGATTTCGCCCAAGCCTATGTGATCGCTCATGAAGTCGGTCACCATGTGCAGAACCTCACCGGCATCCTGCCCAAGTTCAACCAGATGCGGCAGTCGATGGGTGAGGCGGAAGCCAACCAGATGTCGGTGCGCATCGAGCTGCAGGCCGACTGCTTCGCCGGCGTTTGGGCGCATTTCACCGCGCAGAAGGGCATTCTGGAACAGGGCGACATCGAAGAGGCGCTCAACGCCGCCAAGCAGATCGGCGACGACACGCTGCAGAAGAAGATGCAGGGCTATGTCGTTCCGGAAAGCTTCAACCACGGGACGTCGCAGCAAAGGCAGACCTGGCTGGCGCGCGGCTACAAGAGCGGCAAGCTGTCGGATTGCAACACGCTGACCGGTCCGGTTTGAGGCGCTCGCAAGTTCCAGCCGACCGCGGTTCAAAGCGCATCCGTCGGCGGGCCGATTCACCACCGGCAACAGATGTCAGGAGGAGAACGCCTGAGGCGTTCTCCTATTGTTCCAAAGTGACGCCTCGCCTATAACGGGCGCCCGCCCAAGGGCGGTCCGAGGGAGCAGACGCCATCATGATCGACCCCAAAACCGCCAGGCGGGGCCTTGCGCTCGTCTTCACCACGCTGCTGCTCGACATTATCGGCTTCGGCATGATCATGCCGGTGTTGCCGGCCTTTCTCAGGGAGCTTTCCGGCGTCGGCATCAGCGAAGCGGCAATCGAGGGCGGCTGGCTGTTCTTCGTCTATGCCGCGATGCAGTTCTTCTTCGCGCCGATCATGGGCGGGTTGAGCGACCGCTTCGGGCGGCGGCCGATCCTGCTTGCCTCGGTGCTTACATTCTCGATCGACAATCTGATCTGCGCCATCGCCTGGTCCTATCCGATGCTGTTCATCGGCCGCGTGCTGGCCGGCATTTCGGGCGCCAGCTACTCGACGACGTCGGCCTTCATTGCCGACATCTCGAACGACGACAACCGGGCGAAGAATTTCGGTCTGCTCGGCATCGCCTTCGGCGTCGGCTTCGTCATTGGGCCGGTGCTGGGCGGGCTGCTCGGCACGTTCGGGCCGCGAGTGCCGTTTTACTTTGCCGCCGGGCTTGCCTTCGTGAACTTCCTCATCGCCATGTTCTTCCTGCCTGAAACGCTCGATGAAAAGCACCGCCGCCGCTTCGAGTGGAAACGCGCCAACCCGGTCGGCACGCTGCTGCAGATGCGCCAATATCAGGGCATCGGCTGGATCGGGCTCGCCTTCTTCCTGATGACGCTCGGCCACATGATGTATCCGGCGGTGTGGTCGTTCGTGTCCAATTATCGTTATGGCTGGAGCGAGCAGCAGATCGGCTTCTCGCTCGGCGCCTTCGGCCTGTGTGGGGCGATCGTCATGGCGACGGTGCTGCCGCGCGTGATCCCCAAACTTGGCGAGTGGAAGACGGCGGTGATCGGCCTGACATTTACGGCGGCCAGCGCCTTCGGCTACGCCTTCGCCTCGCAAGGCTGGATGATCTATGCGGTGATCGTCGTCGGCTGCCTGGAAGCACTGGCCGATCCGCCGCTGAGAAGCCTCGCCGCCGCCAAGGTGCCGCCATCGGCGCAAGGCGAATTGCAGGGCGCGATGACGTCGATCTTCTCGATCACCTCGATCATCACGCCGCTGCTGTACACCGCGATCTTTTCCTGGTTCACCGGGCCTAATGCGCCCGTGGTGTTTGGCGGCGCGCCCTATCTGGTTGGCGCGTGCTTCCTGACGCTTGCCGTCATTGTCTTTGTAACGAAAGTTGCGAGGCCGACGGCGGTGAAAAGCGTTGCCACCGGCGCTGCGGAAGATGGAGCCCAGATATGAGCCATGACAGCCGCATAGAGCTGACCAAGGACGGAGTGTCGCTGTCGCGGCTGGTGTTCGGCGCCTGGCGCCTGCTCGACAGCGCGCGCGCCCGGACGCCGATCAGATCGCGCGGCTGATCGGCACTGCGGTCGATCTCGGCCTGACCAGCTTCGACCATGCCGATATTTACGGGCATTACCAGGTGGAAGCTGCCTTTGGCGCCGGCTTGTCGCGCTGGAAGGGCAAGCGCGACAGCATCGAGCTGATCTCGAAATGCGACATCATTCTGGCATCGGCCAACCGGCCTCAGAACCGGCTGAAGCATTACGACACCAGTGCGGCCCACATTGCCGCCTCGGTCGACCGTTCGCTCGCCAATCTCGGCACCGACTATCTCGACCTGTTGCTGCTGCACCGGCCGGATCCGCTGATGGATGCCGACGAGACGGCGGCGGCCCTTGCCGGGCTGGTCAAGTCGGGCAAGGTGAGAGCGGTCGGGGTCTCCAATTTCACGCCGTCGCAGTTCGACCTTCTGGCCTCGCGGCTGCCGTTTGCCTTGGCCACCAACCAGATCGAGATGTCGGTGCTGAAGACCAATGCGCTGATGGATGGCAGCCTCGATCACGCGCAACGCCTCGGCTATGCGCCGATGATCTGGTCGCCGCTCGGCGGCGGCTTGCTGTTCACCGGCAAGGAAGGGCGCGAGGCGCGGGTCAGGGCGGCAATCGCGGCGGTGGCTGCCGAGATCGGCGCCGGCGATCTCGCCGCCGTCGCCATCGCCTGGCTGCTGCGTCATCCGGCGCGGCTGGCGCCGGTGCTCGGCACGATGAAGCCCGAGCGGCTGGCCGCCATGGTCAAGGCGCTGGAGATCGACCTCGACCGCCAGCAATGGTTCGCCATACTGGAGGCCAGCGAAGGCCGGCCGGTGGCGTAAGGTCAGATACTAGGCTTCGATCCATTCGCTGGGCACGTCCAATGCCTTCGACAGCATGGTGCTGGTTTGCGCCGATGGCTTGCGGCGATTGGATTCAAGGTCCGACAGGAAGCCCTGGCTGACTCCGATGGCATCAGCCAACTCGGCCTGCGTCAGCTTGCGCCAGTTGCGCAGCGCCTTGAGCCGGCTGGAACCTCGCAAAATATCCATGGTCACCTCGGCGGGCAGGGGCTTTTCAGTTTTGAACTCGGCCTTCCGCTCATCGTAGATCGCCACATCCGCAGCGTCTTCTCTGGCTTCTTCGGCGGCATGCAGCAATGCCTCGTAGTCAGCCTTCGGGATGACGACCAGTTCTTCCCCGGTTGAAGTCCTTATGATTTGCGGAGCGTTCATGATGTGCTGTCCTATGGCCGGCTGTAGGTCGTCGTTTCGCGCTTGCCGATGTAGATCGCTAGGATTGTCGTGCGATCTTCATCAAATATAACGCGGTAGCGACCGATCCGAAGTCTGTAACCGTCTCGGCCGGCAAGACGTTTTACATCGCCACGCCCGCTGATGGCATAAGTGTTCAAACCTTCAGAGACCTGCTCGCGGACATCGGCCGGCAGGTTGTCGAGATCGCGAGCTGCCGACACCGAGAGGAGGATCGTCTTCACTCGCGCAATATCGCAGATTTATCGCTCGAGGTTAAGCGATATTATCACTGGTACATAGAGGGCTCAGGCCCGTTCGGCCAGCAGTTCCTCGCCGCGCTTTTCGCGGATCAGATTGACGAAACGGCGGAACAGATAATGCGAGTCCTGCGGACCGGGCGAAGCCTCGGGGTGATGCTGGACCGAGAACACCGGACGGCCGGTCAGCGCGATGCCGCAGTTCGAGCCATCGAACAGCGAGACATGGGTTTCCTCGACGCCATCTGGCAGCGAGTCGGCATCGACGGCAAAGCCGTGGTTCATCGAGACGATCTCGACCTTGCCGGTGGTGTGATCCTTGACCGGGTGGTTGGCGCCGTGATGGCCCTGGTGCATCTTTGCGGTCTTGCCGCCGAGCGCCAGGGCCAGCATCTGGTGGCCGAGGCAGATGCCGAATACCGGGATGTCGGTCTTGAGCAGGTTCTGGATGACCGGCACGGCGTAGTCGCCGGTGGCTTCCGGGTCGCCGGGGCCGTTGGATAGGAAGATGCCGTCGGGCTGCATGGCTAGGATTTCTTCCGAACCGGTACCGGCCGGAACCACGGTGACCTTGGCGCCGAGGCCGGAAAGCAGGCGAAGGATGTTACGCTTGACGCCGTAGTCGACGGCGACGACGTGCATCGACGGCTCGGCCTCTTCGCCAAAGCCTTCGTTCCACACCCAGGGCGTTTCACGCCAGACCGAGGACTGGCCGGAGGTGACTTCCTTGGCGAGGTCAAGCCCGATCAGGCCCGACCAGGCGGCGGCGCGCCGCTTCAAATCGTCGATGTCGAAGATGCCGTCGGGCACGTGCGCAATGACGGCATTGGGCATGCCCTTTTCGCGGATCAGCGCGGTCAGCGCCCGGGTGTCGATGCCCGACAGCGCGACGATGCCGCGCTTCTTCAGCCACTGGTCCAGCCCAGTGCCGGCGCGGTAGTTGGACGGGTTGGTGACATCGGCCTTGAACACCGCGCCGACGGCGCCGGCACGGGCGACCGGGTTCAAGTCCTCGATGTCCTCGTCATTGGTGCCGATATTGCCGATATGCGGGAAGGTGAAGGTGACGATCTGGCCGGCATAGGACGGGTCGGTGAGGATTTCCTGGTAGCCGGTGAGCGCGGTGTTGAAGCAGACTTCGGCAACGGCGGAACCGGTGGCGCCGAGGCCGCGACCCTCGATGACGGTGCCGTCGGCCAGCACCAGGACGGCGGTCGGCTTTTCGGTTGCCCAAGGCGGGGTCAGTTCGGGGGTCATCTCGGCCATGGCGACGCTCCTGTCACGCTGCGCGCTTCGATGGCGGGCCATCTGCGCAGCAAACGGCGCGGCCGATCTCTCGAGCCTGCGCGCTTCAATTCTTTGTCTTATGCAAGGCCGAGTACATAGGGGAAGGCGCCAGAGCGGTCAATGATGCCGGGCCAAAACGGCGGGCATTTGTTTCGTCGAACAATATCAGAGGCTTGGCGTGTTTGCTTTACGAGTTCGCCACCGTTATTGTCCGCACCGTTCGAAGGAGAAAGCATCATGCGCGCAAAAATCGCCGAATCCCTGAAGAGCGCGATGAAGGCGCAGGACAAGCACCGGCTGCCGACGCTGCGGCTCATCCAGGCCGCCATTCACGACCGCGACATCGCCAATCGCGGCTCGGCCAAGGATCCCGCCAGCGACGAGGAGATCTTGCAGATCCTGGCCAAAATGGTGAAGCAGCGCGAGGAATCGGCCAAGGCGTTCGAGGACGGCAAGCGCCCGGAACTGGCGGCGCAGGAGCGTGGCGAGATGGAGATCATCCGCGGCTTCCTGCCGACGCAGCTGGACGAGGCGGCGGTGACTGCAGCGGCGCGCGAAGCGATCACTGCTACCGGTGCGACCAGTCAGAAGGACATGGGCAAGGTGATCGCTGTGCTGAAGCAGAAATATGCCGGCCAGATGGATTTCGGCAAGGCCAGCGGCATCGTCAAAGGCCTGCTGCAGTAGGAGCCGACACCACTTCAATGGCGAAGGAGAGCAGGGGCATTACCTCTGGGCAAGAAACGGTCCGCACCGGCTTAAGCGAGCCAAGCCTTGACCTGCCGGAGAGACCCACCATGATCGAAATCGTCAAACCCACGCTCGAACATCTGCCCTCCTACAAGGCGGCGCTCGAGCGTGGCTGGTCGCCGGACAATGTCCGGCTGATGGAAGCGACGCGCGAGCAACTTGCGGCGATCGACGAGGATCCCGCGGCGTTCCTTGCCAGCCTCGACGATCCCGAGGCCAAAGGAGGCCCGATTACCTTGCCGGACGGCACGACAGTGCCGCGGCTGCCGGGCTTCCGGCGCTGGATCTGGGACGGCGAGGCCGCCGGCTCGATCGGCTTTCGCTGGCAGCCGGGTACGGCCGCACTGCCGTCGCATGTGCTCGGCCATATCGGCTAGGGGCTGACGGCATAGATCACGCCCAACATCACCGCCTGCAGCGCAAGCATTGTGATCAGCGACGGCATCAGCTTCCAGTCGGAAAGCTTGCCGCCGAGAAAGACGCCGACGGTGGCGCCGACGCCGTTGAGCAGCAGCACCCAGGGGATCAGGCCCTCCTCGAGATGGGTCACCTCAAGCAGTGTCGGGGTGATGTAGGTGAACAGGCCGAACTGGCCGATCATCAACATCAGCATCAGGATCAGCGAGGTCCAGACTTGCTGGCGCGCCAGCACGCGAACCTCGCTGCCAAGGCTGGTGGATGGGCTCGATGCGCCCGTTTTGCGCGGCAGGAGGGCGGCCATGGCGGCAAACGCCACCACGCCCAGCGCGCACATCACCCAGAAGGTGGCGCGCCAGCCCCAGAGATTGCCGATTGCGGTGCCGGCCGGCACGCCGATGACATTGGATACGGTGAGGCCGGAGAGGATCACAGCCACGGCCATGCCGCGCTTGTCCTCGGGCACGAGGCCGACAGCCACCACCATGGCGACGCCGAAATAGGCGCCGTGTGCGACGGCGACCGCAATGCGCAAGAGCAGCATCGAGGTAAAATCGGGCGCCAGCGCGCAAGCGGCCTGGCCGATGGTGAAGGCGACGGTCAGGCAAAGCAGCAGCGTCTTGCGGGAAATGCCCTTGGTGGCGAGCGCCAGCAATGGCCCGCCAACCGCGATGCCGCCGGCATAGCCTGAGACGAGATAGCCGGAGGTCGGGATCAAAACGCCAAGGCCGTCGGCCACTTGCGGCAGCACGCCGGCAATGACGAATTCGGTGGTGCCGAAAGCGAAGGCGGCGATGAACAGGGCAATGAGCGGAAGCATGGCGCGGAAGCGATCCTTGAACGAGTTGGCCTCAAATCATGGATGGCGCTTGCCGGCAATGCAGAAATTTTTGCGGCCGGTTTAGGTTTTCTTGATCAGCTCGCCTTCAACCTGGAGCCGCCGAGCAGGCCGCGCTCTTCCAGCACCGGGTAGGCCATCGACGCCAGCAGCGAGTTGATCTGCTTCAGGTCGCGGATGGTGTCGAGGTGGATGGAACTTGTCTCGACGCTCTTGGCGGTGCCGTCGCGCAGGCGCACGAAATGGCTGGCGCTGGTTTCCTTTTCGCGGTCGCGCAGCCGGTCCTTTTCCAGCACCAACTGGCGGGCAGTCTCAGGGTCGCGCGACACCAGCACGTTGAAGGCAAGCCTGGCATTGGCCAGCACCGAGGTGTGGAAGGCGAGCAACTCGCTCCAGCCCTCGGGCGTGAACTCCAGCCCGCGCTCGAACTTCTTCTTCACATGCACCAGCATGTTGCGCACGATGATGTCGCCGACCTGCTCAAGCTTGACGCAGGCGCCTATCAGCTCCTGGCAGCGCAGCGCCTCGTCCTCTGTGAGCGAGTTCCTGGTCAATTTGGCCAGATAGAGCTTGATCGCCGCGTGCTTCCTGTCGACGCGGTCGTCAAGGGCGGCCAGCGCCTTGATCTTGTCGCCGTCGGCGCTTTCATACAGCTCGATGATGCGCTTGAGCATGATCTCGACCGTCTCGCAGACGCGCACCACCTCGCGGGTGGCGTTGGCCAGCGCCTGGCTCGGAACGTCGAGCGCGCCGTCGTTGAGGGCGGAGAGTTCGACCACATCGAGCTCTGTAGCCGGCGCCGGCTTGGTGCCCATTGCGACGATCTTCTCAGAGGCACGATAGATCAAGCTGGCAAGCGGCAGGCCGGCGAGCAGGATCAGCACATTGAACAGGATGTGGGCGTTGACGATCTGGTCGGGCACGGTGGCGCCGAGGAAGGCGACCGGCGGCTTGAGCGTCATGAACAGGATCAGCATCACCAGCGAGCCCATGCCGCGCATCAACAGATTGCCGATCGGCACGACGCGCACGCCAGGTTCGGCACTTCGGGTGAGCAGCGGCGCGATGATCGACGAGCCGAGATTGACGCCGAGCACCAGCACGATGCCGAGTTCGGGCGGGATGAAGCCGCGGCCGGCCAGCGTGACCATCAAAAGCACGGCGGCGATCGAGGAGTGGAACAGCCAGGTGACGAGCGCGGCGAGCAGATAGGCGGTGACGTAGTCGCTGGAGAAATATTCGATGATGAGCGGCATCAGCGTGCTCTGGCGCAGCGGCTCCGAGGCTTGGCCGATCATCTCCAGCGACAGTACCAGAAGGCCGATGCCGACCAGGATGCGGCCGAACTGGCGCCAGTCGCGCCGCTCGGTGGCCATGAACATGACCGTGCCGGCGACGAGGCAGATCGGCACCAGCAGCGTCAGATCGAAGGTCAAGAGCTTGACCACCAGCGCCGAGCCGATCTCGGCGCCGCGCACCGCCAATTGGCCCGACATGCCCGAGACGATGCCGGCGCCGGCGAAGGAGCCGACGAGAAGCGTGACGGCGGTCGAGCTCTGCAGTGCGATCGACAGGCCGCAGCCAGCCAGCACCGCCATGATCGGATTGCGCATGGTGGAGCGCAGCCGGTGACGCAGCACGTCGCCATAGGCGCGCTCGACGCCTGTCTTGACCATGCGGGTGGCAAACAGCATCAGCGCCACCGAGCCCGCCAGATGCAGCAGGACGACGGAGCCGCTCACTTCGAAACCCGCACGCAGACAGCTACCGCGACGCGGAGGGCGCGCAGTGCAGGGAGGAAAACGGGGCTGCGAATCATGGTCATGACAGTCTTGAACAATATCCGGAATATTTTAGCCGGGTAATAAAATCTTGTCGATTTCAAGAGCCGTCGCGGCGCGACAGGGCGTGTCGGAAAATGGACGGATGCGCAAATGGTTGCATGGCGGATCCCTGGTGATGGCAGCGGATCGTCCCGGTTTGCCGGACTCCCGGCAATCGCCTTTGCGATGATGTTCAAATATCCAGGATAAGCACCGGATTTCATTACGTAAATGTAATGCTAGTGTTCAGTTTCGGTTCATCCTTCGGGCGCTATTCCCTAGGCATCGACAACCAAGGAGCCCCGCTATGAAACGTATTGTTCTTTCCGCCCTCGCTTTCTCGATGCTGGCCGCCACTTCGCTTACCGGCCAGGCCGCACCGGTGAACGCACCGGTCGCACCGCAGTCGAATTACACGCAGGTCGACTGGCAGAGGCCCGGCAAGCATGTCGATATCAGGAAGCGCGTCGTGAAGAAGACGGTAGTCGTCAAGCGCAGCCATTGGCGCAATGGCCAGAAATATTCCAGCTGGAAGCGGCACCAGCCGATCCGCGATTATGGCCGCTATGGCCTGCATCGCCCCGGCCGCGGCCAGGAATGGATCCGCGTCGGCAACGACTATGTGCTGGTCAGCGTCCTGTCCGGCATCATCTTCGGCGCCATTGCCGCGCATTAAGCCCGGCCTCGCCGGCGCAATGCAGAGACTTGAAAGGAGGCGGTCCGAAACGGCCGCCTTTCTTTTGGCTGTAGAAACCGGGCTTTTTGGTTGTGGAAACCGGGTATGGTCCGCAATAAGGGTCGTCGGATTCCGCGAGCATGATTATATGAGGGACAAACGAGTTCCCCAATGCGCTTTCCGCCCGCCTTTCTCGATGAGATACGCGACCGTGTGCCGATTTCATCGGTCATCGGCCAGCGCGTCGCATGGGACAGGAAGAAGACCAACGCCTCGCGCGGCGACTATTGGGCCTGTTGTCCGTTCCATGGCGAAAAGAGCCCCTCCTTCCACTGCGAGGACAAGAAGGGCCGCTATCACTGTTTCGGCTGTTCGGTGTCGGGCGATCATTTCAAGTTCCTGACCGAGCTCGACGGATTAAGCTTTCCCGAAGCGGTCGAGAAGATCGCCGACATGGCCGGCGTGCCGATGCCGGTGCGCGACGAGCGGGAAGAACAGCGTGAGAAGGAACGCGCCAGTCTGACCGATGTCATGGAGATGGCGACTGCCTTCTTCCAGGAGCGGCTGCAAGGACCGGAGGGTGCAAAAGCCCGCGCCTATCTCAGGGATCGCGGGCTGACGCCGGCGACGCAGCAATCGTTCCGGCTGGGCTTTGCGCCCGACAGCCGCAATGCGCTGAAGGAACATCTTGCCGCCAAGGGTGTGCCCAAGGCCGACATCGAGGCCTGCGGGCTGGTGCGTCATGGCGACGACATCCCGGTCTCCTATGACTGGTTCCGCGATCGCATCATGTTCCCGATCCCGGATTCGCGCGGCAAGATCATCGCCTTTGGCGGCCGCGCACTGGCGCCCGATGCGCTGGCCAAATACATGAATTCGCCCGATACGGAGCTCTTCCACAAGGGCAACGTGCTCTACAATTTCGCCCGCGCCCGCAAAGCGCTGGCGAAAGGCGGCACGGTGATTGCCGTCGAAGGCTATATGGACGTGATTGCGCTGGCGCAGGCCGGCTTCGAGAATGCCGTGGCGCCGCTCGGCACCGCGCTCACCGAAAACCAACTCGAACTTCTGTGGCGCATGGCGCCTGAGCCGATGCTGTGCTTCGACGGCGACCAGGCCGGGCTGAAGGCGGCGTGGCGCGCCGCGGATCTCGCGCTGCCGTCGGTGCAGGCCGGGCGGTCGGTGCGCTTTGCGCTGTTGCCGGAGGGCAAGGATCCCGACGATCTGGTCAAGGCAGAAGGGCCGGACGCGTTTCGTGCCGTGCTGGCGGAAGCGCGGCCTCTCGCTGATTTGTTGTGGATGCGTGAGACATCCGGTGGCGTCTTCGACACGCCGGAGCGGCGGGCGGGGCTGACAAAGACGCTGCGCGAACTGACCAGCCGCATCCGCGATGAGAGCCAGCGCTACCACTACCAGCAGTGGATGCGCGAGCGGGAGCTGACCTTCTTCAGCGCCCAGCGCGAAGTGCGGCAAGGTCGCCAGGACTGGAAACCGGGGCAGGGCAAAACGCCCGCACCCGGCGGACAGTTCGCCAAAGGCAGCGGGGCAGGCGCGCGCGCCGCGATCACTGAAAGCCTCGGCCGCTCCGCCATGGTCAAGCGCGGTGGCGAGATGATGTCGGTGCGCGAGGCGACGATCATCGTAGCTCTCGTCAACCATCCGGCGCTGATCGACGAGAACTTCGCCCATGTCGAGTTCCTCGATCTCGCCAACACCGATCTGCAGCGGCTGCACGCCGCCATCCTCGATGCGATGGCGCATGACATGGCCAATGACCGTAGCGCAGTGATCGCCACCATCGAACGTGCCGGCTGCAGCGATATCTGGGCGCGCGCCGTGGCGCTGATCCAACGGACCAGGCAATGGCCGGCGTTGGAAACCACAGCGCTTGACGATGCCCGCGGCGCCTTCAACCAGGCGCTGCACTTGCAGCGCAGCGCGCGCACCTTACATAAGGAGCTGAAACAGGCGGAAGCAGCGCTCGCCAGCGATCCCACTGACGAAAACTACCGGCACCTCATCGAGATCCAGGCGCAATTCCGTGATGTACAAGCAACGGAAGCGCTGATCGAAGGGTTCGGTGTGTCCTCGGGCAGGGGTGGGCGCGTCTAGGTCGAAATGAATGTTGTACGTGCTGCGCGTCGAATCGACGCCTCTAAGTCGGGTAATTGATTCGCTTTTTTGATGCGAATCATGCGAGAGGCGCTTGACCTTCTGGCAGAATGACGGAATCAGGACGATTCGAAACCTTAACCCGCGCCGGCGTCGATGGAAATGCACTGACGCGAGGTGCTGATCACTGGACAGGCTGTCAGCCTGCCACAGATATCAGGGTTAATCTGGACTTAATGCATATCGCCCAAAAGTGAAAACCGGTTTTGGGGGCACGATATGAACAAACAAAAGAGTTGATTCGGTTACCGGCCCGGTTAAGCGCCACCAGCGCATGTAGTTTGACCGGTGCGGCAGCTACGCGGCTTCGATGCTCGGCCGCTAGGAGAAGATAAAGACTATGGCGACAAAGGAAAAGGAAGAGGTCGAGACCGAACGTGAAGGCGCAACCGATGGGCCTCTGCTCGACCTTTCCGATGATGCTGTCAAGAAGATGATCAAGGCCGCCAAGAAGCGCGGCTATGTGACTCTCGACGAACTGAACGCGGTTCTGCCGTCGGAAGAGACCGATCCGGATCGCATCGAAGACATCAATGCGATGCTGTCCGACATGGGCATCAACGTGGTCGAGGACGACGATCAGAGCGAGGAGCCCGAGGCCGCCGACAGCAATGCCGACGCCGAGGAAGACGCCAACGAACTGGCCGAGCAGACCGGCACCGCCGTCGCGGCCACGACCACCAAGAAAGAGCCGACCGACCGCACCGATGACCCGGTGCGCATGTATCTGCGCGAGATGGGCTCGGTCGAGCTCCTGTCGCGCGAGGGCGAAATCGCGATCGCCAAGCGCATCGAGGCCGGCCGCGAAACGATGATCGCGGGCCTCTGCGAAAGCCCGCTGACCTTCCAGGCCATCATCATCTGGCGTGACGAGCTCAACGAATCCAAGATCCTGCTGCGCGAGATCATCGACCTCGAAGCCACCTATGCCGGCCCCGAAGCCAAGCAGGCGCCGGTGGTCGAGCGCATCGAGGAGGCGCCCAAGGCCGAGGACAAGCCGAGGCGTGGACGCGACGAGGAAGACGACATCACCAATGTCGGCGCCGACACGCGCGGCCTGGTCGATGACGACGAGGAAGACGAGGACGAGGCGAGCCTGTCGCTGGCGGCGATGGAAGCGGAATTGCGCCCGCAGGTGATGGAGACGCTCGACGTCATCGCCGACACCTACAAGAAGCTGCGCAAGCTGCAGGACCAGCAGGTCGAAAACCGTCTGGCCGCGACGGGCACGCTGTCGCCCAGCCAGGACCGCCGCCTGAAGGAGCTGAAGGACCAGCTGATCAAGGCGGTGAAGTCGCTGTCGCTCAACACGGCGCGCATCGAGGCGCTGGTCGAGCAGCTTTACGACATCAACAAGCGCCTGGTGCAGAACGAAGGCAAGCTGCTGCGCCTGGCCGAAAGCTATGGCGTGCGCCGCGAGGAGTTCCTCAAGGAATATCAGGGATCCGAGCTCGACCCGAACTGGACGCGCTCGATCGGCAACTTGACCTCGCGCGGTTGGAAGGAATTCACCAAGAACGAGAAGGACGCGATCAAGGATCTGCGTTCGGAAATCCAGAACCTCGCCACCGAGACGGCGATCTCGATCCTGGAATTCCGCAAGATCGTCAACCAGGTGCAGAAGGGCGAGCGCGAAGCCGCGATCGCCAAGAAGGAAATGGTCGAGGCCAATCTGCGCCTCGTCATCTCCATCGCCAAGAAATACACCAATCGCGGCCTGCAGTTCCTTGACCTGATCCAGGAAGGCAATATCGGCCTGATGAAGGCGGTCGACAAATTCGAATACCGCCGCGGCTACAAGTTCTCGACCTACGCGACATGGTGGATCCGGCAGGCGATCACGCGTTCGATCGCGGACCAGGCGCGCACCATCCGCATTCCGGTGCACATGATCGAGACGATCAACAAGATCGTGCGCACGTCGCGCCAGATGCTGCACGAGATCGGCCGCGAGCCGACGCCGGAGGAACTGGCAGAAAAGCTCGCAATGCCGCTCGAAAAAGTGCGCAAGGTCTTGAAGATCGCCAAGGAGCCGATCTCGCTCGAAACCCCTGTGGGTGACGAAGAGGATTCGCATCTGGGCGATTTCATCGAGGACAAGATGGCGATCCTGCCGATCGATGCGGCGATCCAAGCCAATCTGCGCGAGACCACCACGCGCGTTCTGGCCTCGCTGACGCCGCGCGAGGAGCGGGTGCTGCGCATGCGCTTCGGCATCGGCATGAACACCGACCACACGCTGGAAGAAGTCGGCCAGCAGTTTTCGGTCACCCGCGAACGTATCCGCCAGATCGAAGCCAAGGCGCTGCGCAAGCTCAAGCACCCGAGCCGGAGCCGCAAGCTGAGGAGCTTCCTCGACAGCTGATACCGGCAACAGACCAGCATTCGAAAAGGGCGCCGACGGCGCCCTTTTTGTTGCCGGGTGAAGGCTCTTGTCGCCCATCTCCGTCGGGAGGATACTTGCCTGGTCGGATGCATGTTCTGGGCGAAAAACCGGATGTCCGCCCCGGCTGATGTCCTCAGCCGTGCTCCGTGGCGCCGGAGGGAGGTGTGTGATGACAACCTACATCCTGCTGATGAACTGGACGGAACAGGGCGCCAGAAATATCCGAGAGTCGCCGAAGCGGCTCGATGGCGCCAAGAAGCAACTGGCCGACATGGGCGGCTCGTTCAAGGCGTTTTACCTGACTATGGGCGAATATGACATGGTGGCGATTATCGAGGCGCCCGACGATGCTGTGCTTGCTCGTTTCGCCCTGATGCTGGCAACGGGTGGCAGCGTCAAGACGCGAACGCTCAAGGCTTTCCCGGAATTTGCCTATCGCGAGATCGTCACTTCGCTTGGATAGCGCTGGGCGCGGGTCCGTGCGGCTCGGCGTCATATTGCGGGGCCGTGCCGTCAGGGTGATAGTCGCTCCATGTCCAAGCCTGCGCTGACCGTCTGGTACAACACACGCTGCCCGGTTTGCGATGGCGGCATCACCCGGCAGAAACGGCGGCTGATCGAGGCGATCAAGGCCGGGCGGATCGAATTCCGCGACATCAACCTCGAACCGGCGGCGCTCTCTGGCTACAGCGCCTCGCTGGAGGACATACGCCGCCGGCTGCATGCCACCGATGCCGAAGGCAGGCTGCTGGTCGGCGCCGATGTCGCGGTTGCCGTCTGGCGGGCGACGCCGGGCGAGGGCTGGCTGGCGACGCTCTTCGGCAATCCGGTCGCGCTGCCGCTGACGCGCTTGGCCTATGATCGTTTCGCCGATCTTCTCTATGCCTGGAACCGGCGCAAGGGCCGCTGGTAGCGAGGCAAGGCCCGAAGATATCTGCGGGCCTTACCGTCATGGGCGTTACCGGGACGCCGGCTCGCAAAGCCAGCCGACAATGCGGCGCACCGCCGGCAGCACCATGAGCAACGTTGGGAACGCTACCAGCCAGGACAGGCCCCAGGCAGTGAGCCAGACAGCCGGCAAATCAGGTCGCAGTCCAAGGCTTTTCAGCGTCGATATGAACGAGACGATGAAGGTCATCAGCAGCGACAGCACCAGCGGACTGACGATCGCGGCATAGCGCGCCGGCAGCTTGCCGCGCTTACGGGTCGTGGTCATTTTTGGATTTTCCTGAAACATCCGGTCCGTCGCATTTGGCATCCATTGCGCCGGGTTTCCGGCGGAACTGCCCGGAAAGACCGGGGTGGATGCGTTGCTTGACGTCAGACGCTTACGGAGAGGTTTTGGCCCTCACGCGCTTTCTAGCTGCCGGCGGCGGCGAAATCAACCTTCTGGCGCCGCCTTTAGATGCATCGTAAGATATATCTTGACTCGTCGGTGGGGTAAGCCTAATTAAGATGTATCGTAAGATATAACTCAAGGAGCAATTCATTGCACAGACATCATCCCTTTGGCGAGCGCGCCGAGCGCGCATTCCTGCACATGGCAGGCAAATTTGGTGGAAGAGGGGGCGGCGGCTTTGGTCCGTTCGGCCACGGCGGACGTGGCGGTGGACGCGGCGGCCCGGGCGACATGTTTCGTGCCGGGCGCATGCTGGCCGACGGCGATCTCAAGCTGATCACGCTGTCGCTGCTGGCCGAGGCGCCTCGCCACGGCTACGACATCATCAAGGCGCTGGAAGAGCGCACCAGCGGCATCTACAGCCCGAGCCCGGGCGTCGTCTATCCGACGCTGACCTTCCTGGAAGAGGCCGGCTATGCGGCTTCAGCCGCCGACGGCAACAAGAAGGTGTTTTCGATCACCGAGGCGGGCCAGGCGCATCTCGCCGAGAACCGCGAGATGATCGACGGCGTGCTCGAGCATCTCGAGCGCTTCGGCCGCAAGATGGCCAAAGCGCGGGACTGGTTCGGCTGGAACGACGACGGCGAGGAAGGCGGACGGCGTGGTGCACGGGGTCGCTCGGAAGCCCGCGACGAGTTCCGCGCCGTGCGCCACCGGCTGCGTGCCGCGCTCGGCGATCTCGTCGACGCGCCGGCTGAAAAGCAGGCCGAGGCGATTGCAGTCCTGGAAGCCGCCGCTGAAGCCCTGGAAGCGCTATCGCGCGGTTGACCCCTGGCGAGAACGCTTGCCCGTTCGACTGAGGAACGGTACTGAAAATCATCCTGCACCGCGAGACGTGGTGCAGGATGATTGCCGTTGGAGGAAGCCCCATGTCTTTTCTGAAGCGTCTTTTCGGTGGTGGCGGTGAGGGGGGCGAGCCCAAGAGCGCAGCACCGGCAAAGCAGGTTGAGCACAAGGGATTTTTGATCAGCGCCACGCCCTACAAGGCGGAGGGCGGCCAGTACCAAACTTGCGGCGTGGTTTCGAAGGAAGTCGACGGCGTGATGAAGGAACACAAATTCATCCGCGCCGATCGCTTTGCCGGACTGGA
This sequence comes from Mesorhizobium sp. M0761, assembly GCF_040320205.1. Taxonomy (NCBI): domain Bacteria; kingdom Pseudomonadati; phylum Pseudomonadota; class Alphaproteobacteria; order Hyphomicrobiales; family Phyllobacteriaceae; genus Mesorhizobium; species Mesorhizobium sp. M0761. The sequence goes on from NZ_JAMYPF010000001.1 coordinate 518,866, forward strand.
CGACGCCGTCGACATCTCGATCAAGAAGGGCATGCAACTGGTCGACGAGCAAGGCGAGAGGATGTTCGGGTAAGGGCCGAACTGGTCGAGGCGCCGAACATAGGTTTTGCGCCGGTCATCCGTCGCCAGAATCTCGAATAATGGCAGTGGGCCGCAAGCAGAAAGTATCGACAATTGAGCGTAGCGTTTGCCAAGGAGGAAAGCGCCGAGGCAGCATCGGAAACCATCCTGCCGGCTCGCCCTGTCTCCGATCGGGTCAACCTTGTCACGGAAGCGGGCCTCAAGACGCTGCAGGTTGAATTGGCTCGCGCCCAGCAAGCTCTTGAGGCCGCTAGCGTGCTGGAAGATGTCAACGAGCGGCGACGCCGGTCAGCGATTCCGGTTCGAGATATGCGTTACTATGCCGAGCGCGTGCGTACGGCTCAGCTTATGCCGGTGCCCACCTCTAATGAGGTGATCGCCTTCGGGCACACCGTTACCTTCAAGCGTGATGATGGCCGCACTCAGACCTTTCGCATCGTCGGAGAGGATGAGGCCAACCCGTCTGAAAGCTTCCATATCGCATGGTTCGCCGGTTGCCATCGCGCTGACCGGAAAAACCGTTGGCGACTTTGTCCAACTAGGGCCGCGCGAACTTGAGATCCTGTCCATTTCCTAGGACGCAGGTATGATGCGCGACCGAGGCCGGTGCACCTTGAGACGTGATCAGATGCCCGCTTGCCAATAGCCAAGCCAGGATGTCGAGCAGCAGAAAAACCAGCGCAATCTGCAACGCCAGCCGGAGCCGCTGGATAATTCGCCACTTGCCGGCCATGTCCGCCTTGATCCGAAGGGCAAGCGCGCGGCGCATGGCTGACATTGTCGTCGGCCTGTCGCCGTCGACATATTGATCAAGCAGATCTTCCGGATTGAAGCGGAATGTATATTGGTGATAGGGCCAAAGTATGAAGACGATCAGCCCGCCGATGCCGAACAACAGGGCCACTGCGGTCCAATCCCAAAGCCCAAGCCCGTTGGAAAGCGCCGCACCGCCGAGTAGCGAGTTGGCAAATGCGGTGGCAAAGACAAGGCTGCCGGCGGGTGCTCATGTTCTCCACAAGCGTCTGCTGTTGAGTGAGACCTCTCACCGCCTCCTGATAGATGAACGCGAGACGCGGATCGTCGTCGGCAACAGCGCTTGCGACAATTCCGTTGTTCTCTCCTCCACTCGGACATTCGGCCATAAGTTGCCTCTCTGTTTTGACAGGGATGCACGAGTCTAGCCCGATCCGTCGGTGCAAAAACAGATTGGCCGTGGACCAACGGCAAATCCGATGGCGATGCCGGGGGCTTCCAAACCTATGAGGGCCAGCTGATGAACGGGCAAGAATAGTTGGCAGCCATCGAAAACCCCGCCACGAACACCACGCCATCTGCCGGTGGACCCTGCTCTCGGCCCCGGACAGCAAGAAGGCAGGCGCCGAAGCGCCTGCCTTTTCAATGCGAATGACGGGGTGTGCTTACGCGGCGATTTGCGCGCTCGCGGTCTTGGCCACCACGGCATCGACCTTGGCCGTCGCATTGGCGAGCGCGGCGGTGACGGCATCAGGGCCCATGCCGACGCCTTCGATGCGGATGACGTCGACATCGGTCATGCCGAGAAAGCCGAGCACGCCGCGCAGATAGGGGATGGCGTGATCGAACTGCACGGCCGCACCTTCGGAATAGATGCCGCCCGAGGCGAGTACGATATAGACCTTCTTGCCGGTGACGAGGCCCTTGGGACCACCCTCGCCATAAGAGAAGCTCTTGCCGGAGCGGGAGATGTGATCGACCCAGGACTTCAGGGTTGAGGAGATGTTGAAGTTGATGAAGCCGGTGGCCAGGATCACGGTGTCGGCTGCGAACAGTTCGTCAAGCACGATGTCGGAGACGCCGACGACTTCGGCCTGGCGCGGCGTGCGGGCTTCAACGGGGGTGTAGATGCCGGTCGCATAATCGGTGTCGATATGCGGCAGCGGGTTGGCCACTAGGTCGCGTACGACGAGCGTATTCGACGGGTCGGCGGCGACGAGCTTTTCAGCGAATTCGGTAGCGATACGGGTCGAGTGCGAGGCAGCGCCGCGCGGGCTCGAGGTTACAAGCAGGATAGACATAGCGGTTCTCTCCAGTGGGAATTGATTTCTCCCGCCTGATATGGGCCTACCGACCCATTCAAAAAACTGGTATATTTTCTATACGATCCATCCATAAAGTAGGTATGTCGTGCAACCCAATCCGACGCTTGACCAATTGCAGATCCTGGTTGCGGTCGCCGACGCCGGCAGCTTCTCAGCCGCCGGCCGCAAGCTTAACCGCGCGCAGTCCGTCATCAGCTACGGCATCGCCAATCTTGAAGCGCAGCTTGGCCTGAAACTGTTCGAGCGCGAGGGCACGCGCGAGCCGCAGCTGACCGAAATCGGCCGGGCGATGCTGGAGGACGCCCGGCGCATGGTCGGCGTGCTGCAGCGCATCCGTTCGCGTGCCGACGGTCACCATCAGGGGCTGGAGGCTGAAGTTGCGCTGTCGGTTGACGCGGCGCTGCCCTCGCCAGTGCTGGTGCGCGTGCTGAAGGCGTTCGAGGCGCAGTTCCCGACCGTGATGATGCGACTCCATATCGGCACGCTCGGTCTGATCCCCGACCATGTCGTCAGCGGACAGTCGGATCTTGGCATCGGTGGCTTGCTGGGCGAGGTCGACGTGCATCTCGTGCGCATCGGCTTCATGTCGATCGTGCTGGCTGCCGCCCCCACCCACCCTCTGGCACTGCTGCCGAAACCGGTGGCGCTCGAGGATGCGCGAGAGCACACCCAGCTGGTTGTCAGCGACCAGTCGGAACGCACCAAGGGACGCGACTTCGGCGTCTTTGCCTATCGTACATGGCGGCTGACAGATGTGCGTATCAAGCATACGTTGATGCGCGAGGGGCTGGGCTGGGGAGGGTTGCCGCGCTGGCTGATCGCGGACGATTTGGCCAGCGGCAGGCTGGTCGAACTCGACCTTGAACCCTTTAGCGAGGTGCGCTCATCGCTCTATGCCATGCACCGCGCCGACCGCAGCCCGAAACCGGCGGCGGCCTGGCTGATCGACCAGTTCAAACGCCAGCTCGGCTGCTTCAACGAGTTCGACCCGGACGACCTGCCTGAGGATGAGCCGGAGACAGCCCATCGATCAGAGCCATGAGCACGGCGCGATAGTCTTCGGCCGAGGCGCCGGCCTCGACGGCAAGTGCTGCGCGGTCGAAGGCAGCGGCGAGCAAAGCGGTCAGCGCATCGGCCGGCAGTCTGGTCATCGACTGTTCGCGCATTGCCGCAACCAGGCCTTCGCGCAGCGACCGGTTGCCGTGGCGATTGTCGATCGCATCCATGGCGGCGCGGCCAAGCACGGCCGGCCCGTCGAGCAGCAAAAGCCGCGTGCGGCCGGGCGCGCGCATGGCGGCGAGATAGGCGTCCGAGCCGGCAATCAGCGCATTGCGGGCAAACAAAGAAGGCGGCGAGGCGCGCTCGATCTCTTGCGCCACCGCCGCCGCCTCCTGCTCGACCACAGCGGCAAACAGCGCCTGCTTGTCGGCAAAGTGGTGATAGAGCGCGCCGCGGGTGACGCCGGCGGCCGCAACGATCTCCGGCGTGCCGGTCTCGGCATAGGACTTTTCGATGAACAGTTTGCGCGCCGCAGCGATCAGGTCGGCGCGCGTCGCTTCGGTGCGGTCGCGGTTGGAGCGGCGCGGGGTTTCTCGTTGCATACATGCAGCCTGTATGTTATTTTGAATTACATGCAAACTGTATGTTGGCTGACGGGAGAAAGAAAGATGAAGACGACGAGCTATTATCCGGTGCTGATGACGGGCGACGTAGCCGGCACAAAAGCCTTCTATATCAATCACTTCCGCTTCAAGCCGCTGTTTGCGAGCGACTGGTATGTGCACCTGCAGTCTGCCGAGGATCGCCGCGTCAATCTCGGCATCGTCCAGGGCGACCACGAGACGATCCCCGAGGAGGGGCGCGGCCGCACATCGGGGCTGCTGATCAATTTCGAGGTGAGGGATCCTGATGCTGTCTATGAACGGATCGTTGCGGCCGGCCTACCGATCCTGTGCCCGCTGCGCGACGAACTCTTCGGCCAGCGCCATTTCATCACCAGGGATCCCAATGGCGTGCTGATCGACGTCATCAAGCCGATCCCGCTCAGCCCGGAATTTCAGGCGCAATTCGCGGCGGGCGCGGCGGGCGCCTGAACAATGGCAGCAAATGTCGGCAGCGGCTCCGGCCGCTGTGGCCGGACCCGCACCATGCGGTCTATGTTGGTGATGTTGAAGCTGGGCCTGCCGCATGCGTGACATCTGCCTTGTTCGTGCGCCATCCAATCTCGGCCTTCGGCCCTTGGAGCCGGGCCATGTGCCCGGCACCTGGCGTGCGCCGCAGGCGCTGAGCGAAGCTGGTTTGATCGAGTCGCTGGCGCCGGGGCGGGTGGTCGATCTCGACAGACCCGCCTACAGTACCGAACCGCAACCGGGCACTAGGCTGCGTAATGGTCCGGCGATCCGCTGCTTCAACCTCGATCTTGCCGAGATCGTCACCGGTGCGCTTGGGCAAGGCGAGTTCCCGCTGATCATCGGCGGCGACTGCTCGATCCTGCTTGGCGCACTGGTCGCCGCGCGGCGCTCGGGCGCGGTCGCCCTGGTCCATGTCGATGGCCACAGCGATTTCCGCCATCCCGGCAACTACGATGTCAATGCCTCACTCGGCTCGGTTGCCGGCATGGATCTGGCACTTGCCACTGGACGCGGCGAGGCTTTGCTGGCGCAATGGCCAGGTGTTGTCGGTCCGCTCGTCGCCGACGAGGCGGTGGTTCAGATCGGCGAACGCGAGAGCCGCGATGCCGATTTTGCCTGGCCCGACATCAATGCGACCGCCGTGACGCGCATCGACGTCTTTGCCGCGCAGGAACTCGGCGCGGCTGGAGTGTTGCAAAAGACAAGAGCGACGCTGGCGCGCGCCGGCTGTCCCTACTGGCTGCATCTCGATGTCGATGTGCTCGACCAGACGGTGATGCCGGCGGTGGATTCGCCCGGCAGCCCCGGCATCGACCCCGATGAACTCGTTGCCATTCTGTCGGCGCTGACAGCGGACCAGCGCTGCACCGGCTTGGACATGACGATCTACGATCCCGACCTCGACCCGACCGGTGACCTTGCGCGACTGCTGGTGTCGCTGCTCGGGCGGGTGCTCAACCCTCGATAAGGGCTCAACTCGCCCTTGCTACCGGCGTCACCGTCACCTGGCTGACGCCGGTGCGGCGCACCACGGTGCACAGCGTCTCGCGGCCGATGCGTTCGGCGTCGAGCATGCGCACGAGGTCGTCGACGCCGGTGACCGGGCGACCGTCTATTGACGCGATGATGTCGCCTTCCCTGAGGCCGGCCTTCGCCGCGGGTCCGTCTTTCTCGACGCTGCGCAGCCGTACCGCCGTACTGGTGGTCACCTGCGACAGAAGGGCGGCGCGGCGCGGCAAACTGGTGGTGTCGGCCGAGATGCCGATGAAGGCACGGCGCACGCGGCCGAAGCGGATGATCTCCGAAATGACGAAATTGGCGGTGTTGGAAGCGACCGCGAAGGCGATGCCTTGCGCGCCGTGGATCATGGCGGTGTTGACGCCGATGACCTCGCCTGCCGACGACACCAGCGGTCCGCCGGAATTGCCGGGATTGAGCGCGGCATCGGTCTGGATGACATCGTCGATCAGCCGCCCGGTCGAGGCGCGCATCGAACGGCCAAGTGCGGAGACCACGCCTGACGTTACGGTCCATTCGAAGCCGAGCGGATTGCCGATGGCAATGGCGATCTGGCCGCGCCGCAGCCGCTTGGAATCGCCGAGCGGCGCGACTTCGGTGAAGCTGCCATCGGCGCGCACCAGCGCGATGTCGGTGTCGGGGTCGCGGCCTAGCACACGGCCTTCGCTGGAGGCGCCGTCGGGCATAGAGACGCGCACCGTTTTGGCATCGCCAACGACATGGAAATTGGTGACGACCAGCCCGTCCGGGGTGATGACGAAGCCGGAGCCATGGCCACCTTGGCCACCGACGCGCTCGATGCGGCAGACGGCTGGGCCGATGCGGTCGACGGCGTCGGCGACTGTCGTCGAATAGGCGTCGAGCAGTGTGTCGTCGGTTTCGAACTTGTGGGCGGCGAGGGCCATTGGCGGGGCTCCGTGTTTTCAGGCGCGATGATGACTATATGTGCGGAGCGGCTCGAACTGCCGCGACCTGACCAGATGGCCAGTCAAACCAGTAACTAGCCGTCAGACGAGTACCTCCGGGCGCACTGCCGAGCGATATCTGGGGCATGAGAAAACCCAGGAGATCATCATGAGTGACTTCAACCTTAATGCATTTTCCGAGGCCATCGCCGATCTCGCCGCCAAGGCTGCGCCGGCAACGGCAAGTTTCACCACCCATCACCATCGCACCGCCAGCGCCTTCCACTGGCGTGACGGCTGTTTCGTCACCGCCGAGGAAGCTGTCGAGGCCGGTGAGGAGATCGAATTGACATTGGCTTCGGGCGAAGCGGTGAAGGCCGAACTGGTCGGTCGCGATCCGTCGACCGGCGTAGCGCTTCTGAAGCCGGCCGGCGCGGCCGCGGCGCCTGCGCTCGCCAAGGCGGATGGGGTGCGGCCGGGCAACGTCGCCATCGCTGTCGGCAGCAGTCAGGGCTCGGCGCTGGCTGTCTCGGGCTCGGTCGGCGAGGTCGGCCCCGCCTGGCGCTCGATGCGCGGCGGCACCATCGATCGGCGCATCAATCTCGCCGTCAATGCCGGCGGCCGTTTCGAGGGCGGGCCGGTGCTTGACGCCAAGGGCGCGCTGATCGGCATGCTGCTGTTTGGGCCACGTGGTCGTGCGCTGGTCATGCCTTATGAGACGATCGAGCGGGCCGTGGCGACGCTGCGTGAAAAGGGCCATGTCGCGCGCGGCTATCTCGGCGCCGGCCTGCACCCGATCCGTGACGGCGCGGCGCGCGGCGCCATGGTCATGAGCCTCGACGACAATGGTCCGGCCAAAGCCGCCGGCCTTGCGCTGGGCGACATCATCGTGGCGTGGAATGGCGAGGCCGTGCACGGCCCGCGCGAACTGATCCGAAAGCTTGGGCCGGATAGCGCGGGCGCTGCGGTGACGCTCGGCGTGGTGCGCGGCGGCGAGCAGCGCGACGTCGCGCTGACCGTCGGTGAAAAACCGCTGAGCTGAGAGGGCCGATGGAAAGCGACACGCTGACAAGGCCGGAGGCGGGTGGGCCGGAGGTGGGTGGGCCGGAGGTGGCGGGCGGCGGACGCCAGCTCGTGGTGCTGATCGCGCTGCACGATGCCGCGCGTGCCGAGCGCCTGTCAGCTTCGCTTGCCATGGCGGACGATCTGCTTCCGGTCGTAGCCGGCAGCGGGATTGCCGACGTCGCTGTCGTCGATGACGCTGTTGCGAACAGTGCGGCCTGGCTCGATCGGGCCGATGGTGGCAACAGCGCAATCCCACGGGTGCTGCTATCCGCGAGCGCTGGCCGGCCGGAAAACCGGGTGCTTGCCGTGCTGCCTTTGGCGTCGGATGCGAATCTGATCGCGGCTGCCGTCAGACTGGCGGCGGCCGGCTACCGGGTGTCCAGGGATGGGCGTTCGACGCCCGCTCGCCACGACGATTTCGATGGCGCCGCCAACGGCGGAAGCCATAGCGGGCTGTTCGGCGAGGAGCCGTTGGACGATGGCGCTACCGCCCGTCCGGCGCTGTCGCCGCGCGAGGCCGAAGTGCTGGCGCTGCTGGCCGAAGGCGCGCCCAACAAGGTGATCGCGCGGCGGCTGAACATCTCCGTGCACACGGCAAAGTTCCACGTCGCCGCGATCCTGATCAAGCTGGGTGCTGCGAACCGCACGGATGCCATCGCGATCGCGATGCGGCAGGGCCTGGTGCTGGTCTAACCCCCTTATCCATTTGAGCCTACGTTGCGTAACCCGTTGCAGGCTGCCGAGGCCTTGCGCAGTGCATTGCCGCCGCGCAATGGTTCGCGTCAGTGATGTAGCAAGGGAGGTGCCAAGACATGTCGCTCAAGGGAAAGACGCTGTTCATCTCCGGCGGGTCGCGCGGCATCGGTCTTTCGATCGCGCTGCGAGCTGCGCGCGACGGCGCCAATGTGACGATCGCGGCCAAGACCGCCGAGCCGCATCCGAAGCTGCCGGGCACGATCTACTCGGCAGCTGAGGAGATCGAGCAGGCCGGCGGCAAGGCGCTGCCTGTTTTGTGCGACATCCGCGAGGAGGCGCAGGTGGCCGAGGCGGTTGCCAAGACCGTCGAAAAGTTCGGCGGCATCGATATCTGCGTCAACAATGCCAGCGCCATCCAGCTCACCGGCACGCTGGAGACGGACATGAAGCGCTACGATCTGATGCACCAGATCAACACGCGCGGCACCTTCCTGGTGTCGAAAATGTGCATTCCGCACCTGAAGTTGGCAAGCAATCCTCACATCTTGAATCTGGCGCCGCCGCTCGACATGAAGGCCAAATGGTTCAAGAACCATGTCGCCTACACCATGGCCAAGTTCGGCATGTCGATGTGCACGCTGGGGATGAGCGCCGAGTTTGCCAAGGACGGCATCGCGGTCAATTCGCTGTGGCCGATCTCGACCATCGACACGGCTGCGGTGCGCAATCTGCTCGGCGGCGCGACGGTGGCGGCGATGAGCCGCTTACCCGATATCATGGCCGATGCCGCACACGCCATCTTCCTGCGCTCATCGCGCGAGACATCAGGCAATTTCTACATCGATGAAGAGGTGCTGCGGGCCGAGGGCGTGACCGATTTCGCGGTCTATGCGCCGGGCGCGACCGGGCCGCTGGCCGGAGACTTTTTCGTGCCGGACGCGGTATTTGCCAATTCGCCGACGAACGTCAAAAGCATCTACTGACGGAAATCACGGGCCGACGGCGTTGCTTCCTCATCCACCTGCCGGCGTTGTTCGAAAAACCAAGCAATTGGCTTTTCGCCCGCTGTGCGGACCAGCCTCACCTCCCCATGAACGGGGAGAAAGGGGCTCATCACTCCTCGCCCTTCTTGCCTTTGCTCAGTCCCATCAGCCGGTCGATATAGGCCAGCATCAGCGCCGAGACGACGAAAGCGAGGTGGATGATGGTCAGCCACATCAGCTGGTCGATCGTATAGGAAGACGAATTCAGGAACACCTGCAGCAGGTGGATCGAGGAAATAGCGACGATGGTCGAGGCGACCTTGACCTTCAGCGAACCGACATCGATCGTACCCAGCCAGTGCACACCGCCATCCTGGTCGTCGAAGCGGCTGACGAAATTCTCGTAGCCGGAGATGATCACCATCACCACCAGCGAGGCCACAAGCGCGGCGTCGATGAGGCCGAGCATCTTCAGGATGGTGTCGGTGTCGTCGAGTGTGAAGGCGACCATGACGAACTCGTAGAGTTTTTTGCCGAAGGACAGCGCATAGACGGCGAGCGCCAGGGCCAGCCCGATGTAGAAAACCACCAGCAGCCAGCGTGAGGCGAGAATGATCGATTCGATGGCGAGTTCGAGACGTTTCATGCAGCGGTTCCGGTCAGCTTTCTGAGGTCGACTGGGGTATTTCGATCAGCTTGCCGCGGTTTGCAAGGCAAATTGCGACGCAAAAAAACCCCGCCGGGAGGGCCGGCGGGGTTCAATGCATCCCGCTGGAGTCGGGACGGGGCAGGGAACGCCCAGCCTCGAATCTGGGGAGGGCGGCCGCTCCATTCAATGAGCCGGTTCTAATACCAGTACAATTCTTGTTGAACCGGGATTGCTGTCCGCAGCTCGACCCATCCCGGTCTGCCGGGATGGGTCCTTGTTGTCGATCTGATTCCAGAAAGCTGCCCAAGCCATTGGAAAGCAGATCAATTGTTACTCGCCACCGGTGCCACCAGCGAGGTGATGCGACGGATGCCGACGCGGCGGTTCTCGCGGTTGGGCGCCGTGGTGTTGACCTTGAGGTATTCCTCGCCATAGCCCTGAGTGGTCAGGTTTTCCGGCGGGATGCCGAAGGCATTGGTCAGCGCTTCGGCGACAGACTCAGCGCGCCGGTCGGACAGAGCAAGGTTTGCTTCCGGCGTGCCAACCGCGTCGGTGTGGCCTTCGATCAGGAAGGTTTCGGCCGGGTTCTTCTTCAACAGTTTCTCCATGGCCGTGGCGACGCCTTCCAGTTTCTGCACTTCGGTGTCGGATATCGAGGCCGAGCCGAACTCGAAGTTCAGCGTGTCGAGGTCGACGCGACGGGCAATGTCGCGCACGCGCGCCGAACGCTTCACTTCGTCGATGGAATAGAGGCGCTGGACCTTCTCCACCGGCGGTTGTTCGAGGAACTCGTAATAGTCGTCCGGGCTTTCGACATCTTCCGAATCGAGGATGTACTCGCGGCGCGGGATGGTGAGCCGCATCGGCGGCAGGTCGTCACCGGGATCGCGCCAGTCATTGTCGTCGTCATAGCTGCGCTCGTCGACATAGCTCAGCACATATTCGTGCCCATCCGGCGTGATGCGCGATCGCCTGATGACGTCGCCATTGCGGTTGCGGATGGTGACGATCTGGATGCCATTGTCGCGCTCGACGATTTCCCGAGAGCGATCGCCCGACAGTTCCTCATAGTAAACATTCCTGGCGCCGCGGTGCATGCGCGGAGCGTCATTGCTTTCCACGATCGTCTGGTTGTTGAACTGCAAGATGACGCGGTCGCCGAGTTCCTTGACGACGTCGACGCCTTTCGGACGCCGGCGGTCGCGGACGTTCTCATCGGGTGCACGCTCGACGCGTTTGCCTTTTTCCTCCGTCACCGGGGCGATCTTTTCTGGCTGAATTGCCTGCTGAGCTGACTTGTCGTCGGTGGGCGGCGGTCCCTGGTCGACCGGAGCCGGCTTCGGGGCTTGCGCCTCGGTGCCGCCCTGCGCGGGCTGCTCGCCCGTCTGGCCGCCAGCATTCTGGCCGTTCCCATTTTGGCCGTTCCCATTTTGGCTGTTGCCGCCCTGGTCCTTGCGGTGCTTGCGCCTGGCATCCTTCTGGCTGTCCAGGATGGGTGCTTCGTCGGGGTTGGCCGTGGCTTCGCCTTGCGCCGGCGTCTCACCTTGCGCGGGCTGCTCGGCATTGGCCGGTTGCTCCGCAGGCTGTGGTTCACCGGTCGCAGGCTGCTGTTCGCCCGTCACCGGCTGTTCGCCGACAGTTTTTTTGCCGTGCTTTTTCGCCTGATCCTTCGGCTGTTCACCTTCGGCGGGAGCCGCTTGCTGATCGGCCGGGGGCTGAATCGGCTCGGCCTGCGGCGCGGGCTCTCCGGCAGGCGCAACTTTGACGTCTGGCGCTTTGTCGGCAGGCGCGGCCTCAATCTGCTGATCCTGCTTGCGCTTTTTCTTGCCCGACTTGTTGTCGTTTGCCGGCGCCACCTGTTCGGTGGGCGCTGCTTGCTCGGCAGGCTGCTGGGCCGGCTGTTCAGCGGGCGCCGCTTCGATCTGCTGTTGGTCGCGCTTCTTCTTGCGTGGCTTTAGCGGCTGTTCTTCATTTGCCGGAGCTACCTGTTCGGCCGGTTGTTCAGCCGGTGCTGCCTCGATCTGCTGCTGGTCACGCTTCTTCTTGCGTGGCTTGAGCGGCTGCTCATCGGTCGCCGGCGCTGCCTGGGCGCCGCCCTCGTCCGCAGGCGCCGCCTCGATCTGCTGCTGTTGATTGCGCTTCTTTTTGCGCGGCTGCTGTTCCTCGGCGGCAGGTGCGGCCTGTTCGGCCGGGGCCTGCTCGGTCTGCTGCTGATCCCGCTTCTTCCTGCGCGGCTGTTGTTCCTCGGCGGCAGGGGCGGGTTGCTCTGCAGCCGGTGCAGGCTGCTCGGCGGCCGGCGCTGCCTGTTCGGCCTGCTGGCGTTTCTTTTTGCGCGGCAGTTCCTGGTCGGTCTGCTGACCATCTGCAGCAGGGTCGTCCTGGACCAGGATCAGTGGCGCGGCCGTGTGCTGCAAGGGGCCGAAAACGGCGTTGCCCTGCAACGGGGATGCGCCCAACGGCGCGGATGCCATAAGCAGGCCAAGTGCCGTACCTGCCAGTACCCGTGGTTGGCGTTTCATCTTAAATTCTCCTTGTGGGGTCCCATCCCTGCCCAAACTGTCCTTGACCGGATTGGTTCCGGTTTGCAGGCATTACCCGCACCCAAGGACGATTGACCGGCGTTTTGAAGGCAACTTCATGTTTTTCCTATGGTGCGGCCGGAACTTGAAGTCACACAACAGCTTGACCTTGCCGCATGCGGAGGCCACATCTCGACCCATAATGGAAACGCCGTTCTGGAAGACCAAGACGCTGGAAGCGATGACGCCCACCGAGTGGGAATCGCTGTGCGACGGCTGCGGAAAATGCTGCCTGTCTAAACTCGAGGACGAGGATACCGGCGAGATCTACTGGACATCAGTCGGCTGCCGGCTGTTCGATGGGCAAAGCTGCCGCTGTTCGGACTATGCCAACCGGCTGGCGCGCGTGCCGGACTGTGTCGGGCTGACGCCGCAGAATGTGCGCACCATCACGTGGCTGCCGAAAACCTGTGCCTACCGGCTGGTTGCCGAGGGGCACGACCTCTATTGGTGGCACAGGCTGGTGTCGGGAAGTGCCGAGACTGTTCATGATTCCGGCATCTCCATGCGCGGCCGCGTCCGCGCCAGTGAGACCGATCTGGCCGAGCCGGACGACTATTTCGACTATATGCTCGATGACGAGCCCTGAGCATTCTGGAACGGACGCTGCCATAGGGCGTTCTGCGCCATTGGACGTTTTTGACGGTCAGGATCGTTTGCAGCGGTGGAAGGGGCGGTTGCTTTCAACCTGTCGGGCAGATTAACCGAAAATGAACGGCCGGTTCGCGAAGAGTTCAGATTGCAAGGAGCATTCTCCCCCCATCGGTTCGACCAAGACGGGCGCAAGCCCTCAACAAGGAGAGAAGACAATGTTCAACTCATTCAAGACGGCAGCCCTTTCGGGTCTCGTAGCTCTCGGCACCCTTGCCGCAGTGCCCGCCCAGGCGGACTCGATCTATCTCGGCTTCGGCAACAACCATGACCGCCGCGTCGGCGTCTACACCGGCGACGATGAGGACGGCTTTCGCCGTGACCGCAATTGGCGCCGCTGCTCGCCGGACCACGCCCTCGACAAGGCCGAGCGCATGGGCCTGCACCGCGTCCGCATCGTCGATGTCAATCGCCGCGTGGTGAAGGTCGCCGGCCGCCAGTATGGCGATCGCGTAGTGGTCGTGTTCGCCAATGAGCGCGGCTGCCCGGTTATCTATCGCTAAGAGAACCAGACTGATCTTCTGCGAAGATCAGTCTGGGATACGACCTTCTGCGAAGGTCGATCCGGAGGCATGTTCCTCTGCGAGGATCAGCCTGGAGTAGCGGCATGACCCTTCTAGGGTCAGCCAGGAGCCCCTTTCCCTCCGCGGAAAGGTGCGGCTCGAAAAAACCCCGGAGGCCAGTCCTCCGGGGTTTTTCATGTCGGAAATCTGCGGTTCCGGCCGACGGGTTCAGCAGAACCGCGCCCGGCCCGGCGGCCTGCTACTTAAGCTCGAATGTCACTGTTACCTGCACGGCGTAGGCATTCTCGCCGGCCTGCACGGGAACCGCGGCGCCTGCCGCATCGAAGGCCTTGGCATTGATCGGCATCGGCGCCGGCGCAACGTTCTGGTCGGTGATTTCCAGCACCCGGCCAATGCTGACGCCGGCGGCTTCAGCCAGCGTCTTGGCCTTGGCCATGGCATCGGCGACCGCCTTCCTGCGGGCTTCGGCGACGGCAGCTTTCGGATCCTCGTTGGAGAACGAAATGCCGCCGCCCTGGTTGACGCCGAGCGACACAGCCTTGTCGAGAATCTCACCTGTTTTGTCGATGTCGCGGATGCGCACCGAGAGTGTGTTGGTCACCTGGTAGGCGACAAGCTCGGCTTCCTGGCTGCCGTCCGGTTTGTTGGTGTAGTTGTAACGCGGGTTAATCTGGATGCCGGCGGTCTGCAGGTCGCGGTCCTTGATCCCTGCCGACTTCATTGCCGCGATCACGGCGGCCATGGCGTCGTTGTTGGCGTCGAGTGCCGCGCGTGCGGTCTTGGCCTCGCGCATGACGCTGAGCGTCAGCAGCGCCAGGTCAGGCGCCACGGTCGACTGGCCTTCACCCGACACGATGATGCGGGGCGGGGGCAGCGAATCGGCAGCGCTTGCCATCGCCGGAAAAGCGATCGCGGCGGCAAGTGCGAGCGGCAAAATATGTCTGGTCATGAAAATCTCCTCGGTGTGCGATCCAGTCGCGCCTGTCGACTAGGGCGCGAATATGGGCTGATTTGGGCGATCTCGGCCAGCCCGTCCGGAAAGCCTTGTGCCGCGCAAGGAAAAACACTAATCCAGCGCGCGTGGGGCCTGTAGCTCAATGGTTAGAGCCGGCGGCTCATAACCGCTTGGTTGGGGGTTCGAGTCCCTCCGGGCCCACCATTCAGTCCGCCAGTTTTGGCACCCTTTCGACTGGCTCAAAATAACTGTTACATTTCCTTAGGTTAGCGGCGTCTTCACGGCAACGCTTGGCGGAGACGGCCGCTCCTCAGCCCAAAATGCCCCGATTCAGGGCCTTCGTCTCTGCAGGCCCATTCCCGTAGCCAACTGTTTGGAAAAGCGATGCTCGGCTGATGGTCAGAGTCAAACGCCGAGGAGGGCAGCCTGATCTGACCAGGCGAGCGGAAGGCCGGACAGGCGCGACAACTTGTGGGCAGTGAGTTCGATCGGCTGATTACCTGCGATGATTCTGGACACGATCTTCGGGTAGAGAAATGCGAGGGGCAACAGCCTGCTCACCTCAGAGACGGTGGTCGAGTTCAAATTGGCAATCTCCGTCAGGCTTCGGCTTGACCCATCGGTGAGTTGGTGGAGGTACAGCTGAGAGCGATGGATGACGTCGATCAACGCGGCGTCCGGGGGTGAGCCGCTGGCGGAGGCATCGGTCAGAACGAAGCGCATCTCCACGCCGCGCCGCTTGATGTTGAATGGACGTGTGATCGACACCGTTTCAGCGCCGCCATCAGGCAACAGAACCCTGTCGAGCAGATGTTCGGAGAGTGCTCTGCAATCAAAGTCGATGGTCAGTGCCTTCTGACCGAGCGTGATGCGGCGAACGAGTTTTTGCAGCAGCAATCGCTTGGGGTCGGCAGTCTCGGAACCCCACGCTGCCCAGACGTCAGCCGCGCGACGCATCGCGTATTGGATTTCGGTGGGGTTTGCCCATCGCTGAATCAAATCAGCGATTTGGCGGTGATCGTTGAGGATCTGATTCAGTTGATCCTCGATGACGGATTCAACTGCATCGGCGGGAAGACGCCAACCGTCTGAAGTGCGGCGTCGCTGATCAACGAACTGTTTCGAGACGTAGTATCGATAGCGCATTCCGCGTTTGTTGGCATGCACCGATCGTAGCTTCTGACCGTGCTCGTCGAAGAGCAGTCCGGTCATGAGGTGCTGTTGCGTGACGTTCGACAGGCTCCTCCGACGCGGCGCCTGAGACTTAAGAACCGCCTGCGCTGCATCGAATACCGGACCGGCGATGATCGGCTCTTGCTCGCCGTCGTAGACTTGATCCTTGTGCCTGATCTTGCCGATATAGATTGGGTTCGAGAGCAGGTGATAAAGGTTGCCGCGCCCGAATGGCATCGTGACGGCGACGGTCCCATTCTGGCGTTCGCGTGTTCGAGTCGTGTATCCCTCGCAAGCAGTCTCTTCAGCAAGGTCCCGCACAGACTTCAAAACGAGATACCGATCGAAGAGGTGTCGAACGATCTTCGCCTCGGCCTCGTCGATAATGAGCTTGCGGTTCTCCACGCGATAACCGAGCGGCACGACACCGCCCATCCACATGCCCTTCTTCTTGGAGGCCGCGATCTTGTCGCGGATGCGTTCGGCTGTGACCTCTCGCTCGAATTGCGCGAATGACAAAAGCACATTTAGCGTCAGCCTGCCCATCGATGTGGTGGTGTTGAACTGCTGCGTGACTGAGACGAATGACACGGAGCTGGCATCGAAGATTTCCACGATCTTCGAGAAGTCCATCAGCGAGCGGGTGAGGCGGTCGATCTTGTAAACCACCACCACGTCCACTTTCTTTTGTCTGATGTCTTGGAGCAGCCGCTGCAGGGCAGGGCGCTCCATCGTTCCGCCGGAGATGCCGCCGTCGTCATAGCGATCAGGAATGAGCTTCCAGCCAAGGCCAACCTGGGAAGCAATGAAAGCCACACAGGCCTCGCGCTGGGCATCGAGCGAATTGAATTCCTGGTCGAGGCCTTCCTCGCTCGATTTGCGAGTGTAGACCGCGCACCTCAGGCGTGGTGTTGAGGTGCTGCTCATAGACCGAAGAACCTTGGGCCGGACCAATGCGCGCCAGTGATCTTGCGCGCGATCGACGACAGTGATGAGTAGGCCTTGGCCTCGAAGACGAAGCCATCCTCGACCACATCGACGATGTGGGTCTTTCCGTTCCATTCCCGGACCAATCTTGCGCCCGGCAAAACTTGTTTGCGCTTTGGTGCGGTCGCCATCTTGATGTCGTCGGCGACGACGTTAGCTTGCCTGACGCGGTCGGCGAACTTCTTCTCGACCTGGCCTATGGCGGACCGGAGCATGCGACGCGTCTCGGTGGAAAATCCACCGAGACGTTTGGCCTGAAGATGCCAGGCTGCTGCCCTGATCAGAAGTTCCCGCCTGACACCCTTTGGCGGCGCGCAGTGGTAAATCTTCTCCCATTGCGCTGTGAGGTCCTCGCGGGACAGATCGCCCAAGGCGGCGACCTCTATTCCGATGTCGGGCTTCGCACGCATGACGATCACGCGCCCTTTGCATCATCATTGATGCGATAGCGGCGAACCCCGTCCTTCCCAGCATCACTCAGCAGGTTCAGCCCAAACTTCTTCTTGACGACGGCCGACAAAAAGCCGCGCACCGAGTGCGCCTGCCACCCTGTGACTTCCATCAACATCTCGATCGTGGCGCCCTTGGCCAAGCGAAGCTTCTTCAGCACAAGATCCGACTTGCTCTGCTTGGTCTCATTACGGGGCGCAGACTTTGGCGACTTTGTTGGTGTCGGTTGCGGCACACCCTCCGCGTCACCAATTTTCTTTTTTGGCGATGTTTTCTTCTTCGCCCGCTCTGTTGTGGTCGGCGGCGCGTCCCAGATGTGCTCGTGCGGGGTCGGTGGGATTTGAAGCTTGTCGGGGTTCGATTCAGCGCTCTGGTCGGTGCCGAGTATCGCCATGGTCATTCTCCTTCAGTTTTTGCAGTCGCCGGCCGATCCGACGCCTGTACTGATTTGAGCCCGCCTAACGGGCTGGAGAGACCTTCATCGTAGCCGACGCGGGAAACCGCCGCTTTGTTACCCACAGCAATGCTTGCGTGCGCAACGAAGTCCAGCGGAATGTGCCTCGGCATCTAGCTATTTCGAAAATGGCAGGTATGAAGTAGTAAGGCTTCGATTTGCTTCAAACCAAGGAAATCTACGCGATGTCAGCCGAACACGATCATGCTCACACTGCTCTGATCGAACTGACCGCAGATATTGTGACTGCCTATGTCAGCAAAAACGCTGTTCCGGTCTCAGCACTGCCAGATTTGATCGAAAGCGTGAACTCTTCGCTGTCAAAGATCGGGCAGCCGCTTGAAGAACCGAAGCCTACGTTCACGCCCGCTGTAAATCCGAAGCGGTCGGTTGCCCCTGACTACAATCATCTGCCTCGAGGACGGGAAGAAGTTCAAATCGCTCAAGCGCCATCTTAACACGCAGTACGGGCTAACACCCGAGGAATACCGCTCCAAGTGGGGCTTGCCGGCGGACTATCCGATGGTTGCGCCGAACTATGCCGCTACTCGATCGCAACTGGCAAAGGATAGCGGGTTGGGCCGCAATGCGCCGGTAAAATCGGCGAGAAGGCTCTCAGGGACAAAAACTAAGCGCCAGTAGCTTAGATCGATCAGCGCGATAGCCGCTCTGGAACGATGGCCGGTGGCCGGCGCTGGCCTATTAAAAGCAGGCGCCGCTACTTCATAGATTCTTCGTAGTTTCGATCTCTATATTGTATGTTTCCAGCTTTCGGCTCATTGGGGTATTCAGGCGATGGCTCAACAATCCACTGCGATCAAAATTGTTTCCGCGATAGACCGGTTAGAATGGACGACGCCTATTGAGAATGTCTCTAGGTCGACTGACGAATTGGTCATCGGGCTAGTAGGAGCTGTCGGTGCCGGTGTCTCAAAGACAGCAGCGGAGCTGAAGCTTACATTGGAAAGAGAATATGGGTATGTCGTCGACATCGTAAAGGCGAGCGATATTATTCGCGAGAACGCTGGAAAAACCGCCGCCACCTCTCCGGCTACAGAGGGATCGGAGCGGATTAAGCAACTCCAAGCAATTGGAACGGAACTCAGGGAAAAGTATGGCGAAGCCTACATTGCTGCAAAGGCAATTGAAAAGATTGCCATCCAGAGAAAAACCGGCGACGGATATGACGAAAGCACACAGGTTCCGCAGCCAAAACGCCTGAGGCAAGCAACCATCATAGATTCCCTTAAGCATCCTAAAGAGACGACGCTCCTCAGGGATGTCTATGGCGGAATTTATTGGCAGCTCACCGTTTTTGCCCCTGAGGCAATTCGAGAGGCACGACTACGCAATAACGGTATTGCTAAGGATGAGCTCCCCGGGATTTTTACAAGAGATGAGAACGACAAAGAGGGAGACCACGGTCAAAAAGTGAGCAAGACCGCGTACCTGTCAGACTTCTTTGTTCGGAATGATGGAGAGAACGACGTTCGTCTGATCTCTGTCCTGCAGAGATACCTTGAGGTTATATTCAATATTTCTGTACACACGCCAAATGTCGATGAAGCGGGAATGTATGCGGCAGTGTCAGCGGCTAGCAAATCTGCGTGTCTGTCACGACAAGTTGGCGCGGCTATCTACTCAGCCGGCGGGGAGCTGATAAGCGTCGGTTGGAACGACGTGCCAAGAGCGCTAGGCGGTCTGTATTCTGCAGACGACGGGCACGACGACCATCGTTGCTATCTCTGGGGCGGCAAGCTCTGCCACAACGATCGCAAGAAAGAAGAGCTCTATGACAA
The DNA here is from genome assembly GCF_040320205.1 of Mesorhizobium sp. M0761. Lineage (NCBI taxonomy): Bacteria > Pseudomonadati > Pseudomonadota > Alphaproteobacteria > Hyphomicrobiales > Phyllobacteriaceae > Mesorhizobium > Mesorhizobium sp. M0761. The sequence continues at coordinate 538,044 of NZ_JAMYPF010000001.1, forward strand.
GATATTCAAAAAGCTCACTGCGGAGGGCTTGCTTGCCAATGGTGTCGACAAATCGAAGTTGCGATCCGCGCTCTTAGCGACACCAGTGAAGGACCTCATTGAGTACAGCCGGTCCATTCATGCGGAAATGGAAGCTATCGTTTCCGCGGGCCGAACGGGGAAGACTGGCATGGTCGGAGGTACTCTTTATACGACAACGTTCCCTTGTCACAACTGTGCAAGGCACATCGTTGCCGCTGGCATATCGAAAGTGTTTTATGTGGAGCCTTATGCGAAAAGCCTTGCTTTAGAGCTTCATAGCGATGCCATAAGCATGGTCGAGGGCGACACCAAGAAGGTGGCGTTCCTTCAGTATGAAGGTGTCGGCCCAGACAGCGTGCTCAAACTGTTCCATCATGGAGTCGAAAGAAAAATTGATGGTAGAGCGCGCGTCCAGGATAAAAAAACTGCGATTCCTGTGCTACCCCCTCCTATGGACGGATTCACAACGCACGAAAAACGCGTTATCGAACGTCTTGAGAACGTTGAAAGCCAATCTGTCGGCGGGGGAGCAGGATGACGCGCATGGGTAAGGGGCCACAACGCGAATTCCTGTATGTCTTCGAATCGAAGGCTCCGCGCCCCCAGTCAAGTGCCGAAAATAAGGAAACTGACCGCTCCGTGACGGGCCGACGTTCGTTAGTTTCCAATGAAGAGGCAAAGGCGGTGCGTGAAAAGCTAATTGCCGAGCTAAAAAAGTTCGGATGTTAAGCTAACGCTGGGCGCCTTTTGTTAATTCGGCATATCGCGACTCTCCAATTGGGGCTTTGTGCGCACCTTGTGGTAGGCAGCCGATGGGTGCGGAATCGGTGTGCCGGCCAATAGCGGGGCGGCCTTTTGCTAAATCTGTTTCCCTGGCGACCCATCAAGGCCGTGGTGGCATTTTGCTATCGGGATGCGCGGCTGATTTTCCAGTGTCCTCGCACCATTCGACAACCCCGCCGCGTATCCAGAAATGGGCGTGCGATCCCGCCGTCTGCAACACGGACGGATGAATAGTCGGCCGGCCGGCCCAATCACGCGTGAGTCGCCAGTGCGGTCGCCGACTGGTCATCAGGGAAAGCTGGATAACTTCTGTCGGATCGGCCGGACAAAGAAAATACGCCCATTTCATATGTCCCCCGCTCGTCACGATAAAAACGCGCCCAGGTTTCATCGCGCCGTCGTCGGGATGATCTCTCACGATCATGACCGTGAAATCGGGTCGTCGCGCGAGGCCGAGCGAGACGAGGAGCCAGAGCAGGATCGAGCGAAGCATGGCCATGTTAACCCGCCCGGCCGAGGAACGGATCTTCGTCGCCTCGTCCCCAAATTGCTGATGAAGAGCAAACCGGGCAGCCTTCGCGCGGGCGATGACCGGGATGCCGGTCTTCTCCGAGATGAAACTTACGCACGCGGTTGGCGGCCGATCCTTCTGCGCCCCGGAAGCCTTGCAGCCGGTGAATCGTCTCGTTCACGGCCATGCATGCAAGTTCCGTGGTGAACGTCACCACGGCAGGCGCGGGATTTCCTCCACCGTCGACATACGCCTCGATCTTGCGGCGTTCGTACTCCTCGGGATTTATCCGTCGAAGCGCTTCCGCGCTGGCAATTACCGGTCTGATCACATCGCGGCAGATCAAGCAGGTGTGGCCTGGATAGAGAACGCTGACGCGGCCGTCCAGCGCGTGAATTGTCGGCACGTCCTCATCGCCGACATCGATCGACAACCCCATGTCGATCACGGGGACAAGATAATAGTAAGCGAGTCGGTTGAGAAACAGCCTCCCATCGTGATCGTCGGTGGCGCCGAAAATGACGTCGCACGATCGAAGGGCGTCGCGGCATCCCGGATCACCGACCCAGGCTTCCATGGGAACCACCCGAACGCCAAGCGCCATTCGCGCGATTTCGCGCGCGACGACCTCGACCTTCGGTGTCATTGCGTCCGCGTCGCCTTGTGTCGAGCCGTGCAGCCTATTCAAGTTTGTGCGGTCAACGATATCGTTGTCGACCAGCACGATTTGACCGACGCCAAGACGTGCGAGCAGCATGGCGGTCGCGCTTCCTGTTCCGCCGCAGCCGATGACGCCTACTCGCATGGAACGCAAGTCGGCGTTCAGGGCGTTTCCGAATGCGAGCGCCTGGCGCTGGAAGGCGGTGGGGGTTTCGCCTTTTCCCCGGCCGGGATAATGAAATCCGATCCGATCGCCGATCACGCGTATCGATCTCATCGGGACGAAGGCACCCGGCGTGGGGGCCAACCACATACGACCCGCGAATTTGCTGTCGGCGGTCAACAACAAGCTGAAGAATCTCGATTGAGGTCCGTTCCGATTGACGGCGATCCGCATAAGGTCGGGCTCGTTCGCGTCGTCTTGCTCCGAGAACCAATCCATCCCCGTCGGATGATTGTGAATGATCCCGACCACGTATCCTTCCGCCTCAGCCTCTTTGAGAAGGCGAACGAAGGAGGCGGTCTGCCATGAGATGATCATGGGTGTTGATACAATGACATGCTCATCTTGAACGGGAACAATCCTGACGACAAGCATCCGTTCATGCGCCTCGCCATCCCAAGGATCGCGGCGGACCCGCGAAGGCCTGCACACCACGTAGGCGGCATGTTCGTGACCGTTGGGCCGGAGCAGGTGATCGTGCAATTCGCGCGAATGCGTTTCCGTCATGGTTAGGCTGAATGTCGTCATGCCGCCCTCGCCAGCGCGTCCTCGACACGCTTGAGCATCGTCCAGATACCGTCGATGCCGGGGCGCCACTCGCTGTTGTGCCGCGACCAGCGCTGCCAGTTCTGCCCCTGGAACATCACCGGCTGATCCGCGGCGTTCGGATATTTTCCGGCCGGGACGAGCCGGACCCACGGCATGAGATGGAACATGTCAGGGGCCACGTCAGGATAGGCTGGCGGCAGGATGATTAGAATGTCGGCGACCGGCGCGTCGAAACGCCCCGAGGGCAACGGAACGGATTTTAGTATGATGGCTTTCTGCCCGCCATCTTGCTCTTCCTCGAAGATGACGCTCTTCGATTCCAGATATTCGCGATCAGGCGTGGGCAGAAAACTCATGAGTCAGCCCTCCGTCGTCGTCTTCTTGCCGGTGAAGAATTTTTCCGTGCCCCTCTCGCGCAGATCGACCTTGCGATCGTCCGCCACGAGAACGTCCTCGGGCCCGGGGACGTCTTGCCATGCGTCGAACGTCGCCTGATCGACGCCGGCGAGCCGCTTGATATCGGCCCCGGTGATGAATGGCTGATGCCAATCATGCGGCCGGCGATCGACGATGATCTTGTGCGTCTCCTTCTCTTTTTCTTCCTCGGACATAACGTTGTTCCTTTCTCGATCTGGTTAGTTTGTTCTGTTCTTGGGGGCATAGGGATCGTTGCCGTGGCTGCCGCGCTCCCGAATGCGGTCGTCGCGGCCGTGCACGAACTACTCGCCTTTCTGGTTGCGTGCGATATCGCGGGCGCGGTCGATAGCCTCGCGCTGCGTTTCGTGAATCGACGAGGCGCGGTCCGATCCGGCCGGATTCATGGCCCAGCCGCGAGGGCGGGAGACAACATGCTGGTTTCGGTTCTTGGTCATCATGATCTCCGTTTCGCTAGCGACGCATATCCGCCGATCTGCTAAAAAGCGTAAAGGAGATGATAAGAGGAGTCAAGCGTGCGGTTCGTGCTTGCGCACCGAGTTAGCGAGTGGTGTCGAAGAGCGAAGGTCCCGCGCTGGCGGATCCAAGGATTCCAAGCTTTAGTAGCCGAATGCGGGCCGCTTCGCCCGATACCTGAAAGGCACCCTTCAAGGTTTCGATCAGGGCGCGGCCGTGCGCGTCATTCTGGCCGATGACGCCAAAAAGCCCGTGTGATTCGCAGTAGGCGCGGACGATCCCGCGGACGGGGCCGACGGGCATCAGCAGCGCGCCGCAAACATAGCCCGCCTGCCACTCCATCCAATCCGTCTGCGCCGCGTCAAGCATGCGGTCGCGGTAGCATATCTGTACGTTGGCATTAGGATTGCGTCGGAGCAGGTCCGGCCCGGGCGGTTCCGCTTCCCAAAGATAGGCATGGAACCGAACATGGCCGTATTCGTGAGCAAGTGTCGTCCGGAGCCGGTTCTCCCGATGGTCGTCCAGTTGCAATCGGTCAGAGATCAGCACCCGCGGCTTGCGACCCGGCTGAAAGATCGTGGCGCCCTCGACATTCGTGCCGTAGCCGGAGAGGTCGGCATAGGCATCGAGCGATTCCGTGTCGCGTTCTATCAAGACAGTAAGATCTTCCGTGGAAACCGGAAACTCGGCCTTGCCGTGGCGGTCTCTGAGAAAAGCCGCGATGATGGACTCGCACTCCCGATCCAGCTCTTCCGGCTTGAAGTGCGGCCTCTGCGAAAACCGTCCGGTTTTGTCCGCGACATATTTGACCATTGAGACTAACCGCCTTTTCCCCTTCCGGGTCCGCCGCGAAATGCGACCATGAGATCGGATACTTGCTTCTGGGAAAGTCCCTTCTCGCGAACGTCGCTGGGAAACCGCCCCGCGAGATAATATAACCAGTCCTGATTTATCCCGAGCGCATCGGCGAATTGCTGCACCATCCTATCCGAGGAGGGGCTGCGTCGATCATGTTCAATGTCATTCAGATATTGAGGCGAGATGGCATCGCCATCCTCACGTAAAACCCGTGACGCAAGATCCTTCAAGCTCCACCCCTTTGCCTTCCGGGCTTCGGCTATCGCTCCGCCAAAAGTCTTATCGTCTAACGCCATCCTGCTTCCTTTCATAACGCTAATACGCTGATTAGCGTAGCGTTATTCCTGAACCTGGTCAAGTTCATGGCTTGTCAGAAGCGCTTTTCGAAGGTTTCGAACAATTAGTCTCTGTCGAGATTGCTTCCTAGTTTCAAACCAAATGGGCGGTACCGCTGGTTGGCAATCTTAACTTGGAGGAGATGATTTCCTTAATTCAACGAGGCGTCAGATACGGCTGCAAACGGCGAATTGCCAACGTAAAAGGTCCATCGGTGGATCGATCCTATGGCCGTGCGTCGGACACTTTGGATGCGACGGATCGCGATAGGAGCCTCGGTGCAGAGCTAACAGCGTGACAGCCGACTTCGTCTTCCCTTGGATTCTGACATTCAGTCAAGATGTCGGTTTTGGGCCGCAAGCGGACTGACAGCTTCGGGCTTCGGATCCTCAATAGCGGAACTTTAATTCGGTGCGAACATCGTCGTGACGTGACCCGAAGCAGACTTTCGCAGGTGACATCGGGCATGACCGCCTCGCGCCTCATCTGGTTCAGCGGGCACCCATGGCCGCTCGCGAAAGCGGACATTTCTCATGACCGGGACTGGGTGATTTGTGGCAGAAGCGGACATCAGAGGCTAATGGCTGCGCAAAGACGCTGGCCGGGTACTGACAATCAACTGCGCGGCATGTAACAGTGCTTGCTAATGTATGATGAGCAGTTGGGGAAGGATGCCGCTCGCACTCTTGGCGGATTTTTGGGGGAGACAGCCGACATGCAGAGCTCAGTCGAAATCGACCTTGCTGGTCGACTCGAATCAGCGGACCGGTACATTGCCGAGCTGGAAGTCGCCAAAGCATCTGGGGCAACTCAACTCAGTCAACTTTCTGCCGACAACAAGCGTCTGCTCGACCTCACCGAGGACCGCGCAAAGGAACTCGCGATCCTCAACAGCGTCGGCGAAGCAATGGCCAAGACGTTGAACGTCAAGACTGTCACACGCATCGTCGGTGACAAGGTTCGGGAGATATTCGGGGAGGACATCACGGAAATACTGCTGCACGATGAGGTATCTGATCTCATCACCGTCCCGTATTCATTCTATCGTGAGTACCAGGACGTGGAGCCGTTCACTTTGGGCGCAGGACTTACCTCAAAGGTCATTCTCTCTGGAACACCGCTGGTTATTGATACGTTTGAGCAGTCCCTCAAGTTTGATGTGATCGCACTTACCGAAGCGGAGCGATCAGAATCGTACCTAGGCGTGCCGATCATCGCTGGAGGCAGAACTCTAGGAGTTGTCAGCGTGCAGAGTTACCAAAAGAACGCCTTTAGCGAAGATCACGTGCGTCTCTTGCAAGCTCTCTCGTCGAGCATGGGAGTTGCCATCTCGAATGCCCGCCTTTTCGACGAAACCCAGCGGCTGTTGAAAGTGTCCGAGGACCGCGCAAAAGAACTCGCGATCCTCAACAGTGTCGGCGAAGCAATGGCCAAGACGTTGAATGTCAAGACCGTCACGCGCATCGTCGGTGACAAGGTGCGCGAGATATTTGGAACAGACGTCACCGAAATCCTGCTGCGTGACGAGAAGTCTGATCTGATCACCGTACCCTATGCGTTTTACAGGGACTATCAGGACCCCGAGCCATTTGCGATGGGCGAAGGTCTGACGTCCAAGGTCATACTGTCAGGCAAGCCATTGGTTTTGGGCTCGACTGAGCAACACGTTGCTCTGGGCGCACTTATACCTACGGAAGATGACAGGACCGAATCCTACTTGGGCGTGCCGATCATCGCTGGTGACAGGATTTTGGGTGTCGTCAGCGTTCAGAGCTACGAGAAGAATGTCTTCAATGAAGATCATGTGCGTCTGTTGCAGGGGCTGTCATCCGGCATGGGCGTAGCCATCTCCAACGCACATCTGTTCGATGAGACGCAGCGCCTGCTGAAAGTGACAGAGGACCGCGCAAAAGAACTGGCGATTCTCAACAGCGTTGGCGAAGCGATGACGAAGTCGCTTAACCTGGACACTGTTATTCGCTTGGTAGGCGACAAGGTGCGGGAGGCTTTCGGCATCGAAGTCAGTGAAATTTTGTTACACGATAGCGAAACCGGCTTGATCCATGTCCCTTATGCATACTTTAGGACCTATAGAGCTATCGATCCATTCCCAATGGGCATGGGAGTAGCTTCGAAAATCATCACAACAGGTGAGCCCTTTGTTTTTGGCACTCTTGAGGAAGGAAAAGAGCTTGGCGCCTACTTTCCACACGAAGAGGATAGGACTGCCTCTTACATAGGCGTGCCGATCAAGTCTGGTGAGGGAACACTGGGTGTTCTCAGTGTGCAGAGCTATCAGAAGCATGCGTTCGACGAAAACGACGTGCGCCTGCTGCAGACGGTGGCCTCCAGCATGGGGGTCGCCATCGCCAACGCCCGTCTATTCAATGAAACTCAGCGTCTGCTCAAGGTGACTGAAGCCCGCGCTGCCGAACTTGCCGCCATTGGAACGGTTAGTCAGGCGCTCATAGCGGAATCGGAACTTGACAGCACGATCCAGTTGATCGGTAACCAGATGCAGGAGATCTTTGATGCCGATATTGTCTACGTCGCACTGCTTGATCCGGAAACCAACCTAATCCATTTCCCCTATCAGTTTGGCGAGGCCTTCAACACACTAACCCTTGGCGAGGGGCTGACAAGCAAGATCATAGAGACTGGCGAGCCGCTGCTGATCAATCAGGATGTAGCGGAACGTGGAGCTCAGATCGGGGCTACCCCCGTCGGCAAGGATGCATTGTCCTATCTCGGCGTTCCGATCAAGACCGCGCAAGGAACGCTTGGAGTTATCAGTGTTCAGAGCACTACGCGGGAGGGCATATTTACCGATGACTCGCTTCGCTTGCTTTCCACCATTGCCGCCAATGCCGGTGCGGCCCTCCATAACGCGCAGCTATTTACCGAGCTGAAACAGCTTTCCCTGGCGCTGCAGCAGGCAAAAGAGGCGGCCGAGGCGGCAAATGAGGCGAAGAGTTCTTTTCTGGCGACGATGAGCCACGAAATTCGCACACCAATGAATGGCGTGATCGGAATGAGCAACTTGTTGCTTGGTACAAAGCTTGACACTGAACAACGCGAGATTAGCGAGACGATCAGCAACAGCGGCGAAGCCCTGCTAACGATTATCAACGACATACTCGATTTCTCCAAGGTTGAGGCCGGCAAGCTGGAGCTTGATCCAAGTCCCTTCGAACTCCGGGAATGCCTTGAGAGCGCAATTGATCTGGTGGCCTCCAAGACCGCGGAGAAGGGACTCGACCTGGCATACCTGGTGGAGCCCGGTACTCCTGGCGGGATTGTGGCAGACAGCACCAGACTGCGACAAATTTTGCTTAATTTCCTCAACAACGCTGTGAAATTTACCGAGCGGGGTGAAATTGTCCTGTCGGTGATGAAAGTTCCGCCCGCAGTTGAGGGCGCGGGGACACCCCATGGCGGAAGCGAAGAGGGCTTCTCCACCCTGCAGTTTGCAGTACGCGATACCGGCATTGGTATACCCGAAGACAGATTGGATCGCTTGTTCAAGTCTTTCAGCCAGGTCGATGCCTCGACGACGCGGCGCTACGGGGGCACCGGGCTAGGGTTGGCGATTAGCAAACGCCTGGCAGAACTGATGGGCGGGGAGGTATGGGTCGAAAGTGTTGAAGGGTCGGGTACGACATTCTTCTTCACGATCCGCGCTGCCGTTGCGCCCGCTCCCAGGCAGGCGCAAATGTCGCTGGCAAAAGTTGAACTCGCAGGCAAGCGGCTGCTGATCGTTGACGACAACGCAACCAACCGGCGCATCCTGTCTCTGCAAGCCCAATCCTGGTCCATGATTCCACACACGACCGAGTCGCCTCTGGACGCATTGCGCAGGATTTCGAGCGGCGAAAATTATGACGCCATCGTGCTCGACATGAACATGCCAGAGATGGACGGGATTAAACTGGCCAAACGATTGCGTGGGCTTGGTGAAAGAGGTGACCTTCCACTGATATTGCTGAGTTCCTTGGTGCCTCTTGATGAGCGAAACAAGGCAGATATCGAGAGCATCAAATTTGCGGCGATGCTTCCTAAGCCGATCAAACCCTCGCCGCTCCTCAATGCTTTCATGTCCGTCTTTGCCGTGGCTCCAACGCGTTCAGCCAAGCCTGATCAACCCAAGGGACCATCCCTCGACAGCGAAATGGCGGCGAAATTGCCGCTTCGGATCCTGCTGGTTGATGACAACATCACCAATCGGAAGATTGGGTCCAAGGTGCTTGAACGGCTTGGCTACAAGGTAGACTTGGCGGTGGATGGAGAGACGGCGATTTCGTCATTTGCCAAGGGCCAACACGATGTCATCCTGATGGATATCGAGATGCCGGACATGGACGGGCTCGAAGCCACAAGGTTGATCCGCGCATCAGGCGCCGGGGACTCGCTGCAGCCTTTCATCGTGGCACTTACCGCCAATGCAATGGCCGGCGACCGCGAGCGCTACCTGGAAGCTGGGATGGATGATTACCTAAGCAAGCCGTTGCGCGTGGAGGAGTTGGTCGCCTCTCTTACACGCGCCCACCAACACAACTGACAACAAAGGTCCGGTCATGGATGTTGCGCAGGACGCTCTAGACAAGCTCCTTGATCTCATAGGTGGGGATCAAGACTCTCTTGCAGAACTCATTGAGAGTTTTCTGGAGGAATCCCCGTTGCTAGTCGAGCAGATGCGCCGGGCTGCGGAGTCCGGCGACCGTTCAGGTCTTGGCCGCGCTGCCCATACGCTGAAATCAAGCGCGCGGGACTTCGGCGCCAACCAACTTTCCGCGCTTTGCGCGGCAATGGAACAATCCTGCCGCGACAGTATGCCCGGCGCGGCCGCGACGGAAGTGGAACTCATCGCGGGCGCGTGTGACACGGCCAGCCGAGATCTAAGCTCTCGCCTTGCCGATTTGAAACGAGGGGGACAACCGAATGAGCATAGAATCGGAGACACAATCACCTGATGCTCGCGCACCAGAAGGTGCGCGCGTCCTCATAGTCGATGACTCAGGCACTGTGCGCCTGAAACTCAGCAAAGCCATCCAGTCGCTCGGCCATGAAACAACCGCTGTCGCAAGCGGCAAGCTGGCGCTTGAACAGGTTGCTCAGAATCCATTCGACCTCGTACTCCTTGATATCGTCATGCCCGAAATGGATGGCTTCGAAGTGCTCAAGGCGCTCAAGTCTTCGCGGGCCACTCGCGATCTGCCGGTGATCGTCATTTCGGCCCTCGATGAAGAAATGGGCAGCGTGATTAGCGCCATCGAGCTTGGCGCGGAAGACTTTCTGCCAAAGGACTTTGAACTAGCTCTACTCAAGGCTCGTGTTGAGACCTGCATCGAGAAAAAAAGACTCCGCGACGTTGAGACGGAATATCTGCGGCAGGTGGCCAAGCTGACCAGGGCGGCCGCCACATTGGAGACCGGGCGGTTCAATCCTTCGAAGCTTGGCATCCGCGACGTAGCAAGCCGTACAGATGGTCTCGGCAAGCTTGCCACAGTGTTCGCGACAATGGCCCAGAAGGTTTACGAGCGAGAGCGAAAGATGCGGCAAAATATTCGCACGTTTCGTGGCGCTCTACTGCTGCTGGCATGTGGCGGGTTATGGGGCGTCGTCGTTCCACTTTCCAAGATGGCTTCGCTTGTTGAGGCTCATCCGGTCGGATTGGCAATCCTCATCGACATTATCGGAGCCGTGTTCTGCATCGGGATTAGTTTGAAGCGACGGACAATGCCAAGAATCAAGGATCTCACGCGAGCCGATCGGACGTTCATCCTTCGTTTTGCGTTCATTAGCTCGGTGATCAACCAGGTTCTGGTGTACTGGGTGGCAAGCAAGCTTCCAGCTTCCATCGTCTCCATTGTCATCGTGCTCGAGGGATTTGCTGTCTTCTTGTTCGCCGCTCTGATGCGGACCGAAGCTCCGAATTTGAAGCGCTTTTTAGGGCTTGGATTGGGTCTCGTCGGCATCTCCATCATCCTCCTGTACGGAGAGCCCGGAGAAATAGCCACCAGTTGGGTGTGGTTTGTCATCGCTCTTGTAATCCCCGTCACTTACGCAGTCGAGGATATCTATCTCTCAGAGTCCAAGCCCGCCAAAATCGATAACGTCGCCCTGTTCGGCATGACCCTAGTTGTTTCGGTTTTGATGCTGATCCCACTTGCCGCTTTTTGTCAGGACTTCGTGCCATTTGGTCTATTGGCTGGTCGGCTTGGCGTCATCGTCTTGCTGATGGCTGCCGCCAGCAATTTGGCGATGCTGCTCTTCATTTTGCTAGTCTCCAGCACCGGTGCGGTCTTCGCCAGCCAGAACGCCTATGCGGGGACAGCCGCCGGCATAGGCTGGAGCATGCTGTTGCTCGGAGAGTCGATACCAGCGCTGACCTGGGCCTCTCTGGCTCTGGTCGTCGTCGGTCTCCTGATGGTGGAGCCAAAGCAGGAGGCTGAGGAAGAACCCCCGCCACTTGATGACTCGCCGGAGGATTTTGTGCCGCTCGTTGATCTGCTGCCGTCACCCACAGAATGAAAGATCGGACATCGAAGTGTGATGCCAGTTGATTCAAGCGGACAAGCGCCCGAAAAGCCTTCCGAAGCGGATGCAAGGCAGCCGTACAGCGGAAGCAATTCGAAGGTATTTGAGGAGGTCGCCACCATCATGAGCGCTCAAGGCTTGCCCAGCGTTCTCGCATTTGAACGCTACGACCCAACCGGCGCCTCGCTGGACTGGCTGCGCGAGCGTGGGGTCAACGTCATTTTCGGCAATGCGCTCTGGGAAAGCCGTTCAAGCGCTTTACCGAGGATGAGCTGATTGCCCGGCACATGGCTGTGTCGCCTTGATGGGGCAAGCGGCACCCGCATCACCAGGCGCGTGATGCAGGCGCTTCCGGAACTGCGGTACGTCTAAAAATACGGCATTGGTATCGACGGCATCGACCTCGACGCTGCCACCGAGCACGGCATTCTGGTTTCGAGTACGCCGAACGATTTTCGGATCTTCACGGTCAGCGAGCACGCGGTGGCCCTGATGCTGGCTGTTGCCAAACAACTTGGCACGTGGACGCCCGAATTCATGCGGCGTGGCGGGTGGCGCGGCCTGACCCATGGCGCGGCGCCACCGTCGGCATCCTCGGCCTCGGCCGCAGCGGCCGTGGCGTGGCGCAACGGCTTTCGGCTGGGAGACCCGCATCCTTGCCTACGATCCCTTCCTGAAGGAAGCGCCTCCGTCGAACTCGTCGACTTCTCCACCCTGGTGGAGCAATCCGACTTCCTGACCATCACATCCTGAACGCCGCCGCGTTCTCGAAGATGAAACCGTCAGCCATCGTCGTCAACACCGGGCGCGGATCGCTGATCGACTACACGGCCCTGCGAGCAGCGCTGGCCAATGGCCAAATCGCGGGTGCGGCTCTCGACGTGTTCGACCAGCAGCCGCCGAAGACCGACGATCCGCTGTTTTCGCTACCCAACGTCTTGTGCACGCCGCATGTCCTGGCGATGAACGATCGCGTCGAGGATCGCTTACCAAGCGGCGTTTACTAAGTTCCGCTGGTGCAGCCCTACGCGATCACACCATAACCACGTGATGACAAATCAGCCATGTGTGTGGCGCGGCGGGCCTGTTCCGCTTGTGGCCGGCGCCTACCCACCCGGGTTCCCCAACCATGGCGTCGGCCATTTTCGTTCTCTCAGCAATTATGGGCCTTTGCTATCGGCCTATGTGTTGGCCTTGGATGGCGAGATCGCGGTTAGATCGCCTCGTTCGTTTGGATGTTTCGCTGGCGTTGGCAGGAGGCGCATATGTTCGCCAGCCGGCGGATACCACACCGCCCCACCGGTCAGGCCCAGCGCGCCCGCTGCAAAGTCCCCGCAGACGGCTGCTGGGCCGCTGGCGGGCAGCGGCTACTTGCTGACGATCCAATCCACCAGCCAGTTTCGATCAGCTCGCACCCAGTCAAATCGCGCACCAGGGCCTTGGCTAAATCGCGCCATTGACACTCAGGCGTACCCGTTTCCCCTACTAGGGCTCGGAATGCAGAGCGGAGAACGTCGGCTTGAAACGCGGAGGCGGCAACAGTAGACGGGCCGCCATCTTCCCAGCCTAGCGCCACGTCGTGACGACGTTGACCAAGGCGCTTCAGAAGCTCGCGTGAGGCTCGGATGGCCCTGCGCGATTGATCCATGTCCCGGCGAAATGTGGCGGGTTCCGCCATGGACTTCTGGCGCATCAGCAAGGTGGCCGTAGTGGCCGCTCGAGCGATATCTATGGGCGTTGCAACCATCGCAGCCTCCCAGAAAAGGCAATGGCAAACGACACATTAATAAGCTCGCCGAAACTCTCTCCGCAATGAAAAGAGTTGTACGAATTTACGAACCCGCACCCTTCAGTGATGCCGGACCGCTAGATATTCTCTATTGTTCTGTCATCGCAATGAAGGAGGACATCTTCGAGCACCCGTAGCACACCTGTTGCATGGAAAAAGCTGTAGGCGTCTATAGGTGCCCGGGGAATCCGCCGTTTGTCTGCGTTGTGGAGCGGGACAAAGCAGGTTTCCTCACTCAGGCCGCCTACCGTGAAGCGGGGCACAAGCCCGAATTCGACGCATTGCCTTGGGAAGCTGAATACAGGGCCGCCAACTCAACCAAGCCGGCCGTATCCTAGCTGGCAACCAGGGGCACCGTGACGGTCGTGGCGTAATTTATCGGATACTGGTCGAAATACGGGAAAGCGATGACGAAGGCATAGCTGGCGGTCAGATGCGCCATCTTGAAGCCGCCGCTGGCAGGGTCGATCGCGATCGTCACAATGACGTTCTGCAGACCCAGATTCACCAATTTCTGCGTGGCGATGGCCTGGATGTCGCTCTGCGAAAGCGTGTTGTTCAGCTGCAGCGCCCGAGAAGAGGTTTCCAGCGTATAGCGGACGGTCGACACGGCATTCATGGCCCAGCCGAAGGCGAAGATTCCGAACAAAAGCATCACCAGGAAAGGCGCGATCAAGGCGAATTCCAGCCCGGCTGCGCCGGAGCAGTCACGGCGCCACCTGGATCCGATCCTTTCAGCGGACACGGATCACCTGCTGATGACTGATCGCGCGCGGGTCCGGGAAGACACCGAAGTTAAACGGGGGCACCCAGGTGCCCGTCGCCGTTATCTGGACGAAGACGGTCGGCAGCTTCGTTCCGCCGCAAATGGTGGTCGCATCCACGACCGTGGCGCCGCACAAATAGGAGCGGACCAGTACGACCGCGGCGTCCTCGGGCTTGTCGTTCCAGCTCGAAAGCGCGACCGCCTGCGTTCCGGTGTCATTGGACGCGCCGGCCATTACGAGATTGGCCGCGGTTTTAACGCCCGCGCGCATCTGCAAGTAACTCGTTACGTAGGACCAGCCGTCGGCGATGCCGAGGCAGACGAGGCACAGGATGGGCAGCAACATGGAAAACTCGACGGCAGCTATCCCGGATTTGTCCAGGACAATGCGCAAGGTCCGCCCACCCATCCCGCTACTC